>JAJZBK010000051.1 GCA_021798955.1 Actinomycetes bacterium
TGATGTCGAACAGCCCCGGCGAGGGCTGGCTGCCGCCCGACACCTGCCCGCCGCTGCCCGATGCCGGCGTGGTCGGGGTCGTGGTCCCGCCTGGGCCGACCTGGATCGGCTGGGGCTGTGGTATCGAGCCACTCAGCGGTAGTGAACCACTCAGCGTCGTCGTGCTCGTCGTGCTCGTGGCGGCGGCGCTCCTCGTGGTCGAGCTGGCCTCTGCCGGGTGGGCGAGCAGTCCGAGCACGCCGAACAGCACCGGGACCGCTATGACCCCAAGCAGCCAACGCCGAACGCCGGGTGTCCTCGGCCGGCGGGTCATGCGACCAGCGAGGCCAGGATCGACACCAGCAGCGGGGCCAAGGCGGCCAGCGCGTAGCCGACGGCCGCCGACTTGAGGGCGGTCTTTGCCTTTTCGACCTGGCCCGGGTCGCCGCCGGCCGCCAGATAGCGCACCCCCCCGATGGTCAGGAACAGGGTGGCCAACCCGGCCAGCAGGCCGACCAGCCAGCCGGTGAGGTTGCTGATGAGCCCGGACAGGCTCGTCGCCGCCCCGATCACCTCGGCCGACGCCGGCGGAGCAAACAGGATGGCCAGGCCGGCGACCATCATCACGACGGCGGGCAGGGAGTAACCCAGGCGGCGCAACCGGTGAGCCGATGGTGAGCGGGCGGGCGGTGGTGCAGGGTCAAGACGGGGTGCTTGGGTGGGATAGGTCGTGGGATCCTCCTTGGCGTCGGGCAGCGGGGCGCTGCGCTGATGGTGATGGTGTCGGGGTCGACCCCGACGGGCCGAGCGGACCGGAAAGGGCACGGGTCACCTCCTCGTGGGTGATGGCGGTTGGTACGCCGCCGACGGCCGGTCGTGTGCTCGGCCCTGTCGGGGGCGACCCCCACCGTCCAAATAAGGGGAAACCCCCCGATTTTCGACAAACCCCGCCTCGTAGTCGGGTCCCGTGAGCCAGGCCACCAAGGCGGCCTCACACCGATCACGCCGCTTGTAGGCGGTCTTCACCTCGATCCCGAGCGCTCGGGCGGCCTCCGGAACGGTCATCAGGCCGAGCCGGGTGTCGCCGATCAGCGCGGCGTCGTCGGCACACAGCACCCCTTCTCGCACCGCCTGGACCAACACCAGGTCAGGATGGCCATAGGGGCGGGCCGGCGGATCGCCCATCGGTTCGTGGTCGCGGCGGGCCACTTCGGCCAGCTCGCGGGCGACGAGCCGCTTGGCCCGGTTTCGGGCCAACCAGACGAGCCGGGCGGCCAGGCGACGCATGTCCGGGTCGGTCCGCTCGATCCCGGCGATGAGCCCAGTCAGAGCTTCGGCCTCGATGTCGTCGACCTGGTCCGGGCACATCTCGCAGAACAGCGAGGTGGCCCGGCGCAACCCGAACAGCAAGACTCCGGCCAACCCCACCGTCCACCGGCCGCCCTCGGCGCGGGCCCGGCCGAGGAGGATCCCGAGGGCGGCGTCGCGGGTGCGGTGGGAGGTGGAGGGGTGCAACAAGATCGCCCGCACCTCGTCGAGGGGGAGGTCTCGGCGCGGGAGCGTGGGCACCACCCCGGCTTTGAGGGCGAGTGGGGAGGGTCCGGCACAGAGGACCCCGAAGACCTCCTCCAGGGTGTCGAACGGGCCGGGGTGAGTCAGATCGCCGGTCATGGGCAGCTCCTTCCGGTAGGCGGGTAGAGCTGTCATCAAGCCCGGCGGGCTACTCCACGATTGCTACAGATCGGGCCTTGGCCGGCGACATCGCGGCTACTACAGACGTGGAGCAGCGCTCGGGTAGTGGGACGGGCCAGCGGGCATCACCCCACGTCGGCGCTACTACACACCTCGCCGCGCCACGGTCTGTGCCGCCGCGGGGCTGAGCGCGCAACCGGCCGAAGATTTTTCTCGGACGTCAGCGCGCGACCAGCGGTGACCGGGGGTCGAGGTCCCAGCTCCACGGCTACTACAGAAGTGCAGTAGCCGTGGAGTAGCCCCGTGGAGAAGCCGCGAAGCCGGCAGTTGGGGCGTGCGGTCGGCCCGGCGGTGGCGGACCGAGCGAGATGCCGGGTCCGGTCGCTCAGTCGTCGGCGAGCCGGTACCTACGTGGCGCTTGGCTCACCAGCCGGGCCCGCCCATCGACCTGAAGTCGCTGGAGAGCATTGGCCACCGCGCCCGGGGAGCGGCCGAGGGCCTTGCCCACCGTACTGGTGCAGAGCAGTTATTCGATCGTGCGGTATTCGGCTCTTGAGAGGGCCGGCGTGGTGTCGGTTGACGCGGTGACGCGCTCTCGGTGATGAAGGCGGTCCGACCGGAGGGCGTCGTAGTCGGCGATCGCGGGTCAGCTGGCGAGGGGGGATCAGTCGTCGCAGAGTTCGCCTCTCCAGGCCTCAAGGCCTTCGCGCAGGGCGAAGTAGACGACGACAAAGCCGGCAGCCGGGTCGGCCCACCACCAGCCGGCGAGGTCGTAGGCGAGCAGACCTCCGAGGGTGGCGACGGCGAGCAGAGCGCAGAGCCGGGTCTCGGCGGCGTCGGCGAGCACGAGGGCGCCGAGGGGACCGTCGATGCGGCGGCCGGTGGCCCGCTTGGATCGGGCGAGGACCGGCATGACGACGAGCGCGGCGGCGCTGATGGCGATGCCGGCTGGGCTGGTGTCGGGCCGGCTGGTGGTGAGCAGGCTGTGGACGCCGTCGGCGGTCAGGTAGACGGCGAGGGCGAAGAAGGTGACCCCGATCGCTCGAAGGGCTCGCCGTTCTCGTGCCTCGTTCGCCTCGCCGTGACCGGCGGTTCGCAGCCGGTGGAGCACGAGCACGGCGGAGACGACCTCGATGCCAGAGTCCAACCCGAAGCCGGTGAGCACCACCGACCCGGCCAAGAGACCGCTGACGACCGCGACGGCGGCTTCGATGGTGTTCCAAGCGATGGTCGCCGCCTCGAG
>JAJZBK010000012.1 GCA_021798955.1 Actinomycetes bacterium
ATGCCCTGTGTCCTCCGTTCTCGCTGGTCTCTAACCGCAAGGATCGGGGGGCACGGGGCCCTGGTGGTGGATGCCTATGGGCGGGTCACCGGTCTGGCACCGCCCCACGCCTCAACGCGAAGAGCCGTTAATCGAGCGGACCTTCGGCGAGACGCGCCGACGGGTGAAGGTGATCGGCCGGATCCCCGCCTTCGTCGAGCTTGGCCTGAAGATCAAGCGGAACATCAAGGGGATCGAGGCGGCCATGCTCAACAACCTGAGCAACGCCTTGGTCGAGTCGACCAACACGAAGCTCCGGGTCCTCCACCGCATGGCCTTGGGGTTCGCCAAGCCCGAGCACCTGATCGCTCTCGCCCTGCTCGATCGGGGTGGTTACTGCCCGCCACTGCCGGGCCGAGCAGCTGCGTGAACGACCCACGGATCAAGCAGGAGAGCCTCAATTGGGCTGGAGCGCCTGGGTCGTCGCACACCACGTCGCCCCGCACACCACGTCGCCCCGCACACCACGTCGCCCCGCACACCACGTCGCCCCGCACACCACGTCGACCCGCACACCACGTCGACCCGCACACCACGTCGCCCCGCACACCACGTCGCCCCGCACACCACGTCGCCCCGCACACCACGTCGCCCCGCACACCACGTCGACCCGCACACCACGTCGACCCGCACACCACGTCGCCCCGCACACCACGTCGCCCCGCACACCACGTCGACCCGCACACCACGTCGCCCCGCCCGGGTTCGGGCACCAGCGGCGACGCCACCGGCCACGGTTCGCTCGGGAGGCGGGGCGTAGACTTGGCGTACCGTGACCCGCATCGACGGACCGCCGCACTCCTCCGACGACGACCAACCGACGATCACCGTCGGCATCGTGGAAGACCACGCCCTCGTGCGCGCCGGCCTGCGCGAGCTGGTCGAGTCCGAGCGGAGGCTGCGCGTCATCGGCGAGGCAGACGACACCGATTCGGCGATCGAGATGCTCGCCACCCTTCAGCCCCAAGTCGCGCTTGTCGACCTCGAGCTGCCCGGCGACGGTGGCATCGCCGTCTTGCAGGCAGCCGCCGAACGGGCCCCCACCACGCGCTGCCTGGTGGTGAGCGCGTACTCGGACTACGCGTACATCTCGGCAGCTCTCGACGCCTCGGCGGCCGGCTACTTGCTCAAGACCGCCAACCGGACCGAGCTCGCCGAGGCGATCGTGACCGTCTCGAAAGGCACCACGGTGCTCGACCGTGAGGTGGCTCAGCGCCTCCAGCGAAGGTGGCGCGACGAACGCGAGCCAGTGGTCTCCCTGACGCCGAGGGAGGTCGAGGTCCTCTCACTGGTCGCCCGAGGCGCTGCCAACAAGGAGATCGCCGCCGAACTGGGCCTGGGGATCCGCACGGTCGAGGGCTACGTCAGCAATATCTTGGCCAAGCTGGGTGCGAGCTCCCGCACCGAGGCGGCCCTGCGAGCACACGAACAGCGGATCGTCGGCAACGGACCTCGCCTGGCCACTCCTCCCCGCCGGTGAGCACCACCGACCCCGACCCGACCGCCATACGCAACGACGCATCACGAGCCGATGACCGCCAGGGCAACCGGGGAACGGCCGGCAACCCCCGTGGCCAACGAGGACCGGGCGCCAGCACCGGCACCGGCCGACCCGGCGTCGAGGGGTCTCCCGTTGGGAGCCCCGCCGTCGGCGACACCTCGGGATGGGGCGCGACGCTGGCCCGGATCCCCGTCGGCGACGTGCTCCGCCGGGCCCTGCACCCACCGATTGCCACCCCGGCGTTCTGGGCGGTGCAGGCAAGCGTGGTCGCGCTCACCATCATCCATCTCATCCTCGACCACACGAGCATCGTCGACTCCCCGGCGCTCGCCAGCGTGCCGGTGGCCGCCCTGTTCGTACCCGTCATCTATGCCGCCCTGCGGTTCGGCCTCCACGGCTCGGCGGCGACCGCGCTGTGGGCCTCCGTGCTGTGGATCCCCGACCTCGTTACCCCCCACCACCGTGGCGACCCTGCCTCCGATCTGGTGAGCCTCATCCTCGTCGACACCGTTGCCGTCATCGTCGGTCAGCGGATCGAACGGGAGGGGATGGCCCGTTCGCTGGCCGCCGAAGCCCAGGCTCGGCGTCGCGCCACGGAAGCCCGGTACCGGCACCTTGTTGCCGCCACTCGAGCCCCGATCCTCCTCTTCGACGCGGCCGGCCATGTGCTCGACGCCAACCCGGCCGCTTGGCCCGTCTTCGGCAGCGCCGTGCTCGAAGGAACCGTGCAGAGCCTTCTCGGGCTGAGCGCGGCGGCGCTCGCCAGCGCGCCGAGCTCCGGGCGAGTCGAGCTGACCGTGGATGGAAAGCCGGCCGAGTTCCGCTACCTGAGCAGCGTGTCGACCGGAGGCGAAGACGCTCAGTTCCAGGTCTTGCTCCAAGACGTCACCGCCGAACGGCGAGCTTGGCGCGACGTCCAGGCGTACGCGGCAGCACTCCTCGGTGCCCAGGAGGAAGAACGCGCTCGCCTGGCTCGCGAGCTGCACGACGACCCGCTCCAGAGCCTGGTGCACGTAGCCCGTCGGCTCGAGCTCGTCGCCGTGCACGAGGGCGTCGCGCCCGACATGGCCGAACGGCTCGCTGCGGCCCACGCCGAGCTGCTCGACACGGCCCGGCGCCTGCGGGACCTCGCCCAGGGCCTGCGCCCGCCGGCCCTCGACCGGCTCGGCCTCGCCGCCGCCCTCCAAGGCCTGGTCGCCGAAGAGGAGGACGGTGTCGACACCGCTCTTCGCCTCGACTTCACCAAGGTCGGGGTCGAGCAGCGCCTCGTTTCCGAGTGCGAGCTCGGCCTCTACCGCATCGCCCAGGAGGCACTCCACAACGCGCTCGAGCACGCCTCGCCCACCCGGGTCGAGGTCTCGCTCTCCTTCGAAGAGTCGCTCGTCCTCCTCACCGTGGAGAACGACGGGACCGGCTTCGACCCCACCGTCTCGTCCGACCATGCCCACCTCGGCGTACAGGGAATGCGCGAGCGCGCCGGGCTGCTCGGCGGCACGTTGGTCATCGACTCATCGCCCGACGGGCACACCCGAGTCACGGCGACGGTCCCGTTGCGCCCGGCCGGGACCACGGGGGAGACCGAACCGTGCCAGCCCGCCGATGTCGACGTGCCAGCTACCGGCGCGCCGACCGCCGGCATGCCGGTCAGGTCGGGTCCGCCACCCCGGGGCACTTGACCCGACCTGGCACCGTCAGGATCCTTGCGACCCCGCCGCCATCAGGATCGCCACGACACCCAGCCGCCCAGGCTCGCTCCTGCCAGGGAGCCAGCCACTCCCTCTACGCAGCAGCACCGACGCCCACGGTTCCGTCCCGACCCTTGGCGGTGGTGTGGGCGGCGCCTCGTGCCCGAGCAGGCACCCCTTTCGGCACGCCCTTCCACACCGTCAGGGCCAAGACGACGAAGAGTGGTCCGGCGTTCGGATCGGTGCCGCTCCCGGTCAGGATCCCACCAAGCTGCTGGCCCACCACCCAGAAGACGAGCGAGAGCCCGATGCCCGCGGCCAGCGCCAGGTTGGGCCGTGACGTGAAGATGCCGAGCCCGACGACCACCTCGACGGCCGCCAGGGCGATGGCCACTCCGCTCCCATGCGAACCGACCAGGCGGGCGGCAGCCAGCGTCAAGGCGGAGAGCACGTGGGGCTCGCCGCTAGCGCCGGCCCGGAGCGCCGAACTGATCGACGCGTCGGACCGGTTGCTCGGCAGCACCTGGAGGACGGCGCTACCGACCCACAGGACTGCCCACGACAACCGACCCCACCGTGCACCGACCGCACCTTCGGCCGCGGCCAGCGGTGCTGAGCCGACCTCGGAGGAAGGACGACGGGGCCAGGCCATGAGGGCGAGCAGGCCGTAGAGGAACACTGCACCTGGCGCCCCCGTGACCAAGCTGGCGTTCCCGCTGAAGATCCCACCGAACGCCTCGCCAAACCACCACACCCCGAACGACCAGGCGACCGACGCGGCCAGGGCCGGCTTCAACGCCCGGTTGGCCACCAGGCACGCACCGATGGTCAACTGCACCAAGGCGAAGACGACGTTCCACTGGGCGATGTGAGGCAACAGGTCGTGGGCGACGTGGGTCACGCTGTGGTACACCCACCACGGCTGGCCCTGAGCCGCCCCGGCCAGGGTGCCCGTGGCAAACGACGTCGTGAACATGGAGGGCTGCAGCTGCAACAAGCCGTCGACGAACCAGATCGCCCCCAGCACGACCGTGACCAGGCGAAGCGACGGCCGGCGCCTCCAGAGGGAAGCTCCGTCATTGCGACGCCTGTCGGCCTGGCTCCTGTCGGTCTGGCTCCTGTCGGTCTGGCTCCTGTCGGCCTGGCTCCTGTCGGCCTGGCTCCTGTCGGCCTGAGCCCTCGCCGTTGGCCCGCCGGCCCGAGCGATCCCAGCACTTGGTCGGGCCACCCCGACCTGCCCCGTCTCAGCCCGCATCGCGCAGCTCGTCTTCTGCTCCTGGCGTCATCTCGCGTCTGTCCCGTTGGTCACGACGTGACCGTCACCGAGCCCTTCATGTAGCCCACGTGGCTCATCACCCAGTCACCGCAGGGGACCGAGCAGTACCAGGTGTACGTTCCTGCCGCCGTCGGCGTGAAGGTGAAGGTGGTGCTCGACCCAGGAGAGATGTCGGCGTCGACGCCCAAGTCGGGGGACGTGAAGGTGTGGGGCATGACGTCGTGGTCGGTCACGACGACGGTGACCTTCTCGCCGACCTTGGCAGTGAAGAGCACCGCGGCTCCGACCCCGCCAGACCCGACGTAGGCCGGCTCCGAGCCTTCCGGGGTGGTGACGTCTTTGATCTGCAGCTTGACCGTCTCGCTGGAGGCGGCCCCCGACCCCGACGAGCCATGGGAAGCCGCCGTCTGTTGCATCATCCACGGAGCGTTGCCGGTCACCCGGGGCCCGGTCGAGGTCGCGCTGGGGCTACTGCCACATGCGGCCAGCACGACCGCGCCGGCGCCGAGCACGGCCGCAGCGATACCGCGCCTGGCCAGCCGCGACCGGCCCGCTTGTGCCCGCACCACTGCGCTGCCGTCCGTCTGAGTGCCGCCCTGCTCTCGACCGGCCATCGCCAATCGGCGTGCTGTCGCTCTCTCCATGGTCCGATCTCTCCCTTCACGTCCGACCGTCGGCGTCGTCGTCCGAACCTTGCCCGTCCTCACTGTCGGCCCAGCCTCGGCATCCGGACCACCACCAGGGTCAGGCTGCCGAGCAACAGCACCCAGATGATCGCCACGATGGTGAGCAAGGTGACGACCAGCCAGTGGCCGGTGGTGGACAACGGGCGCTGGTACTCGTAGATGCTCTTGGGCAGCCCGGGCGGATCGACGGTCACGTCGTAGGTGGCCGTCGTGGCGGCGGCTACCGAGCCGTTCGGACCGGCGACGTGGGCCACGAACTGCTCCGCGCCCGTCCAGGTCGGCACGTAGTCGACGCTGGCGACGCCCTGGGCGTCGGTGGAGGCCGTGCCGATCTGCATGAGCCCGCTCCCGGCGAACTCGTGGGGCACCACGAAGAAGGTGACGGTGCCCGCCGCTACCGGTGCCATGGGCGTACCGACGGTGGCCCGGAGCTCGAGCGTTGCCTTGCCGGCCGTCACCGGCGCTACGGCCAGCGTCACCGGCGTGGCGGCCGGCGTGGCGGCCGGCGTGGCAGCCGGCGTGGCAGCCGGCGTGAGGGTGGCCGCACCGGCGGGCTTCGCACCGACACCCACGCCGACTGCCGCTGCCGTGCCCAGGGCGAGCGCACCGACTACAAGAGCGAGCGTGGCGCCTCGCGGACGGCGAAGCGACCAGCGCCGCTGCGAATGGGCATTGGCTCGCACGTCGGTGGCCGCCAGGGCGCCAACCGGCTCGCGCACCCCGGTGCCGATGGTCCCTTCGGCAAGCGCCCTCTCCGTCTCGGTCGAGACCTGCTCGAAGGATCCGATCGGGCCGGCCTCCTCCATCTCGTCGATGGACAGCACGGGGACGAACCGGAAGAGGAGCATGAGGAGTAGCGGAATGGCAGCCGTTCCGGCGAGCGTGATGGTGATCGACACCCAGGTGAAGTGGTACGAGCCCCACTTGCCGGCGATGAGCGGCTGCGTGACGGGAGGGAGCACGATCACCAGTCGCTTGATCCACAACGAGATGACCACGCCGATGCTGGCGACCGTCATGCCCCCCACGGTCCTCGTCCGCTTCATGGCCACCAGCACGATGGGCAGGACCTCGCCGGCCACCACGTAGAACCAGAACGCGGGGGCGTAGGCACCCACCACCGTCTGACGGATCCAGCCGCTCGTGATACCGGTGTACCCGTCAGTGAGCAGGTCGGCGAAGGTGAGGTAGGCGTAGACCAAGCCGAGGGCGGCCATCAGGTAGCCCAGGCGCACGAAGTGCCGCTGGGTGATGAACCGCTGGAGCCGGTAGCCCTTGCGGAAGGCGGACGCCGTCACGATCACCAGTGCCGTCCCCGAGTAGAGGGCAGCCACGACGAAGTACGGCGGGAACACCGTCTCGGACCAACCGGGACGACTCGTGACGGCGAACGCCCACGACAGCACCGAGTGGACGGAGACGGCGAGTGGGACAATGAGCAGCGCCACGATGCCGAGTGCGCCGTGCAGCAACCGGCGCTGCCGGGGGCTGCCGAGCCAGCCGAAGGAGAGGAAGCGGTAGACGGCGTGGCGCACGCCCCCCTCGGCCGAGCCCAGCGTCCGCTGCACGATGGCGAGGTCGGGGATGAGCGGCAGGTAGAAGAAGATCATGGTGGCCACGCTGTAGGTGGCAATGGCCAAGAAGTCCCACACGAGCGGCGAGGACATGTTGGGGTAGGCCACGATGTTGAGGAAGCGCTCGGGGCGACCCAGATGGGGGAAGATGAAGGCCCCGCCGATGAGCACGGTCACGAGCGCCATCCCCTCGGCCAGCCGGGTGAGCGGGGCCCTCCAGCTCTGGCCGGTCAGCCGCAGGATCGCCGAGATGACCGCGCCCCCGTAACTGACCCCGATGAACGTGATGACGTCGACCAGGTAGACGGCCCAGAACGCCTGGTCGTTATAGCCGGCCGACCCGAGGCCATGCTTGAGCTGGTAGCCCCAGGCGGCAAAACCCGCCAGCACCACCAGCGAGAGCACCGCTACGGCTGCTTTCCACACCCCGCTCGGCCGCTCGAGCATCGGCCGCATGGCGGCGGCGCGCACGTCTCGCGACCACTGCGGGTCGACACTGTGTCCCGCGTGGCCGGGCACCGCCTCGACTCCCTGCTGCGTCTCGCTCACTGTCGCCTCCGCGTTCCTGTTCGTTCCTGTCCGTCCCTGTGCCTTGCCGTCGTCCGCCGATCGACCGTTGCCGTTCATCACCGTCACCCCCGTCAGCTCGAAGCGCCCGGGGTGTCCTGGCCGGCGTCCGCGTCCAGGTCCTGACCGTGGCCGAGGATGTACCAGACCCTCGGGTGGGTGTTCTGCGAGGGCTTGAAGGTGACGGCGTCGTTCTCGTCGAGGAACGTGGACAGCTTCACGGTGTTGCCCATCGAGTTGACCGCCACGTCGGTGATGATGTCGGCGTTGTAGATGGCCCCCATCGGACAGCCGGCCGCGCACTCGCTCATCAGCCCGTTGTTGAGGTTGCCGACGCAGAACGTGCACTTACCGACCGTCCCGAGACGCTGGGGCACCGGGAACTCGGCGTCGGCCTGCTGTCCGGTCTTCGGATAGACGGTCCCGGCGTTCCAGTTGAAGTACCGGGCTTGGTACGGGCAGGCAGCCATGCACATCCGGCAGCCGATGCACCGGGTCTGGTTGACCAGCACCACGCCCTGGTCCTGGCGGAAGGTGGCGTGCACCGGGCAGACGTGGAGGCACGGCGGGTTCTCGCACTGCATGCACGGTCGGGGGAACGGGTACTGCTTGCCCGTGCTGCTGGTCATGGTGAAGACGTCGATCCACGTCTGGTCGGGGGTCAGGTCGTGGGCCTTCTGGCACGCTGCCGTGCACGACTTGCACCCGTTGCAGCTGCGCAGGTCGATGACCATTGCCCACTGGTGGTCGGGCGGCGACGCCTGGTCGGCCATCGAGGCAGCCGCCCCTCCGCTCACCATGCCGCCCTTGGTGGTGCCGTTCGTCGTCGCTGCCGCCGCGTACTCGCGGTAGGTGACGAGTCCGACTCCCGTGCCGGCGACGGCCGCACCGGCTCCCAGTCCGAGCAAGCGCAGGAACGACCGGCGGGAGACCGACGAGTCGTCGTCACCATCGTCGCCACCCTCGGGGACGAGGCACGTACCACCCGCAAGGGGCGATCCTGCGGCGCACGACGATCCGGCGCTACACGCTCCGAGCGGCGGCGCCCCAGCAGAAACGCCGTGCTCTCCCGGCTCGCCCGGGTCCAGATCGATCAACCAGCTCACTTTGGTTCTCCCTCGTGTCTCACGTCGTACCGGGTCTCACGTCGTACCGACTACACCGAGGGCCTCGTTGCGGGCCCTGGTGCGACCGGGCCTGCTCAGGTGAACGTGACGTACCCTTCCATCCAGGCGTTGGTGTTCATCGCTCCCCCCATCCCCGTCGCACCGCTCCCGCACGGAGCCGTGCACAGCCAGTGGAACGTCCCCTTCTTTGTCACGCGGAACGTGAAGGTGACGGTGACGGGGTGGGCGCTCGAGGACGCCGCGGGCACCGGCACGTTGACCAGCAACCCGGGGATGGTGAAGGTGTGGGACACCTCGTCGTTGGGCACGGCGTGCACGGGCTGCCCGTCGACCAGTTCGGTGCCCCCGGTGGTCTCCCCGAAGGTGGCATCGGCGCCCCACACCTGCCCCCACGGCGACGCCGGGGGAAGGGGTGCGGTGCCGTCGTCGTGGTTGACGATGGTGAGAACGACCGTCGCTCCGGCCGGAGCGGTGAAGCCGTCGGGCACATAACGCGGCCAACCGGGCCGACCGTCCATCTTGCCCGTCTGGATGACCAGCGTCCGGTGGACGACCACCGAGCTCGTCTCGAGCCCGTTCCGGGTCGACCCGCTGCCAGCGGCACCGGTAGACGACGAGCAGGCGGCAAGGGAGACGGCGAGGGCGACCCCGGCCCCGAGCACGGCAGCCCGGCGGGCGAGGGGGCGACGCCACCTGGCGCCGCCGCTCCTGTTGGTCACCCGGCCGGTCCGCCAGCCGGCAGGGTCCTCCCCTGCCGGCTGACCTTCGGTTGCCTCGTACCGTTCCGGTTCCATGCCCTTCGTCCTCCTTCGCCTACCGAGCTCTGTCGTCATGGCCGCTGGTCGCTACCGGTTCCGCGGTCGCTCACGCCACCGTGAGCTGGCCCTCCATGGCACCCATGGTCGCCATGGCTCCGCTCATGCCGTCGGCGCCGCTCCCGCAGGGAGCCATGCACTTCCACGTGAACGTGCCGGCCTTGCTCGCCGTAAAGGTGAAGGTGACGACCAGCGGCTGCTTCGCCCCGCTCGTCGCCGACGGTGCCGCGCTGATGGGCACGTTGATCCCGAGCTGCGGGACGGTCCACGTGTGGGACACCTGGGCTGCCGTCAGCGACGTGACGGGCTGTCCGCCCTCGGTGAGGCCGCTCACCCCGGTGGCCTTGGCGTACATGGCTGTGCTCGAGGGCAGCGGTGCCGTGCCGGTGTCGTAGTTGTAGATGGTCATGTCGACCGTCGCTCCCTTGGGAACGGTGAAGCTCGACGGCTGGTAGATGGGCCAGCCGGGGTTCGACGTCATGCCGCCCGTGAGGATGACGGAGGCCAGGTGCACGGTGACCGGCGCCGTCGACGGGGCTGCCTTGGTGCCGCTGGCGCTACTGGTGCTCGAGCAAGCGCTCAGCAGCCCGGCCGCGGCCAGCACGCCGGCCCCGAGCACAGTCCAACGCCGGGCTCGACGCGGTCGGCGGTCGGCCGGGGTCACCGCGGTGTGTCCCTCACTCGTCGTCTCCATGGCGCACAACCTCCTTGGCTCGGCGCGTCGTCCGACGCGTCACGCTGCAGTGGTCCGGGCCCTCTACGTGGTCGACCGGTACCTTCAGCGATTGTGCGCAAGGGGCGGCCGGCCGTGCAGCGAGCTACCACCGTGGTCGACACCCGTAATTCCTCGGTACGTGCGCCTAAGCGCCGCGAGGTCGACTCGAGCCGGGGCCGAGCGGTGGCCCCGCAGCGGGAGGTTCAGGACCCCGAGACGGACCGGGCCACGGAGACAGTGACGGTGGTCCCCCCCTGGGGGCCGGGGCCCACCTCCAACCGAGCACCGACCGCCTCGGCCCGCTCTTCCATACCAAGCAGGCCGAGGCCTCGAGGCGCGTCGACAGCGAAGCCGGAGCCGTCGTCGGCGACGGTCACTCGGCACGCGTCCGGCGTGAAGCTCATCGTGACGTCGACCTTGGTTGCCCCCGAGTGGCGCTCGGCGTTGCGGACCGACTCCTGCACGATCCGGAAGATGGCCAGCTCGATCGCCGAGGTCAGCCGACGCGGCGTGCCGTCCACGACGAGGGAACGGGGCGTCGTCCCGCCCGGCTCGTCGAGGAAGGCCTGGACGGCAGCGACCAGGCCGAGGTCGTCGAGGACCGGCGGCCGCAGCCCACGGGCAAGCGCCCGGAGCTCGGCGATCACCTCCAATGCTTCGCTCCGGGCGGTGCGGATCGACGCCGACACGCCGACCACGGTGCTTGTGCTCCCCCTGGCAGCTTCTTCGGCAGCGAGCAGACGTTGGTTCAGGCGGACCAACCGCTGGACCGGCTCGTCGTGGAGCTCCTGGGAGATCCGACGGCGCTCTTCCTCCTGCACCTCGACGAGGTCGCTGGCATAGGCGCGGGCATCCCGCCCCTCGCGGGTCTCGGAGGTCACGTCGTGCAGCACGACCTGGACGGCCTCGAGACCGGGGGAGCCGAGACCGGTCACCACGGTGGACTCGACTCGCAGCTCACGAGCGCTGTCCCCCACGCCCACCACCAGTCGATGCCCGGCACTACCCGACGCGGGGACCGCTGTCGGTTCGCCTCGTGCCCATCCGTCGACCTCGATGCCCAACGTGGCGACGAGCCTGCCGGTCACCCCGTCGCCGAAGAGCGACCGAGCAGCGGGGTTGGCCAGGACGATGGTGCCGGTCTCGTCGACCACCAGGGTGGGCGACACGTGGGCGTCCAGCAGGCTTCGGTAGCGATGTTCGGCTGCCTGGTGGTCAGCGTCCGCCCGCTCGGCGGCGGCACGGGCGGTCCGCTCCCGCTCGATGCGGAACCCGACGAGGACGGCAACCGCCGTGATCAGCGTCAGCTCAACGAGGTCGGCATACGGTTGACCCCGGTCGCCAGGCAGCATCAGGTCGGGCGTCCACACCACCCACGCCCACAGTGCGGTGGCCACCGACGGGCCGAGGCCGAACGCCGCTGCGGCGTAGGCGACGGGGACGAGGAGAAGACCCACCGTCTCGGAGGCCGGAAAGGGCGTTGTGCGCAACAGCCCGGCCTGGTCCACTACCAGGTGCATCCCGGCGATGACGACCACGAGGACCTGGACCACCCAGAAGCGGACGTCTCGGAGCGGAGGGTGGCACGCGTCCCACAGGGCACGACGGATCATCCCGACGGCGACCCCGAGGCTGGCACGACCCCGTGATGAGCTGCCCACAGCGCCGCCTCGGTGCGGGAGGCGACCCCCAGCTTGGAGAGGAGCTCGGTCACATAGCCCTCGACGGTGCGTACGTTCAGCCCGAGCTGGTCGGCGATGTGCCGGTTGGTCCACCCGGACGCCAGACAGGTCAGGACCTGCATCTCGCGAGCGGAGAACCCGGCCGGCGTCAGGGGGCCGGCCTCGACCGCCGGATGGGCGAGCAGGTGGACCAGGCTGTGGTCGAGGACGACGGCGCCTGCGGCCACCGCTCGCACCGCGCCGGCCAGTTCGTCGCTGGTCGCCGTCTTGAGCAGGTAACCGGACGCGCCCCGCGACACGGACTCAGTCACGTAGGCAGCGTCGTCGAAGGCGCTGACGATCAGGACGCGCACGCCGAGGTCGTCTTGCCCGGCACGGTCGAGGACGTCGAGGCCGCTCCCGTCAGGCAGCCGGAAGTCGACGAGCGCGACGTCCGGCTGCTCGGTGGCAAGGACGGTGGCGGCGGCGGCGACCGAGGCAGCCACGCCGACGACGGCCAGGTCGTCGTGCTGGGCGAGCAGCTCGCAGATGCCCTCCCGGACCAGGGCGTGGTCGTCGACCACGACCAGTCGGATCGTCCCCTCCGGCACCTGTCCGTCCACCGACGGCTCGCACGAGCCCACGCCGGCACCTTATGCCTGGTCGGGGTGGTCGGGGAGCGAGGAATCACGGAAATCCCTCCCGAGATCCCACGGTTTTCACGCTGCCGGTGGCGACACGATCAGTCGATGATGGGCCATGAGGGACGAGGCGGTCGGTGCGCTCACCGCATCGACACCCGGGGTTTCCCACGGCCACGTCCGAGCGGCGGTGCCGCCGGGTGGCTCGACGCTCCGCCCGACACGGAACGCCCGATCGGCGAGAGGACAGGTGCACCATGGCATGGCTGACAGCAATCGCGCTCGGCATCGCCGCCCTGTCGCTCGTCGTCGTCGCCGCCGAGTGGGCCGTCGTCGGGGTCGTCGCGGTGGCTTCCGTCGCCCATCGCCTGGTGCGGAGCCGCAGGGACCCCGCCAGTCCTCGCAACCTGGCTCGTTCGATGCACCCCGACGACATCGCCGAGCTGCGCGACCGCTTCTCCGACCTGCTGGCCGAGCCGCCGTCGCACGCAGAGCCCGCTCCCCCCTGGCCGGCGGCGTCGTAACGACCCCCGAGGGCTCGCTTGGGGTGGGCTCGGCAAGCCGGTTGGCGTCCTCAGGGAACCTCCGCCGCTCCCACCACGCCGCCGCGCGCGGGATCTGACGACGGCAGGGGTGTCGCTCCCGCGGAGCGAGGGACGGTGCGCTGGCGGTGCCCGGGCCACCAGGCGCGCTCGCCGACGAGTGCCGTTACCGAAGGTGTGAGGAACATCGCCATCACGAAAGCGGCCGCCGCGATGCCGAAGGAGATGGCGAAGCCCATCTGGCTGAGCGTGGAGCCCCCGGCCAGGATGAGGGAGGCGAACGTCCCCGCCAGGATGAGCCCGGCCGAGGCGATGGTAGGCCCGGCGTGGCGGACCGCCAGAGCGGCGGCGTCGTGGGGGCCACGCCCCTCGGCCGCCTCCTCGCGCAGGCGCGACACCATCAGGATGTTGTAGTCGGTGCCGAGCGCCACCACGAAGAGGTACATGACGATCGGCAGGATGAAGGTGAGCCCGCTGCTGCCGCCCACGTGCTCGAAGACGTCCACGGCGGCACCCAGCGTGGCGGCAAACCCCAGGCCTACCGCTGCCATCAGGTACCACGGCGCCACGACGCTGCGTAGGAGTAGCCCGAGGATGACGAGGATGAGCGCGGCTGCCACCGGGAAGACGACGGCGTAGTCGTGGTCCATGGCCTTCTGCAGGTCGACATAGACGGAGGTGATGCCCCCGATGAGCGCCCGACTGCCGGGGGGTGTGGCGTCGGCCGCCCGCTGGAGCGGACCGCGCACGGTGTCCATGGCGGCGTTCGACTGACCGGGATGGTCGAGGACCACCTCGAAGTCCGCCACGGTCCGCCCCTCGGCGACCTGAGGCGGAGCCACCTCGGCGACACCAGGCACGGCGGCAAGCCGGGTGCGGTACGAGGCCAGGGAGCCCGGGGAGAGTGGCCGGTTGGTCGTCGACTCGAGGAAGACGTCGGTCGGCTCGGTGGCACCGGCAGGGAAGCCCTTCAGGAGCACGGCGTCGAAGACGGCCGACTGGCTCTGCGTGCTCGAACCCGAGTTCAGGTCGAAGGTGGGCCGGAACCCCAGGGCCCCCACGGCCAGCACCAGCAGCACGCCGCCGCTCACCAGGGCGAACCGACCGGGGTGTCGCCCGAGGGCACCGCCGAGGGCGGCGAAGCGTGCGCTCTCCGGCTCACGCTTCCACGCTGCCGACGGCCAGAAGACCTTCGTCCCGAGCAACGAGACCACTGCCGGCACGAGGGTCAGGCCGGCGACGAGGGTGGTCGCCACGGCGATGGCGAGAGCCGGCCCGAGCGAGCGGAAGAGGCTGAGGCTCGACAGGGTCAGAGCGAGGAAAGCGATGATGACAGCGCCCGCCGCGGTGGCGATGGCGGGTCCGACGCGCCCGACCGCGCTGACCATGGCCTCCTTGGCATCCTCGCCGGTGCGGAGTCGTTCGCGGTAGCGGAAGAGCAGGAAGAGGACGTAGTCGGTGCCCACTCCGAAGAGCACCACGATGAGCATCGCCGTCACGGTGCTGTCGATCTGGAGGCCGAACGCCTCGCTCGCCGAGGCGATCAGCCCGGTGGCCATCTGCGAGACGACGCCGATCACCACGATCGGCAACAGGGCGATGACAGGGCTTCGGAAGATCACGAGCAGCAGCACCAGGATCAGCCCGATCGTCGCCCCGGCGACCACCTTGTTGGCGCGCTGCCCGGCCTTCTGCTGGTCGACGAACTGTGCGGCGGTGCCCGTCACGCCGGCTCGCAGGCCGGTGCCGGCCGTGAGCACTGCGAGGTCGGAGCGCAGCGTCCGGATGGCGTCGACTTGCCGGGTGCTCAGTTGGCCAGCAGCGTTCGGCATCTCGATGCCGATGGTCTGCACCAATCGGTTGGGCGACGTCGGACCGTTCTCCACGGCGGCGATCGTCGGGAGGTGGCGGGCGGCCAGCGCTGTGCCGATGGCGTCCACCCGGGCCGCGTCGGCGGCGGTGAGCGGCCGGCCGTCGGCCCGTTCGACGACCACGATCGCCGCCGGCGCAGCCGCCTTCGGGAAGGCCCGCTTCTGCAATTGCTGCGCCTCCACCGACTGGTAGTGGGACGGCAGGAACGAGGCTTCGTTGGTGGTGGTGGCCAGCTTGGGTGCCAGGCCGATCACAACGACGGCAGCGAGCGCCCACAACCCGATCACTCGCCACGGGTGCCTCACGACCCCGCGACCCAGACCCACGAACATCGACGGTGGCTCCCTCCAGACGGTGCGCCGCGCCACCGTGCGGCGGAGCGACAGGCGACGACGGGCGGCTGCTGCCCGGTAGGGGCCGACCGTAGGAGCTTGCTTGTCGCCCGTCAAGTCAGGTGCTACCGTCGGGACGCCTCGCCGGAGGCCGACCGGACCGACGACGCTGGCACGTGTGGCGAGGAGGTGCCGTGGTCATCGGAGCGGTGTCGGAGCGGGACACAGGGGAGGCAACCCGGGCGCGGATCGTCGAGGTGGCCCTCGAGCTGATCGCCGATCGCGGCTTCGCGGCGACGACGACACGCGAGATCTCGGAACGCCTGGGGTTCACCAAGGCAGCGCTCTACTACCACTTCCGGACCAAGGACGACCTGTTGGCCGCCATCGTCGCCCCGGCCATGTCCGAGCTCGAGGCCCTGGTGGAGCACGTAGGGCCGGTCACCGAGCCGACCGTCCGCTGCTCGGTGCTGGCCGGGTACGTAGACCTGGTGGCCGGGCACGCCGACCTCGTGCGAGTCCTCTCCGCCGACCCCGCCGTGCGCCACTCCCCTGCCCTTGCCGGCGCCATGCCCCTCTACGAGCGCCTAGCCCGGCTCCTCGCCGGAGCCGAGGCTCCCGGCACGACGGACCGGGTCCGGGTCCGGGCCGCCCTGGGTGCCGTCCATGCTGCCCTCGAGCACGCCGAGCCCGACGAGGACCCGGCGGTCGTCCGGTCGGCGACGCTGGCCGCGGCGTGCGGTGCCCTCGGGGTGCCCGTGCCAAAAGCTGGGTGACCGCCCCACCCGAGCCCGTTCTGCCGAGCCCGTTCTGCCCGCTGTGGGTGCGGGCACGACCGGCCGATCAGCCCGCCAGGAGGGCGTGGACGTCCACCCCCTCGAGCTGCCTGCGCCCGCGGAGCGCGGCGATCTCGAGCAGGACGGCGATCCCCACCAGGTCGGCACCGGTACGCCGGACCAGCTGAGCGGCGGCGGCGGCGGTACCACCCGTGGCCAGCACGTCGTCGACGACGAGCACGCGCCGCCCGCGCTCCAAGGCATCCACGTGGACCTCGAGCTCCGAGGTGCCGTACTCGAGCGTGTAGCCCTCCGACAGCGTGTCGAACGGGAGCTTGCCCGCCTTGCGCAACGGCACGAACCCGGCCCCCAGAGCCACCGCTACCGGTGCTCCGAGGATGAACCCGCGCGCTTCGATGGCGGCGACGACGTCGACTCGTCCGACGAACGGCTCGCCCAAGGCGGCAACGGCATCAGCCAGCGCCTGGGCGCTCTGGAGCACTGGCGTGATGTCCTTGAAGACGATCCCCGGCGACGGGTAGTCGGGGATCTCCCGCACCAGGTCAGCGAGCGCGGTCATCTGGCTCGGGCGGAGGCGTCGGGCCGGAGCGACGGTCCCTCGGGATGGTCGGAAGAGGCTGGAGCGGGCACGGCACAGACGTCGCCTTCGCAGGCATCTCCCTGGCCGACGCTGCCGTGGGCGACCGGGGAGCCGGGAGCGGCGACAACTGCCGGGGTATCGCCGGGCCCGTCGGGGTGGGCCGCCGCCCACGCTCGTCGCAGCACGGCCAGGATCGTCTCGGCATCCTGGGCACCGGGGATGCCGAACTTCCGGTCCACCAGGAAGAACGGCACCCCGGTCACGCCGAGGTCGAGGGCTTCCTGCTCGTCGGCCCGGACCTCGGCCGCGTAGCGGTCGCTCGCAAGCACCGCCGCGCACTCGTCGGCGTCGAGCCCGGCCTCGGCGGCCAGGGCGGCAAGTACCTCGGGTCGCCCGATGGCCTCGCCCTCGGTGAAGTAAGCAGCGAAGAGGCGCTCCTTCAGCGCACCCTGCGCGTCCGGGCCCACACGGCCGGCATGGTGGAGCAGTCGGTGGGCGTCGAACGTGCACCCCGGCCGGACCCGCTCGAAGTGGAAGTCGAGCCCCTCGGCGGCCGCCATGGCGGTCAGCCGGTCGTTGGCGTTCAGGGCCTGGTCGCGAGTCATCCCGTACTTGCGAGCCAGGCGTTCGGCGTAGTCACCCTCGACCTCACGGGGCGCACGGGGGTCCAGCTCGAAGGCCCGAAACACCACCTCGACCTCCCCTGCGTGCTCGAAGTGGGCGAGCGCTACTTCGAAGCGGCGCTTGCCGATGGCGCACCAGGGACAGACGACATCAGAGAAGACCTCGACCAGCATGGGCTCGTCAACCCCTGCGGGGGCGCTGACCTTCCCGGGGAGCGGACTCGGTCCACTGCCTGCTTGGCCAGTGGTCGTACCGCTCATCGCTCGGGCTCGCCTACCCAGAGAGCGGGCACCAAGAGGAAGACCACTGAGGAGCCGTGGCCAGCAGGGGTCTGCGTGGCGCTGGTGTCTGGCGTCGTTCTCACACCTCTCCTCGGGTCGCTCGAGGTGTCGGCGGCAGGAACGCACTCCGACGCCGACGCAGCGCGCGCGTCTGGTCGGGACCTTAGACGACAGAGCGCGCGTCACCGGTGCCAACTCCACGCGCCCGCGCCAGGATGCGACCGCCGGGGGTCGCTGCGGCCAGCGACCAGCGACCAGCGACCAGTGGCCAGCGGCCAGCGGCCAGCGGCCAGCGGCCAGCGACCGCAGCACCCCGGTGCGGCGGGGGACCGGCCCGTTTCTCAGCTCCGCGGCACGGCCGACCAGGCGACGTCCTTGTCGACCCGCGGCTCACCAGGCAGGCCGAGGACCCGTTCGCCGATGATGTTGCGCTGGATCTCGGAGGTGCCACCCTCGATCGAATTCGCCCGCGAGCGCAGGAACATGGTGCGCGACGACCCAGGAGGCCCCGTCAGGCCGAGGTTGGCCGAGCGGCGCATCTCGTAGTCGTAGCCGACGAGGGCGGGGGCGCCCAGCAGGTCGACGCACAGCTCGTAGATCCGGGCGTTCACCTCGGCGAACATGAGCTTGGCGATCGAGCCTTCGGGCCCGGGGTTTCCCGCCCGGCGGTTCTGTGACGCCCGGATGTTGGTGAGGCGCAGCACCTCGGCCTCGATCCACCGCCGCAGCAGCTGGTCCTTGGCGACCGCGGTCTTGGACTGGGCTTCCTCGTGCCAGATGCGGACGGCCTCGGCGATGGCCCCCGACCCGCGAGCCGGAGGTGCCCCGCCGCCACCGATGGTCGTGCGCTCGTTCATGAGCGTCGTCATGGCCACCCGCCAGCCCTCGTCGACCTCGCCGACCCGGTCACTGTCGGGGACACGGACCTCGGTCAAGTACACCTCGTTGAACTCCGCCTGGCCGGTCATCTGGCGGAGGGGGCGCACCTCGACGCCCGGTGCGTGCATGTCGAGGGCGAAGTAGGTGAGCCCCTTGTGCTTGGGCTTGTCGGGGTCGGTGCGCGTCACGAGCATGCCGCGGTCGGCGATGTGGGCGAGCGTGTTCCACACCTTCTGGCCGGTGATGACCCACTCGTCGCCATCACGCACGGCCTTGCAGGACAGGCTGGCAAGGTCAGAGCCCGAGCCGGGCTCCGAGAAGAGCTGGCACCAGGCGTCCTCCCCGGTGAACATCCTCCGAAGCAGCCGGCCGCGCAGCTGGTCGTCACCGTGGGTGACGATGGTGGGGCCGGCCATGGTGAGGCCGAAGAAGTGGCGCTCGGTCACCGCGGGTGCGCCGGCCTCGCGCAGCCGACGGTCGACCTCCTTCTGCAGGTCAGGACGGACCCCGAGGCCACCCCACCCCTCGGGAAAGTGGACCCAGGCAAGCCCGAGGTCGTACTGGGCGCCTCGGAAAACGACCGGGTCGGTGCTCGACGGGTCGTGCTCGGCGAGGAGCTGGCCAACGCGCTCGGCCACGACAGCGGACTCGTTCATGGTGCCCTCCTTGCCCCCGTGCACTCGGCACGGTCTACACCCCGGCGGGGTGCTCCTGGTCGGAGACCCCGGTCCAGTGCCGGATCGGCCCGGGCGAGCAGCCCGATCGCCGTCTTGCGAACGATCCTGCCACGGACCAGCGGGCACGGGCCGGAACTGGCTAGAACGGCGGCGAACCGCGGTGCACCTTGCGTCGGAGCGTGCCAGCGCCATCGCTCCTTGCGAGCACCGCGAATAACTGTTATTCGTGGAGTCGTGGGGATCGAACCGGCCGCCCAGCGGCTCGAGCCGGCAGGCGACGAGGAGAACGACGACCTGCGCGAAGCGCTCCTCGACGCGGCGTCCCGCGTCGTGGCGCGACGGGGCTACGACGGGACTCGACTGGCCGAGGTGGTGTCGGAGGCCGGTCTGTCGACCGGGGCCGTCTACGGCCGGTTCCGCTCGAAGCACGAGCTCCTCCGCCAGGCGATCCTTACCCGCTCTGTCCCCCAGACGCGCGTCGTCCCGCCTGAAGGCAACCGGGTGGCCGACCTCCTGCGAGCTCGGGCGACCCGTCCAGCCGGACCGCTCACCGACGGCGAGGCGCTCCTCCTCGAGGCACTGGTCACCGCTCGGCGAGATCCCGAGGTCAGCGAGGCGCTCGCCGATGCGACCCGACAGTGGCGGGACGCCGTGACGCCCCTCGTCGAGACGGCGGTGGCCGATGGCACCGTCGACCCGGAGCTCGACCCCGAAGCCGTTCTCCATCTCACGCGGGTAGTGCGACTCGGGCTCCTGCTCCTTAGGGGCTCGGGGCTTCCTGCACCGGACCCTGTCGCCTGGGACAGGCTCATCGAGCGGATCGTGGCCAGCTTCGGGGTTGGCGGGGCGGGCACGGCAGGGCAAGCCGGGGCGGGCACGGCAGGGCAAGCCGGGGCGAAGCCAACACCGGCGAAGCCGGGGAAGCAAGCACCACGTCCACCCGGTCGGGGGTAAGCAGGCGAGGCAGCTCACGCTGCCGAAGGGGGGAGCGATGACCACGGGCATGCAGGACGCATCGGGGCCGGGAGACGGGAGGGCCGCGGTCAAGGAGATCGAGGACCACGCCGTCCGCATCTTCACCTGGGACTACGAGCGGGACCGCTCCCAGCTCGTCACGCTCTACAACAAGGCGATGGGCGCGCAGTGGAACAGCGTGACCGACCTCGACTGGGACACCGACGTCGACCCCGAGCGGGTGGTCGCCGACATGGGAGACGACGCTGTCCCGCAGCTGTTCCGCGAAGCGGCCGCCCTGAAGGGCTCACCGCTCGCCTCGTGGGGCGAGGTCGAGTTCACCCGCCTGGGCGTCGAGCTCCTCTCCGCCCGGCTCAGCCAGTTCATGCACGGCGAGCAGGGGGCGATGCTGACGGCAGCCAAGCTCGTCGAGACCGTGCCGTGGATCGACGCCAAGTACTACGCGGCCACCCAGACCATGGACGAGGCTCGGCACACCGAGGTCTTCGCCAAGTACCTCGACACCAAGCTCGGGGCGGCCTACCCGATGAGCCCGTTCCTCGACGAGCAGATCACCACGTTGCTCGAGGACGGCCGGTGGGACATCGCCTACCTCGGCATGCAGATCGTCATCGAGAGCCTGGCGCTCGCCGCCTTCGGCGAGATGCACCGGACGACCACCGAGCCGCTCCTGAAGACGCTGCTCCGTTACGTCATGTCCGACGAGGCGCGCCACGTCGCCTTCGGCATCCTCAGCCTGAGCGAGCTCTACCGCGACCTGAGCGCGGCCGAGCTACGCGAGCGCCAAGAGTTCCTCGTCGAGAACACCCTGCGCAACCGAGCCCGCTCCACCACGCCCGAGATCTGGGAGCGCCTGGGCGTCCCGGTGGCGACCGTCGTGCCGTACCTGGTCGAGGCCGCCCAGAAGACAGGCGGCGGCATCTTCGCCGCCTTCCAGCGGGCGTTCTTCGCCAAGCTCGTACCCAACGTGCGCAAGCTCGGCCTGCTGGACGCCAACGACGGCTGGTTGCGCGAGCAGTGGGGCAAGGCCGGGCTCCTCGAGTTCGAGCACGCGCCCGACACCTCCGAGGACTACCTGACCTACGACGCGACCGGCGCTGGCCGCCGGCACACCGACGCATGAGCAACCCCATGCGAGCCCGCGCCGCCATCGTCGGCGTGGCCGACGACGCCTCCCCGACCGGCGAGCTCGAGCGAAGCGGGCGTGACCTGGAGGTGGCCATGGTGGCCGCCGCCCTCGAGGATGCCGGCCTCACACGCGACGACGTCGACGGGGTCTGCCACACCTCCTCCTCCATGCGGCTTGCCGAGGCACTGGGCATCCATCCGACCTTCACCGACTCGACCAACACCGGAGGCTCGAGCTTCGAGGTCCACGCCGAGCACGCCGCTGCCGCCATCGCCGCTGGCCTCTGCGAGGTGGTGGTCGGTGTCTACGCGTCGACCCCTCGGTCCGACCGGCGTGCCGGACGGACGCGCCGCCGGCCGGAGCGGGACCCGGACGACCCGATCGTCGAGTGGGAGCTCCCCTACGGCCTCCGGCTCCCCATGGCGCCCTATGCCATGGCGGCCTCACGTCACATGGCCACCTTCGGCACCACGTCCGAGCAGCTGGCCGAGATCGCCGTGTCGACCCGGCGGTGGGCGTCGATGAACCCTCGGGCCCGTTACCGCGACCCGATCACCGTGGACGACGTGCTCGCCTCGCCCTACGAGTGCGAGCCGCTCCACCGGCTCGACTGCTGCCTCGTGACCGACGGTGCCGGTGCCTTCGTGATGACGAGCGCAGAACGGGCACGAGACCTCGCCAAGCCGCCGGTCTACGTGCTCGGTGCCGCCACGTGCCACGACCATTCGATGATCTCGCAGATGCCCGACCTCACCACCACGCCCGGCCGCGTGTCCGGCAGTCGGGCCTTTGCCATGGCGGGACTCGGCCCCGCCGACGTCGACCTCTTGATGGGCTACGACAGCTTCACCATCACCGCCCTCTTGCACCTCGAGGACTTGGGCTTTTGTGCCAAGGGAGAGGGTGGGCCCTTCGTCGAGGGAGGCCGCACGGCGCCGGGGGGAAGCCTGCCGATGAACACCAACGGCGGTGGACTCTCCTACACGCACCCGGGCATGTACGGCATGTTCCTCATCGTCGAGGCGGTCCGCCAGCTCCGGGGAGCGTGTGGCGAACGCCAGCTCCCCGAGCCCCAGGTCGCCGTGGCTCACGGGTCCGGCATGGTGCTCTCGTGCATGTCCACCCTCGTGCTCGGCACTCAGGCGACGGTATGAACGGAGCGGCTTGATGAACGGAGCGGTGACACCTGGCAGTCGGCTCGAACCAGGGGTCGGACAGGGGGCCGAGCCCTTCTGGGAAGCGACCCGCACCAGGACACTGGTCCTGCCGTGGTGCACGGCGTGTGACCAGCCCTTCTTCTACCCGCGGCCGTTCTGCCCCCGTTGCCTGGGTCGTACCATCCAATGGCAGCCGGCAGCCGGCACCGGGGTCGTCTACGCCTTCACCGTCGAGCACCGGGCCGAGGTCGATCCCTTCGCCGGCGGTGAGCCGTTCGTGGTCGCCCTGGTCGAACTGGCCGAGGGGGTCCGGATGCTGAGCAACGTCGTCGGCTGCCCACCCGGCCAGGTCCGTGTCGACCTGCCGGTCGCCGTCTGTTGGGAGCCGCTCTCCGACGGCCGCCACCTCCCCCAGTTCACCCCGGTCGTGGCAGGGGTGCCGTCGTGAGCGCCAGCGAGTCGGCGAGCGGTCCGGGCCTCGGCGCTGCGGCCGACGGCGGCCTCGCTGCCGAGCGCGCCGCGCTGGCCGCAACTGGCATGGTCCTGGCGTACTGGGCCCGGCACGACCCGGAGCGCTTGGCGATCCTGTCGGCCGACGGGAACCGGACCTTCGGGGCGCTCAACGCCCGCGCCAACCAGGCCGCACGGGCGTTTCGGCGGCTCGGCCTCGGCGCTGGCGACGCCGTGGCGCTCCTGTGCGGCAACCGGCCCGAGTTCGCCGAGGTGCTCGGTGCCACCCAACGGGCCGGCTTCCGCCTCACGCCCGTCAACTGGCACCTCACCACCGACGAGGTCGCCTACATCGTGGGCGACTGCGAGGCCAGGCTCCTCGTGAGCGACCGCGCCCACGCACAGGTCGCCTTCGCCGCCACCCGCATGCTCGACGACCCCCCGATCGTCGTCGTCGTCGGCCAGCCTCTCGACGGGACCGTCAACTACGACGCTCTGGTCGCCGCCGAGGAGGCCGGCGACCTCGAAGACCCGCAGCTCGGGTCCTCGATGCTCTATACGTCGGGCACCACCGGCCGCCCCAAGGGCGTCCACCGTCCCCGGGCAACCGCCAGCTCGGCCTCGCTCAGCATCTTCGGCTACCAGGAGGACGGCAGCGATCGCCACCTGTGCACTGGGCCCCTGCACCACGCCGCCCCGCTGCTCTTCTCCCTCGTCGTGCCGCACACCTACGGCGTCGGCGTGGTGGTGATGGAGCGCTTCGACGCCGAGGAGGCCCTCCGCTTGATCGAGCGGTACGAGGTCACCCACACCCACATGGTCCCGACCATGTTCCACCGACTGCTGTCGCTGCCCGAGGACGTGCGCGCCCGCTACGACGTCTCGTCGTTGCGGTCGGTGCTCCACGGCGCAGCGCCGTGCCCGGTGACCGTCAAGCAGCGGCTGATGGAGTGGCTCGGACCGGTGGTGTGGGAGTACTACGCGGCGACCGAGGGGCTCGGGACGTTCGTCGACCCCGCCACCTGGCTCGCCCACCCCGGGACGGTCGGCAAGCCCCTCGTGGAGGGCATGGTCGTCGTCGGCGACGAGGAGGGCCGCCCGCTGCCGGCCGGCGAGACCGGGCTCGTCTACCTGAGGCCACCGCCAGGGGCGGCCTTCGAGTACTACAAGGACCCGGACAAGACCGCGGGCACCTACGTCGGCGAGTACTTCACGCTCGGGGACGTCGGGCACTTCGACGAGGAGGGGTTCCTCTACCTCACCGATCGCTCCGCCAACCTGATCATCTCCGGAGGGGTGAACATCTACCCGGCCGAGGTCGACGCCGTGCTGCTCGCGCACCCGGCGGTAGGCGACGTCGGCACGATCGGGGTGCCCGACGACGAATGGGGGGAGGTGGTCCTCGCCGTCGTCGAGCCTCAGCGGGGAGCAGTCGCCGGGCCGGAGCTCGAAGCCGAGCTCCTGGCCTTCTGTCGCCAACGTCTGGCTGGCTACAAGTGCCCGCGCTCGGTGGCCTTCGTCGAGCATCTGCCCCGCCACGACAACGGCAAGCTCTACCGCGCCGTGCTGCGCGAGCGCTTCGCCACGAGCAGCACGTGACCGGCCGGCCCACCCCGGCCCCGGCCGGGACCCGTGCTGCTCCACTACCGTCGAGACCGTCGGAAGACTTCGGAGCACGACCGGGCCGTGTCGCAACCGACCATCCGACCCTGGGGGGAGCACCATGAGCGTGACGACAAGCGAACAAGTAGCACCGGGCGAGGAGAGCGTCCTGGCCGAGCTCGGCCGATGGCTCGAAGCCAACTGGGATCCCGACCTGACCGTCGGCGCGTGGTGGGAGCGCCTCGGGCTCGCCGGCTGGTCGGCGCCGACGCTACCGGCACACGCCTACGGGCGAGAGCTGAGCCGCAACGGCGCGGTGCGCGTGGCTCAGGAGATTGCCGCGTTCGGTGCACTCGGAGCCCCGGCCGGCCTCGGGCTCCTGCTGGCAGCACCCACGATCGCCACCCACGGCACCCGCCAACAGGTCGAGACCTACGTGCGGGACATCGTCACGGGGCAGCAGGCCTGGTGCCAGCTCTTCTCCGAGCCGTCAGCGGGGTCCGACCTGGCGGGCCTGCAGACGCGCGCCGTCCGCGACGGCGAAGAGTGGGTCGTGAACGGGCAGAAGGTGTGGACCTCGGGCGGCCAGTACGCCGACCTCGGCATGCTGCTCGCCCGCACCGATCCCGACGTCCCCAAGCACCAGGGCATCACCTACTTCGCCGTCGACATGCACCAGCCCGGCGTCGAGGTCCGTCCACTGCGAGAGATGACCGGGCGGGCCCTGTTCAACGAGGTCTTCCTCACCGACGCCCGGGTGCCCCACGACGCCGTCATCGGCGGGGTCAACCAGGGCTGGGCGGTGGCCAACACCACGCTTGCCAACGAACGGGCCGGGCTCGGCTCAGGGGGAGGCAACGGCGCGGCGGAGGTGGCCCAGCCAGGCACCGTGGTCGGCGACCTCGAACGGCGGGCCGGCGACTTCGTGCAAGCGAACGGGCAGCGGGGCGAGAGCGCCACGCTCCGGGCCATGCGCGGCGGAGCGTCGGTCCTCATCGACCTCGCCCGTGCGCTCGACCGGCTCGGGGACCCGCTCGTGCGCCAAGGGCTCGCCCAGCTCTACACCTGGGGGGCGATCGGCCGGTTCAACAGCCTCCGCCTCAAAGCAGCCAAGGAGGCCGGCTCCGACATCCCGGGCATGCCCAACATCGCCAAGCTCTCGATGAGCCACATCATGCGGCTCTCTCGCGACCTCGGTCTCGAGATCGCCGGTCCGGCCGGCATGCTCCACGGGTACGACGACGCCGAGCGGGCCACCCTCTCCTCCGACGTGGTCCATCCGCTCGTCAACGTGGTGACCGAGCTGGCCCTGCTCGCCCAGGCACCGCCCATCTACGGCGGCACCGACCAGATCCAACGGAACATCATCGGGGAACGTGTCCTCGGGCTGCCCAAAGAGCCCACCAACGACCGTGGGACCCCGTTCTCGGCGCTCCCCAAGAACGCGTGATGGCCAACGTCACCTGGGAGACCGAGGCTGACCCTGTGGCGGCGGGCATGGACGCCGAGCGCCTCGAACGCCTCACCGAGCACTTCCGCACCCGCTACGTCGAGCCCGGCAAGCTGCCGGGGTGCCAGCTGGTCGTGGCCCGGGGAGGCGTCGTCGCGTATGCCCGTTCCCTCGGCCTGAGCGACCGGGAGCGGCACCGCGAGGTCGAAGCCGGCACGATCTGGCGCATCTACTCGATGACCAAGCCGCTCACCTCGATCGCCCTCATGCAACGCTACGAGCAGGGCGACTTCCTCCTCACCGACCCGGTGTCCCGCTTCATCCCCGAGTGGAGCGACCTGAAGGTCGAGGTCACCTCGGAGGACGGGAGCACGCACCTGGTGGAGCCCGAACGTCCCATGAACATGCGCGACGCGCTCATGCACACCACCGGGCTGGCCGGCGCCGTGGTGCCGAGCCACCCCCTCGACTATCGCTACGCCAAGGCCGTCCAGGAGCAGCGCTCGGGCATGACCCTCGAGCGGGCATGCACGATGCTCGCCGAGTACCCCCTCAAGTTCCACCCCGGCACGCGGTGGAACTACGGACTGTCCACCGACGTCTGTGCCCGGCTGGTGGAGGTCCTCTCCGGAACGCGCTTCGACCACTACCTGGCCGACGAGGTCCTCGCTCCCCTCGGCATGCTCGACACCGGGTTCGTCGTGCCCGACGAGGACTCCGAGCGGTTTGCCGCCTGTTACGCCTACCGCAAGGGAGCGGAACCGGCACTCCTCGACGACCCGGAGACGAGTGCCTACCGCCGTCAACGCTCGTACCTGTCGGGCGCCGGCGGGCTGGTGTCGACCACCGGCGACTACCTCCGCTTCTGTCAGATGCTGGTGGCAGGAGGAGCGCTGGAGGGTCGGCGCGTCATCGGGCGCAAGACGCTCGAGCTCATGACCGCCAACCACCTCCCCGGCGGGACGGACCTCCGCCACCTGGCCACCGGCGGGTTCGGCGAGTCGGGGTTCGACGGCGTGGGCTTCGGCCTCGGCTTTGCCGTCAACCTCGGGCCTGAAGCCACCGCCGGCGTCGGATCGGCCGGCGAGTACTCGTGGGGCGGTGCCGCCAGCACGGCGTTCTTCGTCGACCCCGCCGAGGAGCTGACGGCGGTCTTCATGACCCAGCTCATGCCCTCGACGTGCTACCCCATCCGCGCGCAACTGCGGTCCCTCGTCTACCAGGCCATCGCCGACTGACCGCTCGACACTGCCCCCGCCATGGCCGTGGCTCGGCGCGGCTCGGCGCGGCTCGGCGCGGCTCGGCGTGGCGTGTGGCTCGGCGCGCCCCGTCGCGACGAGGCGACTGGTAGGATCGTCCGGCCAGTGAAGCCGACCAGCGAAGGGGGTGAGCCAGGTGAGATCGGAACCTCCCAGTACCTGGCGCTCTCCGTCGCTCTGGTCGCCTCGGGCCTGACAGCGTCGTAACCGGCTCCCTGCCAGCCACCGGTCGCACGGTCGTACGCCGGTCGCCCACCTGAGCGCCGACCCCGCCGGAGAGCGTGCTGCCGTGCACTGCACGTGCACCCTCGTGCCGCCTGCCGCCTGCCGCCGCATGCCGCACGTCCCTTGTGACTGCGCCTCGGCGCGCCCCCCGAGAAGGAGTCCTCCCATGCCCTTCAACGCGCTCGCACCGCCCGGCCGCTCCGGCAACCGGGCCTCCACCCCCACCTCCCCGGCGACGTCCACGGCCCGGCGGGAGCTCACGAGGAAGCGTCCTGTCCGACCCGAGGCAGGTCAGCCGCCCGCTGCCCTCCTGCTCGCCGATCCCGCCCTCGACGCTGCTCCGGCCGTCCTCGACGCCGCGCACATCGGCGACATCGAGGGGTCGCTCGGCACCATCTCGATGCACGACCACGCCCCTCGGAACGGGTGGCGCAGCCGCATCCTGGCGTTGGCCGCCATCATGGGACCCGGCCTCATCGTCATGGTCGGCGACAACGACGCCGGCGGCGTCCAGACCTACACCCAGGCCGGCCAGCGCTACGGCACGTCGCTCCTGTGGGTCCTGATCGGCTTGTTCGTCGTCCTCTACGTCGCCCAGGAGATGGTCACTCGGCTCGGGGCAGTGACCGGAGTGGGTCACGCACGGCTGATCAAGGAGCGCTTCGGTCGTTCGTGGAACGTCTTTTCGGTCGTGGACCTCTTCGTGCTCAACTTCCTCACCCTCTTGACCGAGTTCATCGGCGTCCGGTTCGCCTTTGCCTACTTCGGGATCTCGCAGTACGTGAGCGTCCCCGCCGCGGCCGTGCTCCTCTTCTCCTTCGCCGCCACCGGGAGGTTCCGCCGCTGGGAGCGATTCATGCTGCTGCTCGTCGTGGCCAGCCTCGTCGTCATCCCCTGCTTCTTCCTCGCCCACCCTGCGGCAGGACCGATCCTGCGTGGGTTCGTGCCGGGAGTGCGTGGCGGGATCACCGGCTCGGCCATCCTCTTGATCGTGGCCGTGGTCGGGACGACCGTCGCCCCCTGGCAGTTGTTCTTCCAGCAGTCGAACATCGTGGACAAGCGGATCACCCCCCGCTGGCTCTCCTACGAGCGCACCGAGACCTTCCTCGGGGCCATCCTCACCACGGTCGCGGCGGGCGCCATGATCGCCTTCGCGGCCTTCGCGCTCGGGCATACGAAGGCGTTCGGGCCCTCGGCGACCTATCTCGACTCCGGCTGGTTCGACAGCGCCATCCGCTCCACCCTCGGGCCGCTGGCTGGAGCGCTCGCCGCCGTCATGCTGCTCGTCGCCGCCCTCCTCGGCGCCGGTGCGGTATCGCTCTCGACCTCCTACGCCTTCGGCGACACGTTCAACCGACGTCACTCGCTGCACCGCGGCGTCCGCTCCGCCCCGGGCTTCTACGGCGCCTACGCCGCGCAGATCGCTGCCGCCTGTGCCGTCGTGCTGGTGGGCAGCAACCAACTGCTCGGGGTCCTCACCCAGTACGTCCAGGTGTTGGCCGGCATCCTGTTGCCCTCGGCGATCGTCTTTCTGGTGCTGCTGTGCAACGACACCGAGGTGCTCGGCCCCTGGGTGAACACCACCTGGCAGAACGTGCTCGACTTCACGATCATCGCCGTGCTCGTCGTGCTCTCGATGGTCCTCGTCGTCTCGACGCTGTTCACCTCCGTCAACGCGGTGGTCCTCACCGAAGTGCTCTTCGCCGTCGCCGGCGGCGGCGGCGTGCTCGTCGTCGCCCCGCTCGCCCTGCGGGCGCGGCGCCGTGCCGCCAACGCGGCCGGGACCGCCGCCACCGCCCGCGCAGCGGTCCGGCACCTCGACCGAGAGACCTGGCGGATGCCGCCCCTGCACCTGCTCGGACACCCCACCCTGTCGACCGGACGACGCGTCGGCCTCATCACCCTGCGCTGCTACCTCGTCGCCTCGGCCGCCCTCGTCGCCGTCCGGGTGTTCGCCTCCTTCGTCCACTGACCGACCGGCGTCCCCCTGCTCGTCCTGCTCACCCCGACCGGGTCGTCCGCTCCGCCCGGCGGCCCAGGGCCGGGTGCCTGCGGGCGAGCAGGGGGAGGAGGACGGCGTGCGGGGCCAGTCGGGCCGCCGTGGTGAGCACCCGGTTGGCCGCGCCCGGGACGACGAGGGCCCGGTCGGCATCGAGGCCGTCGACGGCGACCCGGGCCACCGTCTCGGGGGCGACCCACAGCGGACGCGGGACGACGCCCTCGAGGTCGGCGTCGGACCACCCGGCTGCCTGGGCGAACTCGGTGGCCACCGGTCCCGGGCACAGCGCCGTCACGGTCACCCCCCGATCGTGCACCTCAGCCCGGAGCGCCTCGGTATAGGAGAGGACAAACGCCTTGCTCGCCGCGTAGCCAGCCTGCCCGGGCAGAGGCTGGAAGGCGGCAGTCGAGGCGACGTTCAGGACCGCCCCCCGACGCCGCTCCACCATGCCGGCGACCGCCCGGGTGCAGAGGTCGACCACCGCCTCGACGTTGGTCCGCACCATCGCCACCTCGTCCTCGGCGACGGCACCGTGCACTGGCCCGAACGTGGTGAACCCGGCGTCGTTGACCAGCACGTCGACGGCCAGGCCGCGTTCGGCCAGCTCGGGAAGGAGCCGGGCCCGCTGGTCGGGATCGGCCACGTCGCACGCCACGACCTCGGCACGGACGTGGTGCCGCGCTGCCAGCTCACCGGCGAGCGCGTCGAGCCGGTCGCGCCGTCGGGCCACGAGCGTGACACCGTGGCCGCGGGAGGCGAGCTCCCTGGCGATGGCGGCGCCGATGCCCGACGACGCCCCGGTGACGAGGCTGGTGCGGTCGGGCCGGGGTGTAGGGAGCGTCATGGTCGTAGCGTACGCACCGACGCAGGAGTCGGCTCCGGGCGGCCCGGTCCGTGCCGCTACCATGACGCGGTGCCCGAGGACGACGTGCCGGTCCGGCGCTCGGACGACGCCGCCCCTGCTGGCTCCAACAGGCCTGGCGGTGGGCCTGGCGGTGGGCATCACCTCCCCCGGCGCCGTTTCCTCGCTGGAGCGGCGGTGACCGGTGCCGTCGCCGTGGTCGCGGGCGTCGTCGGCGACCTGGCCGGTGGTTCGTCGGCCAACCGAGTGGCCGCCCGCCCCCGTCGGGTACGGCAAACGCCGAGGCCACCGCAGGTGGTCGACACCCGGATGGCAGACGGGGTGGTCCTCCCCGTGTCTTCGGCCATCCTCGCCGAGAACGCCAAGCCGGGAGCTGCCTGGTGGGTGACGACCCCTCAGCGCCCCGGAGACATCTGGGGCTACGCCAGCACCACGAGCGCCGTCCACGGCGACGACGTCACCCTGTTCGTGTCGACCACCGCCCCCCACTTCCACGTGGAGGCCTATCGGATGGGCTACTACCAGGGCATCGGCGGCCGGCTCGTGTGGCAGTCCGACGAGGTCGCCGGCGCCGTCCAGGCCCCGCCCACGGTGGTGGCGCCGACCAATACCGTCGAGTGCCACTGGGCGCCTTCGCTCACGATCCGGGTCGACCCCACGTGGCCGCCCGGTGCGTACCTGCTCAAACTGGTCGGCCCTACCGGGCAGCAGCAGTTCGTCCCTCTGTGCGTGCGCGACGACCAGTCGACCGCCGCCGTGGTCCTCCTCCACTGCGTGACGACCTGGCAGGCGTACAACCGCTGGGGCGGCTACAGCCTCTACTACGGCAACACCGGCGGAAAGCTGACCTTCACGCACGCCCCTGGCGGGGGCAACTACCAGGACCGAGCGCGCATCGTCTCCTTCGACCGGCCCTACGACTGGGACTGGGCCTCGGGTGCGGCCGACTTCGTCGGCAACGAGCTGCCCGTGGTCTTCCACGCCGAGAAGCTCGGCCTCGACGTCACCAACTGGACCGACATCGACCTCCACGCGCGAGGCGACCTGCTGACCCGCCACCGGGCCCTGGTCAGCCTGGGCCACGACGAGTACTGGTCCTACGAGATGCGCGCTGCGGCCCGGGCCGCCCTCGACGCCGGGGTCAACCTGGCCTTCCTCGGGGCGAACGCCTGCTACCGACAGATCCGCCTCGATGCCACCGCCATCGGGCCCCACCGTCACCAGGTGTGCTACAAGTCTGCTGCCGAAGACCCCTTCACCGGCCACGACAACGCGCGCGTCACTGTCAACTGGCCCCAGCCCCCGGTCAACCGGCCCGAGAGCAGCCTGATCGGCGACATGTACCAGGACATCGGAGCGGTGGCCGACCTGGTGGTCACCGACGCCTCGGCGTGGCTGTTCGCTGGGACCGGGCTCACCTCCGGACAACACCTGGCCAAGGTGGTGGTCGGCGAGTTCGACCGGTACGTGCCCGGCGGCGCCGGCCCCGCCAACTGCGACGTCCTCGCTCACTCGCTCGTGGCCAACCGGGGCGGCAACTACTCCGACATCACCTGGTACACGGTCCCGGGCGGAGGCGGCGTGTTCGCCTCGGGGAACGCGTCCTGGGTCGGCAACCTCGTCCAGCCCTCGCTCATCCCCCCGAACGTCCTCCCACCGGCCAACCCAGCGAATGCGGAGGCGCTGGTGCGCATGACCGAGAACCTCTACGGGGTCATCGCCCTCGGGCCGGCCAGCGCCACCCAGCCCTCCCAAGGCACCTGGCGGGCCGCCTACGGTGTCCATGCACCGGCGCTGCCGGGGCCCAGCCAGGCCGTCGGCGCGTGAGCACCGCCTTCACCGGTATGCCCGGACGGGCTCGACAGGCCTGCCCGACCGTTCGTGGCGCCCACACAGTGCGGTGCCGTTCGAGGGTGGGGCGGGGCAGCCCAAGCGTCCCCAGGCCGTGGACCATCTATCGGTGAGCGGTCGGTCGTCCAACCGACCGGACCGGGCCCTTGCCGTCGTGGCGGTGGTCGCCCTGGTCGTCCCCTTCGCCGCGGCCGTTGGCCACCTGATGACGACTGCCGGCGGCCACGTCTACCTTCCCGACGACCTCGCTCTGATCGACCTGCACACCCGAGAGGCCCTTCGCTGGCGCCAGGAGCTCGGCCCGTTCGACCGCTACGGGTGGCACCACCCGGGCCCCACCTACTACTACCTGCTGGCCACCGTGGCCCGAGTCCTCGGCTCCGGAGCCCGGGCCGAGTTCGTCGGTGCGACCCTCATCAACGGCCTAGCCGCCGTCGGGGTCGTCTGGGTGGTCCGCCGGCGGGCCGGGGCAGTAGCAGCAGCATGGGCCGCCGCCTGCGTGGCCGCGCTGTGTCTCCAGCTGGCGATGACCGGTCCCGCCGACCTCACCTACTCCGAGAGCCGGCTCGGAGCGCTGGTCAGCCCGTGGAACCCGACCGTCGTCATCCTCCCACTGCTGCTGACCGTCGTCCTGGCCGCCGCGTCGGTGCGGTCGTGGCGAGCACTGCTCGGCGCCGTCCTCGTCGGCTCGTTCGTGGTCCAGACCGACATCTCGACGCTACCGCTGGTCGCTGCGTCGCTCGTCCTCGGTGCCACCTCCCTCGCCGCTACCTCCCGGACCCGTCGCCGTACCGCTCGTGCTCGTCTTGCGGGCGGCCAGGGTGAGCCGGCCCAGCCGACAGGGGTGCGGCCGGGGGACGGGGACCCACCGCCGCGATCCCGGCGCCTCAAGGTCGGCCGCGTGGTCACCGGGTTGGGCGTCATCGTCCTCGTGGTCATGTGGGTGCCGCCGGTGCTCGAGCAGCTCACCCACCACCCGGGCAACCTGACGCTCCTGTACCGGTTCTTCACCTCCGGTCGACCCGGCCAAGGGGCTGCGGCCGCCGCCTGGACGACGGTGTCCGCCTTCGGCGTGGCCGTCCTCGGCCCCGCCGAGACCATGGCGCAGGTGCTCGGCGGTCAGCCCGCGCACGTCGGGGTCGCCCTCGCCGTCACGGTGGCCACCGTTCTCGTCGGTGTGGTGGTGGTCTGGTCGGCCTGGCGCCGCCGCCACGCGTTCGCTGTCATGTTGGGCGCGCAGGTCGTGGTCGGATGGGTCGTCTCCGGCATCGCCTCCTCGCGGATTACCGGCTTGGTCACCGGGTACCTCGTCCTCTGGGCCGTCGTGGTGCCCACGACGGCGGCGATCGCGCTGGTGCTCCTGCCCTGGGGCAGCGTGGCCCGATGGATCGGAGGGATGCTGCCCGGTAGTCGGTCACCGCGCCGCGGTACCTGGCAGGGAGCCAGCCGGGCGCTCCGTCCTGCCATCGTCGGCACCGCTGCCGTAGCGCTCGCCGCCGGCAGTGCCCTCACCGTGCAGGTGACGCGCCTCCCTCCGCTCAGCGCGGCGTCAAGCCCCGTCGTGGCCCGGCTGGTGTCGGTCGTCACGCCCGAGCTCCGGCGAGGACAGGCCGTCTACGTCGGCATCGACTGGGCCAACCTCATCGCCGTCGAAGAGTTCATCGGGCTGGTCAACGAGCTCGATGCACGCGGGTACCACCCCCAAGTCAGCCCCTTCTGGGCAGTCCAGTTCGGTCGCGCCTACGTGGGCTCGGGGACGGGGATGACCACAGTGTCGCTGTCGCAGTGGACCCGGGTCGCCCGGCAGAGCCCTGGCTACCTCGGACGGGCGGGCGGGCTCGCCGTGTCGATGACGGCAACCCGCTGACCACGGCTCCCTCGGACCCCGCCCGTGGCGGCCGGGTGAAGGGCGCCACCGGGCCCGTCAGACGACCAGGGCGCGGCGGCGCCAACGGGTCAGCGGCCGCTCGATGAAGTGCCAGCTGGGAACCGCGATCGCCAGGATCACCGCTACCCGCAGGCACTGGGTCGGCCAATAGGTCCAGTGCATCGTCCCCGGGCTGATGGCTAGGTAGACGGGGAAGTGGACAAGGTAGACGGTATAAGAGAGGTTGCCGATGTAGACGAACAGCAGGTTGCCCACCACCCGCGAGCCGATGCCCTTGGGCACAACCACGAAGAAGACGATGAGGACCGCTGACGCGACCTCGCTCGCCGGCATCCAGAACAGGAGCAGCGAGCGGGTCCACAGCGGGACGAAGAGGCTGGTCCACACCAGGAGCGCACCGGAGGCTAGTGCGGCCACGCCAAGCACCCGTTTGGCCGAGCGCCCCCAGCCGCTCAGATGCCCGTCGGCAGCAGCCAGGCCCAGAAGGCAGCCGAGGAAGAGGGCATCCGCACGGGTGTCGAAGGCGTAGTAGACGCGCCCGAAGGCCAGGTGCGTGAAGTGGGCGGGCGCGAGGGTGAGGTACACGCGGTCGGCCACCGAGGCCACCACGCCGAGCACGCCGACCCCGTAGGCGGCCCGGCGACGTCCGACAGCCACGGCGGCGACCATCAGGACGGACCAGATGACGTAGAACTGCTCCTCCACCGAGAGCGACCAGGTCTGCGCCAGAAAGCCGAAGAACGGGGCGTGTCCGAGCGCCTGGCGATAGTCGGCGTAGTAGAAGAGCGCAGCAAGAATGTCACCCCACACCCGCTGGGCAGCATCCGCCACCGGTACGAACGCCGCGTAGATGGCAATGCCGGCCGACGTGAGAAAGAGGGGTGGCAGGAGGCGCAGGGCCCGCCGCGCGTAGAAGTGACGCAAGCTGACCTTGCCGGTGCGCTGCCCCTCGCCCGAGAGCATCGCCGTGATCAGGAAGCCCGAGAGCACGAAGAACACCCCGAGTGCGGACCACGCGCCCGGGAACGACCGGAAGTTCGAGTGGTAGGCGAGCACGGCGAACAGGAGGGGAGCACGGATCCCGGTAAGTGGCGGCCGGTTGCCCAGGTGGAACTGCGGACGCGCCGGTCCCTCTGTCGCCGAGGCTGGCACGGTCGCGACCTCCGACCTCACGACCGGATCTCTCTCTCGCCTCGCAGTACGCACCGGGCCACGATCGTCCCGCGTCCGGCTACGGTCGCGCCACCGTCACCACCGAGGTCGGAACAGGCGGCCAGTGCAGGAGCCGTCGTCGGCACCGGTTCGGCCAGCACCGGGCCGAGCGACCATACCCAGGCACCGTCGTCGGCACGCGGGGCACTGCCGAGTACCGCGGTCAGGAACGCCACCCCGTAGGCATCACCTCGGCCGCGGTCGTAGGAGGCGAGCGACACCCCGTCGGGGACCACCACCGTGGTCACCCCCCACCGACGGAGGGCAGTGCGGACGGCGTCCAGCGAGGCGCGATCGGGGATGGGCAGTGGGGCCGTGGGAAGCGAGGCGTCGCGGAGGACGGCGAACCCGGCCAGGTGGGCCCGAGCCACCGTGCCCGCCGGTCCACCCCCGCCGGGCATGGCGAACCGGAAGTCGGTCAAGGCCTGCCAGAGCAGGGCGCTCTGGGTGTCGGCGGTCGGGAACGGGTAAGGGAGGACGACGGAACCGGCCGGGAGCTCCTGCCCTGGTCCCGTGAACCACGCCGGCACACGGACGGGCTGCACGGCGAGCGGGAGGTTGGGGGCGAGTGCCACGGCCACCGGAACCGTAGCGATCACCGCGCAGGCACCGGCGACGGCGACCCGGAGGCCACGGCCGGCAACCCCGGGGAGCTGCGCTGAGGGCGTCGGCTGCTGCGTCGGTCGGGCGGTGCCCGCTCCCTGGCGGCTCGGAGCGCGCCAGGGAGCGAACCTGCCGGCGGCAGTCCGACCGGAGGCCAGCCGGTCCACCACGACAGCCAGGACGGTGGCCGCGCACAGGTCGACGACCACCGAGAGCCGGGCCTGCACCACGTTGTCGAGCACAGGGAGGTGCTCGACGAGAGCCCACGGCGACCAGTGGGTCGGGCCGGCGCGCAGCGACAGTGCGGCGGCGGCGGCGGCCAACGCCGTCACCCCCCAGAGACGAGCGTCCCGCCTCCATCGCCAGAGGGCGAACGCCCATACGACGAGCATCCCGATGCCGAGATCGGCTGGTGCCGGTAGTGGCGGCCCGGCATAGCCGCCGAGCACCCGGGCCAGGTGGGCGAGTTGCGACGCGCCGAGCGGACCCCACTGCCCCCGGGTGCTCACGAAGTTGACGGGTGCGTTGCCGAGGTCCCCCGGGACAGCGTTCGACCAGACGGTCCCCGTCAGGTGCCCGGGGCCGGCCAGGAAGTACCACACGGGTACAGCCAGCAGCACAGCAGCGACCCCGGCAGCCACCCCCAGCCCGGGGAGCGCCCGCCGGGCTCGCCGGATGACGACGGCGCGGTCGCGCGCGACGCCGGAGGCTGCAGCCCCGACCAGCGCGAGACCCAGGGCGATCACCAGGAGCAGGCAGAGCTCACTGCTCACGAAGAACTCGGCCACCACGAGCAGCCCGAGCGCCACGCCGGCACGCCGCTGGCGGAGGCCCGGGCGAACGGCGGCGGCGGCAGCGACGGCGGCGAGCGGGAAGAGGGCGACGAAGGCGAGGTCGAGCCAGCCGAAAGCCAGCTGGACCAGGACGAACGGCGAGAAGCCGAACCACAGCCCGCCGAGCCAGCGTGCCGGCAGCCCGAACCCGGCCCGGCCCAGCGCCCACCACATGGCGGTCGCCCCGGCGACGGGGGTCAAGGTGACCAGGACGTTCATGGACACAACGGGCCCGGCAACAAGGGTGAGCGGAGTAGCGACGACCCCGAGGGCAGGGACGCTGGTGTCCACCAGGGTGCTGAACCCGCGGGGATGGAACAGCACCGTCGAGTACCACGGGGCCTGGCCGTGGGCGAGGGCGTGCGCCGTCCACGCCAGGTACCACGCGGTGCGCCCGGCGTCGGTGCACGGGCACGTCATCACGGCGCCGGGCGAAGCCGCCCAGACGTGCCAGAGGACGCCCACCGACAGTGCCACATAGGACGCCGGGGCGAGCACGGCGGGCCAGGCCGGGTGTACCCGACGGTCGGATCGGATCGTCGGGCGGGATGCCGTGGCCACGGCCGCTTCGGTACCCGCGGTCACCCGGTCTCCAGCACGCACCGGGCGACAGCGAGGGGTAAGGCGGCTTGGTCGTCCAGGCAACGGATGACCCGAGCCGGGTCGACGCGACCGGTAGCTGCGGCGACGGTGGGATGCCCCCGCCACACCCAGGCACTGTCTTGTTCGACGGGAAGCCGACCCGTCAAGGCGGTGAACAGGCCGACGGCATAGGGAACCGGACGACCGCGGTCGTAGGAGGGCAGGTCGGCCTGGCTGGGAACGACAACGGTGCCGACGCCCCACCCAGCCAGCGCACGCCGCATTGCGGCCAGCGTTGCAGACGTGATCGGTGGGGGTGCGTCGAGGGGGTCGGAGGCCCGAGCCAGCAGCTCGTAGCCGGGGCGCTCGGCACCGGCGCGGCTCGGGACTACCCCGGGCCCGCCACCTCCGGGCATCGAGAAGTGCATGCCACCCACAGCCAACCAGGCCATGGACGACTGGATGCCGCCAAAGGACGCCGGGTAGGGAAGGACCACCTGGCCCGGCGGAAGATGAACAGCTCCGGTAGTGAACCACCGCGGCGGCGTCGTCGGACGCACGGTGACTGGCAGGTTCGGCCACAGGTTGACGAGGAGAGGAACAAGGGCGACCACGGCCACCGCGGCAGCCGGGAGGTACGAGCGAGCTGGCCTGCCCAGAACGCGGTCGACGACAAGCGCCACGCACGCGGCGGCGCAGAGGTCGGTCACCGAGGCCAGGTTGACCGGCACCACGTTGACCAGCACGGGGAGGTGGACGAAGAGGCGCCACGGGTACCAGCCATCCGATCCGACTCCGAGCGAGAGCGCGGCGGCCACGACCCCCACGGCGGCGAACAGCCACAGGAGCCCCGACCGTCTCCACATGACGAGACCGACCACCACGATGGCCACGACGCCCGCTCCGACAAAGGTGGGATCGGGGAGCGCCGGACCCTGGTAGCCGCCGAACACGTGCATGACGGCCACGAGTGGCGGCGCGAGACGACCCGAGACAAAGGAGGACACGGTCGCACCGACGGTTCCCGCTGGTGAGTCTGGCCAAGCACGACCGACGAGGTGGGCCGGACCGGCGAAGAACGCCCACAGCGGATAGGCGAGCAAGGCGCCGGCGACGAGGGCGGCGGCGAGCAGGCCGCGGCTCACCCGGACGGCCCGATCGGCGACGGCCGGCCATCCCCCCTCGGCCCGGCCGGCCACCACGACCACCACCAGGACCGGCACAGCGAGCAAGGCGACCAAAGCGAGCACCTCGACGCTCACGAAGAACTCGGCGACGACGAGGAGCCCGAGGAGCACACCCCGCCACGACGCACGGCCCCGCCCGGTGACGAGGTCGTCGAGCACGCCCACCACGAGCGGCGGGACGACCGCGAACCCGAAGTTCGGGTGGGCGAGGGCGAGCTCGGTGAGCACGAAGGGCGAGAACCCGTAGAGGAGCCCGCCGAGCGCGGCAGGAACAGGTCTCACCCACCGTCTGAGCAGCCATGCCATGGCCAAGGCCGACAAGGGCGGCCCGAGGGCGTCGACGACGTTCATGGTCGCCACCGGACCGGCCAGCCAGGTGACCGGGGCGAAGAGGACACCGAGGCCGAGCGAGTTGGGCGCCATGTCGATGCCGTGTGGGTGGAAGAGCATCGAGGAGAAGAACGGGTTCTCGCCGTGGGCGAGGGCGTGGGCGGGCCATGCCAGTACCCACAGCGTGAGCGCGCCGTCCCCGCAGGCGCACGTCGTCACGGTGGCCGGGTGCGCCCACACGTGCCACCAGAGCACGAGCGACAATGCCGCGTACCAGGCGCCAGCCCAGGCCAGCGGGTGGACCGAGACCAGCAGCGCTCTGTGCCGTCCTGGCGGTCGTGCCGAGGTCCCAACGAGCCCGATCGGAGCAGTGTACCCACGCCGGGGAACGCCCTGGAGGAAGGACGCACCTGGGCCATAATGGGCGCGATGCGCGCCGTCGACGACTCCGTCCGCGCGCTCCCCTGGCCACCGCACTCCTCGGTAGTCCTCGCTGCCCTTCCCAGCCCGAACTGGCTGCTCCCAGACGAGGCTGGAGCCGCATGACGACACCCTCGGCGAGCGAGCGGACCGTACCGTCGCTGCCGGCAAGCCCGACCGCTCCGGCGACACGGAGCGTCCGCGTCGCCCGCTGGCTTCATCGGTGGTGGCCGGTGCTGGTCCCGCTCGTGGTCGTCCTCACCGGGTCGTGGGCCTACCGGTGGGTCGACGAGGACGCCTTCATCAACTTCCGGATCATCCACAACCTCCTCGCTGGGCACGGCCCGGTGTTCAACGTGGGAGAACGGGTCGAGGTCGACTCGGACCCGCTGTGGGTGGCCACCCTTGCCGCGCTACGGATCGTCTTCCCCTTCGTCGGGCTCCCGTGGCTGTCGGTGGTCCTCGGGCTCGCCTGCACGGCCGGCGCCTTTCTGGCCGGAGGACGCGCCGTCGTCCGCCTCGCCGGGCGCGGCACCTCCAGCGCCGTCTATCCGGTCGGGTTGCTGGTGATCTCCTCGGTTGCCGGGGTGTGGGAGTTCGCCACCTCGGGGCTCGAGATGTCGATGGTGTTCCTGTGGTTCGCCACCGGGCTCCTGGCGCTCGTCCGGGTCGAGGCAAGACGCTCCAGGCCGGTCTGGACGGCCGTCCTGCTCGGTCTCGGGCCCCTGATCCGCCCCGAGCTCGCCCCGGCCGCCGGCGTGCTGCTGGTCGCTCTCGGCATCGTCATGACCGCGCCGGACTGGTCAGGCCCGATGTCGCGATTGCGTCGCTTCGGCGTACCCCTCGCCGCTGCCCTCGCGCTCCCCTGCGCCAGCGAGGTCGCCCGCATGGCCTACTACGGCCTGGTCGTCCCCAACACGGCGCTGGCCAAGACCGCCGATTCCTCCTGGTGGTCGCAGGGGCTCGCCTACCTGTGGAATTTCGTCGGTCCGTACTGGCTCTGGCTGCCAGCACTCGCCTGCGCGCTCCTCTTCGGCCTCGCCGTCCGGGACCGTTGGCGTACCCGGGACCGCCTCGCTGCCGTGCTGCTCGCTGCCCCCGTCGTAGCCGGCGCCACCGACCTCCTCTACGTGGTCTACGTGGGCGGCGACTACATGCACGCCCGTCTGCTCCTACCCGCCTTCTTCGCCATCTTCCTCCCGGTCACCGCCACTGGCCGCCAACTGCGGACCGTCGTCGCCGTCCCGGTCGCCGGGGTCGCCGTCTGGTCCGTCGTCTGCGTGGGCTGGCTCCGTTACGGTGCCCCTCCGGGCAACTTGAACCCCCAGGTCGTCTCCATCTCCAACGAGCGCAACACGTGGGTGAAGGCGACCGGCAACGCCCACCCGATCACCACCGCCGACTACGACCACGCCCTTTCGGGTATCGCCGGCCATCTCCTGGCCCGAACAGCAGCAGCCGTACCGCCCGGACGTCAGCGGCTGGTGGTCGACACCGATCCCTACGCGCCCGTTCCGGTGGCCTCCGCCGTCCCCGCCCACTCCTCGCTCCCGTTCTCGCTGGTCGTGAACGTGCCGGCGATCGGCGTGATCGGCGACCTCGCCGGACCGAAGGTGTACATCTTCGACACCTTCTCCTTGGCCAACCCCATCGGCAGCCACATCACCGTCCCCGTGCACCACCGGCCGGGCCACGAGAAGGAGATCTCGGCGGCGTGGATGGTGGCCCGCTTCACGGCGCCGGGGACACGCCTGCCCCCGGGCGGGCCCTCGCCGCACGCCGTTGCTGCCGCCCGGGCTGCCCTGTCGTGCGGGCCGCTCGCCGCCTACCTCCATGCCATCACGGCACCACTCACGTTGCGCCGAGCCCTTTCCGACATCGCCCACGCGGTGGGTTGGACCACGCTGTCGTTCAGCGAGCATCCCGTGCGCGCCGAGCACCAGCTCTGCGGTCGCACGACGGGCCATGGGCGCTGAGGGCGCCGGCCTGCGTCCGGACGCCACTCAGGTGCCAGGCACCCGACCGCCCGCTCGTCGCAGGTCCTGGACCGGCTCGCGAGGTTGGGGCCCGGTTGCCCTGGCTGGTGCCGTCTACCTGGTGCTCGCCGTCGGGTTGTGGTGGAACGTGTGGACGTCGCATCCGTCAACGGTGACCACCTGCGGCTGTGGGGACGCCGCCCGCTTCACGTGGTTCTTCGCCTGGCCGGTGTTCGCCCTCGGCCACGGCCAGAGCCTGTGGAGCTCGACTTGGCTGTTCCATCCCAAGGGCTTCAACCTCCTCGACGACACCAGCGTGCTCGCGCTCACCGTGCCACTCGCCCCGGTCACCTGGGCCTGGGGACCGGTGGCGGCGATGAACGTGGCGGCGACGCTCGCCCCGGCGACCTCGGCCCTCGCCATGTTCGTGCTCCTGCGCCGGTGGGTGCGGCCCTGGCCAAGCGCCGTTGTCGGCGGTCTGCTCTATGGCTTCTCGCCGTTCGTGCTCACCGAGCTCGCGCTCAACCAGCTCAACCTCGCCGTGCTGGTGGTGCCACCGCTGCTGGCCCTGGTGGTCGTCGACCTCGTCGCGGGGAACCGCTCCCCCCTGCGTAGCGGGGTGTTCCTGGGCGTCCTGGCTGCCGTGCAGTTCTTCCTCAGCACCGAGATGCTCCTCATCGTGGCGGTCACCGGCGCCTGTGGTGCCGTCTTCGCCCTCGTTCGATGGCGATGGCGCTTCCATCGTGGTCGGCTCGGCGAAGACGGTCCGGCCATCGCCCGACGGGTCGTCGGCGGACTGGTGGCTGGAGCGGCAGTCGGGGCCGTTCTCCTCGCCGTGCCGGCCTGGTACGCCACGGCCGGTCCGTCGCACCTCTCCGGCCCGGTGTGGGGGAACAGCGCCATCGACCACTTCGGCTCGACGCCGGTCACGTCGGTGTCACCAAGCCCCATGGTCACACTGGCCGCCGAGATGCACCACTTCGGCGGCTACCAGGGCCCGGCGCTTCCCGCCCTCGGTTACCTGGGGGCGGGGGTCGTCGCCCTCGTGGTCGTCGCCGCTCCCGTCTGGTGGCGACGACCCCGCTACCAGCTCGTGGCATCGGTCGCCGCTGCCTCGTGGTTGCTGTCGCTGGCGCCGTCGGTGGCACCGGTCGCACCGTGGCGCGCTCTGGTCGGTGTCCCCCTCGTCGGCAATATCGTCGAGGCCCGCTTCGCCGCAGTCACGACAGGATGCCTGGCCGTGCTCGCCGCCGTGGTGGTGGACCGCGCCAGCTCCGCGGCCGCCGCGTTGCTCGGGTACCGAGCTGTTGGGACCGGTCGGCGTGGTGAGGCCGATCGAGCCGGTGCGTCCGCGAGGACTAGCGCGGGTGACGAGAGCGGCTTCGTAGCGAGCGCACCGAGCGAGGCGGCCGGGCACGCTCCGTGGCGTCCTCGGTCGGGACACGGCGGACGACCGAACGGTGCTGCAGCAGTCGTCGTCGTCGGAGTCGTCATTGGGGTCGCCATCGGCCCCTCGGCCGCCGCCTTGGCGTCCAACCTCCCCCTCGTCGTCCAGCCGGTGCACGTTCCTCGCTGGTTCGCCGATCCACCCGCTTCGGTTGGCCGCCGTCCTGTCGTGCTCGCCTACCCGGCTCCGTTCTCGGGGATCCAGTCGTCGATGGCATGGCAGGCTCTCGGCGGGCTCGACGTCGCCATGGCTGGCGGAGGCGGCCCGGCAAGCCTTCCGTCGCGGGCAGGTGCCGCCCGGCCCGGGCTTGCGGTGTTGTCGGCTGCCAGCATCGGCCTCGGGCCACCTCCCGTCCTCGACCGAACCGCCCTCGACGACGTCGACCAGGCACTGCGGCTGTGGCGGGTCACCGTCGTGGTTGCTCCTCGGACATCCTCGCTGCCTCCCTACGACCGGGGGCGAGGCGACCGGTTCGCCACTACCTTGTTCACTGCGGCGCTCGCCCGGAGACCCGTGCTCCAGAACGGAGCCTGGGTCTGGGTCGTCCCGACCAGATCGATCAACCCAGTGGCGACGACACCTACCCGGCTCACCGCCTGTGCGGTGCTCTCCGTCGCCGCAGCGGCCACGTGCGTCCTCGGAGCGTCGACGTGACGACGGGTCCGACTGGCGATCACTCGGGTCGCCGCCGCGCACCCCACGGGAAGAGGATGTTCCTCGGGGCGGCACTCGCCTACCTCCTCGTCGCCATCGCCCTGTGGTGGCAGGTGTGGTCGTCGGACCCGACCACCGTGACCACCTGCGGGTGCGGCGACAGCTCGTTGTTCACCTGGTTCCTCGCCTGGCCGGCGTGGGCCATCGCCCACGGGCACTCGGTGCTGTGGTCGCGCGCCCTCTTTTATCCCCAGGGCGTCAACCTCCTCGCCAACACCAGCGAGCTCGCCTTCGGCGTGCTGCTCGCCCCCGTCACGTGGCTCTGGGGGCCGGTCACCACCCTCGACGTGGCGCTCACCCTCGGCCCGGTGCTCACCGCGCTTGCCTGCTTTGCCCTCCTCCGTCGCTGGGTAGGCAACGGCCCGGTTGCCTTCGTAGGGGGGCTCGTCTACGGCTTCTCGCCCTTCGTCGTGGTCAGCCTTTCCGACGCCCACCTCATGAACGGCACGCTGCTCGTCCTCCCGCTCGCCGTCCTGGCCCTCGACGAGCTCCTCGTCGGCAAGCGGCTCCGACCGGTCACAGTCGGCGTGCTGCTCGGTCTTCTCGCCACCGTCCAGTTCTTCCTCGGCACCGAACTGCTCGTCATCACGGCCATGGGGATCGCGGTCGGGCTCGTGCTCGTGCTCGGCTGGGGGCTCGTACGATCACGGGACCTCGTACGGCGGCGGTGGCGACGGGTGAGCGTCGGGCTCGGCGCAGCAGCAGCGACCGGGGTGGCGCTCCTCGCCTACCCGGCCTGGTTCGCCCTGGCTGGGCCGTCACACTTCAGCGGCCTGATCTGGCCTCAGCTCCCTCCCCGCTTCGGTGGCGTCGCACTCCGGTCCTACGTCGACACGGCCGGGACGTCCCCGTCGCTGCTCGCCCTCTCCCATGTAGTCGGCGGCTACCAGGGTGGGCGTCTCGGCAATCCCGTCTACCTCGGATGGCCCTTGTTCGGCGTCGTGCTCGCCGGTCTCGTGCTCTTCCGGCGCGATCGACGTCTGTGGCTGGCGACCGCGGTGGGTGCGCTCTGCGCCTCGCTGACCATCCAGGTCTTCGGCCACCCGTGGGCCCCCTGGCGGCTCTTCGGGCACCTCCCGGTCCTCGAGGACATCGTGCCGAGCCGGTTCCTTGCCGTCGTCGACCTGTGTGCGACCGTTGCCGTGGCGATCGTCGCCGACCGGGTCGGGGCGGCAGCATCCCGTGGATGGGCGCGCCGACAGCGCTCCGTCGCGGGGCGATCGCGCCCCTCGATCGGGGTTCCGGCCCCGTCGGTGCCCGGCGAGCCTCTCGTTCTGGGTCCGGCGCGCGCTCGGGGCCGAGCACCTCAGGCCGGCCGCCCTGGCCGGGCTGTCCGGGCTCTCGGGGGACTCACCTCCCTCGCCGTGGCCGCCGTTGCGTTCGTCCCGATCGCCGCCCAGGTCATACCCGACAGCCCGCTCACCGCCGTTCGGGTGGCCATGCCTCGGTGGTTCGCCCACCCGCAGCCAGGTGCCGAGCCGGGCGACGTCGTCCTCACCATCCCCGCACCGTTCACGCTCGAACAGGGGGCGATGACCTGGCAGGCGGTCGGCGGCTTCCGGTACGCACTGGTGGGCGGCGGTGGTCCGGGGTCCGTACCGGCACGCTCAGGACGCGCCGGGCCCGCAGTGACCATCCTCCAGCGGCTGGCGACACCCGGGGGCACTCCCGTGACCCTCGACTCCCGAGCCGTCGCCGACCTCGACACCGCGTTCACAGCTTGGCAGGCAACCACCGTGGTCATCGTGGACCAGCCCGACCTGCCCCGCTACGACCAGCCGGTCGGAGCGGCCCCCACCGCTGCGCTCCTCACCGCCGCCATCGGCCGTCCTCCGCAGCAGACAGACGGCTCCTGGGTGTGGACCGACGTCGCCAACCGCCGAACCCGACGGGTACCCCGGAGGACGCTCGCCGCTTGTGCCGACGCCGACCGCATCGGACCAGCCGGCGTCGGTGCCGTGGCGAACTGCGTCCTCACCGCGGCGGCGAAGTCGGGCTGAGCTCGGGGCCCACGAGTACCACCGGGGCCACCTGGGCCACCGGGGCCACGAGTACCACCGGGGCCACCTGGGCCACCGGGGCCACGAGTGCCACCGGGGCCACCGGGGCCACCGGGGCCACCGGGGCCACCGGGGCCACCGGGGCCACCGGTGAGCCATGACCTACTCGGAGTGCGAGCGGACGCGCTTCCCCTGGTCGCTGACCACGCTCGTTCTGGCGAGACGCTGAGGTCGCTGGTCGGCGTGCAGCGACCCGGGACGACGCCCTGTCGTCCCGGGTCGGCAACTGTCAGTCGAGCGTGATGGGCTGCTCGTCCGGGTCGACAACGGCCGCCTCGTCGTCTCCTGCACCATCACTGTTGCGTGCCGCCAGGTGGTCACGAACCCGCTCGTCGATCTCCGCCATCAGCTGCGGGTTCTCGAGGAGGAACGTCTTGACGTTCTCGCGGCCCTGACCGAGCTGTTCGCCCTCGTAGGTGAACCACGCCCCGGACTTCTTGATGAAGCCGAGCTCCACACCGACGTCGAGCAGGGAGCCTTCGCGGCTGATCCCCTTGCCGAAGGTGATATCGAACTCGGCCTGCTTGAAGGGCGGAGAGACCTTGTTCTTCACCACCTTGACGCGGGTGCGGTTGCCCACCTGGTCGGCACCGTCCTTGATCGTCTCGATGCGCCGGATGTCGAGCCGCACCGAGGAGTAGAACTTGAGCGCGCGTCCGCCTGGCGTGACCTCAGGCGATCCGTACATGACGCCGATCTTTTCGCGCAGCTGGTTGATGAAGATGGCGATGGTGCGCGACTTGGAGAGCGTCCCGGTCAGCTTGCGAAGCGCCTGGGACATGAGCCGGGCCTGCAGACCGACGTGGGAGTCACCCATCTCGCCCTCGATCTCCGCCTTGGGGGTGAGGGCGGCGACCGAGTCCACCACTAAGACGTCGAGCGCTCCCGAGCGGATGAGCATGTCGGCGATCTCGAGCGCCTGCTCACCGGTGTCCGGCTGCGAGATGAGGAGGTCGTCGATGTTGACCCCGATGGCCTTGGCGTACACCGGGTCCATGGCGTGCTCGGCGTCGATGTAGGCACAGATCCCGCCGTTGCGCTGCGCCTCAGCCACCACGTGCATGGCGAGCGTCGACTTCCCTGAGGACTCAGGACCGAAGATCTCCACGACCCGACCCCGCGGCAGACCGCCGATCCCCAGGGCGAGGTCGAGCGCCAGGGCCCCGGTCGGAATGGCCTCGATGTTCATGTGGAGGTTCTCGCCCATCCGCATGATCGATCCCTTGCCGAACTGCTTTTCGATCTGGCCGAGCGCCATGTCGAGCGCCTTGTCGCGTTCCATGTCCTCGCTTCTCCTCGATGCCGTCGTTGCTCCGTCGGGGCGACCCTACGAGCGGGGTGTGACGTCGGCGGCGCCTGTGACCGGAGCAGCCGCGGCGCCCACTGTAGACCCGAACGCGTGTTCGATGGTGGATGGTTGGCCGTCAGCCGAGCCCAACCCGGCGCAGCACCCCGTAGCGTCCGCCAGAAGAACGTTCGGCGTCGGACGGCACGGGGTCCGAGGAAGCCAGGACCACCTCGGTGACCCGCCAAGGCGTGCCAGCCCCCGGGACGACGAGGCCGGCCGCGGCGTGGAGTGGCCCGGCGCGCCCACGGCGTGCCGTTGCCCGCCCGGCTCGGGCCACGGTGACGTGCCCGACGAACGCTCGTTGCGACGAGCCGTCGGGAACGACGACCCCGGACGCGTCGGCTGCACGCCGGAGCACACCGGCGAGCCGGTCGAGGCCGACAAGGGGCACGACGAGCGCACCGGCGCCGAGGACCACCGTCTCGGCACCGACCACGACGTCGACGGGAGCGAGACCGACTGCGTCCGTCCCCCCACCCCGGACACGCTCCTCCAGCAGGTCGAGGAGGGCGAGGGCCGGTGCCACCGAGACGGGCCCCAGGTAGACAAGGGTGGCGTGCCGGTCCACCTCCGGCACGATCCGCAGCGCAGCAAAAGGCCGGTCCGCTCGCGCCGGTGTCGAGGGGTTCGGCGGCTCGTCGGGGCCTGGATCGCCCAGGGCCGACCGGTCCGATCCCGGGGCGGAGCGGGCGACAAGCTCCTCGGGGAGCAGGGTGGCGGCGAGCACCCGCGGGGGCCAGGCGGCCAAGAACAGCGCCACGGCCTCATTCTCGCCCACCTCGGCCGGGGCCTGCTCGCTGCCCGGTGAGACGCCCAGCCAGGTGTCCGACAGGAGGTCGGGGGTGGCCAGCCGGCAGCGTGGACGGACGCGCAGAGCCCGGCGGCGGCGGCAGGCGCCCCGAACCACCTCGGTCCCCCGGCTAGCCTGCCGGGGCGATGAGCGATGCAACCCCTCCAGCACCGTCGCGCCCCGGTCGCGGCTCCGGCACCCACACGCCCACCCGACGGGAGCTGCAGGGCCGTCGTGGCGGCCGGTCCTCGTGGACCTGGCGCGTCGTCGCTGTCGTGGCGGCCGTCGCGGTGGTAGGCGGGACGATCGCACTCGTGGCAACGTCACACGGGCAGACCAGGCGTGCTGCTCCTGCCTCGAGCTCGCCGTCGACCACCGCGGTACCGACGGCCACCGGGCCGACCTGCCCGCTCACCGGCCTCCCGGCGCCGGGCGGCGCCATCCCACGACGACCTGCTTTGGCCGTGAAGATCGGCAACTACCCCTCCGACCGACCGTCGGCCGGCCTCGACCACGCCGACATCGTCTTCGAGGAGCCGATCGAGGGCTCCATCACCCGCCTCGTCGCCGTGTTCCAGTGCCAGAGCCCACCGCTCGTCGGTGACATCCGGTCGGCTCGCGAACCGGATGTCGCCATCCTCTCCCAGCTCTCCCATCCCCTGTTCGCCCACATGGGGGGCATCAACCCGATCCTGAACCTCCTCAGCCAAGCTCCCATCACCGATCTCGACATGCTGGGCGGTCCCCCCGCCTCCGTCATCGTCCACGAACCGGGCAAGTTCCCTCCCTACAACACGTTCGCCAGGCCCGCCGCGCTGTGGTCGCTTGTGCCGTCCGACACGACCCCACCGCAGCCGATCTTCCAGTACTCGACCACGCTGCCCGCCGGAGCGGTCGCCGGATCAGCCACCTCACTGCACATTCCCTACTCGCACTACTCGGATGTGACCTGGACGTGGAACCCGTCCGGGGGCGACTACCTGCGCGCCTACTCGGGGGTCCCCAACCGACTGGTCGACGGGTCCCAGGCGTCGACCACCAACGTCGTGGCGATGACGGTGCAGACCTTCCTCGGCCCCTGGGTCGAGAACTCCGAGGGCAACCACGAGGTCGAGGTGACTGCCCTCGGCTCCGGTCCCGTGACCGTCGTCCGCAACGGGGCCGTCATCACCGGGACGTGGAACCGGACCTCGCTCACCTCGCCGGCCACCTTGACCTCGACCAGCGGAGCCCCGATCACCCTCGCCCCGGGCAGGACCTGGGTCGAGCTCGTCCCCCAGGGGATCCCCGTGGTCGCCTCGCCCGGCACTCCGGCGTCACCAGCCGGCTGAGCCTGCGACGACAGCGAGCGCCACGTCAGTCGGCAAGCAGGACGGCCAGGCGCCGACGCAGCAGGTCGAGAGCGCTGATCGTCGCGTACTGCCGGATGCGCTGACGGTCGCCAGGGACGGCGAGCTCGGCTGACTCGGCCGCACCCCCCGCACGCGCAAGGCCGACGAACACCGTCCCCGGTGACCGACCGTCCTGCGAGTCGGGGCCGGCCACGCCGGTGACCGACAGCCCGACATCCGAACCCAGCACCCGGCACGCGCCGACGGCCATGGCTTCGGCGGCGGCAGCCGACACGACCGGGCCTTCGGGCACCCCGAGCACCGATTGCTTGACCTCCGTGGCGTAGGAGACGACGCCGCCGCGGAACCACGCGCTCGCCCCGGGCACGTTGACGAGCCGCGAGGAGACGAGCCCGCCGGTGAGGGACTCGGCCACGCCGAGCGTCAGGTGTCGGGCGGTGACTGCTTTGGCGACGGCGTGCTCGATCGCTTCGTCATCGACACCGAAGACGACGTCGCCGGCTGCGTCGCCGAGAACGTGGCGGATCGTTGCCTCCTCGGCGTCCAGGCGGGCACTGGCCGCGGCATCGTCGGCGGCGCGCACGGTCACTCGCACCTTGATCCCCTCGATCCCGCTGGCCAGAAAGGCGATCGTGGCCGTCTCTCCACCCGAGGAGATTGCCGCTTGGTCGAGTGAGCCGATGTGGGCTGCCAAGACGTCGGCGAGGCGCGACTCGGTCATCCCCCACGTGCGCAACACTCGACTGGCGATCACGCCTTCGGCCTCGCCGCGCTCACGGAGGCGACGCCGGAGGTCGGGAGCGATGCCACGCTCGAACATGTCGGCCATCTCGTAGGGAACACCGGGCACTGCGTAGACCACCTTGTGGCCGACCGGGCAGATCAACCCGGGAGCCGTCCCCTTGCGCTGCGGGATGACCCTCGCCCCCTCGGGAACGGCGGCCTGACGGGCGTTGGACGGCGACATGGTGCGCCCTCGCGAGGAGAACAGAGCGGCGATGCGCTCGAGCACCGCCTCGTCGCGCACAAGGGGGACGTTCATCACCTCGGCGATGGCCTCGCGGGTGATGTCGTCGTGAGTGGGCCCGAGCCCGCCACAGACGATCACGCCGTCACTCCGGGCCAGAGCTGTCCGCAGGGCAAGGACGATGCGGTCGTGGTTGTCGCCCACCGCCTGGTGGAAGTGGGAGGCGACGCCCACGGCGGCTAGGTGCTCGCCCAGCCAGGCCCCGTTGGTGTCGGCGATCTGGCCGAGCAGCAGCTCGGTACCGACCGCCACGACCTCGATCCTCATGCCACCCCGGTCTGTGCCACCCCGGTCTGTGCCACCCCGGTCTGTGCCACCCCGGTCTGTGCCACCCCGGTTTTCACGGCTGTCCTCGGCCGCCAGCGACCGCCCGACGCGCCGCCCCGGCACGCCGCCCGTCGACGAGGTACTGAACGCCGGTCGTGACGGTCAGCAACGCCGCTGCCCAGATGGCGACGGTGAGCACGGTCCGGTGGGTAGCCACCGGCGGGATCAGGCAGAGGCCGATGGCAACATCCTGGAGGAGCGTCTTGACCTTGGCGCTTCGGCGGGCCGGGACCGACACTCCTTGGCGCCCGACCACGACGCGATAGGCGCTCATGGCGATCTCGCGCACGGCGATGACAGCGACTGCCGCCCACGGGACGAGGTGCTCGTCGGCGAGGGCGACGAGCGCACCGAGGACGACGACCTTGTCGGCGAGCGGGTCGAGGAACGCTCCTGACCGCGTCGCCCCCTGACGCCGAGCCACCCATCCGTCGATGCCGTCGGTCGACGAGAGGACGGCCCACAGGGCGAGCGTCCCCCAAGACGAGCCGTGCCAGACGATCAGGGCGACGAGGAGCGGGGTGACGGCGAGGCGCAGTGCCGTGATGCCGTTGGCCGGCGTGAGCACCGCCGAAGGTCCGAACGTCTGGACCCGCCGTTGCTCACCGGCTGCGGGCGGCACAGGCGTGGCCGCCGGCTGTGGCGGCGTCGCCGGCCGCTGCGCACCAGTGGCGGCCAGCGGACGGGGATCGCTCACCGGACGGCCCCGCACGAGACGAGCTGCGCCGAGAGATCGGGGCCCTCGGCCGCCACGACGGTGGCGCGCACGACGGTGCCCACCGCGGACGCGGCGCGAGTGCCGGGGACGTCGACCAGCTCGACCACCCCGTCGATCTCGGGTGCCTCACGGTACGTGCGTCCGCGGCCGGGCTCGTCGACCAGCACGTCCACCGTCGCACCGATCAACGCGTCGCGGCGTGTGGCCGTGATGGCATCCTGCAGTTCGGTGCACTCGTCGATACGCCGACGAGCCAGGTCCTCGGGGACCCTTCCGTCGAGCACGGCAGCGGGCGTGCCGTCCTCGGGGCTGAAGAGGAAGAAGCCGGCCCAGTCGAGCTGTGCTTCGGCCAGCCAGGCGAGCAGGCGGTCGTGGTCGTCCTCGGTCTCCCCGGGATAGCCGACGATGAACGACGAGCGGAACGTGGCACCGGGTTCGCGCGAGCGGATGGAGGCGATGCGCTCCAGAAAGCGGTCCCCCTCACCCCACCGACGCATCCGATGCAGAAGCGGACGCGACACGTGCTGCAACGACAGGTCGAAGTACGGGACGCCGGTCGCCAGCACGGCGTCGACCAGCTCGTCGTCGAGCGACGACGGGTAGAGATAGAGCAGTCGCACCCGCGGGACTCGTTCGGCAACCCTGCCGACCAGGTCGACCAGCGGGCGGGTGGCGCCCTGCTCTGGGCGGGCGCCCCCGCTCGTGCGGTCCAGGCCGAAGGAGGCGAGGTCCTGCGCCACCAGGACGACCTCGCCGAGCGGGGTGGCGCCGGCGGCGAGCTGGTCGACCTCGGCAAGCACGGCTGCCGGGGTACGAGAGCGTTGGGGGCCGCGGAACGACGGGATGGCACAGAAGCCGCAGCTGCGGTCGCACCCTTCTGCGACCTTCACGTAGGCCCACGGGGCGTGTGCCGGCGGGCGGGGGAGCTCGAGGAGGTCGAAGGCGTTGGACCGAGGAGCCGCGCTGCTCGGTCCACGCCGGGCAGTCCGCCCGGAGCGTCCGCCTCCCGGAGGGACCGTCCCCAGGAACGCGACCGGCTCGGCGACTGGCTCGGGGCGGGCTCCAGACAGGAGCGGGGTGCCGAAGGGCGCCACCAAGTCGACCTCGGGGAGGGCCCTGGCCAGTTCGTCGCCGTAGCGCTCGGCCATGCACCCCGTGACCACGATCCGGGCGCCACGCTTGGCCCCGTCTGCCAGGGCGAGGACGGTGTCGATGGACTCCTGACGGGCCGCCTCGATGAAAGCGCAGGTGTTCACCACAACCACGTCGGCCTGGCTCGGGTCATCCGCCGCCTCGAGCCCGTCGCCCACCAGCGTGCCTGCGAGCTTGTCCGAGTCCACCTGGTTCTTCGGGCAGCCCAACGTCTCCAACCAATAACGCTCGGGCACCGCAACAATCTACCGGCAGCGCGGTGCCCGAGCACCGGCCGCCACCCAGCGGAGAGGGAGGGATTTGAACCCTCGGACCCGGTTACCCAGGTCAACTCATTAGCAGTGAGTCCGATTCGGCCGCTCTCGCACCTCTCCTCGCCGCCCCTGCCTCGCTCCGGCCACCATCCCTCACATGGCCGGAGAGACAGGGGTCGGGATCGGTCAGCGGCGTCGGCCCAAGGGTACAGGATCGATCCAGAAGCTCGACGCGGGTCGGTACCGACTCCGGGTCTTCGTCGGGACCGACCCGGTCACCGGGAACCCTCGCCAGGTGACCCGTGCCATGCCGGCGAAGAACGAGACCGAGGCCCGCAAGACGCTGGTCCGCCTCCGGGACGAGGTGGCCGCCGTCGAGCCCTCGAGTTCCACGGCGACGGTCCGCACCCTGCTCGAGGAGTGGCTGGCCCAATCCAAGGCGCGCGGGCGGGCCCCGAAGACCCTCCACGAGGCCCGGCGGTCGGCCGAGACGGTTATCTTCCCGGTCCTCGGGGACGTCCCCCTCCGGGACCTGACGGCCCGGCACCTCGGCGAGCCCTACCGCACGCTCACCACCGGGGAGGGCCGGGCCGGACCGCTCAAGGCCACGAGCATCCGCCAGCACTACGCCGTGCTGTCGGCCGCCCTCGGCCAGGCGGTGCGGTGGGGGTGGCTGGAGCAGAATCCGGCGGCGCGGGCCCAACCCCCCGAGTTGGGCCCGGCCAACCTGCAGGTGCCGACCCCCTCCGAGGCGAGGGTGCTACTGGCCCGGGCGCGGGCCGAGAGCGACCGGTGGGGGATGCTCGTCGTGCTGGCCGTCCTCACCGGGGCGCGGCGGGGGTCGAGCTCCTCGGGCAGTGGCGTCACAGCTGCGAGGACCGGGCCGCTGCCGCCGGGGTCGAGCTGGCGGCCGACGGCTTTGTGGTCTTCCCCTTCCCCGACGCCAGCCTGCCGATCAACCCCGACAGCTTCTCCTCGGCCGTTCACCGGATGCGTGGAGAGCTGGGAATGGCTCAGGTCCACCTGCACTCCCTCCGGCACTTCGCCGCCACCGAGCTACTGGCAGGGGGGATCGATGCCCGCAACGCGGCCGAGATCCTCGGCCACGCCAACCCGTCGCTCACCCTGGGCGTCTACGCCCACGCCACCGCCGAACGCCAGCCCGTCTACCGGGCCCGTCGCCGCGCCGAGACCACCCGGCCGTCGAGCCCGCCGTGTCCGCCGGTGCGAATGTCACCCTCGTTGCTGCCTGAGCTGGACGATCAGATCCACACCTGTGCACTGGGTGAGTGCAATGCCGCCCCTTGGGACGGGTCCTCGCCTGCAGGCGGGGCGATCTGGTCGAAAGAGGTGACGTCGCTGGGGCTTGCCAGACGGCGCTGCCGGCGGCTCGGGTCTGAGCCAGGCAGGCGCCGGGGACGGCGGCGGCGATGAAACCCTGTCTTGCCGGACCCTGCGACATCAGTCCGATCTCCACCCCGCCGCCCCAACCACGTCACCTTTCCCGCAGGCGGACATCACCTTCGGCTCGGACCGCGGTCCTTCGACGTCACCCGGACGCCTCTCCCGCCCCGGCGAGTAGCACCTTGGCAGTCCGGGGGAGTCGCCACTGATGACCGGACCGCCCGGCTGGACGTACGCTTCGGGCATGGCATTCGAACGGATCACGGTAGATCCGGACAAGATGGGTGGTCAGCCGTGCATCCGCGGGCTCCGTATTCCCGTGGCCACGATCTTGGCGATGATCGCCGACGGGATGACCGTCGCCGAGATCCTCGCTGATTTCCCTGACCTCGAAGCGGACGACATCGTGGATGCGCTTCGCTATGCCGCCGAAGCAGTTCGTGAGCACGAGCTCCCCTTGCGCCTACCTGCGTGAGATTCCTCATCGACGAGAACCTCTCGCCGCGAGTCGCCGAGATCCTCCGAGCCGCTGGGCACGACGCGACGCACGCCCGTGACCTCGGACTCGGAGCTGCCTCCGATCCCGTCGTACTGGAGACCGCTGGGCGCGACGACCGAGTGATCGTGTCGGCCGACACCGATTTCGGTGCCCTCCTCGCCCATGACCACCGCGACAAGCCCTCCGTGATCCTGTTCCGGCGCCAGCACGACCGCCGCGCATCCGTTCAGGCGCAGCTCCTCCTCGACAACCTCGATGCGGTCACCGACGACCTCGAGGCTGGAGCAGTGGTGGTGCTGACGGAGAGCCGCGTCCGTGTGCGCCGCCTCCCGCTCCTCCCCGAGCCGGGCCTATAGCGCGCCCCTATTCTGCGGTCCGATCGAATCCGAGCTGATCGGATCATGCCTGGTGAGGGCTCTGGCTGTCCGCCAATTCACGCCTGGGGCCGGTTCACATCTGAGTAGCAGTGAGTCCGATTCGGCCGCTCTCGCACCTCTCCTCGCCGCCCCCGCCTCGCTCCGGCCACCATCCCTCACATGGCCGGAGAGACAGGGGTCGGGATCGTTCAGCGGCGTCGGCCCAAGGATAAAGGATCGATCCTGCCACTCGACGGAGTCCGCCACCGGACCCCGGCCCCCTCAAGACCGGGTCCCATACGCCCCCCCGGTCGCCGCCACTCCGGCGCGGTGCTCTCGGATCGGTTCCGATCGGCCCGGTTCGGCTTGGTCTGGTCTGGTCTGGTCTGGTCGACACTGCCGCGACGGGTTGGGTACCGTGTCCTCGCGGCTCCACCGGAGGTTCTGGCCTGCGGTGGTGTCGTGACGGCGGCCAAGGCGGTCGGTGAACGGGGGGACGGAATGCGCGTCATGTCTTGGCAGGGCAGGCGAGGTCGACCGCACCGTCGGCCGGTACCGTTCGTAGGGGCAGCCGTCCTGGTGGCAGTCGGTGCACTCCTCCTGGCCGCGTGCAGTTCGTCTACAGCGTCCTCGGCAACGGCTCCCGCCAGCACTCCCGCCCCGAAGGGCTTCCCGGCCTTCTACGCCGTTCCCCGATCGCTCCCGACCGCTCCAGGGGTGCTCCTCAAGGACACCCCGGTGACGGTGGCGGGCGTCGACGGGACCACCTACCGCGTCATGTACACGTCCGAGGACGAGCAGGGCAAGGTCGTCCCCGTCACTGGGCTGGTGTTCGTGCCGCGCTCGGCCCCGCCGGCCGGAGGGTACAAGGTCGTCGCCTGGGGGCACGGGACGAACGGGATGGCCGACCAGTGTGCTCCGTCCCTCTCGCCCAGCCAGGCCGTGCCCTCGCTCAACGCACTGCTGTCCGAGGGCTGGGAGGTGACCGCCTCCGACTACCAGGGAGAAGGCACCCCGCCCGGCGTCCTCGCCTACCTGGTCGGCAACCTCGCCGCCGAGAACACCATCGACCTGGTCCGGGCCGTCCAGCACGTTGGCACCTTCCATGCCAGCTCGGACTATGTCGTCTGGGGCCACTCCGAAGGCGGCCAGACCGCCATGTTCGCCTGGCACATCGGGCCGACCTACGCACCGAGCCTCCACCTGCTCGGGGTGGTGGCCGGGGCGCCGCCGTCGCAGTTCCAGTACATCTACGCCGCGCTCCAGCACAGCAAGTACGCGTTCTACCTCTACATGGCGGCCATCGGGTTCAACGTGGCCTACGGCAACACGGCGGCGCCCCTGTCGGCCGTCACCACGCCGGAGGCCCGCACCCTCGTGCCGCTGGTGAAGAAGGGCTGTTACAACTACCTCCAGACGACCTTCGACAAGTACCCGCTCGCCTCGCTGGTCACCCACGATCCCTTCACCGTTCCCCAGTGGAAGGTGCTCCTCGAGGAGAACGACCCCGGCGCCTTCACGACACCCACCACGGTGCCGCTGCTCATCATCCAGGGGACGGCCGACGGTCAGATCCCGCCGATCTCCACCCAGCTGCTCGCCACGCACCTGTGCTCCATCGGGGCCGAAGTCCAGCGGTGGATGTACCCGGGCGAGCACCACGCCCAGGTGATCGTTCCGTCCACGCCTGACATGGTCCACTGGATCGCCGACCGCTTCGCCGGGCAAGCCGCTCCCGACCCCTACGTGCCCCACGGGCTACCCGACGTCCTCGCCCAGGACTGCGCCACACCCGGTGGGTTCACCACGCCGGCGCCGTGACGACGTCCGCTCTGCCTCCCCGCTTCGCCACCGAGGTCACCCTGGCCGGTCCGTGGCGTTCGCCAGCCCAGATGCTCGCCGACCAGGTCATCGACGGGCATGCCTCGGTCCACGACGCGGATGCCGCCGCGTCGATGGGCCTGGCCGGGGCACCCATCGAGGGACCGACCCACCTGAGCCAGCTCGACCCGCTCGCCACCCTCGTCTGGGGCCGGCGGTGGTTCGAGCAGGGGTGTGCGAGCTGTCACTTCCGCACCATGGTCGTCGAGGGGGAGGAGGTGCAGGCCACCCTCGTCGCCGACAGCAGCGACCTCGCCGCCATCGAGGCCCACAAGCGAGACGGTGTGCCGGTGCTCACTGGCACCGTGTCGGTCGGGGACGCCGGACCGACCGAGCTCGAACGGCGCCTCGCCTCCCTCGGTCCCCCCGGCGAGCTCTTCGTCGTCGACCGCCTCGAGGTGGGCATGCGCGTCGACGCGGGGATCGCCACCCTCTCGCGCCGCGAGCCCAACGGACCGCTCTACCCGTTCTCGCTCGACGACAAGCTCGCCCGGATCACCGAGCCCCACCCCTGGTACACCGCCGAGGGCGGGGCGTCCTCGCCGTGGGGACGGGCCGTCGTCCCCATCGAGATGGTGAGCGTGCTGGCCCACAAGTCCGGCGGAGCGCTTCCGGTCCGGTCGCCGGCGCTCGGGCTCTTCCTCGACCTCGAGGTCCGCCTGGTGAACGGACCGGTTTTCGTCGACCAGCCCTACGCGCTGGCCCGCGAGGTGGTCGGCCTCTCCCAGAGCCGGCGCACGGAGTCGTACTGGACGCGCACGACGCTGACCGACGCCGAGCACGGCACGGTGGCCGCTGAGGTCCTCCTCCACCAGGGCGTGTTCAAGACGTCCTACCCCGGCTACCCGGCCGACCGCCTGACCTGACCGCCCGCACGCCCGCGGGCAGGTCAGGGCGACCCACCGAGCGCACGCGACCTCCACGGCGTCACCCGCCGTCCTCGCTACGCTGCCAGCGATGGAGACAGCGGAGCGACCGTGACACCGTCCGCCACGAGCACCAGCCTGGACGACTTCGTCGTCGCCAGGAACCCCGATCCTTCCTCCACGCTTCCCTACCTGGTCCGCGTCCCGCTCGGGCCCGAGGGCATCGTCTTGAAGGCTCGCGACGTCTGGCCCCGGACAGCCAAGGTCTACTGCCACCCCGCCACCGGTTGGCCAGACCAGCCCGAGATCGTCGACCGGGCCTCCGTGCGTTCCTGCGCTCGTCGCGGCGCGGCCATCGACTTGGTCCTCGACCGGGGACGCGAGAACCGTTCCCAGTTCGTCTTCGCTCAGGCCAGGGGACGACAGGTCATCTTCTGGCAGAGCCGCCGGACCAATCGAAAGGCGAGGCCGGCCGTCGTCCTCCCCACCCGCCGGGCGTCCGGGTCGGTGATCGACATCGTCGTCGACACCCGCGAGCGGTACCCCTGGCGGTTCGCCACCCAGCAGGCCACCACCCGCCGTGGCGCGCTGCCGGTCGGCGACTACGCCGTCGAGCACGAGGGCGTGGTGGTGGCAGTGGTCGAACGCAAGAGCCTCGACGACCTGGCTACCACGGCGAGCACCGGTGGTCTGCCCACCCTGCTGGCCGGCCTTGCCGTCGTCGAACGTGCCGCCCTGGTCGTCGAGGACCGCTACGGCGCCGTGTTCCGGCATCCCCACGTGCGCCCGGGCGTGCTGGCCGAGCTCGTGGCCGAGGCTCAGGTCCGGGTGCCCGAGGTGCCTATCGTCTTCGCCGACAGCCGCAAGCTCGCCGAGGAGTGGGCGTTCCGCTACCTCGGAGCCGCCCTCGCCTACCACCTAGCCGACACCCTCGCCGGCGACCTGGTCGAGCCGCTCGCCGGCGCCGGGCCACTCGAGCCGCTTCCGCCCACGGCTGCCGACATCCGCAGGTGGGCCCACGCCGCCGGCCTCGAGGTCGGTGATCGGGGGAGGGTGCCGACGGCGGTCGTCGACGCCTACTGGGAGGCCCACCCCGAAGAGGGCTGACGGGGCTCCTCCAGGCCGTCGACGCCGACCTCGTTCAGGAGCCGCCTCCGGCGCCAGACCGACCACCTCCGAGCGCGTCGGCCAACGGCACGAGGGGCAGTCCGTGGGCCTCGGCCACCGCCGGGTAGACGACCGCTCCGTCGACGACGTTGACACCTCGCGCCAAGGCAGGGTCGGCGGCAACCGCAGCGGCGAGCCCGGCCCGGGCGATCTCGAGGACCGAAGGGAGGGTGACGTTGGCGAGGGCGTGCGTCGAGGTATGCGGGACCGCACCGGGCATGTTGGCCACGCAGTAGTAGAGGACGTCGTGGACAGCGAAGGTGGGGTGCGAGTGGGTCGTCGGGCGGCTGTGGACGAAGCACCCGCCCTGGTCGATGGCCACGTCGACGAGGACGGCCCCGGCCTTCATCCGACGGACGAGGTCGTCGCCGACCAGCTCGGGGGCTCTCGCTCCGGGGACCAGTACAGCGCCGATCACGAGGTCGGCGTCGAGGACGACGCGCTCGACCTCGAAGGCCGTCGAGGCAAGAGTCTGGACGCGGCCCTGGAACACCCGGTCGACCCGCCGCAGCTTGTCGACGTCACGGTCGAGCACGCAGGTGGCCGCGCCCATGCCGACGGCGACCGATGCCGCGCTGGTCCCGACCACCCCGGCACCGAGGACCACCACCTCTGCATCACGCGCCCCCGACACACCGCCGAGGAGGACCCCGCGCCCGCCCGACTCGCGTTCGAGGACGTGCGCGCCGACCTGAGGAGCCATCCGCCCGGCCACCTCGGACATGGGCGTCAGCAGCGGGAGCGTGCCGTCGGCCCGCTGGACCGTCTCGAAGGCGACGGCGGTGACCCCTGAGTCGACGAGCGCCTGCGTGCACGAACGCGAGGCAGCAAGGTGCAGGTAGGCGAAGAGGACCTGACCGGCGCGCAGCCGCCCGTACTCCTCGGGGACGGGCTCTTTCACCTTGACGACGAGATCGGCACCCTCCCACACGGCGTCCGCTGTCCCGACCACGTCGGCTCCGGCCGCGGCGAACTCGGCATCGGCGATCGACGAACCCGTACCGGCACCGCGCTCGACGAGGACCCGATGGCCGGCCCGCACCAGCTCGTGGACGCCAGCCGGTGTCATCGCCACGCGGTACTCGTCGGCCTTGACCTCTTTGGGCACCCCGACTCGCATGGGCTCCACCTCCTGTCGACTGGCCGATCTGGCTTCTACCCTGCCCCGCAGCGCGGGACCGGACCTGTCCCACCGCCCGGGGCCCGGCTCAGCCCACGATCACCTTCAGGGAGCATCGCCACCACGGCTACCCCAGTGGGCACCATCGCCGACGCCCCCCGCACTCGTTCGCCGCGGACCGGGATCCCGGTCGGCCACGGGTGCAGTACCTCGGGGACGTCCGCCGGCCACGGTGGGCGTCGGGTCGACGGGTAGGTCTCGAACAACCGCGGCACGAGCGGCACGCCGGCGGGCGGCGCGGCGGCGCACCCGCAGGCGCGCCAGCACCAGGACGATCAAGGCCACCAGCACGATCGCGACGGCGGCGAGCCCTGCGATCAGAGCCGTGTCAGCACGTCGTACCGGGGGGCGGGCGCGACGGGTCGGCTTCGGGTGTGTCGTGGTGGTCGACGACGGCGAGGTCGAGGACGGAGCTGGCTGGCGGGCGGCGGCGATGACCTGGGCAGCTTGCAGCGCTGCCGGGCACCCCGGGGTAGGGGTCGCCTGTACGACGGGGGGCACCTCGGGCGCCTCGGGCATCCCGAAGAGCGTCGTGGGAATGGCATCGGCCATGGCCACCTGACCTGCCGTGTTCGGGTGCAGGTTGTCGGCGGTGAAGTACGGAGGGTAGGGCAGGTTGGGCTGGCACGCGCCGTTGTAGACGTCGCCCATCACGGCAGCCAGGTCGACCACGCCGTCGAAACCGGTGTTGGGGCCGAGCAACCAGGCATTGACCGCCTCCAGCGTCGCCTGCTCGGCTGCCGTCCACACCTCGGGCTTCTCCCCCGCCGGGATCTGGGACGCGAACGAAGAGCTCCGAGGCAGAAGCGTGATGGCGAAGACCTTCACGCCCACTGCGTGAGCCTGTTGGACCACCTGCTCCATGCCGGCGATGATCGCCTGGGCTGTGCCATAGGCCGCCAGGTGGTCCGTTCCTCCGAACCAGATGTCGTTCGTCCCGAGGAAGACGACGACGTCCTTCGTGCCAGGCAAGTCGAGGGCATCCTGGTCGAGGCGTTGGACGCCTGGTATCCCACCCGACGTACGGGCGTAGGTGGTCCCCGGAGGGAACACCGTCAGGGTGTTCCCCGAGATCCCCTCGTCCACCACGGCCATCTGCTCGTTCGCTGGAAGCTGGTCCACCCGCTGGACGAGCACCTCGGGCCAACCGAGCCCGCGGTTCATGAACCCCTCGGTGATCGAGTCGCCGAGGGCGACGACCGTCCCCTGGGCGGGCGTGCCCGAGACAGCGATCGCCGACAGCCACGTCATCCGCAGGTCGGCGGGCGCGACGACGAACGGCGCCGCGGTGGCATTCGTCACCTGGTTACCACCACCGTTGGGCGTGGCATAGGTGACGATCTTCCCCGCGCAACAGTCATGAACGTCGACCTCGGTCGGCCCGGGCGCCCACAGGCTCACCGCCACGGCCTCTCCGGCATGGACGGTGAGCGGCACCGGGTCGCTCATCACCTCCTGGCCCGCCGGGATCGTCACCGTAGATCGACCGGAGAAGGTGACGGGGACGATCGGTCCGCTGAGCGCGGCTCCACCCGACGGCGCTTCGGCAGCGGCGGTCACGGCGCCGAAGGTCACCGGCAAAGTGCCGAACGTGTTGGACAACCGCAGCTCGATGGACGTCCCGCCGACCGCGACGGTCGCGACATCACGCACCGTCGCGTTGACGGCCGCGTCGGCCGGATAGGGGTAGAGCAGGTCCATGGGTGAGGTCCACGCCGCCTGCCACTGGGGGGGCGGCGGCAGTGTCGTCGTGGTCGTCGACGACGCCGGAGCCGACGTGGACGACGATCGGTCGGCCTGGGGTGCTGCCCCGACCGCCGAGGAAACTGTCGGGCCAGCAACGGCAGCGATCGCTACAGCCACCAGGGCAGCAAACAGGAGCCGAGGCCGTAGGCGCCGGCGGCGGCCCGTCATGGAACGAGCCGGCGACACGCCAAAAGGCAGCACCGACGGGACGGACCGGCGGTCGAGGGACGTGGCCGAGCCCGCCGACACGGTCTGACGCCGGAGCCTCCGGCCAGCCGGAACGACGCGGAACCAGGTCGCCAACGAGTCACCGCCAGAGGTCCTCCAACATGCTTGGTCAGTGTACGAGGCGCGGCATCGACCACGAGGGCGGCCGTGGCGACCGTCCGACGGGCTCGCTGCCTACCATCGTGCCGTGAGCGGCACGAAGCGACGACGGTCCAGGTGCACCCGGCGACGGGCGTACCGGCATGCCTGATCTCCGCACGGTCGGCACCGAGCTGGGCACGGCACTCGGCATGCTCGGTGCGGAACGGCTCGACGACCTCGGGGACCAGCCCCCTGTGGAACTGCTCGGGGTCGACCAGCGCCGGTGGTCCCAGCTGGTGGCCGCCGCGCACGGCACCCACCGGGCCGTCGTAGCCGCGGCGGTCGCCAACGGTCAGGCGTTCCTCGCCGCCGACGACGGCTTGCGCGGAAGAAGGCCGCTACGCATCGAGTGGAAGGGACCGCACCGGCCACCCGGCTACGACCTGCTGCCGGCCGATCTCAGGGTCGACCACGTCTACCTCGTCTCGTGCAAGTACTCGTCGAAGGTGTTGGTGAACGCCGCTCCAGCCCACCTCTTCGACCGTGGACTGCAAGACCGTCCCGGTCCGGCGTCCACCGACTGGTACCAGCTGGTCGCCCCCGACGAGCTCGAGGCGCTCTACAGCAGTGTGCGGTCGGTCGTCGACCCCGAACTTCCGGCATCCACGTCCGAATTGACGCGAGGAGATCGCGATCGGATCGCCGCAGCATGCGCTCGGCGCTGGCCAGATCCGCTGAAGGCGCCGGCTCGACACTTCGCCGAGACAGTGGCAGCTCGAACGGCGGCGCGGTGGAGCACGGCACTCGGTTCCCTCCATCAGCGGGAGCTCATCCTGTGGAGGCTGCTGCGCCTCTCCGACTCTCCGTACTTCGTCCTCGGCACGGGGCCGAGCGGCAGCCTGCGACTGAGGATCGCCACGCCCTGGGACTGGCGCCAGCACTTCGAGCTACTCGGTTTCGACGTCGACGCCGAGCCGAGCGAACAACCCCGCGTGGCGTGGCGTGCCAGCGTCGGCGAGCGACGGAGCGGGGTCGAACGCGTCGTTCGTGGCCACGTCGAGATCCGTTGGAGCCACGGGCGCTTCTGCGGCATGCCGGAGGCCAAGGTCTACCTCGACACACCACACGACCGCGTCCCGGGTTACGTTCCTCTCGAAGCGCCGTCCCAGGGTGCGCTCTCGACACTGGAGCCGCCGTCCTGACACGACTCGTGGCGGCGGCGTACCGGAACAGCGCCATCGGCGGGCCTGCGTGGCCCCAAGGGCTGCGTGGTCCCAAGGCCTGCGTGGCCCCAAGGGCTGCGTGGTCCCAAGGCCTGCGTGTCACAGCCCGGCGGCGCCGTCGTCGTACGCTGGAGCGATGTCGGACGAGCGAGTCGAAGCGGCGATGGAGCGCGTCCGGGCGGGCGGCGGACGGGCCACCGTCGACCGACGAGCAGTGCTCGAGGCGCTGGTGCGCACGGCCCACCATGCCACTGCCGAGGAGATCGCCGGACTGGTCCAGGCCGAGCACCCCGACTGCAACCTCGCCACCGTCTATCGGGCCCTCGAGCTCTTCGAGCGCCTCGGGATCGTCTCGCACGTCCATCTCGGACACGGACCGTCCCAGTGGCACCTGGCGGAGTTGGCCCACCACCACCTGGTCTGCGACTCGTGCGGCGCCGTCGTCGAAGTCGGCGACGACGTCTTCGACCCGCTGAGGCAACGGATCCTCGCCGACACGGGCTTCGTCCTGGACCCGCATCACTTTTCGCTGAGCGGTCAGTGTGCTCGCTGCGCCGCTGCCACTCCGCCTGCTGCTGGACAGACGCCGACCGGTTCGTGACCAGGGGGAAAGGGGCGGGGACGGAGACGGGACGACCAGCCAGAACCAGAAAAGGAACCGGGCGTCACGCTGCCCGTCGTCCTGGAGCGACGGTGGGATCGGTTAGCGTCGTAGCCGTGTCGGAACAGTCGTTCGAGCGCCCTGCTCCTCTGGCCGGCGCTCTGCCCCGCTTCGGCGGGATCCGCCTGTTCGGCCGGCTGCACCGCGACAGCCTGAACACCGCGATCAACACCGCGTGGGACTGGGTATGTGCTACCGGTGCCAGCGGCGTAGGCGACCGACGGACACGGGACTTCGGCACCTTCGGCGATCACAGTTGCCTGTCGTTCCCGCCCGGGGCGATCTTCGGGGAACGCTGGATCCACATCGGCGCCAACACGCTCATCGGCCCTTACGTCAGCCTGTCGGCCGGCATGGTGCCGGGCCAGCAGATGATCACCGACCCGGTCGTCCGGATCGGCGACCGCTGCATGATCGGGCGTGGCAGCCACATCGTCGGGCACTTCGCCATCGACATCGGAGACGACGTCCACACCGGGCCGTACGTGTACATCACCGACCAGAACCACGGCTACGAGGCGATCGACGAGCCGATCCACTCCCAGTACCCCACCGACCGCCCAGTGCGGATCGGCGCCGGCAGCTGGCTCGGAACGGGCGTCGTCGTGCTCCCCGGCACCGAGCTCGGTCGCAACGTGGTCGTGGGGGCAGGTGCGGTGGTCCGGGGCACCTTTCCGGACCATTGCGTGATCGCCGGTGTCCCTGGCCGCGTGGTGCGTCGCTACCGCCCTGGCGCCGGCTGGGAACGCCCCTCGGACGACGGCGGCTCGACCGGCTGAGCGAACGGCTTGCCACCGTGCTCGGACGAGGGGGCGGCGGCAGAGGTCAGATGCCCTTCGCCTTCACTGTTGCCTTCGCCGTTGCCGGAAGGCTGGCCTGTCTTGTCCGGCACCGCTGACGGCGACCCGCTCTCGATCCGGATCCGCGGCAAGCGCGCCGCGAGGTTCTGGGCCGAACGCGGCACCGAGCGGAGGAGCTCGCGGGAGCGGGCGTCATCGACCAGCCCGCGGATCCTGCCCACGGCCCGCCGCACGTCACGCACCGACAAGCTGGCCGGCACGGGGTCGTCGCTCCGCTCGGTTCCAATTCCCCTCCCGGGAGCCCGGTCTCCTTGCAACCGGTTCGCAGCGGCGTCGCCGGCCGGTTCGCCGGCCGGCCCGCCGACCGCTGGTCCCGAAGTCGGAGGCTCGTCGGGAACGGACGAGCCACGCCCCGTCGACCCCGGGCGCACCAGTCCGTCGGCATCGTCCTTGGACGAGCTCGTCTCCGCCCCCATCTGTCTGTGCTCGTCACCTCCGTGCACCGACACAGGACGGCCATCGTGCATCGGCCCACCCAACCCGAGCTGGTGGAGGATCCCCAGTGCAGCAGCTCGCCCCTCGGCGATGAGCGAGTCGGTGTCCGAAAAGTCCGTGTAGTCGTGCGGCGCGGCATCACCGGCACTGCAGATCACGAGGTCCACCTCCGGAGGGACCGAGGTCACCTCCCGAGCGAACCGGGCGTGCACGGCAATGAAAAGAGCGTTCAACATGACTTCGACCGGCCGTCGGACTGGCGGCGGTTCATACTCGAGAGGCCCGCAGAGCAACACAACAACCCGGGTCGCTCCATCCCGGATGGCCCGACCGATGGGGACGTTGTCGACCACGCCGCCGTCGATGAGGCGATGCCCGTCGATGTCGACGGGCGGGAAGATGGCCGGGATCGCCGCCGAAGCCAGAACGGCCTCCGCCACCGGCCCACTGGTCAGCCACCGTTCGGACCCGTCGACGAGCGACGTAGCGACAACAGCGAAGGGGATCCTCGCATCCTCGATGCGCTCGAAGGTGAGGCCGGACTCCACGACCTTTCGGAGACCCGTGTTCGGGTGCACAGACGGTCGCTGCTGGAGAAACTGCCAGGGCCCGTGGACGAGGCGCTGGGGATACACATCGCCGCTCTTGATCCCCCTCCAGACCTGGGTGATGCGCTCGACCCCCTCGACCGTGGGGTCGCCGGCGAAACCGGCGCCGTTGATCGCTCCGACGGACGCCCCATAGATCCGGTCAGGCACGAACCCGTGCTCGGCAAGCACCTGGAGCATGCCCACCTGGACCGCACCCCGCGTCCCACCACCTCCGAGCACCAGGGCGGTCACGGGCCGAGGGACGGAACCAGCCTCGGCTCCGTCGGGCAACGTCCGTTGTGCGTCCGCCCACGCCCGGCGTGCCGCCGCCCCGTTACGGAGGATGAACGGGATCACCAAGGCCAAGAGGACGACAACCCCGACGACGAACACGCCGAAGACGACGTCGAACGCCGTGATGGCAGCCGCACTCGTCATCCAGCCAAGGCTAGCGGGGGTGGGATCGCCCCAACGGTTCCGGGAGGCGGGCACGAGACAGGCCCCTGCCGGCTCCCTGTGACACCCCCCCGGCACACTCACCCTCATGCCCGCTCCCGAGCTCGCCACAACGCCTCCGGGTCCCTCGGGCACCTGCACTCAGCCCACCGAGGCACCTCCGCCCGCACTGGGGCTTGAACGCAGCACCGGCAGCGACAATGGAGCCGGCGACGCGCCTGGCCGCACGGAACCCCACAGCGAGACCTGCCGAGCGCTGTCGCTCCTCCGTCTGCCCGGCCAGCCGAGGTTCACTGCCGAGCCCGGCATTGCCAACCACCTCGCGTCCCGCCTGGTCACCACCTTGGGCCCGGCAAGCGCCGCACCGGCGCCACCCAACGGGGATACGGCCCCGGCACGAGGTCCGGCAGTACCACCTGTGACGACCGACAGGCCGACCCGGCTCGTGCTCACGCGGTCGGCTGTCAACCAGGCACTTGCCTGTCCAGCGCATCTGGCGATGCAGCGCGCTTCCGGCATCGACGGCCAGGACAACCTGCCCTTTGCCCGCGCCGTGCTAGTACGTGCCCTCTTCCGTCAGGTGGTGACCCTGGGATCGATCGACGACCCATTCGCCGACGCCCTCGATGCCATCGACGCAGACCCAGGCATTGCCGGGCTGGCGAGCCGAGTGCGCGGCCTCCCCCGGGACCAACGGGACGAACTGGAGCACCAGGTCACCCGGCACGCTCGCCAGCTGGCCTCACAGTGGTCGCGCCCCCCGGCCAACTGGCTCCCCCGGACCGCCGTCCGCTTCCACGCCACCATGGAGGCTGCCAACCTCGAACTGGTCGGTGCCGCCGACCTCGCCATCGGTGTGCCGTCTCCAGATCGGGCTTCGGTAGCCCTCGTCCTGCTCCGTACCGGCGACCAGAGCCGGTCCCACGCACTCGACCGACACCTGGCAGCACTGGCGCACACCCTGAGCCAGGGAATGCCACCCTTCGCGGTGGCCACCTTCTACTCGGCGACGGGAGCTCTGGCCGTGGATGCAGTCGACTTCGCCATGCTCGAGCACGCCGCCAGCCAATGCACAGCAGCAGCCAGGCGGATGATCGGAGCCGACGCGTCGCGCTGGAGCGATACCTCCGACATCGCGTCTCCAGAAGCCTCCAGCTGCCCATGGTGCGGTGACGTGCCGGCGACCGGCAGCGACGCCGCCGAGGCCCTCGAGGCGGTCTCTTCGGGACAGCAAGGAACCAACCGAGGAGACCCAAGGCACCGATCGGACGCTCTGCGCGCCGCGGGCCGAGCGCACCGGGCCGGGGCGTGCCGCAGGCATTACCGGCGATGACTTCCCTCACCGAGCTCGTGGTCCGCGCCCCGGACGTCGTCGTGACGACCGCCGACCTCTCGGCGGTCCGGGATGCGCTCCGTCGGCAGCTCCACCACCCAGCCGCCAACGGCGTCGACCTCGACGTACGGCCCGACGTCGTACGCGACCCGAGTAGAGCGCTCGGTTCAGACCCGTTCCGATGGTCCCCGGCCACGGTCCGGCGCTCGCTCGGACTGGCCTCCCTCGACGCGTGCGCGTCCGGCAGGTATCGGACCCCGGCGGAGGCCGTCGCGTCGGTTGCCGATGCGGCCGTCACAGCCTGGTTGCGGACGGGCTGGCGGCAGTTCCACTGGGAACCGTGGCTGGCTCGGCTCGGTCTGGGTGCCCGGAGTGCCGTCCTCGCCGAAGCAACGACGTGGGCGTCGCTCCTGTGGACGATGCTCGACTGGCGGTGGCTCGCCACGGAAGACCTCCTCCACGTCGGGCCACCCCTCCGACGGGTGACGTTCTCGGGACGTCCCGTGGTGCGGTTGCGCGCACGACCCGACGTCCGCATCGGCCGGCGCGACATTCCACCGACGCCTCCGGGCGGCGCCCAGGGGCCGAGCCTCGACGAACCGTCGCTGGCCGGATGCCAGGGGAGGGCGCCCCTCCCACCTGCTCTGCCCACCTCCGGCCCAGGAGGAGTACCCAGCGAGGCGGACGGGGCAGTGGGCAGGGCGGACACCCAGACCCTGGTCGTGGCGCACCGGGGTGCACCGCCATCGACGTGGCGGGCCGAGCTTGCCCTGGTGGCCCTCGTCGACCTCCTCGCCGGCACGCCTCGTCCGACCTCTCGCCGCGTCGTCGGGCTATGGCCCGAAGCAGGCGCTGCCCGGTGGCTCGACTTCGGACAGGAAGAGCTCGAGCTCGGCGCCCGAGCAGTTTCCGACGTCGTCGACGCTGCCGTCGGGAGCAGTGGGGCGCCATCCCCGCACGCCACTGCTCGCACGTCCTCGAGCAGACAGAGAGTGATCGCATCCGGCTCCACCGGCGACCCTCCGACGGGGGAGCGCACCGACGGAACCGGGACGGCCGACGGAACCGGGACGGCCGACGGGACCGGGACGGCCGACGGGACCGGGGCCGAGACCGAGCCGAAGAACCGGCAGCAGGCTGCCTGACAGCCGGCGGCGTGACAGCCGCACGTGTAGCGACAGGCTCATGCGTAACGGCTGGCGACCTCGCGGACCATCGACGGGTAGCCGTTCCCGAAGAGAACGGCGTGCACGAGCAAGGGGACAAGCTGGAAGAGCGACTGCCGATCGAGCCAACCGTCGGAGAGCGGCCGTACCTCGTTGTAGGCGGCCACGAGCCGACCTGGGATCGGACCGAAGAGGGCCAACATGGCAAGGTCCTCCTCGGGATGTCCGCCGTGGATCGAGGGGTCGATGAGCCAAGCCCGGCCGTCAGCCCCCCAAAGCACGTTCCCCCACCACAGGTCACCGTGGACGAGCGACGGACCGCCGGGCGGCAGGAGGTCGGCAAGGCGGTTCACCACTGGGAACACGACGTCCTCGAGGTGGGTAGCTCGGGCCAGCTCGGTGAGACGGTGACCGTAGAAGGTCGAGGCGTCGCCGACGGGTGCTGCATCCACCGGGCAGTCGCCCACGAACGAAGAGCCGCCGCCCCACCCACCCGGACGAGCATGGTGCAGCTTGGCAAGTGAGCAGCCGAGGTCCTCGTCGTGGGAGGGGACGCGCTCAGTCGTCGTTACCCAGGTGGTGACCAGGAGCCCCTCGTCGTCGTCGACGGCGACGATCTCAGGAACCGGTGGTGCACCCGGAACGGCCGCCAGCGCCCTGAGGCCCCGTGCCTCGTCGAGCACTCCACGTCCGTGCTTGGCGACCAGCGGCCGTCCGTCGACCACGATCCGCCACACCCCGGCACCCAGCGATGACCGCTCGGTGACCGGACCAAGCAGGTCAGCTACGACCGGCAGCCAGTGCGGCGACGAGCCCACGGCAGGAACGTTCGATGAGGTCGAGTGCACGATCGAAGTCCGCATCGAGCCCGCCCCACGGGTCGGGGACCTCGTCGTCACCCGGGTCGGCATCGGCGTCGAAGGAGCGCAGGAGGCCGATGCGGGGAGTTGCCGTCCGACCCACCCGGGGATGCGTCCGGCCTGCAGGATCGACCCGGGCTCGCATCGCGGCCGCGTCCACCTGGCCGTCAGCCGCTGCCAGATCAGCCGCTGCCAGATCAGCCGCTGCCAGATCAGCCGCTGCCAGATCAGCCACTCCAGCCGAACCGGCCACGCGACGCACCTCGGCAAGATTCGCCCGGTCAGCGCACAGGACGAGGTCAAGGCGGTCGAGGTCACGGCGACGCAGGTTCCGAGCCCGGTGGTCGCCGACCGGCCAACCGCGTCGGCGCAGGGCTGCTTCTGCTTGAGGATGGGCCCGCTCGCCGACGTGGTAGGAGGCGGTCCCGAACGATTCGATCGAGACCAGGTCACTCAGGCCCGATTCACGCACAAGCGCACTGGCGACGGCCTCGGCCATCGGAGATCGGCAGATGTTCCCAAGACAGACCATGGCGACGTCCATGACCGGCCCAGTCTGGCAGGCTGCACGACGAGGTCGGGCCACCGCGACACCGGGACTGGGACGAGAGGACGCCGCCATGGCCACGAGCCGGTCCAGAACCGCCGTGTCGGTCGCGGGGTGCCTCTGACCTGCGGAGGGAGGGGGATTCGAACCCCCGGAGACTTGCGTCTCGCGGCTTTTCAAGAGCCGTGCATTCGTCCGCTCTGCCATCCCTCCCAGCCGGAGACAGGCTACTCGTGAGGGATACTGCCGCTTGCTCGACCTTGTGCTCGCCGGCCACCGCCAACGCGTCGTCCGACGCGCTCGGCACTCCGGGGAGCTGTTCGTTCTCGGGTGCTCACGCTTGGGGGGCTCCAGTGCGCCCCACACCTCAACGCGAAGATCCCCCATGTCCGATCTGCGATCGGATGCCGTCCATCCATGCTTCGGCCTCGCGCCAGGCCGCACCAACCTCACGTCGCCTGGCCGGGCCGGCCTCCCCAGCCGCCGGGTACGAACCGAGGAACTTGACGTCAGCCTGCTCGGCGTGGAGTGCCCGGAGGCAGTCGGCTACCACTTCGTCGGCAACGTGACCGTCGAGGTCGAACACGAAGCAGTAGTCGCCGAGCGCCCGCTTGGTCGGCCGGGACTCGACCTTGGTCAGGTTGATGTTCCGGGCAGCGAACTGCCCGACGATGCCGTGGAGGCTGCCGGGACGGTCCGCGTGCTGGAAGCAGACGATCGTGGTGCGGTCGTGCCCCGTCGGCGTGGGGACACCGCGGGTGGCCACGGCAACGAACCGAGTCTTGTTTCCCGGATGGTCCTCCACGTCCTCGGCCAGGATGTGGAGCCCGTACAGGTCGGCGGCGAGACGCGGGGCAATAGCCGCTGTCGCCCCGGAGGCCAGTGCATCCCCCTCGGTCCCCACTCGCCGGGCCGCCTCAGCGGTCGACGTCGTGGCCACAAGCGTGGCCTTCGGCAAGGTCGCAGCTAAGAACTTGCGGCACTGGGCAGTGGCCACCGGCATCGAGGCAACCTCGCGTACGTCGTCGAGCGAGCATCCCGGTCGAGCCATCAGGTGCAGATGGATATCGAGCTCGACCTCTCGCTGGATCAGAAGGTCGGACTCGAAGACGAGGCTGTCGAGCGTGTCGCGCACCGTCCCCTCGATGGCGTTCTCGATCGGAAGGAAGCCAAGGTCGATGTCCCCCCGTCCGGTTGCGTCAAGCACCTCCGCGAGCGACGCGAGCTCGACGAGCTCGGCCCTGGCGTAGTCGGCCTGCGTCAGCAGGGCCTCCTCGGTGAACGTTCCCGTCGGCCCGAGGAATCCAATGCGCAAGGGTGCGGTGCCGACCATAGACGGGCAGGATAGTGAGCGTCATGGACGAGCCGACCATCATCCAGCTGATCGAAGACATCCGTTCGGGCGCGTGCCCACCCGACGACGCCCTCCGACGACTGCGACGCCTTCCCTTCGCCGATCTGGGCTTCGCCCGCGTCGACCATCACCGCGGCATCCGCCAGTCCGTTCCCGAAGCCGTCTACGCCCAAGGGAAGACCGCCGAGCAGTGCTCCGCCATCGTCGGCGAGCTGCTCGGCGAACCGGAAGGCAACAGGCCCACGGACCGTTTGCCCAGTAAGTCGTCACGCGGCTCGAACCGGCACTCGTCCGGAGGCGCGAGCCCATCAAACGACCAACGGTGCGAACCAGGAGGCGAAGCGCACGTACCTCGCTTTTCCGGCCCTCCGGTCATCCTGACTCGGGCCGACGCTGGACAGGTGGAGGTCGTCTGCAGTGACCACCCTGGCGGCTCGGTGACCGAGACGGGCCAAGCCACCGGTGACGACCGGCTTCGGGGCACGCTTGCGACGGTGGTGTGGCGACCAGCTCCGCCGCGACCGGCCCGCGTGCTGGTGGTCACCGCTGGCACCTCGGACCTTCCGGTGGCGCGCGAGTGCGCGTCGACCCTCACGGCGCTCGGCATTCGGCCCACCGTGCTGGCGGACTGCGGGGTCGCTGGCGTCCACCGGCTGCTTGCTTCGGTCGACGAGCTCGCCGAAGCCGATGCAGTCGTGGTGGTTGCCGGTATGGAGGGCGCGCTGGCCAGCTTGGTCGGCGGGATCACCCCTGCTCCCGTCGTCGCCGTCCCGACCAGCACCGGGTACGGTGCCGGCCTCGAAGGAATCACGGCGCTGCTGGCCATGCACGCTTCGTGTGCTGCCGGGCTGGCCGTGGTCGGCATCGACAATGGCTTCGGCGCCGCCTGTGCCGTGGCCCGCATGCTGCCGTGAGGGGAGCCTCGCGTCCTGCTGCGGAGGCAGCAGGGAGGCGGGTCGCTCAGGGCAACGAGACCGTGGCATGGTTCCACTGCTTTGCTGGCATCGCCGGCGACATGGCGCTCGGAAGCCTCTTCGACGCCGGTGCCGATGTGGATGAGGTACGGGCGCTGCTCGGCACCCTGCCCCTCGACGGCTGGGACCTCGATGTCGAGCACGTGCTACGAGGCGGCCTAGCGGCAACCCGGGTCGTCATCTCGGTCTCCGACACGGCTCAGAGCCGCCCCTATCGAGACCTGGTCGCCTTAGTGGAGCAGGCGACGCTCCCCGAGCGAGTACGCGATCGGTCGCTCACCACGCTCCGCTCCGTTGCCGCCGAAGAGGCGCGTCTGCACGGTCTTCCGATCGACGATGTCCATCTCCACGAGCTCGGCGGGCACGACACTGTGGTCGACATCGTGGGCACGATGGCGGCCCTCGAGGTCTTGGGGATCGACCGCGTGGAGGCGAGCCCCATCGCCGTCGGCCTGGGCACGGTCAGCGCCGCTCACGGGCTCCTACCCAATCCCGCCCCCGCCGTCGTCGCCCTGCTCGAAGGGGTGCCGACGTGGGGGCGCGACCTCGACGTCGAACTGACTACACCGACGGGGGCAGCGATCGTGAGGGCGGTCGCAGAGCGGTTCGGGCCACTTCCATCGATGAGGATCGCGGCGAGCGGTTTCGGCGCTGGATCACGCGACCTCGACGAGCTGCCGAACGTCGTCCAGGTCGTCGTGGGGACAGCAGGCGCGTCCGGAGTCGACCTCGGCGCAGGAAGCGGGACCGGGCAGCCGATCTACCTCCTCGAGGCCAATCTGGACGATGTCGCCGGCGAACAGCTCGCCCAGACGGTCGTTGCCCTGCTCGAAGCCGGCGCCTTCGACGCCTGGCTCACGCCTGTGGTCATGAAGAAAGGCAGACCTGGCGCCGTCGTGCATGCGCTCGCCGACGTCGCCGACGTCGCCCGCCTCCGAGCCGTGCTGCGAGCCGAGACGGGGACCTTCGGGGTCCGGGGAACCCCGGTCGAACGATGGCCAGCCGCCAGGCACTTCGAGACCGTCGAGGTCGACGGTCATCCCGTCAGGCTCAAGATCAGTGCAGGGCGCGTGAAGGCCGAGCACGCGGACACGGTCGCCGTCAGCCGGGCCACCGGTCGTCCCGCTCGTGAGGTCGCCGCTCGGGCCGAGGCCCGCTGGCACTCGGCCAGGGAGGTTGTGCACGAGGACTGAGGTCGCCGCTGCGAGTGGCCATGCCCCGCTCCAGGCAGGGATGGCGTGTGGTCGACCCGGGGACAGCCTCGACCCGGGGACAGCCTCGACCAAAGGAGCGGGGCCCTGCCCGGTGGGGTGGTCCCCGGCGGGACGGACGAACGGCGCTCACCGGGGCACCCCCGTCTGCGCGGTGGCGGGTGCTCAGGAGCGGCGGGTCGGCGGCGGAAGCCAGCACCACCGGGTGCCGTCCCGTTCGAGCCGGTAGCCCTGGTGGGT
>JAJZBK010000002.1:0-89615 GCA_021798955.1 Actinomycetes bacterium
TTCGCCGAGGAGCAGATCCGGCCGCGGGCGGAGCACATCCACCGAGCCAACACCGACATCCCCGAAGAGATCATCGCTGGCCTGGCCGACATGGGAGGCTTCGGGATGTCGGTCCCTGAGGCCTACGGCGGCTTCGCCACCGGGGGCGAGAGCGACTACCTGGGCATGGTGGTGGCCACCGAGGAGCTGTCGTGGGGGTCGCTCGGCGCCGGCGGCTCGCTCATGACCCGGCCCGAGATCCTCACCCGGGCGCTCGTGCACGGCGGGACCGAGGCGCAGAAGCAGCAGTGGCTGCCCAAACTTGCCTCCGGCGAGGTGCTCGCCGCGGTGGCCGTCACCGAGCCCGACTTCGGCTCCGACGTGGCCGGCATCACGACCACGGCCACCAAGGTGGACGGAGGCTGGGTGGTCAGTGGGGTCAAGACGTGGTGCACGTTCGCCGCCCGGGCCGACGTGCTCATGCTGTTGGCCCGGACGGACCCCGACCGGTCCAAGGCCCACCGTGGCCTGTCCCTGTTCGTGGTCGAAAAGCCCCGTGGCGAGGGGCACGGGTTCGTCTTCACCCAGGAGCCGGGCGCCGAAGGTCGCCCGGCCACCTCGGCCGGACGGATGGAGGGCCGGGCCATCGACACGATCGGCTACCGGGGCATGCACTCCTACGAAGTCGCCTTCGACCAGTGGTTCGTGCCGGACGACAACCTGGTCGGCGGTGAGCCGGGGCTGGGCAAGGGCTTCTACCTGCAGATGCAGGGTTTCGAGAACGGCCGTCTCCAGACGGCGGCCCGCGCCCTCGGGGTCATGCAGGCCGCCTACGAGGCCGCCCTCGACTACGCCCGCAATCGCTCGGTGTTCGGGTCGCCCATCCTCGACTACCAGCTGACCCAGGCCAAGCTCGGCCGCATGGTGGCCGTGATCGCCGCCACTCGGCAGTTCTCGTACGAGGTGGCCCGCCTCATGTCCAAGGGCGAAGGGGCCCTCGAGGCGTCGATGGCCAAGGCCTATGTGTGCCGCGCCGCGGAGTGGGTGACCCGCGAGGCCCTGCAGGTCCACGGTGGCATGGGCTACGCCGAGGAGTTCGCCGTGAGCCGCTTCTTCGTCGACGCCCGGGTGCTCTCGATCTTCGAGGGGGCCGACGAGACGCTGTGCCTCAAGGTCATCGCCCGCCGCCTGCAAGACCGGACCTCGGCCTGACGGCGCCGGTGGGACCCGACGCACGGTCGCGGTCCCACCGGCAACACCGGACGGCGCTCGGGCTCAGCCGGACGGCGCTCGGGCTCAGCCGGACGAGCGGGTGAGCCCGGCTCGCTCGCCGCGAGCGACGAACTTCGTGGCCATCTTGCGCGAGGCCTCGTCGATCATCTCGTCGCCGAACATGACCGCTCCGGTCCGCTCCTCCTCGGTCGCCTTGCGGTAGGCGTCGAGGATGTCCCAGGCCCGGTCGAACTGCTCCTGGGTCGGCGAGTAGACCTCGTTCAGTACGCTCACCTGGTCGGGAGTGAGCGCCCACTTGCCGTCGTAGCCGAGGACCCGGGTGCGCTGGGCGAACTCGCGCAAGCTATCGAGCTCGCGCACCTTGAGGAACGGGCCGTCGATCACCTGGAGCCCGTTGGCCCGGCCAGCCATGAGGATCTTCGAGAAGACGTAGTTGAAGTGGTCGCCCGGGTACTCGGGGATCGCCACGCCGCCGGTCAGCACGGGCATCTCCATCGACGCGGCAAAGTCGGCCGGGCCGAAGATGATCGTCTCGAGCCTCGGCGAGGCAGCACAGATCTCTTCGACGTTGATGAGACCTCTCGTCGTCTCGATCTGTGCCTCGATGCCGATGTGCCCGACCGGCAGGCCGGACTTCTTCTCGACCTGGGTGAGCAGGAGGTCGAGCGCCACCACCTCGGCGGCCGACTGGACCTTGGGCAGCATCACCTCGTCGAGCCGGGGGCCGGCATTGCCGACCACCTCGATGACGTCACCGTAGGTCCACTCCGTGTCCCAGGCGTTGATGCGCACGCAGAGGACCCGGTCGTCCCAGGGGAGGTTCTTGATGGCGTCGACCACCTTGGCCCGGGCGTTCTCCTTCTCCAGTGGAGCGACCGAGTCCTCCAGATCGAGGAAGCTCATGTCGGCGGGGACGGTCGGCGCCTTGGCGAGGAAGCGGTCGTTCGATCCCGGTGAGGACATGCAGGAACGGCGGGGAAGGTTGCGAGAGCGTTCGGACATGCCGAGATGGTAGGCCGCGTCGGCAGGCATGGGGAACTTGGCCCGTCCACCGCTGGCCGAGCGGGCCTCGAGCCACCGTCGAGCCGCCCTGGTCGTGGATGCGGGGTGGGAAGTACGTCCATGGCCTGGGCACCGACACCGTCCCGTCGGCCCGTCGTACCGGCACCGATGTTGCGCCCGGCCCCGCACCGGTCGCCCCCCTGACGCCGGTCCCCGCCGGTACGGCTACGCCCGTGCTGGTCGAGCCGGCTCCTCGGTCGCTTCGGCATCGAGCTGGGCGGGTGTCAGCTGCTCGGCGAGGAGCCGGTCGAAACGAGCCGGATCGCCGGCCACGAACCGTCGGCACAGCCGGTACCCCTCCACGTAGCAGGTGAGGTACGCGCGCCAGGTCGGGTGGGTGAGGAAAGCGACGGCTTTCTCGGCTCGGTCGCGAGGCAGGAGACCCCAGTGGGCCACCTCGGCCACCACTACCTCAGGGTCCGCACCGTCTTCGTGGAGCCGGAAGGCGGCGTTCTGCCGGACGGCGCCGAGCGCCTCGGACGCCGCTGCCACGGCGGCCACGACGTCGGTGTCGTAGCGGATGCCGAGCGGGTGGAGGTGCTCGGCGACGACAGGCTCGGGACGCCGGCCTGCGACCACCTCGAGACCGAGGTCGGCCAGGCCCTCGGCGACCAGGCACTGGGGGGTCCCGACGAGGAAGATGGTCTCTTCAGCCCGATGGCGGTCCTGCACCAGGCCGATCTCTTTTCGGGTGTGCTCGGTGTGGTGACCGGGGTAGGTCTCGTGGGCGACGAGGTGGGCGACACTGGTCGACAGGACGGGCAGATCGACGTTGACGGCGACTCGGCTGTGCAGGTCGCCCAGGTAGTAGTTGAACCCGGCCCACGGCGTTCCGGTCACCAGCTCGAAATCGACCTGCTCGCCGTCGGGTAGCCCGAAGCTCCGGCGCGTGCGCTCCCGCAAGTCCTCCATGAGCGAGGAGATGGCCGGCCGGAGCAGCTCGGGGGGCACCGCGTGCGACTCGCGCCAAGCCACCAGCCGTTCACCGAGCGGACCCGATCCGGGCAGCACCTCGTCGAGCCGCCGGTGGGCGGCAGCCAGGTCGTCCTCGGGGACCCGGCGAGGACGGACGCCGTAGCACCACTCGACCTCGTCGGCATAGGCGATCCTCTCGCCGGCAAGGCGGCGCGCCGTCACCGACAGGCCGACGACCTGGGCGCGGAGCCACCGCCGGCGAGCGATGTCGTCGGTTGCCGCGACAGGACCGGCGTCGACAGCACCGGCGTGGGTACCGGCGAGACCGTCGGCACGCCGGCCTCCGTCCGGCGCCAGGTCCAGCGGCGCCGAGCCGTCGAGGTCGTCGAGCAGGGCTCGGGCCTCGGCGACGAGCGAGCTGAGCGGCCGAGGTGACCCGTCGGCCGCCTCGGCAGCGAGGTGTGGCGGGCCGTAGTAGGCGTCGACGAGCCCGTCGAGGTGTCGACCGAGCGCCAGGCCCAAGCGCAGGTAGCGGCCAACCGGCGAACCGGGCTCGACCGGTGGCGCGACGTGAGGTCGACGCGCCTGGCTCACCTGCGGACCGTCAACCGAGGTGCAGGTGGAGGAAGTCGACGGTCCGCTGCCACAACAGCTCGGCGGCCTGCTCGTCGTAGACCTCTGGGCGGTCTTCGTTGAAGAAGGCGTGGTCCACCCCTTCGTAGTGGTGGAACGTCACGTCCTTGCCCAGCTCCCGCAAGTGTGCTTCGAGCTCGCGGGCGGCCTCCGGGGTGAAGAAGGTGTCCTTGCCGGCTGCATGGCCGAGGACGGCAGCGGTCAGCTTGGCGTAGTCAGGCGTGGCATCGGGCCAAGGGATGAGCCCGTAGGCCGGCACCACCGCAGTCACCGCGTCGGGGCGTTGCGTCGCCAGCACCAGAGCCAGGCCGCCGCCCATGCAGAACCCCACCACGCCCACGCGATCACGGCCGGTGCGGGCGAGCAGCGTGTCGACGGCGCCGCCCAGGTCCTTGGCCGCCGTGTCCATGCGCAACGCCATCATCTGCTTGGCCGCCTCGTCGGGCTCGGTCAGCGGCACCGTCGTCCCGTGGTAGAGGTCGGGAGCGAGCGCCGTGAACCCGGCCGCCGCGAACCGGTCGCACGTCCGAGTGATCTGCGGCAAGAGCCCCCACCACTCCTGCAGCACGATCACCCCTGGGGTGCCGTCGGCGCCTCCGCCGGGGGTGGCGAGGTAGCCAGACGCGGTCCCGCCGTTGCTTGCGAATTCGATGGTCTCACCCATACGGCGCACCCTACCGGACCAGGTGGGTAACCGGTCAGCCGACCCCGCAACGGGTTCGTCGCGAGGCGGCGGCGACCCGAGGGTGCTTGCATCGCCCGAGGGCAGTCGACTAAACACTGCGTCGTCGTGACTGACGCCGAGCCCCGCTCGACGGCGAAGCCACCTGTACCCCACGGCACGTTCCGGGCCGTGGTACGCCGGGTCCGAACCCTGCTGGTCGTGGCTATCGTCACAGGGATCACCTCCCCGGTGGTCCTCGTAGCGCGTCCTGCCGGGGCCGACCCCGTGGCTACGGCAAAGGCCCAGGCGGCCGCCGTCGAGGCCAAGCTGCAGGCAACCCAGCAGCAGCTCGCCGCGGAGAGCGGCCAGTACGAAGCGGCCAGCTACCGGGTGGCCGAGCTCGACGCCTCGATCGCCCAGGGCCGGGCCAAGTTGGCCTCGGAGCAGACGACCGTCTCGAGGGACCAGGGGCAACTGCGCACTCAGGCACTCGACGACTACATGACCGACGGGGCGAGCACTCAGCTGACCACGCTCTTCTCGTCGAACGGCTCGACGGCAGGCATTCGAAGCGAGTACAGCTCGATTGCCCGGGGCAACGTCACCACCACCATCGACCAGCTCCACACGGCGGAGGCGGTGCTCACCGCCCAGCAGACCTCGCTCGTCGCCCAGGAAGCACAGGCCAGAGCCGCTCAGAGCCAGGCCGCCCAGGCCAAGGCCAGCTCGACAGTGCTGGTGGGCCAGTACCAGTCCATGTTGAACGGGCTCGACGCGCACATCAGGCAGCTCGTCGCCCAGCAACAGGCCGCAGCTGCGGCAGCGGCCGCGGCCGCGTTCCGGGCACGCCTGGCCGCCGAGCAGGCCACTGCCCAGATGGCGCTCCGCCCGACGAGCTCGTACCAGACGGTCGCCGCCACCAACCTCCCGCCGCTTCTCCCCGGTGCCGCCGGCGCCGTGCAGGCCGCCGAACGCGAGGTCGGCGTGCCCTATGTGTGGGGTGGGACGACCCCGGCCGGGTTCGACTGCTCGGGGCTGGTGATGTGGGCGTACGCCCAGGTGGGGATCTCGCTCCCTCACTTCTCGGGCGCCCAGTACGACGTCACGATCCACATCCCCCTCGCCGACATCCAGCCGGGCGACATCCTCTTCTACGGCCCCGGCGGAACGCAGCACGAGGCGATGTACGTCGGTGGCGGCATGATGGTCGAAGCCCCCTACACCGGAGCGACGGTGCACATCACCCCAGTGCGGACCGGGCCCGGCTTCGCCGGCGTCGGCCGGGTTCCCTGACGGCCTCTTCTGACGGCGACGCTCGCTCGGCCGCCCGAGTCGGGCATACTGGTTGACGCGCCGCCATGAGACCGATCCCCGTCGCCTTCCACATCTGGTTCCTCGAGGTCCACACCTACGGGATCGGACTGGCCATCACCTTCTGGTTTGGCCTGCGCTACCTCGAGCGTCGCCTCCGTCGGTCTGGTTACCCCTGGCAGTGGGTCACCGGCATGTTCCTGTGGGTGATCGTCGCTGCCATCGTCGGTGCCCGCGCCATGCACGTGATCGCCAACTTCGGGTACTACTCGAACCACCCGGGCCAGATCATCGCCATCTGGCAGGGCGGCCTGTCCTCCTTCGGCGGCCTGATCGCCGCCATCCCCGTCGGGATCATCTCGGCCCGGCGCCGCTGCCCTCAGATCCCCATCGGGCGCCTCGCCGACCTCGTTGCGCCGGTGCTGATCGCGTCGTGGTCGCTCGGTCGGCTGCTCGGACCACAGCTCATGCGCGCCGGGGGAGGCCACCCGACCCACCAGTGGTTCGGCATGTACTACGCCGACCAAGTGGGCAAGCGGCTTCCCGTCCCGATCTTCCAATCCGTCGAGGACTTCGCCATCTTCAGCGTCCTCCTGCTCGTCGAACGGTGGCTGCGCAACCTCGCCTCGGCACGCTCGCCGGTCATCGCCACGGTGGCGGCTCGGTCGCTTGCCGACACGGCGGACGGCGAACCGTCCGTGGACACGGGGTCACCCGACGGAAGCCAGCCGACAGGAGACCCGTTAGCTGGCCTGCCCCCAGCGGGGATCGTCCTCGGCGTCACCCTGGTGCTCTGGGGCATCGAGCGCTCCGTCGACCAGTACCTCTGGCTCAGCTACCCGGGTCATCTCGGCTCGTTCCTCGTGCAGCTCGCCGGTGTCGGCGTCGCCCTCGTCGGCGTCGTCGTGCTCGCGTTCCGCTGGCGCGCCCTGACGACGTGGCGGGCAACGACGGGGGGCTCCGCCCAACCCGCCCACTCCCTGGCTGAACGGCCAGCCGCCGTGAGCACGGGAGCGGTTCCCCCGGCCGCTGCGGACTGAGCGCGCGAGGCGCGGCCGGGCAGCCGCATGGCCGCCTGGCTCGAGCGTCGTCTCGGGGCCGCCGGTCAGCTCCACCAACTGGTCGGGGACCGTCGACGTCTCGGACTGAGGTCCCTTCCGAACCGTACGGGCCAGCTCGTGCGTCACCACCATCCCGGGCACGCATCGACAGCTCCCTGAGGAGGGCGTAGCCCGTCTGGAGCCCTCCACGGCGGTCCCTCGCCATGCGGAGGTCCTCCGTGAGGCAATGAACCTGACGTTCCGCACTTCTCGATCCCGTTTACGCCCCCCATCCCTCTGCGCGTTCGACCCAGGTGAGCTCGGCATCTTCCAGCGCGGCCAGTAGCTCGCTCAGCCGACGGCCGCGCTCGATCTCCGGGCCATAACGCTCCAGCTGGGCGTCAGAGAGCCGCCGCGTGTGGCGGCTGCCGCCGCGGCTGTAGCCCCACTGGTGATAGGGCCCGTGCAGCGCGCCTTCGTCGCCGGTGCAGCGGCAGTTCGGCTTGCCGCAGCGCATCATGCGGTCGATGACGCTGCCGGGAAGCAGGTGCCCGTCCTCGCTCAGCAGCTCGAGCAACGAACGTCGCGCCGCGGCGACACGGTCCTCGTCACGCATCGTCACCGCATCCTTCGGGTGCGCATCCACCACCTCATGTCTGTCACTCTATACGATGACAGACATGACGCCGAGCGACGGGTCCTTCGAGCTCGAGAGCGAACGGCTCGGCGCGCTTCCGATCGTCGATCACTTCTTCGGCCGCGTCGGTCTCGGCGGGCGGCTCGAGCGCTACCTGGCGTGCAACGACCGGCGGCTCCGGCTCGCCCCAGGGGCGGTCTGTGGTGTGGTGGTGCGCAATCTCGTCGTCCGACATCGCCCGCTCTACGCGATCGCGGAGTGGGCTGCCGCCTACGACCCAGCCCTCGTCGGCCTCGGGCCGGGTGACGCTGCGACGTTGAACGACGACCGGGTCGGGCGCTCCCTCGACCGTCTCTTCGACGCGGACCGCGCCAGCTTGCTGACCGAGACGGTCCTTGCCGCTGTCGAGGCGTTCGGCATCGACTGCTCCGAGCTGCACAACGACTCGACGACCGTCACGGTGACCGGCGACGCCTACGACGAGGCCGAGCCGCCCGTCCGCGGTGGCAAGCACGTCCCGGTCGTGACCTTTGGTCACAACAAGGACTTCAGGCCAGATCTGCGCCAGCTCGTCTACGAGCTCACCGTCTCGGCCGATGGAGCGGTGCCCATCGCGCTGCGGATCGCGGACGGCAACACCAACGACGACGTGACCCACGTGCCCACCTGGGACGGGCTCGTCGCGATGCTCGGCCGCAGCGACTTTCTCTACGTCGCGGACTCCAAGCTCTGCTCACGGGACGCGATGGGCCACATCGCCGACAACGGTGGGCGCTTCGTCACCGTCGTCCCGCACGGGCGCAGGGAGGACACCTCGTTCAAGGACTGGGTCCAGAGCCACGTTCCGGCGTGGGAGGAGGCGCTCCGCCTCCCCGGTGCGCGTGAGGACGACCCGGACCGGCTCTGGCGCACCTTCGAGTCCCCGGTTCCCTCCACCGACGACTACCGAGTGATCTGGGTCCACTCCTCGACAAAGGCGCTCCGTGACGCGACGGCGAGGAGCGCAGCGATCGAGAGGGCGCTCGGTGAGATCGAGGTGCTCGAGGCCCGGCTCTCCTCGCCGCGCTCACGGCTGCGGACGAAGGCCGCCGTCGAGGAGGCGGCCCGAAGCGCGCTGCGTGAGGCAGGCGCACTGCGGTTCGTCACCTTCATCGTCACCGAGGAGACCGTGGTGAGCTACGCACAGGAGTCCCGGGGCCGTCCGGGGGCAGGAACCCGCTACCGGCGCCGGGAGAAGACGGTCCTGCACGTCCGAGCCACCCTCGACGCCGACGCCGTTGCCTACGACACCCGCTGCGACGGGCTGTTCCCCCTCATCACCAACGACCCGGCGATGACGCCGGCCGAGGTGCTCATCGCCTACCGCTACCAGCCGAACCTCGAACGCCGCCACCACGTGCTCAAAGGGCCGCAACAGGTTGCGCCCGTCTACCTCGAGGACCCGCACCGCATCGAGGCACTGCTCACCTGCCACTTCTTCGCACAGCTCGTCGAGGCGCTGATCGAACGCGAGATCCGAGCCTCGATGCACGAGCGTGGCCTACCCGGCATCGCCCTCTATCCCGAGCTTCGTCACTGCTCCGCGCCGTCGGCGGCGCGTGTTCTCGCGATCTTCGACGACGTCCAGCGCCACTACCTTACGAGCGGCGGCGAGGTCGTCCAGGTCTTCGAACCTGAGCTCAGCCCGCTTCAGCTCCAGGTGCTCGACCTCCTCCACGTCCCACCGACTGTCTACACATCGGCCCGGGTGAGCTGAGTGAGGGGGAGATATTGGTCCCGAGAAGTGCGGAACGTCAGATGAACGGGCCGACGCGGAGGTTTTAGATGAGTCAACGCGGCCTGCCTGCCGGCTTCCTCGACGACCACGTAGTATGCGGCGTCGCCGCTCGAGTGCCAGGAGTGACATGTCATCCACCTATCGGACCTGGACGAGGTTGGCCTTCGCCCTCGTGGGCGTCCTCGGCGCAGCCATCGCCCTTACCGCTGTCCTCGTTGCGCTGCCCCAACCGGCAGTCGGCGGAACGTGCGGGCCCGGCAAGGGCTCCGAGGCTCCACTTGCCGCCTTCTTCAACCCCGGCTCGATCGGGGCGGGAGCCGAGCCGCCTTCGACCGACCCGTCCGGACAGGCAGAGTGGCTGGCGTTCGTCGGCGAGTGCCAGTCGGCCACCGACGCACGCATCCTGACCGGCTTCGCCGTGCTGGTCCTCTCGGTAGGCGTCGCCCTGCTCGGGCCGGTGCTGGCGCTCTCGAGCGCCACCGACCGGCGGCGCCCTGCAGCAGCCGCTCCGACGAACCCGTGGGGCGCGGTCCCCTCTGCCGTGCCGCCACCAGTGGCTCCGCCCACCACCCCCCCGGGCACCCCAACCGGCTGGCACTGACCGGCTGGCACTGACCGGCTGGCACTGACCGGCTGGCACTGACCGGCTGGCACTGACCGGCAGGTGTGGCGGCCACCGCTCGGTTCTCCCGTGTCGTAGCCCGGAGGCGATCGCCAGCCACCTGCGGCCTCGACGACCTGCCACCGGAGTAGCGGCCCACGGCTGGCGAAGCTGCCGAGCTGGTAGCGGCGGCCCGCATGGCCAGCATCAGCAGCCTGCCGCTCCTCGCGAACCGCCAGTTCCGGCGCGACGAGCGCCCCGTGCGCGACGAAGACCAGGCACCTCGAGGTGCCTGGTCTTCGCTGGTCACTGGCCGAGGGGGGTTCGACCGTGACGGGCCGGGGCCGACAACCGTCCCCGGCCGTGGTGGTGGGTGGAAGGCTGCTACTGCGGCGGACCTGCCCGAAGGGTCACCGACACGGTCTGCTGGCTCCCGTTGGTGTCGGTGAAGACCACCGGTACCGTCGCGCCGACCTTCTCCTCCAGCATGATCTGAGCCAGGTCGTTGACACTCGTCACCTTGTGACCATCCACCGCCGTGATGATGTCGCCGGCCTGCAGACCAGCACTGGCCGCCGCCTGCCCTGGAATGACCGTCAGGATCTGTGCACCTGGTGAGGACGAGCCGGTTCCGCCCGAGCCCGTTCCGCCCGAGCCCGTTCCGCCCGAGCCGAAGCCACCACCGAAGCCACCACCGAAGCCTCCGCCGGCTGACGTCGAACCGGGAGCGACCACCTGGACCCCGAGGAACGCAGTGGGCCCGATGTGCACGGACGACGACGAGGCACCCGAAGTGATCTTCCGAGCGATCGACAGTGCCTCGTTGATCGGGATCGAGTAGCCCTGGACACCCGATCCCCCCGTCGGCTGGAACTGGAAGCCGGCGGACGCCGCGGTGTCCATCCCGACCACTTTGCCCGCTGTGGTCACGAGTGGGCCGCCCGAGTCACCAGGCTGGATGTCGGCGTTGCTCTCGATCAGGCCGCTCAACTGCTCCGAGGTGCCGTCTCCCTGGTCCGTGGCCGTGATCGCCTGGTTGAGCGCGGTGACCGTGCCACCGGCCACACTCGGCGAGCCGCCGACGCCCCCGGCGTTCCCGATGCCCACGACCTGCTCCCCGACGCGCACCGACGAAGAGTTGCCGGTCGTCACCGTGGTCAGCCCCGACGCGTTCTGCAACTGCAGGACGGCAACGTCCTTGAGCCGGTCGTAGCCGACGACGACGGCGCTGTAGGTCCTGCCGTTGCCGATATCCGTCACGCTGATCGACGTCGACGACTCGATCACGTGGTTGTTGGTGAGGATCTCGCCGTTGGGAGTCAAGACCATCCCCGTTCCGGCAGCCTGCTCGTTCTGGTAGTTGAGCGTGGTGTTGATGTCGACGAGACCTGGGGAGACCCGTTGGGCGATCGCTGCGGCATTGGCGGGTCCGCCTGAGGCGCCCGAGCCCCCGAGGCCGGAACCGCTCCCCGAGCCGCCCGAGCCGCCCGAGCCCGGCAGGGCGATACCCACTGATGAGCTGACCGGCGGCGGCTGCCAGACGGCGTGGCCGATCACCACGCCAAGGGTGGCGGCCACCACTGCTCCCACCACGGCGATGACGGCGAAGCGACCCACCGAGCGCGTCGGCGGCTGCCCCTGAGTCCACGGGCCGGTGCCCTGAGGGCCATGGTCCCACCAGGGAGGCGAGCCCCAGGCTCCTGGCGGCGGTCCTCCGGGGGAGCTCCCCCCATAGGGCCCCGGGCCTCCGGTCGGAACCTGAGGGCCTCCGGGGTAGTAGCCCGGCGCACCGTACGGGCCGGCCTGGTGACCAGGTGCGCCGCCCGGGTAGGCGCTCGCCCAGGTTCCGGGGTCACCGGGTGCCTGCCACGAGGTGCCGCCGGCCGGAGGTGCCTGGCCTACAGCGTGACTGGGACCCTGCGGCGCCGGCGGCTCGGTAGCTCCTGCGGTGGGTTGCCACGATCCGCCGGGATCGCCGGTCGGTACGGCAGCAGTCGGTTCGCCGGTCGATACGGCAGCAGTCGGTTCGCCGGTCGGTACGGCAGCAGTCGGTTCGCCGGTCGGTACGGCAGCAGTCGGTTCGCCGGTCGACTGGCCTTCAACGTTCTCGTCGTGGTTCATAGCCGTCCCTCGCTACTCGTTCGCCAGGCCCTGTCACGCTCGCGCTGACGGTGGTCCGTCTGCACGGTTTCATTCCACCGCTCGTGTCTAAGGTTTACTCAACTGCACCATAAGGATTCCGTCAGACATCCCAGGTCAGGACGGCACGAGCAGGGTGCCGAGCCAGGACGGCACGAGCAGGGTGCCGAGCCAGGACGATTGCGCCTTCGGCCGTCCCGACGCCGGACGAACGGGCCGGCGGCGCGTCCTAACCGACGCGACGAGCCACCCCTGGCTCCTGTGCGGGCATGTGCTGCGGCGAGGGGATCGGGTACGCGGGCTGGTCGGTTCGGAGCTCGATGAGGTCCGTCGCCTGGCAACCGAGTGTCTCGACGTAGGCCTTGGTGTCTCCGGCAGTCGACGGGAGCAGCGGCCGCGACGTGTCGGGCTGACCGAGGCGCAACGCAGCGGTCAGGTCCCCGACGGTGCTTCGCCGCCACGCCGAGATGTTCGGCGCCTTCACGCCGAAGCGCTCCTCGAGAAAGCGCAGTTGCGACGTGTGGTCGAAGACGTCCGAGCACACGTAGCCGCCCCGGCTGAAGGGCGAGACGACCAGCATGGGCACCCGGAACCCGAGGCCGATCGGCCCGGCCACCCCGTGGGCGTCGGCGGGCAAGGGGTTGACGGTCAGGTACTCCCCCGGCGTCCCGGCGGGCGGGACCGGCGGCGGGACGTGGTCGAAGAACCCGTCGTTCTCGTCGTACATGATGAAGAGGACCGTCTTCGACCACACCTCGGCGTTCGAGACGAGGGTGGAGAGGACCTGGTCGATGAACCAGGCACCGAGTGCCGGCGGGGCCGGCGGGTGCTCGTCGTAGCCGAGCGGCGGGATGACCCACGAGACGGCCGGCAGCGTGCCGGTGGCCACGTCGTGGGCGAAGTCGTTGGGGAAGGTGGGGAGGAACGCCTTCTGGTACAGGGGCGAGCTCGGGTTCGAGTACTGGGAGAAGTACGGGAGGATCTGGTCCGAGACGAAGAGCACTTCGGGCGAGCTGACGCTGTAGGCGGCTCCTGGCGGTCGGTAGGTCTTCCACGACACCCCGGCGTCCTCCAGCACCTCGGGCATGGTCGTCCAATTGACGCTGAACCGGGCGTCCGGCGACGGGTTGGTGATGAGCACGGGACCCCCGTGGGAGCCTGACGGGTCGATGGTCCCCGAGATCGCCATCAGCCGGTTCGGGTGCGTCGGCCCGATCACCGAGCAGTGGTACCCGTCGCAGATGGTGAAGGCATCAGCCAGCGCGTAGTGGTAGGGAAGGTCGGCTCGGTCGTGGTACCCCATGGTGAGCGGGCCGTAGACGGGCCCTTCGTAGTGAGGAGACGTGTGGGTCGAGACGAAGGCGTCCATCGACCCGTTCCCCCAGCACAGGTGCTGGGGAAGCCAGTTGTGGGTGAGATCGTGGGTGCACTCGCCGATGCCGCTCGCCACCGCCAGGTGGTAGGGAAGGAGCCGGCCGTCAGGGGGTCGGCTGGTGTTGGCGGCCCACGCCTGGGAGAAGGCGCCGAGCGTCCCCGCCGGATGGTCGTCGAAGCCACGGACGCCCCGGTAGGCGCCGAAATAGTGGTCGAACGACCGGTTCTCCTGCATGAGGAAGACCACGTGCTCGACGGCACCGAGGTCCGAGCCGGCGGGTTTCGTGGCGACCGCCTTGGGGATCGTCGACGAGGAGCCGCACGCCGCCGCCAGCACGCCCGCTCCGGCGAGCAGCGAGCCCCCGAGGAACGCCCGCCGGGCGAACCTCGCCGCCTCGCCGTTTCTGCCCCCACCGTCGTCTGGCTCGTCAACCGCCGCCCACCGCCGGGCATCGCCGTCCCGCTCCCGCTCCTGTCGAGCCATCACTCGCTCCTCCTGTCGGCCCGGTCCGTCTCCGACGGTGGCACGCGCCCGGGCGCTCCGGCCACCGAGGCGGGAGCGGGCGGGGGGCGACCGAGCCCACCACCGTCACCGACAGGTGGAGTGTGTCCCGCCGGTGACGCCAGCGCAACCACCACGTGGCGTCCTCCGGCTCCACCGACCCACGTGGGCGCTCAGTCCCCCCGTCGGCGCTGCAGCTCGGCGTCGGACTCGACCGAGGCATCGTGCATGCGCTGGCGGTACGCCGCCAGGCGTCCGGCCAGGGCGGGGTCGGACACCGCCAGGATGCGGGCGGCGAGCAGGGCGGCGTTGCGGGCGTTGCCCACCCCGACCGTGGCCACCGGCACGCCTGCGGGCATCTGGACGATCGACAAGAGCGAGTCGAGCCCGTCCAACGTGGCCAGGGGGACGGGAACACCGATCACCGGCAGGTCGGTGGCGGAGGCGAGCATGCCAGGCAGGTGGGCTGCCCCTCCGGCTCCGGCGACGATGACCCCGAGGCCCCGCCAGGCGGCACTGGCTGCGTACTCGAGCATCTCGTGCGGCGTCCGGTGGGCCGACACCACCCGCACCTCGTGAGCCACCTCGAGCTCGTCGAGGAGCTCACCGGCCCGGCCCATCACCTCGAGGTCGGACACCGACCCCATCACCACGCCGACCCTGGTGCCGTGGGTGCCACCTCGCCCCGCTCGCTCAGCGGCGTCGGGGGTGCTCACGCCTCCTCCAGCAGCCGTGCCGCCACCCGAGCCCGCTCGAGGGCATCCTCGGTCGTCTCCGCCAGCACCGTCACGTGCCCGAGCTTCCTGCCGGGCCGCCAACCCTTGCCGTAGAGGTGGACGTGCGCCCCGGGGACCCCGAGCGCGTCGGCCACCCGTCGCCGCGGGTCTCCACCACCGGACCGACCGATCACGTTCACCGTGGCCGCCGGGGATCGTTGGTCGGTCGGACCGAGCGGCCACCCGAGCACGGCCCGGAGGTGGTTGTGGAACTGGGACGTCTCGGAGGCCTCGATGGTGACATGCCCCGAATTGTGGGGGCGCATGGCCAGTTCGTTCAACAACAGCGTGCCGTCGGCTGTCACGAACAGCTCGACGGCCACGATGCCGGTGGCGTCGACCGCCTCCACCACTGACGTCGCGATGCCCGTGGCCCCCCGGGCGAGCTCGTCGGGGATCGGTGCCGGCTGCACGAGCTCGACGCACATGCCGTCCTCCTGACGAGTCCCGACGACCGGATAGGCGACCATGTCTCCTGAGGACCGGCGGGCCACCACCACGGCCACCTCGGCAGCCAGCTCGACGTGCTCCTCGACCATCCAGGCGATGTCCCCACCCTCCTCGGGCACCACGGCGGCGACGGCGTCCGGCGAGGTGACGACGTGGACGCCACGACCGTCGTAGGCACTGCCCCGCGCCTTGACGACCACGGGCCAGCCGTGTGCCTCGGCAAAGGCGACCACGTCCTTCGGTCGGCACACCTCGGCGTGGGCGGGAACGGCGAGGCCCTCGATCCCGAGTGCTTCGAGCACGGAGCGGGCCGCCAGCTTGTCCTGGGAGAGCCGAAAGGCGGCCGGTCCGGGGCGGACGTGGTGGCCGGAGCGTTCCAGCGCGACCAGGTGGTCGTTCGGGACCAGCTCGTGGTCCATGGTGAGCACGTCTGCCCCGTCGGCGAGCACCGTCAGGTCGTCCAACGACGTGGCCGTCCCGTAGACGGGCTCGGCCCCGGCGACGACAGCAGGGTCGTCGGCGCCGTGGGCAAGCACCCGGAGCGTCACGCCGTAGTCGACGGCCGCCTGGTGGGTCATCCGGGCCAGCTGGCCGGCTCCCACCATGGCGACGACACCGGCGGGACCACCGTCGTCCCGGTGCCCGTGCCCGTCAGACCCCATCCGTGCGCCTCCGTCTCGTCGTCCCTGGTGTCGTACGTCGGCAGCACAAGGGGGCAGGGCCGACGGGTCGTCTTCGACGCTAATCGGTGCGGCAGGGTAGGGCCGCCAGGGCCTAGCCTGGCGCCATGCCCGGGGACGGGACAGCGAGCGGGCCCGGCGACGACCCCGTCGTCGGCGGCCTGGTCCGTGCCGTCGGCCCCGAGCATGTGCTCGTCGACGACGACGTGCGACGCGGCTACGAGGTCGACTGGATGGGGCGCCAGCTGGGCCGGTGTCGCGCCGTCGTCCGGCCGGCGACGACCTCCGAGGTGGTGTCCGTGCTGGCGACCTGTGCGGCTGCCGGGGTGCCGGTTGTCCCCCAGGGGGGGAACACCGGCCTCGTCGGCGGCGGCGTCCCCCGCGGCGGTGAGGTCGTCCTCTCGACTCGACGCCTGGTCGGCATCGGCCCCGTCGACCCCCACGGCCACCAGGTGGCGGTGGCCGCCGGCACCACGCTGGCATCGGTGGCGCAAGCGGTGGCACCGGCCGGGTTCGAGGTCCCGCTCGACCTCACCGCACGCGATTCGGCCACCGTGGGCGGCATGGTCGCCACCGATGCCGGCGGCACCCGGGTCCTGCGCCACGGCTCGATGCGGGCCAACCTGGCCGGCCTCGAAGCCGTTCTTGCCGACGGAACCGTCCTACGCCGCATGGGGGGCCTCGCCAAGGACAATGCCGGCTACCACCTCCCGAGCCTGCTGTGCGGTAGCGAGGGGACCCTCGCCGTCGTGACCGAGGTCCTGCTCCGCCTGGTCCCCTCGGCCCGGGCCCGGGTGACGGCCGTCGTCGGAACGGCATCGCTGGCGGCCTCGGTGGCACTGGTGGCCGCGGCGCGCCGCACCGTGCCCCAGCTCGATGCCGCCGAGGTCGTCTTCGCTGACGGCGTGCGCCTCGTCCACGAGCTGCTCGGCGTGGCCTCGCCGCTGCATACCGGCCCTCCCTGCGAGGTCCTCCTCGAGGTGGCCTCCGACAGCGATGACGTCGCGGCCACCGTGGCCCGCCTGGCCGAGGCGGTCGACACGCACGACCCCGACGCCGAGACCGCGCTCGCCGACGACCCCGAGGGCCGTCGGCGTCTGTGGGCCGTCCGCGAGCGGCACTCGGAGCTCGTCGGACTGCTCGGCGCGCCGCACAAGCTCGATGTCTCCCTGCCGCCCGACGAGCTGTCCGGCTTCGTCGAAGACGTGCGCGCCGCTGTCACCGACCGGCTCCCGGGTTGCGTCCCCGTGCTCTTCGGCCACCTGGGTGACGGCGGGATGCACGTGAACGTGGCGGTCCCCCCAGGTGCAGGCGAGCACCCTGGCGCCGGGGCCGACGACGTCGCCGCGGTCGTCCTTCCCATCGTCGCCGCGCACGGCGGCTCCATCAGCGCCGAGCACGGCATCGGGACGGACAAGGTGCGGTGGCTGTCGCTCGCCCGCACCCCCGGGGAGATCGCCGCCATGCGGCGGGTGAAGGACGCCCTCGACCCGGCATGGACACTCAACCCCGGAGTAGTCCTCCCCCGCCGGCCTCCGGTCTGAGCCGAACCTGACCGGGCCACCTCCGCCGGGCCCACCAGCCTGCGTCCCCTCAGGTCATCTCGAGGGCGAGCGTCGCCGCCACGGTCGCCGCCAGCTCACGTACGGCCTCGAGGTCGGAGCGCTGGGGAGCCCCGACGACGGAGACGGGCAGGTGGACACGTCGCCACCCGAGCGCCGAGGCCACCAGCTCGACGGAGCGCACCGCGCCAGCCGTGTCGCTCTCCCCGTGCACCCAGAGCGCATACGGCCGGTTGCCGGTGGCACCGAGGCACGGGTAGTAGCACTGGTCGAAAAAGTGCTTGAGCGCGCCGGACATGTACCCGATGTTGGCGGGCGTGCCGAGCACATAGCCGTCCGCCTCGAGCGCGTCGACGGCACCGGCCAGCAGTGCCGGACGGGTGACGACCTCGACGGCCTCGACCTCGTCGGTCGACGCGCCTTGCGTGGCCGCCTCGGCCAGCGCGTGGAGCGCCGGCGACACCGTGTGATGGAGGACGAGCAGTCGGGGCACGACGGCAGGCTCTCACCGGCCCGTTGCCGCCGCAACACCAGCGTGCCTCGGGCCGGGAGACCTGAGCGGGGCCGCACCGGCCCCGCTCAGGTCGACCCGTCAGATGCCGGAGAACCCCGGGTGGTGCCGGCGGATCTCGCGACGGGCGATCGACATCTTGTGGACCTCGTCGGGCCCGTCAGCCAGCCGCAGGGTACGCAGACCGGCGTACATGTGGGCGAGGGGGGTGAACTGGGTGACGCCGGCCGCGCCGTGGACTTGGATGGCCCGGTCGACGACCTGCAATGCCATGCGAGGGACGGCCACCTTGATCCCCGAGATCTGCACGGCCGCCGCCTTGTTGCCCACCGTGTCCATCAGGTGGGCGGCGTGGAGGACGTACTGGCGGCACATGTCGATCTCGATGCGGGCCTCGGCGATCCAGTCCTGGATGACCCCCTTGTGGGCCAGGCTCGACCCGAACGTGGTGCGCTCGAGCGAACGGGTGACCATGAGCCCGAGCGCGCGCTCGGCCACCCCGATGGTCCGCATGCAGTGGTGGATGCGCCCGGGGCCCAGACGCGCCTGGGCGATGGCGAAGCCGCCCCCTTCCTCGCCGAGGAGGTTGTCGACCGGTACGCGGACGTCACGGAAGACCACCTCGGGGTGGCCACCACGCTCGTCGTAACCGAACACCGAAGGGTCCATCCCGAGCGAGACGCCCGGGGTCTGGCGAGGCACGACGACCATGGAGTGCTGCAGATGGCGCGGCGCGTCAGGATTGGACCGGCCCATCACCACGAGCACCTGGCAACGCGGCGAGCGCGCCCCGCTCGAGAACCACTTCCGGCCGTTCAGCACGTAGTGGTCGCCGTCACGCTCGATGGACAGGCTGATGTTGGTGGCGTCCGAGGAGGCCACGTCCGGCTCGGTCATCGAGAAGGCGCTGCGGATCTCCCCGGCCAGCAACGGCGCCAGCCACTGCTCACGGACGCGTTCGGACCCGTAGTGGTGGAGGATCTCCATGTTGCCGGTGTCGGGTGCCGAGCAGTTGAGCGCCTCGGAGGCGAACGACACCGACCCGAGCAGCTCGGAGATCGGGGCGTACTCGACGTTGGTCAGCGGCGTGCCCGGGTCGTCAGGCCGGAGCCCGGGCAGGAAGAGGTTCCACAACCCGCGCTGGAGGGCGAGGGACTTGAGCTTGTCGAGCACCGGCGGCATGCCGTCGATGCCCACCTCGGCGAGCTGCTGGTAGTACGTCTCCTCGTTGGGCAGCACGTGCTCGTCCATGAACCGCTGGACCTCGTCGCGCACGGCTGCCCCTGCTTGGGAAACCTCAGGCACCCTCGACCTCCACTCCTGCCACCCCGGACTAGCCCGCCCGAACGGCGACCGTCCCCAGGAGAGCACCGGCCATCGCCTCGGGGGCGTTGCCGCCGGCGCCTGCCGACCGCGACCGGCGCCCGAAAGCCTCGGCGGCCACGACCCGGCCACCGTGGCGTTCCACGGACGCTCGCATGAGGGGCAGCGTACGCCCCGGCGAGACGCCGTAGGTGCACAACAGCGCCACGGGCATGCCGGCGAGAGGCGGCAGGCCGTCGAGCCACTTGCTCGTGGCCCGAGCTGGTCCCACCTTGGCGACGACGAGACCTTCCACCCACGTGGCGACGACCAGGGCGTCGGCCCACGCCAGCTCGGTCGTCCCCACAGAAGTGAGGGGGACGACGCGGACGTCCGCTCCGGCACCGACGAGGGCACCGGCCAGGGCGTCGGCCCGTGCCGCCGTGGTGCCCGTCTGGCTCTCGACGGCCACGAGCACACGCTCACCACCGGGACGGGCCCGTCCGGGGCGCCGGGGCTGGCGGTCGAGGATCGCCTCGGCTGCCCGCTTGCCCTGGGCCATGGCCTCGACCACCGTGGCCGGGCCGACCAGGGCGTCGCCGACGACCCACGTCCGCTCCTTGCGGGCCAGGGCAGCCTGGGTCCGGGCGTGCTCGCGACCGCGTGCCAGTGCACCAACCGGCTGGTTGCGGGCGAAGGGCGGCGCCGGGTTGGCGAAGATGCCGCTGCCGAGCCACCGACGATCGGGGAACCCGCCGATGCGACGCGGAACGAGCGTTCCGCCGTCGAGCTCGAGCAGCTCGGGTGGCACCCGGTAGCCCATGGCCATCACCACCAGGTCGATCTCCTCGACGGCCACGGGCCCCGAGAGGACCTCGGGCGTGACCCCGGCCTTGAGCTGGCGGGTGGGGGCCAACTGAGCCCGGGCCACATGGCCGTCCTCGCCCTCCAGCCGGACTGCTGTGGTGGAGAACCGGACGTCGACGCCTTCGCCGGCCGCTTCGTCGAGCTCGTCGGGCCGGACGGGAGCGAAGGCCCGGTCCATCCAGTCGACACAGATCGCCTCGGCTCCGAGGCGGCGTGCGCTCCGGGCCACGTCCATGGCCGTGTTGCCAGCCCCGAGGACGAGCACCCGTGCCGCCCGCCCGGACCCGTCCGGCGATCGCAGCGCCTCGAGCTGGGTGCCGTGGGCCAAGGCGGCGTGCGCCGCAGTGAGGAACCGGGTGGCGTCCCACACGCCGTCCAGGTCGCCGCCCGGGACCGGCAACCGGAGCGGGACCGATGCCCCAGCGGCCACCACCACGGCGTCGAAGTCGAAGGGCAAAAGGTCGAGGTCAGCGGCCGACACCTCGTGGCCGAGCCGCAGGTCGACACCGGCATCCACCAGGGTCTCCCACGGACGCCGGGCCACGGCGTCAGGCAAGGTGAAGTCGGGGATGCCCCACCGCAGCAGCCCGCCGGCGTCGGCGTCACGCTCGAAGACCGTGACCTTCGCCCCCCCGGCGACGAGCGCCGAGGCGGCACCGATGCCAGCCGGGCCCGAGCCGACCACCGCTACCTCGAGGCGGTCGGTCCGAGCGCTCCGACCGCCGTTCTCCACAGGACCGTCGGAGGCGGCAGTGTCGGGCGGCGCTGCCGTCACCAGCGGCGGCACGGGGGCGTTGTCCGCCACGAAGCGCTCGAGGGCACCGATGGCCACCGGCACATCGCCGGCGAGGGACCACGAGCACGAGCCTTCGCACTGGACGGCCTGGTCGCACACCCGTGCGCACACGTCGGGCAGGAACGTGGTGCGCCGGAGGACGGCATGGGCGGTGTCGAGGTCGCCGTCGGCAATGGCCCGGATGAACCCGGGGATGTCGTTGTGCGCCGGGCACCCCCGGACGCAGGTCGGGTCTGGGCAGTCGAGGCAGCGAGCGGCCTCGGCCAGGGCGTCCGCCCACGAGGCAATGCCGTGACGCGTCTCGGTGCGCGACCCGGCGAGGTCGGTGACGTGCTCGTGGACGAGGGGGACCCGCACACCGGCGAGCGCCGGTCCCTCGACCACGACGGCCGAGAAGGGGCACGTGCGCTCGCACTGGCGGCACCCGACGCAGGTACTGCTGTCGCCCACGACCGTCCAGGTGGTCGAGTCGAGGGTGAGCGCTCCGGTGGGGCACCGGATCGAGCACTCCTGGCAGCCGGCACAGCGGTCGCCGAGGACGTGGACGCTCGGATGGTCGGGAGGGGCGTCGGACGCCCGGTCGGTCGGGAGGTCGATGACGGACATGGAGGCTCCTTACGGCTTACGACGCGGCGTGCATGAGCACGTAGAGGATGGACGCGGTGAGCCCGACGGCAGCCACGATGGCCAGGCTCGTCACCCGGGTGGCGACGGGGTGGTCCGACACCGGTGCGAGGTCGCGGGTGGTGATCCGCCACGTCGCCACGGCCGAGGCCAGCGTGCCGAGGGCGATGACCGCCACCTGGACGACGACGATCGAGGGGTTCGACAGCATCCGGGTGTTGTACAGGCTGGAGTGCGTCGAACCAGCCCCGAACCAGGCGCCGACCGACGGCACGATCCGGGCTGCGTGCTTGAAGAACTTGGGCAGCTGGCGGGCGAAGTAGTCGGCCCCGACGACCGGGATGATGCCGTAGGAGATGGGCACGAAGAACGCCCGGAACCGGCTCGTCTTGTCGATGAACGATCGCTTGACCGACAGCAGCGGCTGCGGCAGGTCGGGCCGGACGAGCGCCCGTGAGGCCACCCAGGCGATGCCGGCCACGAGGGCGGCCATGGCGACGATGATGCCCAGGTAGTCGATCGGGTTCGGGTAGTGGATCCCCGTGTACTTGGCCAGCCACCCGTCGAACGAGTTGTAGACGTTGGTGGCGTTGAACTGCTGGAAGAAGACGAGCCCCCACAGCAGTGCCACCGACCAGGCGACGTCGGCACGGCGGCGGTTGGGTGCTACCACCGAGGTCATCGGCGGCTGCAGGTAGAACCCGACGTTGTCCGAGGGGCAGCTCTTGTAGCACTCGGAGCACAGGCCACAGGTGAGGTTGGAGTCTGCGCTGCCCGGCCACGTGTACCACGGGCAGCCGAACCCTTCCTCGCTGCCCCGCATGCAGTCCTTCGTCTTGCAGTCGAGGCAGACCTGCCGGTCGCGAGTGCGGAACCCGGCGGCCGTGCCAACGGCACCCACCGAGCCGATCAGGGCCGACAGCGGGCAGACGTAGCGGCAGAAGGTCCGTCGCTCGAACACGAGGAAGAAGATGAGGGCCGAGGTGACGATGCCGAGCACCATGAGGCTCGTGTCCATCGGGTTCCCCGGTCCGGCGATGTTGAAGAACTCCTCGATCCAGGTGAGCAGGAGGAAGGAGCCGACCGACAACAGCAGGCCGTAGCGGGCGATGGGCTCGGGCAGCTTGCGGCCGAGCCCGAGGGTCTTCTGGGTGCGTTGCCAGAAGGTCCGGCGCTGGATCCACTCGGCGAACCCGCCAAAGGGGCACATGGCGCACCAGGCTCGGCCGACGACCACCATCATGACGAAGACCAGGCAGAACCAGATGTACCAGGTGATCGCCGTGCCGAAGTTGAGCCCGGGCACCACGGTGCCGAGCAGGCCGAGCATGATGACCAGCCAGAACACCAACTGGTTCGGGAGGATCAGGAAGAACTGCAACTTGCGGTTGTGCAGCACGCGAGCCACCCGCGGGTGAGCGGCGACGTCCCACCCCCGCGGAGGATCGGTGGCGGCGAACCGCTCGGCGACGCCGTCGCGTCGGGGGGGACGGAGGTGGACGGCAACGGGGACCGGGTCGAAGGGATCCGGGGGTGCGTCCGACCGGGGAGGGCGATCGGGGGGTGCCGTGATGGTCATGGGCTCCTCCGTGGGCTCGGTAGCCAGGGACCTACCATTAGTCAAGGGCTATACGTCTATTTGTACCGTAGAAAATTCTGGCGGTTACGTCAAGTCCCGAGCTATACTTTCCAATGTGAACATGACGTTGTCGAAGCGCGGCGACTACGTGGTCCGCTCGGCGTTGGCCCTCGCCCGGGCGTGGCCGACCGGCGAGCCTCGCAAGATCCGCGAGGTCGTCGCCGAGATGGGCGTCCCCCAGACGTTCGCCTCCCAGATCCTCGCCGAGCTGGTCCGAGCCGGACTGGCCTCGTCCAAGGCCGGCAAGGACGGCGGGTACCGCTTGTCCCGAGCACCGGAGGAGATCGCTCTCGTCGACGTGGTCGAGGCGGGCGAGGGGCCGTTGCGCGCCGAGCGGTGCGCGCTGGGCGACGGACCGTGCCGGTGGGACGAGGTGTGCCCGCTCCACGAGACGTGGCGGACGGCCACCGAGGCACTTCGCCAGGTGCTCGGCGCCACCACCCTCGCCGATCTCGCCCAGCGCGATCTCGACCTCGAGGCCGGACGAGCCTCACCGGTACCCGACTCGCACCGGCACGGTCCCGTCAGCATCGCCGTCGACGACTGGGTCCACGTCGAGGCAGGCATCGCCGCTCTGGGTGGCTGCATCGCCCGCGAGCAGATCGTCGGCCGAGCCGTCGAGGGTGCTTACGAAGAAGCCGATGCCCTTCGGGCCGGTCTCGACCCGGCGGGGACACCATGGTCGCCGCTGCACGCCCTGGCCAGCTGCGTCCCCCACCCCTCGGCCGACAACGACGGCGTGGTCCGGCCCACCGCGAAGAGCGCGAGCGGAGCAACCGGAGCGGACGCCACGGACGGCGGCACAGCCGATGGGGCGGAGCCTGCGCTGCACTTCTCCCTCTCGTGGGAGGCGGCGAGCGGCGACGGCGTGACGTCCCACGCCGACGTCGAGCTGGTCGCCACGCCCGTCGACCCCGACCGGACCCAGCTCAAGGTGCACGGACGGCTCCGTCCGCCCGTCGCCTCGACGCCAGAGCCCGTCGACCCCGAGGTCGTCGAGCGCCTCGGCCAAGTCGTCATCCGGTCCCTGCTGCGCCGAATTGCCCGCGCCACAGAAGAGGCAGCCGTCTCGTCCCACGCCCCGACCAAGCCCCGCCGCTCCCGCTCGACGGCCAGATCAGGCTCGGCCAACGGGACGAAGAACGGCACTGGAGCGCGCCGAGGGCGGGCGACCACCGAAGGCACCACTGCCGGGGCTGTCCGCGCCTGACGGCACGGAACGGCGACGGGCCACCACAGCCGCGTCCTCGTCGCCACGCCCCGAGGGGGCATGTTGGCCGGCACGCTGACAGCCGGCCGGCACGCTGACAGACGCCGCTTCTGGCGGTCGGGGCGCCCTCGGTAGGCTGACCGTGGTCGACCGGGGAAGGGACCAGCAGCGATGGCAGACGACTGGAGTCCGCTCGGGCCACTGGCCGGCGAGTGGGCGGGCGACGTCGGGGTCGACTGCTCTACCGGACGCAGCACCCTGCACCGTGTCGACTGACCCGCCAACGGTCATCGCTCCCGCCACCGCTGCACCACAGCCCAGTGGGAGCCGAACCTCGAGGAGACGACGATGAAACTGGCCAACCTGGCAGGCCGCGCAGCCCTCGTGGTCGGCGACCGCGCCATCGACCTCGCGACGGTCACCGACGGGGACCTGGGACCCGACGTCCAGCCCCTCTTCGCCCGCTGGCCCGAGGTCCAGGCCGTCGCCGCACGCCTCGGCGCCGACGACGGCCACCCCTTCGACCCGGCGCTCCTCGGACCGCCCGTGCCCCGTCCTGCCCAGGTGTTCGCCATCGGGCTCAACTACCGGGCCCACGCCGAGGAGTCGGGCATGGAGCTCCCCGAGGTGCCGGCCACCTTCACCAAGTTCCCGGCGTGCCTGAACGGCCCCTTCGGGGATGTCGAGGTCCCCACCGACACCACCGACTGGGAGGTCGAGCTGGTGGTGGTCATCGGCGAGCTGGCCGATCGGATAGCCGAGGGCGCGGCGTGGGACCACGTCGCCGGGCTCACCGTCGGTCAAGATCTCTCCGAGCGAACCGTGCAGTTCGCCGCCGGGCGCCAATTCTCGTTGGGGAAGTCGTTCCGCGGGTTCGCTCCCATCGGCCCGTGGGTGGTCACCCCCGACGAGCTCGACAACCCCGACGACCTGGCCCTCGGCTGCTCCCTCAACGGCGAGACCGTCCAGTCGTCACGTACGAGCGACCTCGTCTTCACCGTTCCGCAGCTCATCGCCGAGCTGTCGGCCGTGGTGCCACTCCTGCCCGGCGACCTCGTCTTCACGGGCACGCCCGCCGGGATCGGGTCGGCCCGCACCCCGCCGCGCTACCTCCACCCCGGCGACGTGCTCGAGTCGTGGGTGGAAGGCATCGGCTCGATCCGCAATACCATGGTCGCCGCCCGCCCCTGAGCCCTCCCCTGGCGGTGCTCGCCGTCCCTCCACCGTCCCTGGCGGTGCCCGCCCGACACCGTTCGGGCCAGGCTGTGCCGGGCCGTACGGTGGACCGGTCTTACCCCAACAGGGCCTTGGCGATCACCACCAGCTGGACCTGGTTGGTGCCCTCGTAGATCTGGGTGTTCCTCGGCGGCCGTCCAGGGAACCGTCTCACGTGCGCTGACCTGCGCTGGTTCGGTTGGTCGTCCGGCCCTGCGTACCCGGTCGGCCCGGTTTGTAGGGATGGAGTAGGGATGCTCGGCACATCTCGCTCACCGGCCGAGTGACGAGCTGCGCCGCTTGAAGAGCGCCTTGCGGGCCGCCTTGGCCACCACCTTCGACGGGTGGACCTGACCGATGACGGTCAGCACCAGGTCCGTCGCCGCCGACGGTGCCCGCCACAACCGGTCGATCACGGCGATCTGCCTGCCATGGTCGCCAACAATCTCCAAGGTAGGGACGAGGCCCTCGGGCCCGGCCGTCGCCATGCGATAGGCGAGCACGTCGACGAACGGGTTCGGATCCGACGGGTCGAAGAGGTCCACCTCGGCGGCCTGGCCATGGTCGACCAGCCAGCACAGGGCGAAGCCGCGGACAGTCGGTTCCGTGGCGAGCCGGCGCACATGAGGCGTTGCGACGTCGACGCCGATCTCTCCCAGGACGGCCAATGCCAGGTTCTGCAGAGCGGGGTCGTCGAGCTCCAACACGGCGTCCGACATCTCGGAAGCGGCCTGTTCCGGCTGGCGCCGTTGGCGCCAGGCCATGATCTCCCCGTACACGGTCTGGAAGTCGTCCTTGTCGGTGCCGAGCAGCAGCTCGGCGGCGGTGGCATCGGCGAACCGTCCGGCCACCGGCGTGTCGTAGCCGGCATCACCGAGGATCCGACGGACCGTCATCACCCCGGCCGGGGTCAGCTCGACCGTCCCACCGGAGCGGCGACGTCCGACTTCGGGCTGCTCGGTACCGTCACGGCGCACCACCCCGGCCAGCTCGAAGGCATACATGATGTCAACCACGTCGGTGAGGATGATCTGCTCCACCTGGTCGTCGGAAAGGCGGAATTCGAACGTGTCGAGCACAGCATTGGTGGCTGTCGCGCCTATGTCCTCGATCGGGACGGGGCCGTGCGCGGCGTAGGGAGCGATCAGGAGACGCACGCTCATCTGGTCCAGGAGCCGGTTGACCTCGGTCCAGGCGAACCAGCCGTCGGGGTCCCGCTGGGCCTGGAGCGGCCCCAAGGCCAGCAACCCATCCACCGCCCGATCGAAGGACCCGACCGGGTCACGGCCCAGGGCCAAGCCACGCTTGGTGGCGACGACCTTGCCGTGGACGATCCGCAGGATGCCGGCCTTCTTAGCCCATGCGAACACAAGCGTGAGCCCGGGCAGTTCGGCGGCGCTCTTGGTCTTGAACGTCCGGTCGCCGACGGTCTCGTCCATCGCCTCGCCGGTACCGAGCAGATCGACCAGCACGCGGGCATCGGCCAGGGTGAGGTTACCCGTCTGGGTCAGCTTGCGGCCGCTCCCGACGAAGCCGGCGAGGTCCTCGAACATCCGGAGGATCGGCGCGGCCACCTTGGACGCTGCGACCTCGTCGTCGCCGGGCAACGGTATCGGCGGGAGCCCCGGCCGGCGGGCCGGGCCAGAGAAGGCTGAGTCAGGGAGAATGCGGAACCGCTCCTCGTCCGGCTTGTCGTTGAAGCCGTTCATCCACTCCATGAGCTCGGCTGGGTCGCTGGCGTCGACACCTTCGTCGACCGCCGCGGCGAACAACGACTTGGCCATGCCGAACTTCGACCGGTCTCCCATGGCAGCCACGAACTCGTCGGTCAGGGTCGCGAGCAGGTCGACGAGCTCGGCCGACGGTGACGAACCGACCCCGGCCAGTCCCTCGTCGTCGAGAAAGGTCAGAAAGGCGCCCAGCGCCGGCGGGATCGAGATGCAGGCCGCCTGGGTGACGCTCAGCTTTCGAGGGCACCACTCCAACAGGAATTCAGCCACGTCGTCGGGGACCCAGGTGGCCAGCCGGCCATCGGCGTAGCTCCACTTCCAGTCCAGTGCGACGCCGACATCGCCGGCGAGCTCACCGGCCCCGTCGTCCCCGACACCGATCGCACGGCTCGCCCACACGGCGAACCGGTCGAGCAGTACCCCGCGGGCTTCCCGGAACGCGTCCTCGTCCTCGTGGTCGATATCGAGCTTCACGGCGCCGACCTTCTCACGGGTGCAACTCTCCCACGGGTGCAACTCTCCCACGGGTGGATGAACTCGAGCGTGGGGTGTTCGGCGAGCGCCTGCTGCTCCTCCTCGGCGTCACACGTGAAGAAGGTCGACCCCCGACGGTTTCGACCGGCTTCATGTCGTGTTCCAACCGACGTGCGACACCTGGTGAGCGACGTCGCTCTGGTTCCTCCCCAGCGGGTAGATCGGGTCGTCCGAGCCGACGTTATGTTTGCATACAGACCGCTCTTCCGTATTATTGTGACGTAATAGGTGCTCTGATGAAAACACGACCGTTGCCCACCAGTCTGGCGCGGGTGGTCGAGGAGCTGGAGCTCCGGCAGCCCGCTGTGGTGACCCGGTCCCTCCTTCGGGAGATCTCGGCCGGCGCCGATCTCCGGCTGCCCGAGGACACCGTCGCTGAGCGCCTCGTCCGTTACGGCTGGCTGCTCCCACTGCGCCGCCGCGATGCTTGGGAGTTCGCTCCCGCCGCCAGGGCGGGCCGGTACCCGGCGGGCGATCCCTGGATCGAACTGCGCGCCCTGCTGGAGCACGAGCCCGACGCCCCGGTGGCCGTGGCGTTCGAGTCCGCCGTCTGGGAGCTGGGCCACGCCACCCACAAGCCGACCCGACCGGTCCTCGCCCATCGACGCGGTTGGCGGCCACCTCGGTCCCTGGGCGCCAGGGCCGTCACGTTCGACTGGCGTCTGCCGACGCGCACGGTGAAGGGCCTGCCGGTGTGGGGTGAGCCGACCGTCGTGGTAGCGGCCGCGGAACGACCGACCGCGCAGGGCAATTGGGCCAACGCCGACGACTGGTTGTCGGAGACGTTCGGAGTGCTGGCGCCGGACGAGGTCTTGACCGAGGCGGCCGGCAGGAACGTCTCGACCCTGGCACGCCTGGGCTACCTCGCTGAATGGTCCGGCCGCGACGACATCGCGGATGAGATCGAGGCCGTGCTCCCGAACCGGCTCCCCGTGACGTTCCTCGGCCCGCGGGAGCGACGTGACAGGTGGAGCCGCCGCTGGCGTGTGTACGACTCGCTCCTGCCGGCGCGATGATCACCCAGGGCTACCTCTCGCGACACTTCCAGGGGAGGCGCGGGATGGCGGACGCGGCGTTGCTCGACGTCGCGCAGGACTACGTCCTGAAGTTCCTACACGAACAAGGGCTGTTCGACCTCGGCGCCGTCCTCAAGGGCGGGACGTCGCTGCGCAAGCTGCGCGCCGGAAACGCTGGCCGGTTCTCGACGGACCTCGACTTCGCGACACCCGACGTGGAGACGGGCGAGCTCCTGTTGGACACGATCGACGGCGCCGAGCTCTTCGATGTGCGCTTCAGACTCGCCGATCGTGAGGCACTGCGTGCCAAACTGGTGGTCGACACGCCGCTCGGTCAGCCGCAGATTCCCGCACGCATCGAGATCTCGCCCCGGCCGTTGTGGCTGCCGACCGAAGCGACAGCGCCCGTCACGCTCCCGGTTCATGCCGGGTATGAATTCACACCGCCGTCCATTCCTGCACCTGCTCTCGAGGAATCGCTGTCGGAGAAGCTGGCGGCATGGCGCAGACGGCGCAAGATCCGCGACCTCTACGACCTCGACCTGTTCGGTCACGGAAGCCTCGACGAGCCGTTGATCCGCCGCCTGCTCGTGCTCAAGGTCTGGCATGACGTCGTCGACGACGGCCTCGGCACGAGACCGTTCGATCCGAACGAGATCGTCGAGGGCATCGAGATCCGCCGGCTGCCGGCGGAAGACATCGGGCTGCTCACGCAACCCGTTGACCCCGCGGCATGGCTCGCCCGCGTCCGAGTCCGGTACCGATTCGTCACGGCGCTCGACGATGTCGAGATCGGCGTGGCCGCATGCGATCCGCGGGACCGCCATGCGGTGTCCCGGCTCGTCAGCGAGCTGCAAGGGCACTGATCCCACATCCGCGAGAGCGCTACGGATGCGATCGCCTGACGAGGCCTCACCCTCGGAGTCATGCCCACCTGCGTGGGACGACCCTTCCGGTGCAGCCCGTGAAGGCCCGCACCTCCCGTACGCCTGGGGGGCGGGCCCGGATGGCCGCCCCTACCCGAGCAGCGCCTTCGCGATCACCACCCGCTGGACCTGGTTGGTGCCCTCGTAGATCTGGGTGATCTTGGCGTCGCGCAGGAAGCGCTCGACGGGGAAGTCGGTCGTGTAGCCGTAGCCGCCGAGGAGCTGCACGGCGTCGGTGGTGACCGCCATGGCGGTGTCCGAGGCGACGCACTTGGCCATGGCCCCCACCATCGACAGGTCGCCGTCGGGGTCGCCGGCGTCCACCAAGGCGCACGCCCGGTAGACGAGCCCTCGGGCAGCCTCGGTCCGCATGGCCATGTCGGCGACCATGAAGCGCAGGCCCTGCAGCTCGGCGATCGGCTTGCCGAACGCCTTGCGCTCCTTCAGGTAGCCCACCGCGTAGTCGATGGCCCCCTGGGCGATGCCGACGGCCTGAGCCCCGATGGTCGGCCGGCTCCGGTCGAGGGTGTGCATGGCGATCAGGAAGCCTTGGCCCTCCTCGCCGATGCGGTGGCTCGCCGGTACGCGCACATCCTCGAAGACGACCTCGCCCGTCGGGCTCCCTCGCAGCCCGAGCTTGTGCTCGAGCTTGGTCACCCGCACGCCCCAGTCCTTCTCGACGAGGAAGCAGCTGATGCCCCGATGGCCGGCCGAGGGGTCTGTCTTGGCGAAGACCGTGTAGGTGTCCGACACGCCGGCGTTGGTGATCCAGTACTTGGTGCCGTTGAGCACGTAGTCGTCCCCATCGCGCTCGGCCCGGCACCGCATGGCCGCCACGTCGCTACCGGCGTCGGGCTCGGAGAGGCAGTAGCTGGCCTGGGACTGCCCGGAGGCGACTCGGGGCAGGTACGTGCGCTTGAGCTCCTCGGAGCCGAAGTTCATCACCGGCAGCATGCCGAGCTTGGTGACGAGGAACGTCACCGACGTCGAGGCGCACACCCGGGCGAGCTCCTCGGCGGCGATGGCCTGGGTGACCATGTCGGCACCGGCACCCCCGTACTCGGCCGGGAAGGCGAGGGCAGGCAGCTCCATTTCGGTGAGGGCCTTGTAGCTCTCCCAGGGGAACGCCTCGTCGCGGTCGACGGCGGCCGCGTGGGGGGCGATGCGTGCTTCAGCCATCTGACGCACGGCGTCACGGAACTGGCGGTGGGTATCGGAGAGCAGGAAGGCGGCGGAGTCCATCCCCACAACCTACCCATCGGTCACCATGCCGATGGTCCCTTCGCCCCGTGCGCCGCACGAACCTCCCTTCCGGGGTTTACTAGGGCCGATGGACGGGACCGGCCGACCCGATGATCGACGCCCCTTTCCGCCCCCGGCCAGCGGTGACCGTGGGCCCGTGGCCCGCCCCCGACCAACGGAGAGGAGACCTGCACGGCCCACCGCCGAGGACAGGTCGAGCCGGAGCGGGTTAGAACCGGCCTCCTCTCGTACCCTCGAGTCTCCGATCGGGACGCTCCTCCTCGTCGCCACCGCGGTCGGGCTGGTCCGGCTGGGCCTGCCGACCGAAGACCACGACGGCGTGCTCACCGACCTGGTCGGGAGGACGGGCCTCGCGCTGGACCAGGCCCCTCGCCTGCTCGACCCGGCCGCCCGCGCCCTCGACGCCTACTTCACCGGCCGGAGCCGCACCGTCGATCTGCCGGTCGACCTGCGCCTCCTCCGTGGGTTCCGACGTGAGGTAGCGCGCTCGCTCACCACCATCGCCTACGGCACCACCCGGAGCTACGCCGCCGTAGCCGCTCGGCTCGGGCACCCCAAGGCGGCCAGGGCCGTCGGGACGGCGTGTGCGTCCAACCCCGTCCCGCTCGTCCTCCCCTGCCACCGGGTGGTACGGGCCGACGGCACCGTCGGCGGCTACCGGGGTGGCGCCGAGCTGAAGGCAGCACTGCTCGCCTTCGAGGCGGGTGGCGGGCGGCCCGAGCTCCTCACCGGCCATCCCCGGACCTGACGACGGCCCGAGGTAGCACCATCAGGGCCGCCGCCCGGGGCCAGCCACCCGGAGTGGTAGCCGGAGCCCTCGTTCAGCCCGCCGCGGCAGCCGGCTCGGGCGATCCTCCCGCCGGCTCGGGCGATCCTCCCGCCGGCTGGGGCGATCCTCCAGCCAGGTCGTCGATGACGAGGAGGGAGCGCCACGCGCCGAGCTGCTGGGAGACCTCGTCGGCGGTGAGCCGGTAGGTCTCCGGGCGCACCCGGTCGCAGATGGCTCGCTGGACGCTGGTGTGGTGCGACGCCGAGCGGAAGAGGGGCACCCGGAAGGCGACCAGGTCGGCAGGCGCCCCGGGGAGGAAGCCCCACAACGCGGCACCAAAACGGAGGTCACCCAGCACCGGAGCCCGACCGAGCTCGGCCGCGTGGCGCATGGCCACGGCGGTGATGCCGGCCAGGACGTCGTGCAGGTGCTCACCCGGTTGCAGCTCGACCTCGCCCTCGAGGTAATGGGCCAGTTTGGCCGCGTAGCCGATATCCGGCCCGGGGCTGCCCATCCGGCGGCCCTTCGGTTGGCTGGTCGAGCGAACTTCGGCAGGACGCGACTGCGTCCAGATGCGAGGGACGCTCAGCCGGTACGCCGGACGAACCTGGTCGGCTTCGACGATCGGGACGAAGTTGGGCTGGGTCACGCTGCTTCTACTCTCCTACTTCTCGTCGTCGCCCGCGCCGAGCGGGGTGCCCTCGGGCACGCCAACCGGGGCGGACCCGGCTCGCAGCAAACCGTAGACGATCGAATCGCACAGGGCCTGCCACGAGGCGTCGATGATGTTCTCCGACACACCGATGGTCGTCCACGTCCGCTCTCCGTCCGTCGAGTCGATGAGCACCCGGGTGACCGACCCGGTCCCCGCCCCCGTGTCGAGGACACGGACGCGATAGTCGACCAGGTGGATGTCACGCAGTGACGGGTACCAACGCTCGATGGCGTCACGGAGGGCCGCGTCGAGGGCGTTGACCGGCCCGTTCCCTTCGGCGGTGGCCACGATCCGGTCGGAACCGGCGAGCACCTTGACGGTGGCTTCGGTCGACCGTCCGGCGTTGCGTTCGTCGATCACCCGGTAGGACTCGAGCTCGAAGAAGCCCTGGCGCCAACCGGTGGCTCGGCGCAGGAGCAGCTCGAGGGACGCATCGGCCACCTCGAAGTGGTACCCCTGGTGCTCGAGTCGCTTGAGGGAGTCGAGCACGGAAGTCATGGCGTCCGAGTCGAGCTCGATGCCCAGCTCGGCCGCTTTCAGAGCGAGCGTCGAACGGCCGGCCATCTCCGAGACCACGAAGCGGGTCCCGTTGCCCACCAGCTCGGGGGCGATGTGCTCGTAGGCGTCGGAGCGGCGAGCGATGGCACTCGTATGGAGCCCCGCCTTGTGGGCGAACACCGACGCCCCCACATAGGGCTGCTGGGGGTTCGGGGCGATGTTGACCAGCTCGGCGATGTGGTGGGCAACCGGCGTGAGACGCTCCAGCCGGCCCTCGGGGATGGTTCGCACGCGCAGCTTCAACGTCAGGTCGGGGATGGTCGCCGACAGGTCGGCGTTGCCGGCGCGCTCGCCGTAGCCGTTCACGCACCCCTGGACGTGGGTGGCACCGACGCCGACGGCGGCCAACGAGTTGGCCACGGCGACCCCCGAGTCGTTGTGGAAGTGGACGCCGACCTGGCTCTCGAAGGAGCCGACCACGTCGGCCACGATGCGGCTCACCTCGTGAGGGAGGGTCCCCCCGTTGGTGTCGCAGAGCACGAGGGCCTCGGCGCCCGCTTCCTCTGCCGCCTGCAGGATGCGCCGGGTGAACGCCGGGTTCGCCTTGTAGCCGTCGAAGAAGTGCTCGGCATCGAGGAACACCCGCAAGTCGTTGCGTCGCAGGAACTCGACCGAGTCGGCGACCATGGCGACGGCTTCGTCGAGGGTCGTCCTGAGGGCGTCGACGACGTGCACTTCGGACGACTTGGCCACGATGCACACTGCCGACGTCCCCGCTTCGACCAGGTGCCGGAGCGTCTCGTCGTCCTCCGCCCGGACGCCAGCCCGGCGCGTCGACCCGAAGGCCACCAGGGTGGCGGTGGCGAGGTCGAGCTCCTTTGGAGCTCGGGCGAAGAACTCGGCGTCTTTCGGGTTAGCCCCCGGCCAACCGCCTTCGATGAAGGTGACCCCCAGGTGGTCGAGCTGCTCGGCTACCCGCAGCTTGTCGTCGACCGTCAGGGACAGCCCTTCCTGCTGCGAGCCGTCGCGCAGGGTGGTGTCGAAGACGTCGACGGCCTCGGGCAGCGCCGGGAGCCCGGCGCCGTGGCCCGACCCTCCGTCAGCGGCGCCATTGTCTCGCCCTGCCACGGCCCCGCGACGCGCCCGGAGCTCGGCGTGCGACCGCTGACCGGCGGTCAGCCCGTGGCCGTGGCCACCTGCATGGTCGTGGCCGTGCTGGTGGTCGTGTGGGCCACCGAGGGTGGGTCCGTCACTCGACATAGTCGAGCCAGTCCTTGTACCGGTCGACCTCGCCCCGGACGGTGTCGTAGTAGGTCTGCTGGATCTGGGCCGTGATCGGTCCCGGCACGCCCTGGCCCATCGGTCGGTCGTCGACGGCACGAATGGGAACCACCTCGGCAGCGGTCCCGGTGAGGAAGGCCTCGTCGGCGGTGTAGAGGTCCGAGCGGATGATGGGCTCGTAGGCCACTTCGTAGCCGAGGTCGCCTGCGATGGTCTCGACCGAGCGCTGGGTGATGCCTTCGAGCGCTCCGGAGTCCGAGCTCGGCGGGGTGACGAGCCGTCCCCGGCGCACGAGGAAGAGGTTCTCGCCCGTGCACTCGCTGACGTTGCCGTCGGGGGCGAGCAGGATGGCCTCGTCGTAGCCGGCCTTCAGCGCCTCGACCTTGGCGAGCGACGAGTTCACGTACATGCCCGTGCCCTTGGCCGCCGTGGGCACGGCGTTCGGATCGTGCCGGCGCCACGAGCTGATCTTCATCGACACCCCGTTGGCCACGCCGTCGTCGCCGAGGTAGCTCCCCCACGGCCAGGCGGCGATGGACACGTTGACCGGGCACGGCAACGGGTTGAGGCCCATCTCGCCGTAGCCGAGGTAGACGAGGGGGCGGATGTAGCAGCCGTCGTCGAGCCGGTTCACCCGCACCACCTCCTTGGTGGCCGCCACCAGCTCGTCGACCGTGTAGGGAATGTCGATGAGGAACACCTTGGCCGAGGCGAAGAGTCGCTCGATGTGGTCGCGCAGCCGGAAGACGGCGACCCCCCGAGCCGTCGGGTAGGCACGGATCCCTTCGAAGACGCCCGATCCGTAGTGCATGGTGTGCGTGAGCACGTGGACGGTGGCGTCCTGCCAGGCGACGAGCTCGCCGTCCATCCAGATCTTGTCGGTGGGGGTGATGGGCACGGGTCAGAGCCTTTCTGCGATGGCGTCGCCGATGGCGGAGGTCGAAAGAGAGGGATCCGGGACGGACGCCACGAACTCGAGCACCGCCTTGGTCACCCGCCGGGCCGCCTCCATCTCGCCGAGGTGGTCGAGCATGAGGGCGGCCGAACGGATGGCGGCGGCGGGGTTGGCTTTCCCCGTCCCGGCGATGTCGTGGGCGGCACCGTGCACCGGCTCGAACATCGAGGGCCCAGTGCGGTCCGGGTTGAGGTTGGCCGAGGCGGCGTACCCGATGCCCCCGGCCACCGCTCCGGCGAGGTCGGTCAGGATGTCGCCGAACAGGTTGTCGGTGACGATCACGTCGTAGCGCGAAGCCTGCTCCACCAGGTAGATGCAGGTCGCGTCGACGTGGTTGTAGTCGCGGGAGACCTCGGGGAACTCGGGGGCAACCTCGTCGACGGTGCGCTGCCAGAGGTCGCCGGCGAAGGTGAGGACGTTCGTCTTGTGGACCAGCGTGAGGTGCCGGCGTGGCCGGTCTGCGGCCAGACGGAAGGCGAACCGGACGCAGCGTTCGACCCCGTGACGGGTGTTCACCGATCCCTGGGTCGCCACCTCGTGCGGCGTCCCCTTGCGCAGGAACCCACCCTCGCCGGCGTAGGTTCCCTCGGTGTTCTCCCGGACGACCACGAAGTCGCAGTCGGGCGCCGGAGCACCCGGGACCCCGTTGAAGGGCCGCAGGTTGACGTAGAGGTCGAGGTCGAACCTCAGTCGAAGGAGCAGACCGCGCTCGAGCGTGCCTGGGGGCACGGCCGTCGATCCCACCGGTGGGCCGATGGCGCCGAGGAGGATGGCGTCGAAGCCACGAAGCTCCTCGAGCACCGTGTCGGGCAGGACCTCGCCGGTGCGCAGGTAGCGGTCGGCACCCAGGTCGTAACTGGTCGTCTCGAGGTCCACGCCGGCGGCGGTCACGACCTTCAGCGCCTCGGCCACCACCTCGGGGCCGATGCCGTCGCCGCCGATGAGGGCGACCTTATGGGTTGTCACGGTTCTCGTCCCTACTCTCTGCTCTGCTGTCGCTCTGCTGTCGCTCTGCTGTGGTCCTACCACCGCCGGCACCTGCCGGCGCCCAGCGGCACTGCCGGTTTGCCAGCCGGTCGCCAGTCGGCGGCTGCCGACCGGCTGCCACCCCGTAGCGGCCGGTCGTCGGGGCTCCCGGCCCGTCCGCTCGGCGGGCGACGCCCGGCGGAGAATTGAAAAACCGCCCACCAGGTGGACGGTCGAAGGCACGCACCGGGTTGGCGCGTGCCTAGAGAATGCTGCGTACGGTCGCCCGGTGCCACGACATAGCCCACTAAGTGTCCCTGCTGGGACGCGCTCCGTCAACCCCGGCACCCCGCAGCCGAGCCCGGTTCCCCAAGGACGGAGGTCGAGGGCATGCGTGCTCCCGGCGGCGATGCCCCAGACGACCTCGGACCGACCCCGACGGGCCGCGCCGTCACAGGCCAGCCGCGCCGTCACAGGCCATCGGTCAGCTCGTCGAAGGGCAGGGCGCCATGGCGGAGGCAACGTGGCTCCGCGCCCGTGCAGTCGACCACCGTCGACGGCTCGCCGGCGCACGTCCCCCCGTCGACCACCAGTTCGGGCCGTCGGCCGGTGGCGAAGGCGGCCTGTACGTCCTCGGCAGTCGCACACGGCGGGGCGCCGTGCCGGTTCGCACTGGTGACGGCGAGCGGGCCGGCGCGACGGCACACGGCTGCCACGAAGGCGTGGTCGGGCCAGCGCACGCCGACGGTGCCCGATCGCTCCGGTGGTCCACCGAGGTCGGCGACGAAGTCCGGGGCCCGAGGAACGACCAGGGTGAGCGGACCGGGCCAGAACCGTCGGGCGAGGTCAGCGGCATACCCACCAAGGGGAGCCGCGACAGCGGGAACCTGGGCGAGCTCGCCGACGAGGACCGGCAGCGCCACGTCGACGGGCCGCTCCTTGACGGCGAAGAGGGCGGCCACGGCGATCGGGTCGACAGGGAGAGCAGCGACCCCGTAGACGGTGTCGGTGGGGAGCGCTACCACGCCGCCGGCGGCCAGGACCTCGAGAACGGCGTCGACGGCACGCCGAGCGGTCTCCGGCACCGTGGGGATGACCGCTCCGCTCACCGGTGGGCCACCACCATGCGGCGTCGGCCGGCGAGGTCGTGCTCGATCCTCACGTCGACGAGCCCGGCCTCACGAGCCAGGGCGGCGGCGGCATCGGCCTGGTGAGGGGCCAGCTCGACCACGACGGCACCGCCCTGAGCGAGCCACCGGATCGATCCGACCAGCACCTCCTCCACGTCGGCCAGGCCGTCGACACCCGACGTGCTGGGGCCGGCCACGAGCGCGCTGCGTGGCTCCCACTCCCGTACCACCGGGTCGAGACAGGCGTGCTCGCCCTCGGTGACGTAGGGCGGATTGGCGACGACGAGGTCACACCGGCCGAGCAGGCCCGTCGGCAGGGCGTCGAACCACCACCCTGCCGCCAGGTGCACCCGCGCTGCTGCCACCGGGTCGAGGTCGGCCAGGTGCGCGACGTTCTCGCGTGCCAGTGCCAGTGCCTCGGGCGACCAGTCCGTCGCCCACACCTCGAGCCCGGCACCTGCCCCGGCCTCGACGGCCAGCGACAGGGCGATCGCCCCGGTGCCGGTGCCGAGGTCGACGGCGACCCGGCTCGGACGATGACGGTGGCGGAGCTCGTCGAGTGCCACGCCGGTGACCACTTCCGTCTCGGGGCGGGGCACCAGCGCGCGGCGGTCCACCCGGAGCTCGAGCGTGCGAAAGGGCCAGGTCCCCAGCACGTACTGGAGCGGCTCCCCCGCCGCCCGACGACGGGCCAGCTCATAGGCACCCTGCGGACCGAGGCCGGAGACCTCGGCGTGCTCGGCGATCCACACCGCCTCGCGCCGGTCGCCGACCACGGCCGCCACCTCGTCGACGAGCACCTGGTCCACGTCGCGACGCACGCCGGAGACCACCGCTCAGCCGGCGGCCAGCTGGCGGGCGCGCTTGTCGGCTACCAGGGCGTCGGTCAGCTCGTCGAGGTCGCCAGCGAGGACGCGGTCGAGCTTGTAGAGGGTCAGCTTGACGCGGTGGTCGGTGACCCTGTTCTCCTTGTAGTTGTACGTCCGGATCTTCTCGGCCCGCCCACCCGAGCCGACCTGGCTGCGACGCTGTGCCGACAGCTCGGACGCCTGACGGTCCTGCTCGGCCTTGAGCAGACGCGACCGCAGCACGACCATCGCCTTGGCACGGTTCTGGATCTGGCTCTTCTCGTCCTGCATGGCCACGACGATCCCACTGGGCAGGTGGGTGACACGGACGGCCGAGTCCGTCGTGTTCACCGACTGCCCTCCGGGGCCGGTCGAGCGGTAGACGTCGATCTTCAGGTCGGCTGGGTCGATGGTCACGTCGACCTCCTCGGCCTCGGGGAGGACGGTCACCGTCGCCGAGGAGGTATGGACCCGCCCCTGGGACTCAGTGACCGGCACCCGCTGGACGCGATGCGGACCGCCCTCGTGCTCGAGCCGCTGCCAGGCGTCCTTCCCCTTCACGACGAAGGTCACCTCGTTCAGCCCGTCGCGCTCGGACGGGCTCGACGAGAGCACCTCAACGGCCCACCCGCGCTGCGCGGCGTACCGGGTGTACATGTCGAACAGGTCGCGGGCGAACAGGTTGGCTTCTTCGCCGCCTTCGGCACCCCGTATCTCCACGATGACGTTCCGCCCGCTGTTCGGATCGCGTGGCAGAAGGCCGACCCGGAGGTCCTCCTCGAGCTCGGCGACCAGACGCTCGGCGCCCTCGACCTCCGAGCGCACGATCTCGCGGTCGTCCCCCTGGGCGTCGGCAAGCAGCTCGCGAGCGACCTCGAGGTCCGAACGCGCCTCGAGGAGGCGGCGCCAGGTGCCAACGACCTCCTCCAACTCCTTCATCCGCTTGGAGAGGACGCGCAGGCGACCCGGGTCGTCGGCCAACCCGGGGTCACCGAGCTCGGCGACGACCGCGTCGTACTCCTTCTCCAACGCGCTCAGCCGGTCGTCCAGCACGGGCACAGGGTACCGGGGGCTCGGTCACGGCTCGGTCGTGGAAGGGTCGACCCGGCGACAGGCAGCACGGGCGCATGGCGTCGCGCCCTGCCGGTCAGGACGCCGGCGAGGTCCCCTTCTTGCGCGCCGCGCTCTTGGCGTAGCGACGCTGGAAGCGCTCGACACGACCACCCGAGTCGACCAGCTTCTGCTTGCCGGTGAAGAACGGGTGGCACTCGTTGCACAGCTCGAGGTGGATCTCGGGCTTGGTCGACCGGGTGGTGAACGTGTTGCCACACGAGCACCGAACGGTCGCCGTGACGTACTCGGGGTGGATGTCGGTCTTCATCGCTTTGCTCCCATGTTCCTGCTCGTGCGTGCGGCTGCTCGGACCCGGTAGCCTACCGGCCCCGTCGACGGGCCCGGTCGACGGGCGCTTCAGGCCGACGGGCCCTTGGCGATCTCAGCGAGGAACTCGTCGTTGCTCGCCGTGGTACGGATCTTGTCCATCAACAACTCGAGACCGGCGGCGGCACTCCCCTCGCTGGCCAGAGCGTTCAGCACCCGCCGGAGCTTCCACACCTGCTGGAGCTGGGACCGGTCGAAGAGGAGCTCCTCGTGCCGGGTCGAACTGGCGTTGACGTCGATGGACGGGTACAGGCGCCGCTCGGCCAGGCGGCGATCGAGCCTCAGCTCCATGTTGCCGGTGCCCTTGAACTCCTCGAAGATGACCTCGTCCATCTTCGAACCGGTCTCCACCAGGGCGGTGGCGAGGATGGTCAACGACCCGCCCTCTTCGATGTTCCGAGCGGCACCGAAGAACTTCTTCGGTGGGTAGAGAGCACCAGAGTCGACACCACCGGACATGATCCGTCCGGTCGCCGGCTGGGCGAGGTTGTAGGCCCGGGCCAGGCGAGTGATGCCGTCGAGGATGATGATGACATCCCGGCCCAGCTCCACCAGCCGCTTGGCCCGCTCGATGGCGAGCTCCGCCACCGTCGTGTGCTCCTCGGAGGGCCGGTCGAAGGTGGAGGCGACCACCTCGCCTCGGACCGACCGGCGCATGTCGGTGACCTCCTCGGGCCGCTCGTCCACCAAGAGGACCATGAGGTGCACGTCGGGGTTGTTGGCCTCGATCGAGTGGGCGATCTGCTTCATGACGGTCGTCTTGCCGGCCTTCGGCGGCGACACGATCAACCCCCGTTGACCCTTGCCGATGGGGGAGAGCAGGTCGACGATCCGGGCGGTCATGTTGTCCTTGTCGCCCGGCAGCTCGAGGCGGAGCTTCTCGTCGGGGAAGAGCGGGGTCAGCTCCTCGAAGCGAGGCCGGTTGCGGGCCGCCTCGGGATCGAGGCCCGCCACGGTGTCGATACGCAGCAAGGCCGGGTACTTCTCGCTGCTCCCCGCCGGACGGCACGCGCCCTCGACCACATCGCCGCGCCGCAGGGCGAACCGGCGGGCCTGGCTGATCGAGACGTAGACGTCCTTGGCCGAAGGCAGGTAGCCGTCGCAGCGCAGGAAGCCGTAGCCCTCGTCGCGGAGGTCGAGGAACCCCCGGACCGGGATGAGGTCGCCCTGGTACTGGTCAGCCTGTCCGGCGTCCTGCAGGTCACGTTCTCCGCCACCTTGACGGTCCCGTCCCCGACGACGTCGGTTCCCTCGGCGGTTGCCCGCGTCGTCGGGCAGGCTCGACTGGCCACCCTGACGGTTGCCCTGGTTGCCCTGGTTGCGGCCAGCCTGGCCCTGGCCACCCTGACGGTTGCCCTGGTTGCGGCCAGCCTGGCCGGTGCCGTTCTGGCCGGTGCCGTTCTGGCCGGTGCCGTTCTGGCCGGTGCCGTTCTGGCCGGTGCCGTTCTGGCCGGTGCCGTTCTGGCGATTGCCGGTGCCAGCGTGGCGAGGTCCCGGAGGAGAGCTGACCCCCGCGCCCCCGGTGTCGGACGTGGCGGTGGACCCTCCCGCCGTCCCGCCAGCAGACCGGGCCTCCTCGGCGCGCACCTCGTCCTCGGGGTCGAAGACGAAGACGGCGGGCGGCTTCGCCGTCCGAGCTGGCTCGGACCCGTTGGGGGGCGCTCCGTCGACGACCGAGGCCGCGGACCCGTTGGGGGGCGCTCCGTCGACGACCGAGGCCGCGGACCCGTTGGAGGGCGCTCCGTCGACGACCGAGGCCGCGGACCCGTTGGAGGGCGCTCCGTCGACGACCGAGGCCGAGCTGCCTGCGACGGAACCGTCGGCCTGCTCGGCCGGTGCCTTGGCCTTCCTGCCGTTGGCACGTGGGCTGTGGACGGTCTCCGGTGCCTCGCCGAGCTCGACGCCCGTCGCCCGCAGGATGCCGTCGATCATGTCGGCCTTCTTCGTCCGGGTCGTGGTCTTGACCGAAAGCGCCTGGGCGATGGCCAGGAGCTCGTCGCGCTCCTTGCGTTCCAGTACCGAGCGCTCGAGCTGCTGTTCCGCAGTCATCGGCTACCTCAATTCATGCCGAGCCGAACGACGGGTGGTCCGATGCCCCCCGTCGGGGAAATGGAAAGAACGGGACGCCGTCGGGTTCGCTGCCCGCCGGCACGGCCGACCTGATTGCCGGCGTCCCCCGTCGCCGTGCTCTGCCACTGGGACGGCCGAACGACCGGAAGACCAGCGACGAGAGCTCCGCGGCGTCCATCAGGGCCGACCGCGGTTGCGAAGGTGGGCCCATGTTACCGGGAGGTCCGCCCCGCAGCAACATTGCCCCGGCGAGGCCTGCCGCCCCGTCAGCGACCGGCCACCTGGAGGCCGGTCAGAGGGCGAGCTCGGCCAGGACTGCTCCGAGCTCAGCGTCGATCGCCGTCGGCACCGAGATCTGACTGATGGCGATGTCGGGGTCCTTCAGCCCGTGCCCGGTGAGCACGCACACCACGGTGGGGGCGGGACCCAACCCGTCGGGCAGTCCCGTCGCCAGCAGGCCGGCCACCGAGGCGGCTGAGGCAGGTTCGCAGAAGACCGACTCCTCGGTGGCGAGGAACCGGTAAGCAGCGAGGATCTGCTCGTCGGTGACCGCGGCGATCCCCCCGCCCGACTCTGCTGCGGCAGCCGTCGCCCCATACCAGCTCGCTGGGTTGCCGATGCGAATGGCAGTGGCGACCGTCTCGGGACGCTCGATGGGGTGCCCGGCGACGATCGGCGCGGCGCCGGCAGCCTGAAAGCCCAACATGCGGGGCAACCGGGTCGACCTCCCGGCCTCGCGGTACTCGAGGTATCCCTTCCAGTAGGCGGTGATGTTCCCGGCGTTGCCCACCGGAATGCAGTGGACGTCGGGGGCGTCCCCCAGGGCGTCGACGAGCTCGAAGGCGCCCGACTTCTGGCCCTCGATCCGGAAGGGGTTGACCGAGTTGACGACGGTGACGGGTGCCCGCTCGCCCAGCTCGCGCACGATGGTGAGCGCCTGGTCGAAGTTCCCCCGGACCTGGAGGACCTTGGCCCCGTGGATCAGGGCCTGGGCCAGCTTGCCGAGGGCGATGTGACCCTCGGGGATGAGCACGGCACACGTCAGGCCGGCGCGGGCGGCGAAGGCGGCGGCCGAGGCGGACGTGTTGCCGGTCGACGCGCACACGACCGCCTTCGCTCCCTGCTCGGCCGCCTTCGAGATGGCCACCGTCATGCCCCGGTCCTTGAACGACCCGGTAGGGTTCGCTCCTTCGACCTTCAGCAGGACCCGGGCACCGACGCGTTCGGAGAGCCGGGGGGCAGGGACAAGCGGCGTTCCACCTTCGAGCAGGGTGACGACCGGGGTCGCCTCTGACACGGGAAGGAACTCGCGGTACTCCTCGATCACCCCGCGCCACGGCTGGCGCGCCGCCGGAGCGCCCGCCTCTCCCACCGGTGTCATCGGGCCAGTCACCCTCGCCCCCACGGCAGGATCCGCACGGCGTTGGCCACCCGGACGACACCAGGCACGCCGCCGAGGTCGTCGAGGGTGGCGACCACGTCGCCGGTCGTGGCCTCGTGGGTCACGAAGAGGAGCCGAGCCATCCCCGCGGCGTCGCGCCCGGCGGCGCCTTCCTCGTCGGCCAGGCGCTCGGGCGTCTCCTGCTCCATGGAGCTGATGGAGACGCCGTGGTGGCCGAAGGCCGTCGCCACCGCGCCGAGGACGCCCGGACGGTCCTCGACGTCGAGGCGTACGTAGTAGCGCGAGCGGAGCCCCTCGAGCGGTTCGAGGTGCACCGGGCTCCGCTCTGGCGTCGGCGCCGTCGTCCCCGAGAGCAGGTTCCGGGCAGCGTCGATGACGTCTCCCACCACGGCGCTGGCCGTGGGCAGACCGCCTGCCCCCTGGCCGTAGAGCATGAGCTCGCCGGCAGCCTCGCCTTCGACGAAGACGGCGTTGAAGGCGTCACGGACGCCAGCGAGTGGGTGGTGGCGCGACACCAGCGTGGGGTGCACCCGCACCGATACCGAGCCCACGCCGAGCCGCTCGACGACGGCGAGGAGCTTGATCACGTGTCCCGAGCGGCGGGCAAAGGCCACGTCGGGCTGCTCGATCGACGTGATCCCCTCGCAGTGGACCTGGTCCACCGACACGTCGTACCCGAAGGCGACACCGGCCAGGATGGCCGCCTTGGCGGCCGCGTCGTACCCGGCGACGTCCGCGGTGGGGTCCCGCTCGGCGAGCCCGAGCCGCTGGGCCTCGGCGAGCACCGCCTCGTAGGGCTCGTCGCCCTCGTCCATCTTCGTCAGCAGGTAGTTCGTCGTGCCGTTGACGATCCCCATCACCCGTACGATGCGCTCGCCGGTCAGCGACTGGCGTAAGGCCCGCACCAGGGGGATGGCGCCCGCGACCGCCGCCTCGTAGAGGAGGTCGACCCCTCGGGAGCGGGCGAGCGAGCGGAGCCGGGCGCCCTCCGGCGAGGCGAGCAACGCCTTGTTGGCGGTCACCACCGGCTTGCCGGCCTCGAGAGCGGCTCGCACCAGGGGGCCGGCCACGTCGACCCCGCCGATCAGCTCGACGACGACGTCGACGGTGGGGTCGGCGACCACAGCAGTCGCATCACCGGTCACCAGCGCTCCCGGCACCGCGTCGGGGCGCTGCTTGGCCACGTCGGCCACGGCCACGGCGACCACCTCGAGCCGGGCACCGGCCTGGACGGCGAGGTCTGCGGCACGCTCGCGGAGCAGGCCCACCACCGGTGCCGCCACCGTGCCGCCACCGAGCACGCCGATACGAACGGTGCGCGACGGTGCCGAGGTCACCCGGTCACGCTAGCGCCTGGCAACGGACCGGGTCGGTGCCCGAGGTCCGCTGGGGTGGCAGGAGGCCGGCTCACGGGACGTCGAGGCGCAGGAGGTCGTCGAGCGTCTCGCGGCGGACGACGGTACGGGCCTGACCACCGGCCACGAAGACCACCTCGGGACGGGGGACCTTGTTGTAGTTGCTCGCCATGGAGTAGCCGTACGCCCCGGTGACCGGCGTGGCGACGACGTCGCCGACCATGAGGTCCTCGGGGACCCATCCCTCCGAGACGACCACGTCTCCGGTCTCGCAGTGCTTACCGACCAGCCGGATCGCCCGGGGGCGGGTGGCGGCGACCTCGCGGGGCAGGAACGTTTCGTACCCGCTGCCGTAGAGCACCGGGCGGGGATTGTCGCTCATGCCTCCGTCGACGGCCACGTAGGTCCGGAACCCGGCCACGTCCTTGACCGTCCCGACCGTGTAGAGGGTGAGCCCCGCCGTCGCCACGATGGAGCGACCGGGCTCGGCGGTGACCCGGACCGAGGGGGCAACGCCGGCGGCGGTGCACGCCTCCCGCACGGAGGACGCCCAGGATGCCAACGAGGGAGCTTCTTCACCGGCGACGTAGGCAACCCCCAGCCCACCGCCCACCACCAGTTCGGGGAGCTCGAGGGGGGCGACGAAGGTGGCGAGGACGTCCACGGCCTCGGCGAAGGGAGCGAGCGCGAAGACCTGACTGCCGAGGTGGGCGTGGACACCGACCAGCTCGAGGCGGCCGGCTCGTTCGAGGCCCTGGAGCCGGGCGATCGCCGCAGCGGCGTCCCCCGATGCCACGCCGAAGCCGAACTTCGAGTCGAGCTGGCCCGTACGAACGAACTCGTGGGTGTGGACCTCGACGCCCGGCGTCACCCGGACGAGCACCCGGGGACGGAGCGGACCGTCGAGCGGCGAGACACGTGGGTCGGTCAGGCGCTCCAGACGGTCGATCTCGTCGAAGGAGTCGACGACGATCCTCCCCACGCCGGCCTGCAAGGCGGCGGCCAGCTCGAGAATGGACTTGTTGTTGCCATGGAGCACCAGCCGGCCAGCGGGCACGCCGGCTGCCAGCGCCACGTGCAGCTCGCCACCGGTCGACACGTCGAGGCACAGCCCCTCCTCGTGGGCGAGGCGGGCCATGGCCAGGCACAAGAAGGCCTTGGTGGCGTAGGCGACGCCGTCGCCCCAGGCGTCACGCGCCTCGCGGCAACGGGCACGGAGATGGTCCTCGTCGTACACGAACAGCGGTGTACCGCGCTCCCGGGCCAGCTCCACGACGTCGACGCCCCCCACGTGCAGGTGTCCCCAGTCGTCGACGGTGGCACTCTCCGGCAACAGGTTCCATCCCACCGGGTCGTTCGGCCCGGGCTTCGGCGCCACGCCGGGGCTCCCGCCGCGAGCGGTCTCGTTCGGACCAGGCGGGCGAGCGGTGTCGTTCACATCGACTCCGGGGCCGAGATACCGAGGAGCGATAGCCCGATGGCGAGACCGATGCGCGTCCCTTCCACGAGCCACAGCCGAGCCTGGGCGAGACGAGGGTCGACGTCGTCGGCCAGCACCGGGCAGTCGTGGTAGAAGCCGTGGAAACAACCGGCCAGTCGGCGCACCCAGGTGGTGACCTTGGTCGGCGCTCGGTCCACGGCGGCCTCGGCCACCACCTCGGGGAGCACTTCGAGGGTGCGGATCAGCTCGAGCTCGCGACCGTGGACGAGCACGGCGAGATCGACCTCCTCGCGAGGACGGCGGACGATGCCTCGTTCCGCCGCCTTCCGGCCGATCGCGGCGATGCGCGCGCTCGCGTACTGCACGTAGAAGACGGGGTTCTCCATCGACTGCTCGCGCGCCGTGGCCAGGTCGAACGTCGTCGCCTGGTCGAGCGAGCTCATGAGACTGAGCAACCGGGTGGCGTCGGGGCCGATGTCGGCCACGAGCGTGTCGAGGGCGACGGCCGTGCCCGCCCGCTTCCCCATCTTGACGGTCTCGTCACCGTCCACGAGGGACACCATCTGGCCCAGCTTGACCTCGAGCCGGCTCGGGTCGACGCCGAGGGCCTCGACGCCGGCGACCAGGCTCGCCACCTGGCCGTGATGGTCGGCACCGAAGACGTCGATGACCCGGTCGAAGCCGCGTACGAGGAACTTGTCGCGGTGGTAGGCGAGGTCACCGGCGAGGTAGGTGGCGTCACCGTTGGACTTGCGCAGGACACGGTCTCGGGTGTCGCCGAGCTCGCTCGCCCGGAACCACGTCGCCCCGTCCTGTTCGAAGACGAGCCCCTTGGCAGCCAGCGCGGCGATGGTCTCGTCGACGGCCCCGCTCTCCTCGATCGACGCCTGGCTGTACCACTCGTCGAAGACGATGCCCACTGACGCCAGGGTGGCCTTGATCCGCTCGAGGATGCGCTCGGCGGCGAACCGCCCGGCCGTCGTCACATCGTCCGGTCCGTCGTAGGCACGGGCCAGCTCAGTCACGTACTCGCCCCGATAGCCGTCCTCGGGCACCTCCGTGCCGTTCCGGCGGGCCAGCAAGCTGGCCCCCAGGCGACGGATCTGGCCTCCGGTGTCGTTGACGTAGTACTCACGGCTCACCTGGTAGCCCGACCGAGCGAGGACCCGGGCAAGGGCGTCTCCGTAACTCCCCCACCAGCCGTTGCCCACGTGGATGGGACCCGTCGGGTTCGCCGAGATGAACTCGACCTGCACGCGTTCGCCGTGGCCGACGTCAGGGCGGGCGTAGCCGTCCTCGCCGGCTTCGAGCACCTCGCCGAGCGCTTCGTGGAGCCAGCCGACGTCGAGGCGGAAGTTGACGAAGCCGGGCCCGGCGACCTCGACACCCACGACATGGTCGACGGACTGCGCGGTGAGTGCCGCAGCCAGCTCCGCGCCGAGGGCTCGCGGGTTGAGCCCGACTCGTTTGGCCAGCACCAGGGCAGCGTTGGTCGACCAGTCGCCGTGCTCCCGACGGGCGGGGCGCTCGAGGTGGACGTCCTCGGGGACGACGAACGCTCCGGCGTCACGGACGGCGGGCAGGAGCACCAGGGCGTCGGCCACGGCACGGGCGAGGCGGTCTCGGATCGGCATGTACCGCCGAGGATACGTGCTGGCGACGAGGTATCCGGGCTACCCGGCCACGGCGCCGGACTACAGTGAGGGTCCCAGCGAAGACGCCGTCCCGACTGGCGGTCGGGGTGGCGCCGCGTTGTCTGCCCTCGTAGCTCAGCGGATAGAGCATCGGCCTCCGGAGCCGTGTGCGCAGGTTCGAGTCCTGCCGAGGGCGCCACATCCGCTACCAGCGTCTTCATCAGGTTGGACCTCCACGGCGCGAACCACTACGCCGTACAGTGGTTCTCGTGCAGTTCACGGCAGCGGTCACGCACGAGGGTGGGTGGTACGTTGCGCGCGCCCTGGAGGTCGAGGTGACCAGCCAGGGACGGACGGTCGACGAGGCCTTGGCGAACTTGCGGGAAGCGCTCGAGCTGTATTTCGAGGACGAGACCATGCCCGAGGTCGTCGAACCTCCCATCATCGCGACGGTCCAGCTGTCGGCGTGAGCCCGGCACTGCCGGTCGTCGGTGGTGCCGACGTCATCGCCGCCTTGTCCAAGGCCGGTTTCGTGCAGGTGAGTCAGCGAGGCAGCCACGTCAAGCTCCGAGGCGGCGATCGAACGGTCATCGTGCCGATGCATCGGGAGCTTGCGACCGGCACCCTCCGCTCGGTGCTCAGACAGGCGGGTCTCACGCCCGCGGAGTTCTTCGCGCTTCTCTGACGCCCTCACGTGGCGTAGCCCTCACGGCGCACTTTGTTGTGCCGGCCGGCCAGGGTGATGGCCGGCCCCTCCACCAACGGACCGAGGTTCGCATTCTGGGAGGCTGGGGGCGCCACGCAGATGGGAAACGGCGGCCCGTTGACCGAGGCGCCGCTTCTCGCCGACGGTCCGCTTGGCGGAGAGCGCGATGACGTTGCTGCCGACATAGTCGACGGCGTCCTCCGCGATGGTGGCTCGGACGAGGGCGTGGTGGTCGGCCTGGTGGTAGCGAACCTCGAGCCGGAAGCCTTCGAACAGCAGCCGCAGGATGTGGTGGGGGGCGTCGAGGTTGGCGGCTTGCTCGATGACGCCGCGCCCGGCTACACCGACGCCTTACGGACGTCCACGCGGATCATGCGGTCGAACTGCACGGGCTGCCACTGGTTCGGCGTGAAGCGCAGGTGGCCCCAGCCGTCGGCCAGGTGCAACCACTTGACCATGCCGGGCTCGATCACCGTGCCGTCGTACCAGCCGGCGAACCCGTACGGCTCCCAGGCGGCGTACAGGACGACCTGGCCCGGGCGCGGTCCTGGCGCGACCCGCGCGTGCACGGTGAAGGAGCCGAGGTCGTTGCGGACCTCCACCTCGTCGTCGTCCGCGATGCCGAGCGCTGCAGCGTCGTTGAGGTTGATCACCAGTGTCGGGTGGCCCCGTGTCGTCTCGAGCATGAGGGGGTTGGTGGCGTTGCAGGCATGGATGGACCAGCGGGGGTGCCCGCCGGTGAGCACGAACGGGTGGTCGCCGCCGTGCGCAGGTGCGTCCTTGTGGACGGGCAGCTCCTCGCCAGCCTCGAGGAACCACGGGTGGTCGACGTAAAAGGTCGCCCGGCCCGTGGTGGTGGCGTACGGCACGCCGTCCTCCACGTGCCAGCGAAAGGCGCTGAAGGTCTCGTCTGCCCGCAGCTCGGACCCGATGAGCCGGCCCGCTGGGAACACGCCATTGCCCTGCGCCGGTGCGAAGCCCCGCTGGCGCAGGGTCGTGAGCGACAAGTCCTCGCTGAACACGCCGGACAGGGCGCTGTCGCGCACCAACACGTCGAGGAGCGCCTCGTCCGATCGCAGCCTGCCGTCACGGTGCATGACCTTCCCGACGTCGCCAAGCGGGTGGGGAGCAGCTCGGCCGACGACCCGGTCGGCCATGCCCCGGGCCCGGGCCCGGTCGGCCACGGCGTCGGCGATGTCGCAGAAGATCTGCCAGTCCGAGCGGGCCTCGCCTGCCGGCTCGTGCACCTTGTCCGAGAAGGCCAGGTCGAGCGAGTGGGCGATGGGGTACTGCAGGTTGACCCGCTCGGCGTCGTAGGCGGCCGGCAGCAGCAGGTCGGCGTGCAGGCCCGCGCCGTTCATGCGCTGGTCGACCGACACCACGAGCTTGAGCTCGGGCCACAGGTGCCGCAGCAGCATCCGCCGGCCGCCGCGGGTGCGGCGCAGTGTGCTCGTGCCCGGTTGGAACAGCACTCGCGGGGTGCAATCCGGCGCGGGACGCAGGTATGGCGCCCACGACCGGCGGGCCTCGGCGATGTACTCCGCCATGGGCCGGGGGGAGCCGCCCCACGCCGGGTTGCTCCAGATGTCGCCGTAGCCGCAGTGGTCCAGCCAGTAGAAGAATGGCGGCGTGGTCGTGCTCGTGGCCGCCGCCGTCGACATGAGATCCCAGAAGGCCGGCCGGGGTAGCGGCGGCGGCACCCCCGTACCCGGATCGGGCTCGCCGAAGAGCATCCTCGCCATCGAGAACACCGCCTCGGCACCCTCGATCCCGCCAGTGCTCATCTGCTGTACGAGCGAGCCGTCGAAGGGCATCACCGCGTACGTGTCGTGTCCCCGGCCCTGACCGCCCCAGTTGCCGGTCAGGGCGAGCAGCAGGTCCATCGACCGTTCCATCAGGTCGCCGTGGTAGTGCTTGGGGGTGTCGAAGCCCTCCACGATCTTGGTGCGCTTGGCCGCCACCTTGCGTGCGAGCATGCGGATCGTGTCGGGGTGCACCCCGCAGATCGCCGAGGCCGCCTCCGGCCCGTACGCCTGCAGGCGCTCGACCAGCAGCTCGAACGCCGGCGTGACCTCGACGGCTGTCCCGTCCTCCAGCCTGACGGTGAACCGGCCCCAGAGCGCTGGCGCGAATGACAGCCGCAGCGTGTCGTCGCGAGCCTCGACGGCACCAGACGCCGGGTCCCAGTGGAAGAACCCGAGCTCGCTGCCTCCCTCGGCCAGGTCGGCCTGGCGGAGCAGTCGGCGCGTGTCGGTGCGCACCAGCAGGGACAGGTCCGTCTGAGACGAGACGAACGCCTCGTCCATCAGCCCCTCGTCGACGACCACCCTGCACATGCCGAGCGCCAGCGCGGCGTCCGCGCCCGGGGCGACCGGTACGAAGTAGTCGCAGTGCGGCGCCGAGGGGCTGTAGTCGGGGGCAATGAGGGCCACCTCGGCCCCGTGGTACCGCGCCTCGGTTAGGTAGTGGAAGTAGGGGATGCGGGTGTACGCCGGGTTGCAGTGCCACACGAGCACCAGCTCAGCGTGGAAGGTGTCGTCGGAGGCCGAGCCTCCGGCGATGTGGCCGTACGTGACGTAGTGGCCCAACAGGACGTCGTTGACGGTGGAGATGCTGTCGAGCGACACGGCACCCAGGGCGGCCGCCAGCCCCATGTGGCCGGCGATCGACAGCATGCCGCCCTCGGCGCTCTCGTCGACCACCACCGCATCGGGCCCGGACTCCTCGATGGCGTCGAGCACGGCGTCGGCGACCTGGGCGAGCGCCTCATCCCACGAGATCTGCTCCCACCGTCCCGAGCCGCGCTCCCCCACCCGACGCATGGGGTGCAGTAGGCGGTCCTCACCGGTGAGCTGGCGGCTCCAGGCGGTGCCCTTCTGGCACCCCATGGGGTTCCGGTCGGGCACGCCGGGCTGCGTCGGAGGGTAGACGCCGGCCTGCTCCTCCCACAGCACCGCGCTGTCCGCCGCGAACACTCGGTAGGTGCAGCTCGACAGGCAGTTGGTGCAGTGCGTGCCCCAGGCGACGCGTTCCCACGAGAAGCGCTGGCGGTAGCGTTGCTCGCTCGACGAGATCATGCGGGCTCCTTGGCCGGGTCCCCCGATGCTCTCACGGGAGCTCGGCCGGCATCGACAACAACTGGAGAACGCCTCGATCCGCGCTCGAGCCCGGCCCTGGCCGTGCCGGCGTGCTGGTCGTGGCGGACACGCGGGCACACGAGAGGCGGGGTTGGACACCGTCGGTGATCGCCAGCGGTGAGGCATCGGCCGGTGCTGCGGACAGCCGTGGCGGCCTTCTCGCCTGCAGGTGGAGCGGCACTTGCTCGGCCCGGTGGTTCCGACCCGGCGGCACGTGGGCCTGCACCCGTCCGGTCAGCCACGTCAGGGAGTGCGGCTGCGTCGGAGGGTGGCCTGGCCCTGCCGGCACAGAGGCCCAGCGGAGCGGCCGCCGTGACCGATGGGGTGAGGCCCACGTGCCGGACCTGCACCGTCCCGCCGAGGGGGGCACTCGCCGACGACTGACGCACATGGGTCGACGGCTGGAACGAGAACCCCACGCCCTTCGTGTGGCACAAGACCGCAGACCAGATGCTCGAGCGCCTTGCCGGCTCTGGCGGCGCCACCAACCAAGGGGGGTGGACATGCCGGTGCCAGCCGCCGTGACCCGTGCCGTCACCGGGTGGCAGCCGTCCAGCCCGACCCTGGTCGAGGACCTCGACGCCGGCCGGCTTGCAGGGTCGACCGCCTGACCGGCCGAACCTGGCGGCCACCTGGCCACGCGGCCGCTTCCCGCGGGTCGGACCACCCGCCCTCCTACGGCCGGGGCGTCATCGGGTGCCCGGCACCGGCCGCCGGTGGTAGAGGACCCCCTCCAGTGCGGCCAGCGACCCGGGCGGCGCCGGGTACGCCATCGGGTAGGACGACCGTGCCTGGCCCCCCAGGCCGTGGTCGTCGGTGGCCGAGCACCGTGCGGTGGCCCGTTCCAGGACGTCGAGGACGATGGCGATGAAGGCCACCTCGTCGGCCGGTTCGGCGTCGAGAAGGGAACGGGCCGCCGACGTCGCCGCCGCCATCGAGGCCTGGTGGGCCTGCCACAGCGCCGCCTGGTCGTCACCGACAGCCGCTCCGACGTACGACGCCCACGCCCGGGCCGCGCCGGTGAGCTCGGCGTCCGCGCCGACCGTCACGTCGACCACGTCCAGCACCATGAGCCCGTTCACCGCCTTCCACCAGCGTGAGCCCGACGGCCCGTCCGCTACCCGGCCGCTCGTCACCTCCCACTCGAGGAAGTCGGACAGTGCGGTGCCGAGCCCCAGGCCGGTGCGCCCGGGCCCCGGGTGGGCCGTGAAGAACGCGGCGAAAGCCTGGCGGCGGTCGTCCACCGCCAGCCCGATGGCCGCCTCCAACCGGTCTGCTTCGTTCCTCACCATCACCGTCTCCCCGGCGACGTCACCGCCGGCTCCGGGTGCGGCGCCAGCAGGACTGCTCCCCGGGCTCACGGATCGACCAGGTAGAGCATGCCGTTGGGGTCGGAGGCGGCCAGCACGCCGGTGGCGAACCGCCGGCCCGCCGGCGCCCCCGGCCCCGGCGGGAACCCAGATAGGGCCAGTGCAGGCGACCATGCCGACACCATGGCGTGGTCGAGGAGCTCCCACATGACGTCGATGGGCTCGCCGGTGTCGGGGTCGGCCGGCAGCACGTGCATGTTGGGGACCGGGATGCCCGCCGGCTCGTCCAGGAACCAGCTCGGGTGGGCGGCGATGACGGGGCCGATCTCCCCCATGCCGAAGAGCGTCAGCGCCCCACCCCCGGCGGCGGCGCCCACGCTGCGCCGCTCGTCCGGGTCGAACGGGCCGTCCACCGTGGCCACCAGCCACCGCCCCGGCACACCCTGGCTGCGGCGGCGACGCCCGCCACCGCCCGACCACGTTCGCCCGGCGTCCTCCAACGAGGCGGTGATCCACCCGGGCTGGTAGCGCTCGGTGGCCTCCACCGCACCGTCCCCAGCGACCGCCGCCACCACCGGGCACCCCGCCGCCAACGCACCCACGACCACGGCCAGGCCGTCCCACGAGCACGGCGACTGCAGGACCAGCCACGCCGAACCCGGCTCCGGCTCGAAGAACGACGGGACGACCAGCGCGCCGGCCAGCAGCGACCGCTGCGAGTGCCACACCGGCCCGGACGACCCGGACAGGCACACGCGCTCGTCTCTCAGGGAACCGGCCCCCGCTGCCGGCGTCTCATCCAGAGCCGTCGGCGGCTCGTCACCCACCTCGAGCACGGCCACGCCCGCGGCGGAAAGCAGGTCGGCACCCTCGGCGTCGCACAACCCGAAATCGGGCCGGGCTGCCTCAAGCACGGCCCGGGCGCGGTCGTCGTCGGCTGCGGCCAGGGCGACCCGTCGACCCGACGCCAGGGCACCGAGCACGGCCACGACCCCGGCAGCCCCGGGCCCGGCCGCCACCGCCACCGCACCCTCGGGGCTCACCACGTCACGCACGGCCGACGCGGTGGCCGCCACCCGAGCGGCCAGCTCGGAGGCGGTCAGGTCGGCACCGTCGTCACCCGACAGAGCGGCGTCCTGCGGACGTCGACGGGCCGGCCCGTCCACGGCCAGCGCGGCGACCGGCACGGGGGGCACCCCGAACACGCGGGGCACGGTGTCTGGCCAGTACCACGACGGTGTGGTGGCGATGGTCTTCGGCATCAGAGCGAGGCTCCCGGGCCGGATCCGTGCGGCCACGCGGCCACCAGCGCCCCCACCAGCGCCACACCCAGCTCGATCCGCAGGAGCACGTCCATCACCCGGATCGACCGCATCCGGCGTCGCTTCAGCTCGGCCCGGTCCTCACCGGGTTCGATGCGGGCGTGCGACCGGGGATGGACGAGGAGGCCCATGACCGTCACCAACGACGCCAGCACCACCCAGGCGGCCCCGAGGGCGAGCCACCGGGCCACGGACAACCGACCGGGACCGCCGGTGGCCTGCCACGCCACGCATGTGGCGGCGATGGCGACCAGCGAGGCGATGGCCAGCCACCGGTAGCGGCGCCCCATGACGTTGCACAGGACGCCCGTCTGGCCGGGGGGGACGTAACGTTGCAGCGGGCGCCAGACCAGCTCCATGAACAGGGCACCGCCCACGTACACGGCCCACTCGATGGTGAACACGTAGCCGAGCGCGGTGTGCATCAGAGGATCCCGTTCCCGTAGGCGAGGGAGGCGCCCAGCAGGACCACGACCAGGGCGATGACGAGGTCGGCCCGGGTCAGCCAGGACACCCGGCGGGCAGCCACCTGCATGGCCTCGACCTGCTCGCCCACCCGAGCACCACCGCCTCGTCCACTGGCCTTGGCCGCCAGGCGGGGCCGGTACACGAAGGTGATGACCGAGCCGTTCACCACCAGCACGGCCCACAGGACCATCATGGCCAGCAGGGTGCGCCCCGAGCCGGTAGTGAAGATGTCGCCGCTCGACACCAGGTTCTGGTCCGACAGGGAGAAGAAGAGCAGCATGCCGCTGACGGGCAGCAGGGCGAGCGAGGACCACACCAGGACCAGGAACCGGTCGGCCGACTTCTGGGCCAGCACCTGGGCCTGGGCCGGGGGGACGAAGCGCTGTGCCGGACCGAGGACGAACTCCATGGCCACCGACCCGCCGACGTAGACGGCCACCGCAAGGAGGTGGAGGTAGGAGGCGAGAACCTGGACCCACGTGGCCGTCATGCGTGCCTCTCCCCTCCGGTGGCGGCTCCGGGATCGGGCTGCCCCGCGTGCCAGGTGGCGAAGTGGTCCTCGATGGCGGGAGTGAGGCCGTCGGCACCGCCGTCGGGGATGAAGTACCGATGGTAGAAGCCGGTGTCGACGTGGTGGACCTGGACGGAGAGCTTGGCCCGCACCGGGTTGACGTACGCGGGGCAGCACCCGTGCTTGGCCACGATGTGCTCGACGGTGGCGATGGCCGCCTCCTCGGCCCAGTCAGAGAGGTGGGCACGGGGGTGGGCGCGCACCTCGTCTGCCACCTCCGGACGCCACGGGTCTGGGGCGCCGTCGAGGGCGCCGCCGGGTCCCTCACGCAGCGACCGGACGTAGCGCACGGCAGAAGCCGCGTCGGGGAAGCGGGGGGAGGGCACCATGACCGGCTCGAACACACCGGCCAGCCCCTGGCACGTGGAGGTCTTCGCCGGGTTGGTGGCAGGGTCGCGCTCGAGGAACGAGAAGCCCAGCCCGGGCGAGATCTCCGGATAGGCACCGAGGAGGAAGTCGTCGGCGTACGACCCCGTGGCCCACGCCCCAAGCCCGAGCGCTTCGCACGCCAGGCGGATGTTCTGGACCATGCAGCCGACCTGGCCGGTGTGGAGGAGGAGGGCCAGCTCGTCGAAGGCGGGGATGGGGAAGCCCACCTCGAGGAAGCCGGGCCGGATCCACTCCTCGCACCCGGCGGGGTCGCCGGTGTCGGGGTCCTGGAGGTAGAAGCCGGACCACTCGTAGGAGACGAGGAGCTGGTTGAACCACTCGAGGCCCACGTCGCCCACGGGCACCAGCCACGTGCTCCCCGGCCGGTTCAGGTTGTACTGGCCCGCCCCCATCGGCCGGACGTTGTGGGTGGCCTCGGGGGCTCCCGGCCAGGCCACGTCGGGGCGGTGGTCGAGGACCTGGACCCGCCCGGCCCGGTACCACTCGAGGATCCTGCCGTAGTCCTCGGGGCCCCGGATCTCGACGGGTCGGGGCGGATCGGGCTCCGGCCGGTAGGCCCACACGCCGCTGTCGTCGATGACGAACAGGTCGACGCCGAGGTCACCGGAGGACGACGGGACCGTCCGCCCCCGGCGGTGGAGCATGCCGGCCAGGGCGCCCTGCACGGGGATGTCGGCCAGGGCCATGCCGTTGGGACCAGCGGCGACCCAGCACAGCAGGGCGGCCTCCGTCTCGGACAGCGGGACGGGCGATGCCGCGGACGCGTAGGCGAAGGGCCCCTCGGGCTGGGTGGCGGTGCGGTCTCCCGACCAGGAGAACGCCTCCTCCTCCCCCGTCTCCGCCCGGTAGCCGAGGCCCATGCGGCGGGTGCGGACGGTGGCGAGCAGTTGGAACAGCGTTGGGGTCGAGGTGAAGGCGGCCGCCACCTCCGAGGGATCGCCCGCTCCGGTCGGTGCCGGCCCGCTGCCGGCGTCGTCGCCGGCCCGTCGCGAGAAGATCATCGGTCGACTCCTCCTCCCGCCGGGACTGCGGCGACCTCGACGAACACCGCCCGGTCGGCGGGGACCGGCTGCCACCCGAACGGTAGGTAGCGCAGGTGGCCGTACTTGCCCACCAGGTGCAGCCACTTGACCATGCCCGGCTCGACCTCGTTCGCGCCCTCCCACCGGCGGAACATGTGCGGCTCGAAGCCGTTGTAGACGATGACCTGCCCGGGCCGCACCCGCCCGGTGACCCGCACCATGGCCTCGAAGGCGCCGTGGTCGTTGGACACCCGCACCTTCTCGCCCTCTGCCACGCCGCGGGCGGCGGCGTCCTCCTCGCTCATCACCACCAGAGGGCGTCCCCGGTGGGTGCCGAGCAGGTGGCGGTTGCCCATCCCGATCGAGTGGACCGTCCAGCGCGAGTGGCCGCTGGTGAGGACGAGGGGGTACTCGCCCCCCATGCGGGGCGGCTCCTTGTGGGTGGGGAGCTGCTCCCCCGCCTCGAGGAACCACGGGTGGTCGATGTAGAACTGGGCCCGCCGGGTCAGCGTCGGGTAGGGCAGGTGCTGTTCGACGTGCCAGCGGAACGCCGTCATCACCTCGTCGTCACGCACGTCGGCCGCCACCGACAGACCCGGCGCGAAGGTGCCGAGCCCGGTGAAGCGGATGCTCCCGTCGCGGCGCAGGCGCTCGACCGAGCTACCCGGCGGCAAGGTGCCGGCGTCGGCCGAGTCGCGCACCCACTCGTCGAGGACCATCTCCTCACCCGACAGCTGGCCCCCGAGGTCGAAGTCCTCCCCCAGCCGGGCGGCGTGGCGGGTCTGGCGGCGGGCGTCGTCGTACTCGTCGAGCCCGACAGCGACGGCCCGCTCGGCGATGGTCCGGGCGAGCGCGGAGAAGATCTCCCACTCGGTGCGGGCCTCGCCCCGCGGTGGGGTGGCCGCGTCGGAGAAGGCCAGCCGCAGCATGTGGGTGATGGGGTACTGGACGTTGACCCGCTCGTACTGCATGGCCGCCGGGAGCACCAGGTCGGCCTGGAGGGCGGTGGCCGACATGCGGAAGTCGACCACCACCACCTTGTCGAGCTTCGGCCACAGGGTGTCGACCAGTTTCGCCCGCCCGCCCCGGGCACGGCGCATGGGGTTCGTCCCCACGGTGAAGAGCACCCGCGGGGGGGTCGACGCCCCCGGCCGAGCCACCCCGCCCCACCAGCCACGACGGAGGGCGTCCCGCAGGTAGTCGCCGAACGGCTTGGTCATGGTCGGATCCGACCACTCCGGCCGGTTCCACGTCTCGTCGTAGCCGGCATGGTGGTAGTTGAAGAACACGGGCGGCGCCGCGGTCCCGGAGCTGGTGGCCAGGGCGAGCAGCTGGTTCCCGAGCATTTCGTCGGTGGCGTCGGGATCGCGCTTGCGCATCTGGGCCATGGCCTGGTCGATGCCGTCGAGCACCCGGGCCGTCTCCTCCACGCCCGGGCGCGTCTTCATCGAGAACAGCAGGTAGCCGTCCAACCCGGCCAGGGCCAGGCCCTGGATCCCGGTGCCGGGTCGGCCCCAGTTGCCGGTGAGGGCCAGCACCAGGCACATGGAGCGCTCCATCAAATCGCCGTGAAAGTACTTCGGCCCGTTGAAGCCCTCGAGGATCTTGACCCGCCGCCCGGCGACCAGGTGGGCCAGCCGGCGGATCGTGGATGCGGGCACGCCGCAGATGGCGGCGGCGTCCTCCGGCGCGTAGACGCCCAGGTGGCGGCGGAGCAGGTCGAGGACGGTGACCACCTCCACCTCGGTGCCGTCGGCCAGCGTGACGGTGAAGGGGCCCTCGAGCACCGGGTCGAGCGTGCCCAAGTCGAGCGTGCCCCTGGGGGCGGCGGTCAGGCCGCCGGCCCGGTCCCACAGGTGGAAGGTCTCCTCGTCGCCGCCCGCCCGGAGGTCTCGCTGGCGCAGGTAGCGGCCGGTGTCGCTCCGCACCAGCAGCGGCAGGTCGGTCTGGGTGAGGACGAACTGGCGGTCCCACAAGTCCTCGTCGAGCACCACCCGGCACATGGCGAGGGCGAGGGCGGCGTCGGTGCCGGGCCGGACGGGGACGTAGAGGTCGGAGCCGACGGCCGATGCGTTGTAGTCGGGGGCGATGGCCACCACCTGGGCGCCCCGGTAGCGGGCCTCGGAGATGAAGTGGTGGTACGGGATCGACGTGTAGGCCGGGTTCGAGTGCCACAGCAGGAGCACGTCGGCGAGGAAGGTGTCGTCCACCGTGCTGGCACAGGAGAACTTGCCGAAGGTCAGGTGCTGGCCGGTGGGGAGGTCGTTGACCAGCCCGTTGGCGTCGAGGGTGACGGCGCCGAGGAGGGCGGCCAGGCGGAGGAACGGCGCCTGGGCCAGCAGGCCGCCCTCCACGCTCTCCTCGAACACCACCGCTTCTGGGCCGTCCTCGTCGAGGACGGCAACGACCGCCTCGGCCACCTCGGCCAGCGCCTCCTCCCAGGTGATCTGCTCCCACTTCCCGCTACCCCGCTCCCCCACCCGGCGCAGTGGGTGGAGGACGCGGTCCTCGCTCGACAGCTGGGCGCTCCACGCCCCGCCTTTCTGGCAGCCGAGCGGGTTCATGTCGGGCACGCCGGACGCCACCGGGTCGATGGTGCCGGCCTGTTCCTCGAACGCCACCTCGCCGTCCCGGCTGAACACCCGGTACGGGCAGCCAGCCAGGCAGTTCAGGCAGTGGGTGCCCCAGGTGACGCGCTCCCACGTCCACCGGGACCGGTAGTCGTCCGCGGTGGCTCCCGTTCCCGGCCGGTCGCCCGCGCTCGCCGGGGGTGCGGCGTCGCCCTCACCCACCGAGCCGCTCGGCCACGTAGGCGCGGTCGGCCGACACGAACGCGGCCAGCTGGTCCAGCGTCCACCCCACCAGCGGCCCGGCACCGCGTCCGGCCGACGCCACCAGGCCAGGGACCCAGTCGAGCACGTGGGCGTCGAGGAAGTCCCGCTGGGCCCGGCGGAACGAGGTGGCCAGGCGGGGCGACGGCGTGGCCGCCTCGCGGAAGCACAGGTACTGGAGGAAGTCGAGCTCGGTGGCCAGGTGGTCGGCCGGGCGGGGTGCGGCGTCCGATGCAGCCAAGCCGAAGTACTCGTACTCCCGCCGCACGGCGGCGATCTCCGCCTCCCGGTCGGCCCGGCCGCCCCCGCCCAGGAGGGCGCCGCCGCCGAGGACCCGCTCGTGGTCAGCGGCGAACGATGCCGCGTCGGCGCCGGCGGGGACCTCCACCGGCCCGATGGCGAAGCCGAACGGCAGCAGCGACGCCGCTTCGGTGAGGCCCGCCACCCACTTGCCCTCGGCCGCCTGGTCGAAGAGATCTGCCGGTGCGGTGGCGAACCAGCCGCCGAAGAACTGGTACACGGCGCTGCGGGCCGTGGTCTCGTTCTCCTCCACCTCGATGGGGCCGGCCTCGGCCGCGCTGAGCTCGAGCCCCTGGAGCGAGTAGGTGAACATGGCGTCACTCCCCTTCCGTCGCTCCGGCCCTGGTCCGACCCAGCTGCACGGCCACCCGTTCCGGTGACCGATCGAGGCCGGCCGGATCGACCGTGTACGGGCCGAACAGGTCGTGCCACCGGTAGACGATCAGCGTGTCGAGCAGTTCCGAGGTGCCGCCCGACCGTACCGTCGCCATCTCGTCCCGAAGGGTGTCGAGCGCAGCGTGGACGCGGGGTCCGAACAGCGACTCGAGGTACTCGGGCGGGATCCGCGGCGTCTCCTCGTCGACGGAGAAGTCGTCGTGCAGTCGGTAGGGCGAGAGGGGCGGCACATAGAAGATGTTCGGGCCCGTCCCGTACTCCTCGTGGAGAGGCAGCGCCACCTTCCACTCGTGCACCAGCCGGTGGATGGGGCCAGCCGGATCGGCGGCGTCGCCCACGAACACCAGACGCCCCGGGCACTGGCGGGCACAGGCGGGGGCCACTCCCTCCTCCAGCCGGGGGAAGCAGGCGATGCAGTGCTGGCTGACGCCCCGGACGTAGTTGAAGGAGATCTTCTTGTAGGGACAGGCCTCCATGCAGAAGCGTGCGCCCTGGCAGACGCTCTCGTCCCGGAGCACGATCCCGTCCTCGTGGCGCTTGTACATGGCGCCCGACGGGCAGGCCGACACGCACACCGGACGAGTGCAGTGGTTGCACAGCCGGGGCAGGTAGAAGTAGTAGGAGTTCGGGTAGGTCCCGCCCCCCTGGTCCTCGTCCCAGTTCATCCCCCACCGGGTGGTGCCGTCCCCCCGGTCGACGGGCTGGAGGTGGGCGTCGCGGCCCCGGCCGCCGAAGAGCACCTCCTGGTAGTTGAAGTCCCACCCGCCGCCGAACTCGGCACGGGTCGGCTGGTGGCCGGGCACGGGGGTGTCGTCACGCCACCCACCCCCCATGTCCTCCCACGCCTTCGGGGTGCCGAGGCCGGGCTGGGTGTTCACGCTCATCCACCACTGGTGCTCCTCCCCCTCCTCGCGGGTCCACAGCACCTTGCAGGCCACCGAGCACGTCTGGCAGCCCATGCACTTGTTGAGGTCGAAGACCATGGCCAGCTGGCCGGCCGCCCCCTGCTGCGTCATCGTCTGCACCGTCCTTCGTCCGCGACCGAGCCGCTCCCGTGCCTCATGCCTGCACCGCCGACCACTCGCTGCTCACCGCTCCGATGCCCGCCCGCTCCTCGTTGGCACCGTTCCACACGGCCACCGCCACCCGGCCGCGGTCGCCCAACGCCGAGCGGGGCCCGGTCAGCACCACCGACCATCGGATGCCGTCCACCGACGACGCCGCGTCGAGGCTGGCGCCGTCGGGAGCGGGGCGGAACATGCCCGGGCCGGTGGAGACCAGGTGGCGGACGGCGGGCATGCCCTTCTGGATGGGGAGCCGGTCACGCCACTGCCACACCAGGACGGGCGACGTGTGGTCGCCCATGGTCACCGGATCGGCCGGCCCATCCCCCTGAGGGAAGAGGACGGCACAGGCGTCGGGGAACTCCCCCGCGATGGGCCCCGAACCGTCCCACTCCAGACGCATCAGCAGGCGGTCGCCGTGAGTGGCCACCGAGACGGAGGCCGACGGCGTGGCGCCGTAGGGGCGGTCGCGCCAGGCCGCCCGGACGTAGGCGTTCCGCTGGGCGTCGACGGGCACCGGGACGAGAGGCACCGTCACCGGTGGGGCCGCGGCCCACGCCGGGTCGTCCGGTGCCAGTGCCTCGGCGCCCAGCTCCAGCGCGGTCAGGTCGGTCACGCGTCACCCCCCTCGTCGGGCGCCCCGATGCGCTCGAAGTCACAGGGCACACCCCGGTCGACGGGGATGGGCTGCCACTCGCCCATCGAGTAGTTGATGTGCCCGTAGCCGCCGGCGAATGCGATCCACTTCACCATGCCGGCTTCGATCTCGTTGGCGCCCTTCCAGTCCGCGTACTGGTGGCCGTCCCAGCCGTTGTAGGAGATGATCTGGCCGGGTCGGACCCCGGGTGCCACCTTGGCCCGGGCCTGGAACGACGTGATGTCGTTCCACACGCGGATGAGGTCGTCGTCGGCCACCCCCCGGGCGGCGGCGTCCTCCACCGCCACCTCGACCAGCGGCTCACCCCGGTGGGTCTGGAGGATGACCGGGTTGGCCTGGTTCATCGAGTGGATGCTCCAGCGGTTGTGGCCCGACGTCATCCGCAAGGGCTGGTTGCCCCCCGACGGCGGGTTCGGCTTGTGGACCGGCATCTCCTCGCCCGCCTCCAGCCACCACGGGTGGTCGATGTAGAACTGGGCGCGGCGTGCGTAGGTGGGGAACGGGTGGCCGTCCTCCACGTGGCTGCGGAAGGGCGAGTGGGTCTTGTTCGTCTCGAAGGGCGACGCCTGGGCCAGAGCGAACGGGCTGGTGCCCCAGCCGATGAAGCGCTCGTAGCCCTTCTCCCGCATGGTAGCCAGGTTGGTGCCCTCGGGCAGGGTGCCGATGTAGACGGAGTCCCGCAGGATCTCGTCGGCCACCTGCTCGTCGGAGGTCAGGTAGCCGTTCAACGTGTAGCGGTCGACCATGTCGGCCGGCTGGAACGTGGCGCCGGTGCGGTTGGCGTACTCGGACATGCCCCGGGCCTCGGCCCGGCGAGCCAGGGCGTGGAGGAGGAGCCGGTAGATGTCCCACTCGGGCTTGGCCTCGCCGGCCGGCGTGGCGTTGCGGTCCGAGAAGGTCAGGCGCATGGTGTGAGACGTCGGGATGTGGAAGTTGACCTTCTCGTAGTGCTGGGCCGCCGGCAGGACGATGTCCGAGTTGAGCCCGGTGAAGTTGAGCCGGAAGTCGATCGACACGATGAGGTCGAGGTTGTCCCACAAGTTGGGACCGAGCTGGGTCGAGCCGCCCCGGGTGCGGCGCAGCATGTTCCCGCCGCACTCGATGAGGACGTGGGGCGGCGATTCGGGTCGGGGCTCGTCGAGGCCGGCCCACCAGCCCGAGGCGATGGCCTCCTCGACGTACTCGTCGAAGGTGCGAGGCAGGGTGGCGTCCCCCCACTCCTTGCGGTTCCACCGCTCCTTGTAGTTCCCCTGCCAGTACCACCAGAAGGCGGGCGGTGACCCCCGCATGCCCGTGACCTGGCCGCCGGCCGACCGCACCTGGTTGGTCAGGCGCGACAGCTCGCGCACGGCCAGCTCGTCGGTGGTGATGCTGGGGTCGGCGTCGCGGAGGGCAGCGGTGCCCATCTCCTGGGCGGCGAGGAGCTGCTCGGCGCCTTCCACGCCCGGGACCGTCTTCACCATCAGGGTGAACATCCCGTCGGCCATGCCGATCATCCACGACCGGATGCCGGTGCCGTGCTTGCCCCAGTTGCCGGTGACCCCGAGCAGGAGGCACATGGCCCGCTCGATCAGGTCGCCGTGGTAGTACTTGCACGAGTTCCAACCGAGCATGATGTTCGTCCGCTTGGTGGCAGCCTTGCGGGCCAGCATGCGGGTCACATCCGGGTGGATCCCCGTCGTCACCTGGCTCTGTTCGGGCGTGTAGCGCTCGTTCAGGTGGCGGGTCAGACGGGCGAGGACGGGCTCGACGGTCACCGTGGTGCCATCGGCCAGCGCCACCTCGAAGGTGCCCTCCAGGGCCATCTCCCGGCCCCCGAGGAGCAGGTTGCCCCGGTCGGCCTCGACCAGGCCGGCGTCCGGGTCCCAGTGGTAGAGCTGGTCCTCCCGGCCGAGGCCGGCGCCCTTCACGTCGGACGCCCGCAGGAACCGCCGGGTGTCGGTGCGGACCAGGCAGGGCAGGTCGGTCTGCTCTCGCATGAAGGTGACGTCGGCGATGCCCTCGTCCAGGATGACCTGCACCATGGCCAGGGCCAGAGCGGCGTCGTCACCGGGTGTGATGGGCACGTGGTAGTCGGCGTGCATGTGCGACGCGTTGAGGTCGGGGGAGATCGACACGACCTCGGCGCCGTGGTACCGGGCTTCGAGCATGTAGTGGTAGAAGGGGATGCGGGTGAAGGCCGGGTTCATGTGCCAGATGAGCACGAGCTCGGAGTGGAACCAGTCGTCGGCCGACGACACCGGGTTCCACTTCCCGAACGTCTCGTGCAGCCCGATGGAGAAGTCGTTGAAGGACGGGTGGAGGTCGAGCGTCCGTCCCCCGATCACATTGAAGAAGCGATCGGTCGGGAACACGGCGGCCACCTCGGGAGTACCCTCCCGAACGATCGACTCCGGCCCCCCGACGGCGATGGCGTCGAGCATGGCGTCGGCCACCTGGTCGAGGGCCTCGTCCCAGCTGATGCGCTCCCACTGGCCGCTGCCGCGCTCGCCCACCCGCCGCATCGGGTACAGCAGGCGGTCGCCGTCGTAGAGCTGCTGGCTCCAGCACGCTCCCTTGTTGCACCCCATCGGGTTGGCGTCGGGCACACCCGGCTCGGTGGGGACGAACGTGGCAGCCGGCTCCTCCCGGAGGACCCGGTCACCGGCGGAGTAGACCCGGTACGGACAGTTGCCCGGGTAGCAGTCGATGCAGTGGGTTCCCCACCCGACCGACTCCCAGGACCATCGGGCCCGGTAGGCGTCCTCCGCCCCCTTCTTCCCTCCGGTACGCGGCACCTCGACTACGTCTTGGACGTCCACGTCACTCCCCCCGCGCCATCCGGCCCGCTGCGCCGGCTCGTGTCGCCTGTCCGAATTGGACTGTTTCCTTATCTACCGCTCCCGGATTCGAAAAGTCAATGCCACAACTTCTGTTTTATTGTCTCACTGGATGTACTGGTCGGTCGCCACGATCGTGGGACCGCGTGACGGCGGTGCCCGCCACCGTCATGGGACGGGTAGAACTGGCCCACCCTTCTGCCAGCCATGGGACCGCCCCTGAACCCACCAGTGCCGGCCGGTCATCAACTCGACTGGGCACCTCGATCCGCAACGGAGGGTGTGCCCGATGGCATGCAGGGAGGTGTCAGCGACGCAGGTCAAAGAAGTGCTGCGACGGTGGCTTCGCGACGACGCGGGGCTCCGGTCCGCCGCTGCCGTCTCCGACGTCGACCGGAAGACGGCTCGCCGCTACGTGGACGCGGCGGCAGCCCTCGGGCTCGATCGCAGCGGCGGTGAGGACCAGCTCACCGACGAGTTGATCGGGGGGTCTGCGGGGCCGCCTGGTCGTTCTTCGGGGGCGTCTTCCCGATCCTCATCCCCGACAACCTGACGCCGGTCATCACCAAGGCCGAGCCCACCGAGCCGAGGATCAACGACACGTTCCTCGAGTACGCACAGGACCGGGGGTTCCTCGTCGATGCCGCCCGGGTCCGCTACCCGAAGGACAAGCCGCGGGTCGAGCGCCAGGTGCCCTTCGTGCGCGGTCGGTTCTTCAAGGGTGGGACGTTCGTCGACCTGGCCGATGCCCAGCGCCGGGCCGAGGCGTGGTGTGCGAAGGGTGCGGGCATGCGCATCCACGGCACGACATGGTGCCGACCTACCGAGGGCGCCGAAGCCGTCTGGCACGTCCACCCTGCGGCGGAGCGGGCGATCGCGATGGCGAGGTTGCAGCAGGTAGCTGCGATCTCGAGGTCCCAACAGATTCGAGGTCCCGCCAGAACGGTGGCCCCCCACTCGCGTAGACCGCGGATCCCCCGGTGGAGCGGGGCGCAGCAGAGCTGACCCTGACGGTGGGGCGGGCGGGCGACGGCGCCTGTTCGCCCGCAAGGTGGTTCTGACCGTCGTGGTCAGCGAGCTCCGGTCAGGCGACCTGACCGCTCGGGGAGCGGCGCTGCGAGGATCGGCGGCGAACGTGCTCCAGGTGGATTGCCGTGAGGAAGGGCAGGACGAGCAGAGCGACGAACGCCAGGACGCCGACAGCTGGCGGAAGTACCGTTCCTCCGACGCACTGCTCGACGGTAGGCCTGCCTGGCCCCCCGCTGCTGGACCCACAGATGGCCACGGGGCGCGTGGCGAGCACGAAGAGACCGAGCAGACCACCGGGGACGACGAACGTGCCGAGGAGCTTGTCTCGCATGGAGAAGATCGTCGAAGACCCGAGCGCGACGACGCCGCCGAGCCACCCCACCACGCCGACGACCAGCGAGAGCGGCGCCGGACCAGCACCGCCGACGACGTAGCCCACGACCCCGCCGAACAGCAAGAGCCAGGGGACCCAGGCATCCACGTGCCGTTCCAGCCGAAGAGGCATGCCGATTCCCGCTTCGGCGGCGATTGCCTCCGGATCTCCCATCCGATCGAGCAACGAACGCAGACCCGCCTCGTCGAGAGGGTCGAGGCCGGTCCGACCCTCGGCGATGTGGCCGGCGACGTCCTCGACCATCTGCCGGCGCACCTCGGGAGGGAGGCCACGCAGCGCCGCATCCAGCTCGTCGAGGTACCGCTCGACCATGTCATCGGTCCCCTGCCTGATCTTCATGCAGTGCTCCCCTCGCCGAGGATGTGGTCGACCGTGTCCCGGAAGACCTTCCAGTAGTCGATAAAGCTCGCCAGCGATCGCTCCCCCGCCTCGGTGATGCGGTAGTAGCGGCGGGGCGGGCCGGCCGTGGACTCCTGCCACGTGGTCTCCACCAGACCGTTGCGCCGTAGGCGGGCCAGGAGCGGATAGATGGTCCCCTCGCTGGCGATCAGCCCATCTGCACCGGCAAGGATCCGAGCGAGGTCGAAGCCGTACCGCTCACCCTGGTGAAGCAGGGCCAGAACGCAGTGCTCGGCGGTGCCTCGGCGAAGCTGCGCCACCCACGGGACCTCATCGCCAGGTACCATGCACCATAAGCTAGTGGAGGTTACCGAGTCTGCCAAAAGGCGTCTGCGGCACCGGCGTCCACCGTGGGCCACCACCTCGCCCGGTGGCCGCAACGGGCACAACAGAGCCGGAACGACCCCAGGGGCTTCTGCGCCACACCTCCGGTCACGTCCGCCAGCACAGATCCGGTCCTCGACACCGATCGAGCCGTCTCGAGGACTTCAGAAGTGGCGACGGGATGCCGATCCCACCCCCATGACCCTGGGCAGGGAGCAACCAGCAGAGGAGCCGGCGGCGGAGCCACGGGCACTGGCCCACGTCGGACCAGGAGCGGACAGCCGCTCCGGACCCGGACCCGGAGGCGACGATGGAGAAGGAACGGCGACGCGGGCTGTCGATGCCGTCGTTGCGACGTTGCTCGCCCAGCATCCCCGAGGGACCGTCGTCGCCCTCAACGAGGACGCCGTCTTCGTGGCCATCCCGCCGAGCGTGCTGGTCGCCTCGACCCACCGGCTCGTCCAGGAGGGCTCGGCCATCGAGTTCGTCATCCCGCAGGACCGCTCGGTCATCGTCAACCTCTACGTCCAGGCCCGCGTCACCGGGTTGGCGACGGCCACCGTCCACCTGGTCGACGAGCCCGATCGGCCGGTCACCGCCCACTTCGTCGACTGCCGGTCGGTGTACGGCGTCATCATGGGCGTCGTCAGCGAGCAGCTCGACGACGTGCACGACCTCGTCGCCCAGTGGACCGCCCCGCACCTCCCCCCACGGCTCGCCCGGGCCGTCAAGGACGAGTCGGCCGTCTACGTCTCCTTCGACGAGGGCTTCTGCCAGATCCTCGGCTGGGACCGTGACGAGCTGGTCGGCGAGCGGGCCCTCCAGATCGTCCACCCGGACGACCACGACCTCGCCATCGCCAACTGGGTCGACATGCTGGAGCACCCCGGCCCCGGCCGGCGCGTCCGTCTCCGCCACCAGCACAAGGACGGGCACTGGGTCTGGCTCGAGATCATGAACGACAATCGTCTGGACGACCCCGACAACCCTGTCGTGGTTGCCGAGATGGTCGACATCTCGGACGAGATGGCCACCCACGAAGCCCTCCGGGCCAGCGAGCAGCTCCTACGCGAGCTGGCCCAGACCATCCCCATCGGGCTCGTCCACAGCGACCCGTCGGGTCGGGTCCTCTTCGCCAACGACCGCCTCGAAGAGATCCTCGGTGCCGACGGCATCCAGTCGGTCGACGACCTCGTGGCCGCAGTCGCACCGGAGGACGCCGAGGCCGTGGCGCTCGCCGTCCGCTCGACGGTGGACACCCAGACGGGGGCCGACCTCGAGCTGCGCGTGCCGTCGGCCGTCGGCTCCCTGCGTCACTGCACCCTGCGGCTCCGTCCGCTCGTCAACGACGACCAGGTCGTCACCGGGATCATCGGCTGCGTCGAGGACGTGACCGACAGCGTCCGGATGCGCCAACGGCTCGAGGTGCAAGCCACCTTCGACCCGCTCACCGAGTGCTACAACCGCGCGTCGTCGCTGGCGGCGCTGCAGTCCGCACTCCACCAGATCGGCGGGCACGGCCCGGTCGGTGTGGCCATCGCCTACGTCGACCTCGACGAGTTCAAGCCGGTCAACGACACCTACGGGCACGCCACCGGCGACGACCTCCTCGTGGTGGCGGCCAAGCGGATCCGCCAGTCGGTGCGGTCCAGTGACATCGTCGGCCGCCTCGGCGGCGACGAGTTTCTGGTCATCTGCTCGAAGGTCGGCTACCCGGGCGACGCCGTGCGTATCGGGGATGCCGTCGCGACCCACCTGTGCCAACCGGCGACCGTCGGCGAGCTCGAGCTCGACATCCGGGCGAGCGTGGGCGTCGCCTGGACCGACGATCCCGACATCGACCCCGAGCGTCTGGTCGCAGCAGCCGACGAGGCGATGTACCGGTCGAAGCACGACCGCCGCTGCGAGCCCGCCCTGGCCGATCCGTTCCTCGTCGGCGACCACGAGGCCCCCCACGACGCCGCCGTACCTGCTGCGTCCTGAACGCCGGCTTCGGCTCCCGTGCTCCTGCTCGGGACCGGCCCCGGCGCAGGAGCTCAGTCGGGGAGGCCGGTCTGGCGGACGGTGACGTTGACCCTCGACACACGCAGCTCGAGACCAGCAGGTCCGGTGCCCGGCAGCACCTTCGGCACGCCGTGGTAGGCGCGCCGCGACGGCCCGCCGAAGACGAACAGGTCCCCTGAGCGCAGCTCGACGTCTACCCAGGGACGAGCGCGGCCCGACGCGTTCCCGAAGCGGAAGATGGCTGTGTCCCCCAGGCTGAGGGAGACGACCGGGGCATCGGCACGCTCCTCTCGGTCGGCGTGCATCCCCATCCGCGACCGTGGGCCGTACTCGTTGACGAGGGCGACGTCGGGTTCGAAGACGGCCGACGCGGCGGGCCCGAGCGTCTCGCCGACCGCCCGGCGGGCCAGCGCGGCGAGGTCCTCGGGCAGGGGCGGTGCCGTTCCGCCGTCACCGTCCACCCGGGTGCGCGTGTAGCGGTAGGGGCTCCAGTGCCAACCGAGACAGGCGATCCCCACTGACATCACGGCACCGCCGCGCACCACCGGCCGCCGAGCACCACCGGCCGCCGCCACCCAGCGGGCGCACGCTCGGGCCAGCGACCACTGCGCTTCCTCGTCGAGCCAACCGGGGACGTGGACGGCACCGGGTGCCACCGTCAGCGGAGGCGGGTCGAACAGCCGGCTCACCGACTCTGGGTGAAACGGGCCCTCTCGCTCACAGGGGGCGCCACCGGTTACCGACCCTGCCCGCCACGTCCTCCCGGGTGCCGCACGAAGCACCGACGGCAGGGGGGCCTCCGGTGAGGACGTCAGGTGCCACGGCCGGCAAGGACGTCGAGTGCCCGATCGGCGTGGAGGTGCATGCGCACCTCGCTGCTGATGACGGCCTGGATGCGACGGTCGCTGCCGATGACGAACGTGGTCCGCTTGGTCGGCGACAGGGTGGTGATCCGTCGCCGCACCCCGAACTGGGTCGCCACCACCCCGTCTGGGTCCGAGAGCAGGGGGAAGTCGAAGGCGTGCTTGTCCGAGAAGCGCTTCTGCTTTTCCACCGGGTCCGCGCTGATGCCGATCCGTCGGGCGCCGACGGCTTCGAACTCCGCCTTGAGGTCGCGGAAGTGACAGCTCTCGGCCGTGCAGCCGGGGGTCATCGCCGCCGGGTAGAAGAACAGGACGACGGGCCCGTCCTGGACGAGCTCCGACAGGCGACGAAGCACGCCCTGCTCGTCGGGGAGCTCGAAGTCGGGAGCGAGGTCACCGACGCGCACGGCGTCATGCTAGTCGCCGGGCGGTCGTGAGGGCCGGGGCGCCCCGGCCCGTCGAGCGCCGGCGCCCCGTGGAAGTCGCGGCCGCGGGGAAGGCCGGGCCGGCCGAGCCCGTTTGACCCCTAAGATCCCCCCCGTCAAGACGCCCGCTGATCCGCCTAGGTGACCGACGGGGCCCAGGGTGGCCTGTCGGCACGTCTCGGCCCTCAGGAGACTGCGCCCCACCATGACGCACGCCATCACCGCTGACGACCTCCGCAAAGTCTTTCGCGGTCGTCGCGAGGTGCGAGCGCTCGACGGCGTCAGCTTCGCCGTCGAAGAGGCGACCGTCTTCGGCCTGCTCGGACCCAACGGCGCGGGCAAGACGACAGCGGTCCGGATCCTCACCACCATCCTGCGGCCGGACAGCGGCACGGCCCGGGTCCTCGGCCACGACGTCGTCCACGAACCGTCGGTGGTACGCACGCTCATCGGCCTGGCCGGCCAGTACGCGGCGGTCGACGAGCACCTGACCGGGCGCGAGAACCTCACGATGGTCGGTCGGCTCAACCACCTCGGCCGGACGGTCGTGCGCGATCGGGTCGCCGCCCTGCTCGACGAGTTCGGGTTGACGGACGCCGCCGACCGTCCCCTCAAGACGTACTCGGGCGGGATGCGTCGACGCCTCGACCTCGCTGCCGCGCTGGTGGCCCGCCCGAGCGTCCTCTTCCTCGACGAGCCCACCACCGGGCTCGACCCCCAGAGCCGCAACGACCTGTGGGAGGTGATCGAGACGCTCGTCGACAACGGCACCACCGTGCTGTTGACCACCCAGTACCTCGAGGAGGCCGACCGCCTGGCCAAGATGCTCGCCGTCGTCGACCAGGGACGGGTCATCGCCGAGGGGACGCCGGCCAAGCTCAAGGCCGACCTCGGCGCGACCGTGCTCGAGGTGGGGCTGCACGACCACGGCGACGCCGACCGGACCATGGCCGCGCTCGCTGCGCTCGGTCCCCACTCCCCCACCCGCGAGGGAAGCCTGGTGGAGGTCACCGTCGACGACGGGCCGCGAGCAGCCATGACCGCCTTGCGCGCCCTCGACAGCGAGGGCATCACCCCCATCCACTTCACCCTGCGCGAGCCGAGCCTCGACGACGTCTTCCTCGCCCTGACCGGGCGCCGGGCTGGAGGAGGGGCGGGGCAGGACGGCACGGAGGCAGGGACAGGCACGGAGGCAGGAGCAGGCACGGGGGCAGGAGCAGGCACGGAGGCAGGGACAGGCACGGAGGCAGGGACAGGCACGGGGTCCGAGGGGAGCGGCCAAGGAGCGAGCGCCCTCGGAGCAGGGACTGGAGGGCGGCCGTGAGCGTCGCCACCCTCGCGCCACGGGTCCACCCGGCCAGGCGTGTCGCCCGCGCCCTCGGCGACACCGCGACCATCACCCGCCGCAACCTCCTCCACTACACGCGGGTGCCGATCAACTTGTTCTTCTCACTGGTCCAGCCGGTGATGTTCGTCCTGCTCTTCCGGTACGTCTTCGGCGGCGCGATCCACCCTCCGTCCAAGGTCCCCTACGTGGACTTCCTGCTGCCAGGCGTGTTCGTCCAGACGGTGGCCTTCGGCGCCGTCTCCACCAGCATCGGCCTGGCCGAGGACTTGCAGCAGGGCCTCGTCGAGCGCTTCCGGGCCCTGCCCATGGCGCGGGCGGCCGTGCTGGCCGGGCGCACCTCGGCCGACTTGTGCCGCAACGTGGTCGTCGTCGTCATCATGACCGGCGTCGGTTTCGCCGTCGGCTTCCGTCCCTCGGGGAGCGCCACTGCCTTTCTTGCCGCCGTCGGCCTCATTCTCCTGTTCGCCTATGCGCTGTCCTGGGGGTTCGCCTTCATCGGCCTGTCGGCACCGAACAGCGAGACCGCCCAGGTCATGTCCTTCCCGCTGCTGTTCCCGCTGACCTTCGCCTCCTCCTCGTTCGTCCCCGTCCAGTTCATGCCCGGCTGGCTCCGGGGGTTCGCCACCTACCAACCGGTGAGCGTCACGGCCACCGCATGCCGCGACCTGATGATCGGCGGGCCGGTGGCCACCTGGGTCGTCCAGTCGGTCCTGTGGACCACCGGCTTCCTCGTGGTGATGATCCCGCTCGCTGTCTGGCGGTACCGGAGCTCGTCGCGTTGACCCACGCGAACTGCCCTGGCCCGGTGAGCCTCACACCCACAGCGCTGTCGTCGGTCCGCCCGCCGGCCGGGCAACCCGGGCAGGACGGCGCTCCTAACCCACCTGCTCGGCTCCACCCACGGGCCCCCGCCGCAGTCGCTCGGGCAAGTGCATGGTCACGAGCAGGTCGGTCAGGTTGGCTGGCACGGCTCCGGGGGTGAGGAGCGAACCGACCACCATGGCCGCGAAGGCGACGGGGACCGTCCAGATGGCAGGCTCGCCCAGCAAGAGCGCCGACCACCCCGTGCCACCGAAGCCGGCCATCGAGGCCACCACGGCGAGCGAGGACGTCCCCCCGCCGAGCGCCAGTCCCCACATCGCCCCCACCCGGGTTAGCCGCGGCCACCAGATGCCCAGCAGCAAGAGCGGACAGAACGACGAGGCGGCCACGGCGAACGCCCAGCCCACCAGCACGTTGATGGGGACCGACGCCACCAGCAGCCCGGCCCCGGTGACGAGCATGCCGAGCACCAGAGCCGACAGGCGGAACGCACGTACCCCCCAACCCATGATGTCGTGGGACAGCGCGCCAGCCATGGCGATGAGCAGACCCGAGGACGTGGAGAGGAAGGCCGCGAACGCCCCCGCAGCCACCAGCGCGGCCAGGACCTCGCCGCCGAGGCCCGCCACCATGATCCGAGGCAGCACCAGCACCACCGAGTCGGTCTGCCCGGTCAGGTAGAGGGCAGGTGCCTCCATGCGGCCCAGCACGGCGAAGACTGCCGGGAACAAGTAGAAGGTCGACACCAGCAGTAGGACGAAGGCCGTGGTCCGGCGAGCCGCCTGGCCGTCCCGGTTCGTGTAGAACCGGACGAGGATGTGCGGGAGGCCCATGGCGCCGAAGACGGTGGCCAGCAGCACGCCGTAGGTGGCGGCCAGCGGATGTCCGTGGCGTCCGTCCAGGTGGAGGAGGGGCGAGGACCACGAGCTGCCGGTGACCGGCGACACTGTCGGTGCCGGAGCACCGGCCGGGAACCGGAGGGACGTCCCGGCCGCCACGACCTGCGTGCCCGGACGGAGCGTGAGGGCGCCATGCACCCGGGTGCCGTCGACGGTGCCGGCGGCGCGCACGGTGACGGGCCGGGAGACGTCCATGCGGGTGGTGCCGGGGAACCGCACCAAGGTCGCACGGGTGAAGGTGGTCGGTGCCGGACCGTCGACGGTGCCGAAGGACGGGTGCGACACGGCGAGCACGAGGACGACGGCAGGCACGGCGATCGCCGTCACCTTGATCCAGTAGAGGAACGCCTGGACGACGGTGATCCCCTTCATCCCTCCGCTGGCGATCCCGGTGGTGACCACGACGCCGAGGACGACGACGCCGACCCAGTAGGGACCGCCCAGGGTGGCCTGCAGGGTGATGCCCGCCCCGTTGAACTGCGGGATCAGGTAGAAGCCGCAGATAACCAGCACCATCACCGTCGCCCACCGGCGGAGGCGGGGCGACCCGAGCCGTCCCTCGGCGAAATCGGGGATGGTGTAGGCGCCGAAGCGACGCAGAGGGGCAGCCACGGTGGCCAGCAGCACCAGGTAGCCGGTCGCGTAGCCGACCGCGTACCAGAGGGCGCCCAGCCCCTCCAACATGGCCAAGCCAGCGATGCCGAGGAACGATGCCGCCGACAGGTACTCGCCGGAGATGGCCGATGCGTTGAGCAACGGCGGGACCTGGCGTGCCGCCACCATGAAGTCGGCCGGGGTCCGGGCGACCCGCATGCCCCGCATGCCGATGACAGCGGTCGTCACCGTGATGACCACGACGGCACCGACCGACAGGGGAGCAGCCACGTCAGCGGTCGTCCAGCAGCTCGCCAAACCGGCGTTCCAACTGCTCGGCCCGCCGTACGTACCAGAAGCCGAGCGCCACGAGCGGCGGGTAGATCCCTCCCCCCAGCACCACGAGCGTGAGCGGGACCCCGATGACCTGGTCGCGACCAAGACCTGGGACCAACACGGCCAACAGGGGGTAGAGGGCGAGGAGGAGGACTGCCGGGCCGAGCACGCTCACCGTCGCCCCCAACTGCGCTCGTATCAACGAACCGAGGAGGGCACGGCCGTACTCGTCGCGACGCAGGAGGTCATCGCCTCCCGGGACGCCGGTGCGGTCGATCGTCCCTCGGGTCGGGGCCCGCACCGCCTGGCGCACGGGCGCCCCGTCCGGTCGAGGGGTGACGCCCGCCGGGACGGGTGGGACCGGTGGAGCGGTCACCGCCGACGTCCCACGGCGCCGCCCAACAGCCGATGTCGGAGCTCGGCGGCGTGCCGTCGGCTCACCGGCAGGACCGTGTCGCCAACCTTCACTGACGTGCGGGTGCCCTCAGTGCGGACCTCCCGCACCTCGCCCAGGTCGACCAGGTAGCCCCGGTGGACCCGGACGAACCCGTGAGGCACCCACTGCTCCTCGAGAGCGACCATGGGGATCCGCACCAGGTAGTTCGACCCGTCCTTGGTGTGGATCCGCACGTAGTCGCCCGAAGCCTCGGCCCACGCCACCTCGTCCCGCCGGATCATCCGGGTCGCGCTCCCGACGTCGGCAGCGATCACGTCGAGGCGACCCCCGTTGTCGTCGACGGCGGGCCACCGCGCCGGAGGAGCAGCGCGGTCGAGCACGCTGGCCAGCCGGTCGGCGGTGACGGGCTTCAGCAGGTAGTCGACGGCCCCCACGCCGAACGCGTCGACGGCGTGCTCCTCGTGGGCGGTCACGAAGGCGATCGCCGGCGGCGTGGCGAACCTGGTCAGGATCGTCGCCAGCTCGAGCCCGTCGAGCCCGGGCATGCGGACGTCGAGGAGGACCAGGTCGAACGGGCGATCCCGGAGGAGCCGGAGCGCCTCGGTGGCGTTGGAGGCGGCCTGCGCCGTCTCCACCCGGGGGTCGGTCCGCAGCAAGTAGACCAGCTCGTCGAGCGAGGGGCCCTCGTCGTCCACGGCCAGGACAGCGAGCCCGCCGACCGGCTCGCTACTGCCGCTCCCGCCACCGGTAGCGATCACGACGCTGGCACCGCCACCTGGTACTTCGGGATGCGGACGGTGACCTTGGTCCCCGCGTCGATCCCCGTCTCGACCACCAGGCCGAACTGCTCGCCGAACACCGTGCGCAGGCGTTCGTCCACGTTGTGGAGGCCGACGGCGTCACCGTCCTCCCGTCCGGAGAGCACCCGTCGCACCCGTTCCGGGTCGGCACCGGCACCGTCGTCCTCGACCGTGATCACCGCGTCGCTGCCGGCGTCGTGGGCGGCGATCGACAGATGGCCCGCCCGACCGCTCGGCTCCAGCCCATGCCGGACCGCGTTCTCGACCAGGGGCTGGAGGATGAGCGACGGGACCCGGACCGAGAGGACCTCGGGTGCCACGCGCAGGGTGACGGCCAGACGCTCACCAAAGCGGGCGCGCTCCAGCTCGAGGTAGGTGTCCACCAGCCGGAGCTCCTCGGCCACGGTGACGAACTGGTCGCGTCCTCGAAAGCTGTAGCGGGTGAAGTCGGCGAACTGCACGAGCAGCTCACGGGCCCGGTCGGGATCGGTGCGCACGAAGGACTCGATGGCGGTGATGGCGTTGTAGATGAAGTGCGGTGAGATCTGCGCCCGCAGGAAGCGAAGCTCGGCCTGGGCGGCGCGTCGGCGGGAGCGGTCGAGCTCGGCCAGTTCGAGCTGGGTGGCGATGAACTGCGCCACCTCGCTGGCCAGGCGGAGCAGGCCGGCCGGGGCTGACGGTCCGGCCGCCACCAACGCACCCACCACCGTGCCGTCGACGGCCAAGGGCGCCACGACAGCGGCCTGCAGCGCACAGGTGGCGCCCCGGGCACAGACCAGGTCGGCGGCCGCCAGCACCTGAGGCTCGCCGGTGGTCACCACCCTCGCGATCGGGCCCTCGAGCAGCGCCTGGTGGACCTCGTCGACGCCGGCGACGGCGATGACACCCGCCACGTCGGCCAAGACGACACCCGGTGTCCCGAGCAGGGACTGTAGATGGGTCGTCACCTTCCCCGAGCCTGCACCGTGGAGCCCGCTGCGCAACGACGGGGCGAGGAGGTTGGCAGTCCGCAAGGTGGCGTACCCAGCCCGCTGGGCAGGCGTTCCCAGCCGGCGCTCGCCGCGGACGACAAAGCCCAGGACGACGCCCAGCAGCACCACCACGGCGGCGACGGCAAGCCACAGCAGCTCTGTCACGATCTCCTTACCACTGGCACCGTTACCACTGGCACCGTTCCGGTGCGGGCGACGACCGCCCACAGCGGCGAGGCGCCCCCCCGTCAGGCGAGCTCGACGTGCTGGCCAGCATGCCACAGCGGCCTCCGCAGCACTCGACCATCGCTTGGTCCTGCTCCCGGGCGCTTCCGGGCTCCCGTCGAGCCGGTGCCCTGCCTCCCCTCGCCGGTCGCCCGTTCGTCGAGCCCTACCGACCGCTCGTCGTGCGCCCCCAGCCGCTCGAAGACTTACCGGTCAGTGTCCTTGCCAGTGAGCGCTGCCCTCTGCACCATCGCGAGAGAAACGCTGTACACCCAGGGGAGGGAACTTCATGAGCAACGACTCGCCGTCGGTCCACGACACGCCGCCACCCGCGCACCGGGTAGCCGACCCGGGACCGCTCGGGCTGGCTGCCTTCGCCATGACCACCTTCGCGTTGAGCGTCTCGAACGCCGACATCTGGGGTCCGGCCGTGAGCACCGCCCTCGCGCTCGCGCTCGTCTACGGGGGCGTCGTCCAGATCTTCGCCGGCATGTGGGAGTTCGCCCGGCGCAACACGTTCGGCGCTCTCGCCTTCACCTCGTACGGAGCCTTCTGGGTCTCGTTCTACGTGCTGATCAAGTTCATCATGCCGGGGGTAGCCAAGGCGGACGCGGCGACCGTGGTCGGCGTCTTCCTGCTCGGGTGGACCATCTTCACCGCCTACATGCTCATCTCGACGTTCCGGTTGTCAGTCGTCCTCGTGGTGACGTTCGTGCTGCTGACCGTGACCTTCGTGCTGCTCACCATCGGCAACTTCCAGTCCTCGGTGGGGCTGGTGAAGACCGGTGGCTGGTTTGGTGTGGCCACCGCTGCCGCAGCGTGGTACGCCTCGTTTGCTGGAGTGACGAACGAGACGTTCGGCAAGGCCGTGCTGCCTACCGGCCCGCTCGGCCGTTGATCCCGCCCGCCACCGGCCGACCACACCGCTGCTCGATCGAATCACATCCCAGGGCGACCCTGGGGGAAGGACGACCACGATGACCGACACCAACCCACCGCAGACCGGCCCCGCCCTCTCTGCCCTCCTCCACGAGACCCGCCAGTTCCCGCCTCCGCCGGGCTTCGTCGAGCAGGCCAACGCCCGTGCTGGCATCTACGAAGAGGCGGCGGCTGACCGCCTCGCCTGGTGGGAACGCCAGGCCGAGCACCTCCAGTGGGAGCAGCGGTGGGACCGGGTCCTCGAGTGGGACCTGCCCTACGCCAAGTGGTTCGTCGGCGGGAAGCTCAACGCCGCGGTCAACTGCGTCGACCGCCACGTGGCCGCCGGGAACGGTGACCGGGTGGCCTTCCACTGGGTGGGCGAGCCCGAGGGCGACACCCGCACCATCACCTATGCCGACCTCGAGGGGATGGTGTGCCAGGCGGCCAACGCCCTCGCCGAGCTGGGGGTCGAGGCCGGCGACCGCGTCGCCATCTACCTCCCGATGATCCCCGAGGCGGTGGTGGCCATGCTGGCCTGCGCGCGCCTCGGAGCGCCGCACTCGGTGATCTTCGGCGGGTTCTCCGCCGACGCTCTGGCCAGTCGCATCCTCGACGCTGACGCCCGGGTGGTGATCACTGCCGACGGCGGGTGGCGCCGGGGTGCCATCTCGCCGCTCAAGCCGGCCGTCGATACCGCCCTCGAGCAGTGCCCCGAGGTTCGCTCGGTGCTCGTCGTGCGGCGGACCGGCCAGGACGTGGCGTGGCACGAGGGGCGGGACCACTGGTGGCACGACCTGGTCGACCGCCAGAGCGCGACGCACGAAGCCCAGGCCTTCGACGCCGAGCACCCGCTCTACATCATGTACACGAGCGGCACCACGGCGAAGCCCAAGGGCATCCTCCACACCACCGGCGGCTACCTCGTCCACACGTCGGCCACCCACCGGCTGGTCTTCGACGTGAAGCCCGAGCAGGACGTCTTCTGGACGGCTGCCGACATCGGGTGGGTCACCGGCCACAGCTACATCGTCTACGGCCCCCTGGCGAACGGCGTCACCTCCGTCCTCTACGAGGGGACCCCGGACGCCGGCGGACAGGACCGGTGGTGGCGCATCGTCGAGCAGTACCAGGTGTCGATCCTCTACACGGCACCCACCACCATCCGCACCCTGATGAAGTGGGGCGAGGAGCTGCCGGCCGCCCACGACCTCTCGAGCCTCCGGCTGCTCGGCTCGGTCGGCGAGCCCATCAACCCCGAGGCGTGGATGTGGTACCGGACGAACATCGGGCGCGACCGGTGCCCGATCGTCGACACCTGGTGGCAGACCGAGACCGGCGGCATCATGATCTCGCCGCTACCGGGGATCACCGCCACCAAGCCGGGGGCGGCCATGCGGCCGCTGCCCGGCATCAGCGCCAAGGTCATCGACAACGACGGCAACGAAGTCGGCAACGGCGAGGGCGGCTACCTGGTGCTCACCGAGCCGTGGCCGGGCATGCTGCGCGGCATCTGGGGCGACCCCGAGCGCTACCAGGAGACCTACTGGAGCCGCTTCCCCGGCTACTACTTCGCCGGCGACGGGGCCAAGCTCGACGACGACGGTGACCTGTGGCTGCTCGGCCGGGTCGACGACGTGATGAACGTGTCGGGGCACCGGATCTCCACCGCCGAGATCGAGCACGCCCTGGTCAGCCACCCCCGGGTGGCCGAGGCGGCCGTGGTCGGGGCCAGCGACGCCACCACCGGACAGGCAGTGGTGGCCTTCGTGACCGTCAAGGGGCAGGTCGAGGGAGACGAGGGCGAGTCCCTGGTGCGCGAGCTGCGCGATCACGTGGCCACCGTCATCTCCCCCATCGCCAAGCCCCGCCAGATCCTGCTGACCCCGGACCTGCCCAAGACCCGGAGCGGCAAGATCATGCGGCGCCTCCTGCGCGACGTGGCCGAGCACCGCGACCTCGGCGACGTCACCACCCTCGTCGACTCCTCGGTCGTCTCCATGATCGACGAACAGATGCGCACCAACCCGGCCGCCGGGGACGAGGAGTAGCGAGGCGAGCTTCAGAGGCGCCACGGACCGGCCCGCCGCCGAGTGGGTCGGTCCGTGGCCACCTGGGTCCCGTTGCCCGCTGGCTTGCCGCCCGGCTTGCCCGCGAACTGCGTGCGGCGTCGAGGCCCGCGTGCCGATCTGGAACCTCGAGGGCCCAGCTGTCAGCCGGCCTCGGGGCCGCGCCAGATCGGCCAGGTGCACTGCCACTCGGGGATGGCGGGCCGACCCTGGCGGACGAAGTAGTCGCTCAGTGACTGCTGCTGCTCGCGGTACCAGCCCACCTGGAGGTCGTGCAGTTCCGCCGGCCGACAGGCAGCCACGTCCTCCTTGGCGGCAGCGATGGCGAGCACGCAGCGGACAGCCGCGTACACGTCGCTGGTGGCGTCGTGGAGGTCGCCGCGGCCCGTGACGCCGTAGTGGGCGCACAGGTCGACGAGGCGACGTCCGCCCTTGCGGTACCGGTCGACCTGCCGGTCGAGCACGCGCAGGTCGAGCACGGGGCCGGACCAGCCCTGTTCGACGAGGCCGTCGTCCCCCAGCCGGCGCAGCGTGGCGTCCACCATGGTGAGGTCGAAGACGACGTTCATGCCGACCAATGGGATGCCGGCCACGCTGGCCTCGAGGAGCGCCGAGGCGATCGCCCGTACGGACGTGCCCAGCGGCTGTCCGGTCGCTGCCTGCTCGTCGGTGATGCCGTGGACGGCGATGGCGCCGGGGGGGATCGGGCGACCGGGGTTGACGAGCCCCTGGTCGACACGCATCTGCCCGTGTCGGCGCCACACCAGGGCGTACTGGACGGGGACGTCGGTGAGCGGATCAGGGCCGGTCGTCTCGAGGTCGAAACCGACGAGGTCGCCGTCGGACCAGGTTGAGCCCGAGCCCAGATCCTCCTGTTGCGCCATAGGCGACAGCATGGCACGGACGTGCGACAGCTCCGAGGTGACCGCTGATCGGGGTCGCATCCCGACGCGCCGAGGCGCGAGACTGTTGGCGTGCGGCTCACACCACTGGTCGGGACGAAGGTGTGGTTCGGCCCCCGCCGACTTGGCTGGGGGCTGGAGCCGGTCTCCGTCGAGGGCTGGGCCGCCACGGCCGTCTTGCTGGTGGTTGGATGGAAAGCCCGGCGCAGCCTCAATCAACCCATGGCGTGGGCACTCGTCACGGCCTACGTCGTGCTGGCAGTGGTCAAGGGCACCGCGCCCGGCGGGCCACGCGCCAGGGCGGCCCTGGCCGCCGAGCAAGCCGGCACAGCCGGCTCCTGAGCACAGCCGGCTCCTGAGCACAGCCGGCTCCTGAGCACAGCCGGCTCCTGAGCACAGCCGGCGCGAAGCTCGTCGACCGCGGCAGCCCGGTGGCCTGCAGATGCCTCCGACACGCCCGCTCGAGATGGCAGACGGCCGTCGCGACGCGCACCGGCCGGCGCCGCCTGAGCGACACCGGCCGGTCATCGGTTCCGGTCGGGCTCGTCCACCGAGCCCACCGTCAGGTGGCTACCAGCCGAACGGCCAGAAGAACCCCCCGTTGTGTGTTCCCACCACCGTGAACGGCGTCGACGCCGTCGCCGTGCCTTGCGTCGCCACGATCGGATTGGAGCCGGCGGCGTCCGAGCTCGTCACCGACAGGAATCCGCCCAACGCGCCTGAGCTGTCGACTGCCGCCGTTCCAGTAGATGCCGGATGCCCGCTCGTGAACGCCAACTGAGCTGCCGTCGTCGGGGACCAGCCAGTGCCGATGACGGCGACCTGCGTGCCCGCCGCACCACTGGTCGGTACGGTCACGAGCTGATGTGGGGCCCCGGTCAGTCCGTTGACCAGGGCGGCGTGGAAGGTGAGCGACGAGGCGCCGGGCGCCAACGGCAGGCCGGCCAGGACGTTCACCAGGCCGGCGACGAGGCCGGGACACGACGACGTCGCCTGGACCGCGGGAACGGCGAAGTCGTTGGCCACGAGCACCCCCGACTCCTCGCCCGTCAGGGCCCCGGTGAACGGTGTCCCGGTCAGGGAACCGCTGCTCCCCGTCGTCAAGCTCGCCACGATCGGTCCGATGGTGCACGAGAACGGCCCGACCTGAGCCGTCGTCGACAACGACGAGGTGAGGGTGGCGTTGATGCCGCTAGCCCCGAGCGTCGCCGTGCCAGTGATGGCGCTGTTCGCGCTGAACGTCGTCGGCAAGTTGAGCTTGAGGAAGCCGAGCGACATCGTCGCCGTCGTCGGAAGGAGCTGCACGTTCTTCTGCGGGAGGACGACGTCGAACACACCGCCCGTCCCCAGCTGGAGCGTGCCGGTGGCCACACCGGTGATGCCGCTGGCCGAGATCCGCTTGCCGATCGTCGCCGTGCCACCCGTCAGCGCCGACGCAGTGGCGATCCCCGGAGTCGCCGCCCCTGCGGCGGGGGCGGCCACCGCCACCCCGCCGACCACGAGAGCGCACGCACCCACCCCGGTCGTCAGCGCGCACCCCACCTTGATCCAGCTTGCTCGCTTGTGCATGACGAATACGGTGACCGTGCAGTAATAAAACGTCAATCTTGATCTTTTCCCGCAGATCGACTACAGGCCCGGTGCCGCCGCCAGGTTGGCCTGATCACCGCCAGGTTGGGCGCGAAATAGCCACCGAATGCATTACCTTTGACGTTCTACGTGGTGGGTCGATGGCACCACCGCCGAGCAGCTCTCGAGACGCGGTGAAGACGAGGTGGTGAACGCACCGTCGCACCGTCACAGGACCAGGCCCGGCCTCGATACCCCACCGCGTGGGGCAGGTACTCACGCCCTCGAGCGGCCGACCTGGCGCAGGTCCGGGCTTCCTTGGGCCGTTCGGCACTTCCCGGCGCCCGGTATCGGGCACACGCTGACAGAAGCGAGGGTCCGGGTGCCGTGGACGTCGGGCCCGACGGTGCGGAAAGGAGTGGCACATGCCGAACATGAGCGAACCAGGCCAGGACACCACGACGCTCGACGGAGCCGCGATCGAGCAGGTGCTCGAGGAGTGGCGAGGACGGATCGACGAGCTCCGGCTCCAGCTCGACTTGGCGGCAATGGACGTGCGCGACCAGTTGCGTGAGCGGATCGACGTGGCAGAGAACGCCTATCTGGCCGCTCGGTCAGGTCTGGCCGATGCCGGCCGGGACACCGCCGATGCGCTCGCCGCGGGCCGCCTCGCCGTCGAACAGCTCCTCCACGACCTCGAGCGCGCCTACCAGTCCGCCGAAGCGGTCGTCCGCCGCGCTTCGGACTGAACCTACCGACGAACTGCGTACCAGGGGACCTCCGACAGACGCCAGCTCAGCGCGCGACCACCGGCATCGCCGCGCTCCTCCCGACCGACGAGGTAGAGCCGGCCCGCCCTGTCGTCCACTGCAACCCGCCTCGGCAGCCCGGGCCGATCGGTCCGAGCCGCCACTCCGTCCACGATCGGCCAGGGCCTGCATCAGGAGCGGGGACCTACCTCCGTGGCCAGTCCGTCACATGCTTGACAGTTATACATAAAGTGTTTCACTATACGAAGATAGATCGACGGCAGGAGCGAGGCTCTCTCGGGGGCGTCGCGTTGGTTGGCGGTGGCTGTGGGGGAGGGTCTATGACGGCTAACGCGCTCGATGTCGGCTACCTCGAACGTCTGAAGCAAGGGCAGCTCGACCTCGGCTGGCTGCGGGGCCCGACCGGCGAGTGGGGCGTCCACGCCAAGCCCTCCAAAGTTGGCCTCACGTTGCGAGACATCGCGACGGGGAGCTACGGGGAAGTCCCTGACGTCGCCACCGCCCGCTCCATGGCACCCCGGGGCTCGGCGATCGACCCCGACATGCCCGACCTCGGCTACACCATCAACTCCAAGGCCGAGGTCTGGTCCGACAACGTGATGGAGCTCTACGAAGAGGCTGTCAGTCGCCAGTGGAGCGCGACGCGCGACATCCCGTGGACGGAGCTTCCCGAGCTCGACCCCGACCTCGAGCACGCCATGTCGCAGCTGTGCACCGTGCTCTCCGAGGTCGAGATGGTGGCCTCGGACTTCCCGGCCAAGTGGCTGTGGCGGATCAACCACCAGTTCGTGGAAGCCAAGATGTTCCTCTGTACGCAGTGCATGGACGAGGCCCGGCACACCGAGGTCTTCCGGAAGCGGGCTCTGGCCAACGGGGGCGGCCTGGGACAAGCCAAGTCGGTAGTCGAGCGCTTTCTCGCCCTCATCCTCGACGCCGAAAGCTACGACGAGGGCTCAGCGCTCATGCACCTGCTCGGCGAAGGCATCGTGCTCTCGCTCTTCCGGGCAGGCGAGCTGATCGCCCCATCACCCGTCGAGAAGCGCATCTTCCGCCTCTGCATGCAGGACGAAGCACGCCACGTCGCCTACGGCACCATGCACCTTCGTTTCCGCCTGAACGAAGACCCGTCGCTCGCCGAGGACTACCACGCCTATCTCGATCGCGGCGAGGACATCATCTCGATGTTGTTCTCGACTCCCGAGGTCGTCGAGCCCACTGCCATCCTGCTCGCCGGCAGCGTCGAGGCCGCCACCCAGATGGGGGCCAGCGGCAGCGACGTGGTGCGACGCCAGATCATCGAGGAGTACTTCCAGCGGTGCGAGCACGCCGGCCTCCCCCGGCGCCACCGGACCAAGCTGCCCGCGGTGTTGCTCGAAGGCACCGACGCGGTCGGTTCCGGCGCCGGCACCGGCGTGCCGACGGGGGCGTGACCTGACATGGCCACGACCACTTCCGACCTGCCGGCCCTGGGTGCCGACGACGGACCAGACGCTTGGTTCGAGGCGCTGGCGGACGTCGCTCGAGGCGAGGCCGACCGCCTGGCCGCGCTGGGCATCGCCGACTTCCGGCTCCTCGTCGAGGTCGCCTCGGAGACGGATACCGCCCGGTACGGCATCGTCTTGGACGGCTACGACGTCACGGTCACCCACCGGCTCGGCCCGCAGGAGGCCTCCTCGTTCGACGCGGTGCTGCGCGGCGAGACGGCGTCGTGGCAGGAGCTCATCGAGAACATCCTTGCCAACGGCGGCGCCGACATTGCCCACTCGCTCAACGCCCTGAGCATCGCCGGATGGCCGCTCCAGCTCTCGTCGGACGACCCGGTGGGGCGGGACAAGTTCTTCCGCTACGCCGAGACGCTCCAGGCCCTCTTCGACGGGATCAGTCGCGTGCGGTCCACCAGAAGCCCTACGACGGTACGGGAGCCGTGATGGCCGTCGCCGTCACCGCCGAGTGCTTCGGCTGCGGCGCGTGCGAGGCATCCTGCCCGCACCGGGCCATCAGCCAAGCCCCGTCGTTCCCAGTCACCTACGTCGTCGATCCACTGGGATGCAACGACTGTGGGGCCTGTGTCCCGCTGTGCCCCGTCGAGGCCATCGTCGACGACGACGCCTGGGCCGCGTGCCACGGCAGAGGCTGCCCGCTCACCTCGCACCGCTACGCGGAGGTGACCTGCACCGAGGGCGACCCCGACGTGGCCTGTCCCACCTGCGGAGGCCCACGGTGGACTCGTGCCGGCGCAGCCTGGTGGTGCCCGACGTGCGACCGCCCCGGGGGCGCCGCCGGTGCCCGTTGCCCGAAGGCCCGGCGGGCCGCCATTTTGGCCAGTCGAGGCGCCTGAGAGATCGTCGGCTCCAGCGGGCCACCCCCGCTCGCGGGAACCGGACGACAGCCTCGTCCCCGGGGTCGAGACACCCCCCTCGCCCCCGGGGACGGGGCCCTTAGTAGTGCCAGCAGGCGAGGAAGACGGGGTTGTTTCCCGCGCCCCCGGAGACGGGGCCCAGAGGGTCATTGCGCCCGGTCCGCCAACTCGACCTGGCACGAGCTCGCCGCCCCTTCGACCCTCCGGTACGGCAGAGCGACTCCTTCCGACGGCGCCCGTCGGGCTCAGCTCGGGTTGCGATGCGGAAGGTAGACCGCCAGCTCCACGAAGGTCAGCACCACGACCGGCACGAGGACGGCCAGCATCATCCCCTGGTAGCCGACGGTCGGCACGATGGCACCGAGTGCCAGCGGCACCACGACCGACGACAGGTTCGTGCTCCCGAGGAGGGTGGCGTTCGCCCGAGGCAGCGCCTCGATCGGCGTCGCCTCGGCCACCAGGGCGAGGGCGAGCGGAAAGGTCAGCCCGTGGGGAATGCCGAGCACGCCCATGGCCACGAGCAGGAGGACGAGCCCGTGGCCGGTGCCGATCAGTGCGAGCCCGGCGACGGTCAGGGCAGCAGAGAGCCACAGCAGCGCGTGCTTGGCGGTGATCGGTGACCGCCACGCCACCGAAGCCCGGGCGAGGAACGAGCACACGAAGAAGACGGTGAACCCGAGCTCTGCCTGGGCGGCCGTGACCCCGAAACCACGCCGGGCCACCAGGGCACCAAAGACGGTGATGCCCGAGAACGGCACGTTGTAGAGCAACTGGGCCACCATCGCGGTGCGACCGGCACGGGAGGCGAACAGGCCGGGCTGCCTGGTAGGCCCGGGTCCGGACCCCTCGCTCGCTTCCACGGAAACGTCGCCGACCACATCCACGTTCACCGTCGTCGCTTCGACCTGGGCCTCTTCTGTCGTCGAAGCAGCTTGGTCTCCCGACGTCACCGGTCCAGCCCGACGTCGTCTCCGTCGGGCGTTGACCAGGACGGCCACTGCCACCAGAGGAAAGACGGTGAAGAGCACATAGGGGACGCGGACGTCCTGGTGGGCGATCCCGAGGACCACGGTCTCGAGAAAGGGGCCGACGGCGAGGCTCACGCTCAGGGTGACCGTGTAGAGGGCGATGACCCGCTCGCGCTCGGCACCCGCTGCCGACGCGATGGCATTGAGGAGGCCAGGCATGGCGACCCCACTGACCACCCCGAGGAGCACCGCCCCGACGGCCAGCACGCCGAAGGACGGCGCCACGGCCAGCACCAGGAGCGAGACGACCAGTCCCGCCATGGACCACGTGGCCGAGGCGGCAGCCCGGTGGTGGGGCACCCGTCGGGAGAACAGCAGGGTGACCAGGGTCCCGACCAATCCGACCCCGGCTCCCAGCACGCCGATCTCCGCAGCAGAGACGTGGACCGCCTCGCCGGCGAGCAGCGAGAGGGTCGTCGACGCCATGTTCTGGGTCATCCGGAACAAGGCGGTGGCAACGAGGAGCGCGACGAGCAGCCATCGCCCTGCAGTCGATCGAGGAAACCACCGGTGCCGACCGGTCGGTGGAGAGGGCGTCGGCACTGCCTCGACCCTACCGACCCCCATCCCGACCGGCCAGATGGCCGACCTCGCTCTGGGCGGCGACGAGGCGACGACCGAGGGGTTCCACCGGGCCGTCGGGACGCCAGGCCGTCGGGACGTGCCCAGGAGCTCGTCAGCGACGACCCGGACGGCCGACACCGTCTTCGGGAGGACCCGACGGTCGATCCGAGAGAGCCGGGCCCGGGTGACGAGAGCGAACGCGGTCCGGTGGGCCGGCCACTTCGTCGAGGGGCCCGTGCCGGGCACTGGCTGTCGAAACCGGGAGCGATCCCCGGGTCAGCCCCCCTGTCCCCCCAGCTCGAACACGCGCCGGGGGACGTCGACGAGCATCGTGGTCAGTTGCTCCTCGGTCACACCGTGCGCACGCAAGTACGGCAGGACGTCGTTCTCGATGTGGAAGTAGTTCCACTGGGGCAGGAAGGCGAGGACGTTCGGATCGATCCAGTCGATGTAGCAGGCGGCATCCTGGGACAGGACCATCTGGTCGGCGAAGCCGCGCCGGCACAGCTCGACGACGACGTCGGCGCGCGCCTCGAAGGTCGTGTCGAGGTTGATCCCGAAGCGGTCCATGCCGAGGACGAACCCCGCCTCGGCCAGCTCGGTCAGGTGGTCGGCGTCGGTCGTGTCGCCGCTATGGCCGAGCACGACCCGATGCGGGTCCACGCCTTCCTCTGTGCACAGCACCCGCTGCACGTCGAGACCGGTGCGACGCCCGGGATGGGTGTGCACCGTGATGGGGGTCCCCGTGCGGTGGTGGGCCGACGCCACGGCACGCATCACCCGTTCGACACCCTCGGTCATCCCCTGGGCGTCGATGGCGCACTTGAGCATGCCGGCCTTGAACCCGGTGCCGGTGATCCCCTCCTCGATGTCGGCCACGAAGAGGTCGACCATGGGATCGGGCACCTCGGCGCCAAGGGCGGCGTTCAGCGCCGGCCCCCGGTAGTGGAAGAAGAACGGCACCGAGTCGTAGGTGTAACAGCCGGTGGCGACCACGATGTTGAGCTCGGGGACCGCCTCGGCGACCCGCACGACCCTCGGCAGGTACCGACCAAGGCCCACCACCGTCGGGTCGACGATGGTGCGGACTCCTTGGGCGGCCAGCGCTCGGAGCTTGTCCACGGCGTCGGCCACCCGAGCGTCCTCGTCCCCCCACTCACCGGGGTAGTTCTGTTGGACGTCAGCGGTGAGCACGAAAATGTGCTCGTGCATGTAGGTGCGTCCGAGGTCGGCGGTGTCCACCGGGCCTCGGACCGTCTCTACCTGTGCCACGATCGGCTCCCCTCTTCTCTGTGCTGTTCTCTCTGGAGCTGTTCTCTCTGGAGCTGTTCTCTCGGTGGCGTCTCTCTCACCAGCATCTGCTCGGGACGCCGTTCGGGTGGTCCGGGTTGTCGTGCCGTCACGGTCGCCCGTGAAGGACACGACGTCTGGCGCCACGCACGACGATCCCTCGCCACGATCTCCGCTGGACGTCACCTTCGGCAGCGGGTGCACCCACCGCGGCCTCTGGGCCAGCCAGTGACGCAGGCCCGCCTCGAGGCGGCCGCAACCTCGTCGAGGTCATGCCACCGAGACCGCTGCGGCCGAACAGCGTCTGAGCGACCGTTCGACGAGCTCGTTCGGGCCGAGCGCCCACCGCAGTGTCCGGCACAGGGCATGAGCCCGCATCCGGTTCGCCACGAGCACCGGCCACGGTTGCCACAGTCCGGCCAGAGCAGCGGCCCAGTCCGGCATGATCGACACGGCGGCTCCGGCGAACGCTGCGTAGCCCATCCGTTCGCCAGGGTTGGAGGACTTGGGCTCGAGGATGAAGTGGATGGCACGTCGGGCTTGGTCACCGACGGCCAGTTCACCACGGAGCTCGGCGAAGCACCGGGCCACCGACGCGGCATCCTCCGGTACGGCGGTCGCGCCGAGCTTCCGTGCCACCACGGCAACCTCGGCGAAGTACCGGTCGACCTCGGCCCGTGCAAGGGGCTTCGGACCGAGGAGCTGATAGGCACGGAGGAACTGGGCATGCTCGGCAATGTGGACCCAGCGCAACAACGTCGGGTCCGACGCCCGGTACGAAACCCCGTCAGGACGGGTCCCGACCACCCGACGATGGACCCGACGCACGCTGTCGATGAGCGCCTCGGCGGTGAGTGTCGAGCCAAAGGTCGTCCCCGCCACGAAGGTACCCGTCCGCCGCAGCCGGCCGGCCGGATCGTGCTCGTAGACCGAGTGGTCGGCCACACCGGCCATGGCTCCGGGGTGCAACAGCTGGACCAACAGCGAGGAGACCCCGCCGACCAGCATCGAGGGCGTGTCTGCGTGGACCCGCCAGGTCACCGATCCGGGTCCGAAGAGACCGGGGTCACCAGGCGGATCATCGAAGGAAGCTCTGGGCTCGCCCAGCGAACGTCTCAGCGGAGTGGCAAGCACCGTGCGAAGTGCCGCGCGGGCTTCGTCGACCGCGGGTCCGACCGCGAGCTCGGCGACCGAGCTGACCATCGGTACCCGCACCGGGCACCGAGCCATGGCACCACCTCCGTCCCGGGTCGGCGCGTATCGCCCCGCAGGGCGCCGGCGGCGCCCGATCGGGTCGGCGGATCGACCACGGTGAGCTCGACGCTACCAGCGTGCTCGCCAGAAGCGGGGTCCGCACGGTGCTCGTGGCGCGACGACTGGTCGTCGATGATCGTGGACCGTGCCGCAGGTCGACCCACCGGGACGCCTCGACGCGGGACCTCGGAGCCCAACGTCTGCCGAGCACGGCGGGGCAGGACGTCACGCCGGCCCGCAGATTACCCGGAAGGCACTTCATTCGGCGTACCCTGGTGACGAGGTAATAAGGGTCCGTGCCACGCGGGCGGGCATAGAGATCGGTACACGGCATGAGCGACACGTCACAGGGAGACGGGTGGTGGTTGGCGGCCGACGGTAAGTGGCATCCGCCCGAGCTCCGGCCTCCGAGCGCGCGCCGAGGTGACCCGGAGGGCTCACGGTCGCTCGTTGAGGAGCCAGAGCCCTCAGCCGACGCTGGAGCCGACGCTGGAGCCGACGCTGGAGCCGACGCTGGAGCCGACGCTGGAGCCGACGCTGGAGCCGACGCTGGAGCCGACGCTGGAGCCGACGCTGGAGCCGACGCTGGAGCCGAC
>JAJZBK010000002.1:89715-182204 GCA_021798955.1 Actinomycetes bacterium
AGCCGACGCTGGAGCCGACGCTGGAGCCGACGCTGGAGCCGACGCTGGAGCCGACGCTGGAGCCGACGCTGGAGCCGACGCTGGAGCCGACGCTGGAGCCGACGCTGGAGCCGACGCTGGAGCCGACGCTGTAGCCGACGCTGGAGCCGACGCTGGAGCCGACGCTGACCAGGAGGCCCCTCCCCGCCCACGCCTGTCGTCCACCCCGATCGGACCGGCACCACCGGCACGACTCGTGGGGCTCGGCGCCGTACGCCCCCCACTGCGCCCCGGCCCTCCACCGGCACCGCCTGCTCGACGACCACCTGCTCGACCCGTTGCCTCTGCGACCGCGCCGATAGCGCCGGGACGCCCCGGGCAGACGCCGTCGGGGAGCACTGCATCGAGTGGCCTCGGTCGACCGAGCGGTGAGATAAGCGTCCCCGGCCAGGAAACGGGGCTCAGCGAACCTTCCGAATCGGCCGTCTCGCTGCTCGCCAGCGACCCCGGAGGGCTCGCTTCCGACTCGAACACGTTGCTCGACTCGGAGCCATCGACCTCCGCGCCCAGTCACGTTCCGGCGACCACCTCCCCTCCCATTGCATTAGCGGACGGCGACCACGAGCCGGAGCTGGCGTCCGACCACGAGCCGGAGCTGGCGTCCGACCACGAGCCGGAGCTGGCGTCCGACCACGAGCCGGAGCTGGCGTCCGACCACGAGCCGGAGCTGGCGTCCGACCACGAGCCGGAGCTGGCGTCCGACCAGCCAGAGGGCTTCGACGAGGAGATGGGCGAGGGCATGCTCTCGATCCACGACCTCTTGCTCACCCCGGAACGGATCGAACCGGTCGCCGAAGAGTCCGACCCCGTCATCACGGACCTTGGCGTCCCGGCTCCCCGTCCTGTGGCAGCGACATCGGTGCCCGTGGCGTCGGCATCACTCGAACCAGAGACGAGCACGAACGAGCCAGCACCGATCCCAGGCGTCGAGGAGCCGAGCCCAGACCCGGCTCCTGTCCCCACCGTGCCAGCGGCACACCTGAGCACCGCGGAACGACCGGCCGTGGCCAGTGCCACCGCTCCCAGCGAGACGCCCCGCGTCGAGGCAGGCAACGGGGCCGGGACCGTGGGAGCAGCCGGCGCCATCGCGAGCGCTGCCGGCGACCACGACAGCCAGCCGGCGACCCCCCGACCCTCGGCTTCGCCACCCATCGACCGGCATGCACGAGACAGCGAACCGCCGACTTCCGGCTTTGCCACGGCTCCGAAGCCCGCCGGAGTCAAGGGGGGTCCCGAATTCCCCGACATCCTGAAGATGGCTCTCGACGGGAGCTCCCTGGCCGACGTCGTCACCGTCCAGTACGACGGGGCTAGCCCCCGGTCTCGCGAGCCTGGCCAGACCCGAGCGTCAGAAGACGACGAGGGCGGAAAGCGTCGACGCCGTCGACGACGCTGAGGGCCTCGGAGGGCGCTGCGCCAGGTTCTCGAGCCGTCGCTGCCATCATGGCGTCATGCAGTCACGTCGCCCCACCCCAGTCGGGTCGCCGGCCAGAGGGCGCGCCGGTCGCCTCATCGGAGCCCTGGCGCTGACAGCGCTGACCCTGGCCGCCTGCGGAGGCAACCCACAAGGGGCCACTCCGGCCACGTTCGGCAACTCGGTCGGCCTGCACGACCTCCTGGCTGGCCAGCCATACGAGGTCACTACCCGAACGATCCCCGGCCTCGGGTCAGTACTGGTCACCGGGCAGGGGCTGACCCTCTACCTCTTCGTGCCCGACCACCGGTCGGTACCAACCTGCTACCAGATCTGCTCCGTGCAGTGGCCCCCCGACCTCCTGCCGGCTGGCGTCGCACGGCCGGTCGCTGGCCCCGGAGTCTCGGCGAAGCTGCTCTCGACCGTGGCTCGTACCAACGGCTCCCGTCAGATCACCTACAACGGCTGGCCGCTCTACCGCTGGTTGCCAGACACCGCACCCGGGCAGGCCACCGGGCAGGGGCTCTACAACCTGGGCGGTCAGTGGTGGGTCATCGACGCGGCCGGACGAGCCGTGACCCGCTGAAGCGCTGGTCGTCACGGGGGGCACCCACTGCAGCACTGACCGCCTCGGAGACGAGGCGGGCCCTCGGCTACCGTATCGAGGTCGTCGCACCCAAGGAGCCTTGATGACGAGCGAACGTACGACGGTCCAGCACAAGGTGGCCGATCTCGGTCTCGCCGAGTTCGGCCGCAAGGAGATCACGCTGGCCGAGCACGAGATGCCGGGGCTGATGGCGATGCGGTCCGAGCTCGCCGCCGACCAACCGCTACGAGGAGCCCGGATCACCGGGTCGCTCCACATGACGGTCCAGACGGCCGTCCTCATCGAGACCCTGGTGGCACTGGGCGCCGAAGTCCGATGGGCGAGCTGCAACATCTTCTCGACACAGGACCACGCCGCCGCTGCCGTGGTGGTCGGGCCCGACGGCACGGTCGACGAACCTCGGGGCGTGCCGGTCTTCGCCTGGAAGGGCGAGAGCCTCGAAGAGTACTGGTGGTGCACCGAGCAGGCTCTCACCTGGCCGGACGAGGGACCGACCATGATCCTCGACGACGGTGGCGACGCCACACTGCTGGTCCACAAGGGCGTCGAGTTCGAAAAGGCCGGTGCCGTGCCCGCCCCTTCGACGGCAGAGTCCGAGGAGTTCGCCGTCGTCCTCTCCCTGCTCGCACGCAGCTTGGCCGAGGACCCGACCCGTTGGACGACCATCGCCAACGGCATCAAGGGAGTCTCCGAGGAGACCACCACCGGCGTCCACCGTCTCGCCGAGATGGAGCGGGAAGGCACCCTCCTCTTCCCGGCCATCAACGTCAACGACGCAGTGACCAAGTCGAAGTTCGACAACAAGTACGGCTGCCGTCACTCGCTCATCGACGGGATCAACCGGGCGACCGACGTCCTGATCGGAGGCAAGGTCGCCGTTGTCTGTGGCTACGGTGACGTCGGCAAGGGCTGCGCCGAGTCGCTGCGAGGCCAGGGCGCGCGAGTGGTGGTCACCGAGATCGACCCGATCTGCGCCCTACAGGCAGCGATGGACGGCTACCAGGTGGCCACACTCGAGGACATGGTCGCCACGGCCGACATCTTCGTGACGGCCACCGGCAATCGTGACGTCATCACGGCCGACCACATGAGGCAGATGAAGCACCAGGCCATCGTGGGGAACATCGGGCACTTCGACAACGAGATCGACATGGCCGGCCTCGCCGCCCTGCCAGGGGTCGAGCGGGTCAACATCAAGCCCCAGGTCGACAAGTGGGTGTTCGCCGACGGCCACGCCGTCATCGTCCTGTCGGAGGGGCGCCTGCTCAACCTGGGCAACGCCACCGGTCACCCGAGCTTCGTGATGTCGAGCTCGTTCACCAACCAGACCATGGCGCAGATCGAGCTGTTCACCAAGGCCAACCAGTACGGAGTCGGTGTCCACGTCCTGCCCAAGCACCTCGACGAGAAGGTCGCCCGTCTGCACCTCGAGGCCCTCGGCGTGCGTCTCACGACGCTTACCGAGCGTCAGGCGTCCTACATCGGCGTGCCCGTGGACGGCCCGTTCAAGCCCGACACCTACCGCTACTGACCAGGCGCCACCCAACCGGCCACCGGGAGCCTCAGCCGGCCGGGAGCTTCCAGCCCTGGCGCTCGGCGATCTCCTTGCAGGTGGGACAGAGCGGGTAGCGCTTCGGGTCGCGACCGGGTACCCACACCTTGCCGCACAGCGCCCGAACCGCCGTACCGTTGACGATCCCCTCGACCACCGTCGGGCCTGCAGACACGAAGTCACCGCCGTCGGGCGTGAAGCCCTCCAGCACGATATGGGACATCCGTTCATGGTCCCCGTCGAGCTGGGGTTCACTGCGGGTGGGTGCAAGTGTGGTTCCGACCTCCGTCATCACCCTATGGTCGCGCACACCGTGGACGGAGAGGGACGCCCTGGCGAGCCCGTCGGACCAGCCCTCGTCCCAGGGCCCTAGGCTGGAGGAGTGACCGTGTGCTCCGACCCTTCGCCGCGCGCGCCACTGAGGCCTGCGGCACGGCGGCTGATCCTGGCCTCCGGCTCGCCGGCTCGCCTCCGGCTCCTGCGTGACGCCGGGTTCGCTCCCGACGTGGTGGTGAGCGGCATCGACGAGGGAGCGGCCGACGCTCCCGATACGGCCTCTCTTGCCCTGGCCCTGGCCGAGCGCAAAGCGCTCGCCGTGGCTCGAGCGGACGGTGACGCCGTGGTCGTCGGGTGCGATTCGCTCCTCGACGTGGACGGGCAGCGCTTCGGCAAGCCCGGGTCGGACGAGGAGGCGATCCGCTGGCTACGCGACCTGCGCGGTCACACCGGTGTCCTGTACACCGGCCACTGCCTGGTCGACGAGGCGACGGGTCGGAGCGTCTCTGCCGTCGAGGGCACGACCGTCCGCTTCGCCGAGACGAACGATGACGAACTGGCCGCCTACGTCGCCACCGGTGAGGCCACCTCCGTGGCAGGGGCGTTCACCCTCGATGGGCGCTCGGCTCCGTTCGTCGACCATGTGGTCGGCAACCCGAGCAACGTCATCGGCCTGAGCCTTCCGCTGTTCAGGAAGCTCCTGGCCGAGCTCGGCTTGGCCGTCTACGAGCTGTGGAGCCAGGTCGGCGATCGTGGCTGACGTGCTCCTCGGCACACCCGTGGTGGCCACGCCCGGCGGGCCACCACCTGCACCGGAGGTACCGCCCACCAGGACGGCGGGTGCCGCTCCGCCAAAGGGCCCGCGGCACGTCGCCGGGCCGTTGGCCATCGGACCCATCACCGTCGACCCGCCGGTCGTGCTCGCCCCGATGGCCGGCGTGACGAACGTCGCCTACCGGCGGCTCTGCCGCAGCTACGGGGTGGGGCTCTACGTGAGCGAGATGGTGACGGCACGGGCGCTGGTGGAAGGGAACGTCAAGACGCTCCGGATGGCCACCTTCGCCGACGACGAGCCGGTCCGCAGCGTGCAGCTCTACGGCGTCGATCCCGCCGTCGTCGGGGCAGGGGTCCGCCGACTGGTCGACGAGGTCGGAGTCGACCACATCGACCTCAACTTCGGCTGCCCGGCGGCCAAGGTGACCCGTCGTGGCGGTGGAGCGGCACTCGTCGCCCGACCAGTCCTCCTCGGCTCGATCGTTGCCGCCGCCGTGCACGCGGCCGGGCCGGTACCCGTCACCGTCAAGTTGCGCCTCGGCGTCGACGATGCCCACCGAACCTACGTCGCCGCCGGGCGCGCCGCCGCCGATGCCGGTGCCGCCGCTGTGGCCCTCCATGCCCGCACGGCCGAGCAGCACTACAGCGGGCACGCGGACTGGTCGGCGATCGGCGAGCTCAAGTCCGCCGTCACCGACGTCGCCCCCGTCCCCGTGCTCGGCAACGGGGACATCTGGGAGGCAGCCGACGCCCTGGCCATGGTGGCCGAGACGGGGTGCGACGGGGTCGTCGTCGGCCGTGGCTGTCTCGGACGTCCGTGGCTCTTCCGCGATCTCGCCGACGCCTGGGCCGACCGCGAGGTCAACCCTCCCCCACTGCTCGGCGAGGTCGTTGCCGTCATGCGACGCCACGCCGAGCTGCTGGCTGATGCCTTCGGGGAGGACCTGGGCGTCCGGCAGTTCCGCAAGCACGCGGCGTGGTACCTCACCGGCTACCCCGTGGGCGGTGCGTACCGGCGGGAGCTCGGCCTCGTGAGCGACCTGGTCGGCCTCGACGCGCTCCTCGAGCAGGCCGACCCGACGCTTCACCTTCCTCCCGAGGCGCTGCGGGCACCCCGCGGTCACACCGGCGGGCCCCGGCCGGTCCAGCTCCCTCCTGGGTGGCTGCATCGAGCGACCGATCCGACCCCGCCCGAGGGCGGCGACGAGCTCGTGTCGGGCGGATGACCCCCACGTCGACTCTCACCCCAGGACCACCCTCCCGATGATCACTGCCTCGTCCCTCACCGTCGAGATCGGCGGCCGGCCGCTGGTCGACGACGCGTCGTTCACCATCGACGCCGGCGACAAGGTCGGCCTGGTGGGACGCAACGGCGCCGGCAAGTCGACCATCTTGTCGGTCCTCGTCGGCGACGCGTCCTCGGTCGTCCGCTCGTCAGGAGAGGTGCGCGTCGCCGGCACCGTCGGCTTCCTCCCTCAGGTCCCGGTCGAAGGGGGTCTCGGCCTCGAACCGACCGGGTTCTCCCATGTGCTCTCGGCCCGGGGTCTCGACGTGCTCGACGACGAGCTCCGCGTCGCCCGTGACCAGATGGCCAAGGACCCCTCCTCCGAGAACATCGCGCGCTTCTCCGACCTCGAGGAGCGCTTCCGGGGCCAAGGGGGCTACGAGGCCGAGGCGGTCATGGCCCGACTGGCCGCCGGCCTGGGCCTCGACGAAGACCTGCTTCTCGAGGAGATCGACCGCCTCTCGGGGGGCCAGCGCCGGCGCGTCGACCTCGTGCGCGCCCTGTTCCACCAACCCGACGTGCTCGTCCTCGACGAGCCGACCAACCACCTCGATCGTCCCGCCAAACGGTGGCTCACCGAAGAGCTCGAGCGGTTCCGCGGCGGCATCCTGGTGGTCAGTCACGACCTGAAGCTCCTCGACCGGTCGATCACCAGGGTCCTGCACCTCTCCGGTGGCCGCCTGAAGGCGTTCGCGGGGACGTACTCGTCCTACCTCGAACAGCTCGAGGCCGACACGGTCCGCCAGGAGCGGTTAGCCGCCCACGAGGACGCAGAGATCGCCCGGCTATCCGCGCTGGCGGACGCCATGCGGGGGAGCACCAACCGACGGGCTCGCACCGCCAAGTCGCTCGACCGCAGGGTCGACCGGTTGGCCGCTACCCGGACCTCGGTGACCGCCCGGGAGCGGGCCAGCACCTTCCGCCTGCCGGCGCCCCCCCGCTCGGGAACCGTCCCCGTCGAGGCTCGCCAGCTCTCCGTCCGCTACGGCGACCTCGTCGTCCTCGCCGGCCTCGACCTCGTCGTCGGGCGGGGGGACCGGGTCGTGGTGGTCGGCCGCAACGGCGCCGGCAAGTCGAGCCTGCTCCGCTGCCTGGCCGGTGCCCAGCAACCGAGCACCGGCCGGGTGACGGTCGGTCCGAACGCCGTCGTCGGCTACTTCGCCCAGGACCACGAGCAGGTCGACGCCGACACGACCGTGCTCGGCAACATCGACGACCACCTGCTCACTACCGAGACGGAGCGACGTCGCCTGCTCGGCTCTTTCGGGCTCACCGGCGACGTCGCCAACCAGCTCCCGGCCACCCTCTCAGGTGGTGAGCGGGCCAAGCTCGGCCTTGCCATGCTGGCCGCCGGAAGGGCGAACGTCCTCGTCCTCGACGAGCCGACGAACAACCTCGACCCACCCTCGATCGAGGCGGTCGGGACCATGCTCGGCGCCTGGCCGGGGACCGTCGTCGCCGTCAGCCACGACCGCGCCTTCGTGGAGGCGCTCGCACCGACACACTGCGTGCTCCTCCCCGACGAGGTGGTCACCCACTGGGACGACGCCTACCTCGAACTCGTCGAAGCCCGCTGACGCCCGACGGGGAGCGGTGCCGACTGCCCGGAAGCGCCGACCATGCGTGCCCGATCCGGGAGCCAGCCACGACGGACACCGGTAGGCTCGGCCCATGGATCGCATCGGAGTGGTCGACACCATGTTCGCCCGCTACGACATGGGCGCCGAGGCGGTGGGCGAGCTCGAGACCTGCCCCGGCTACGGGGAGCGCTTCGAGGTCATCCGCCGGACCGTCCCCGGGTTCAAGGACCTCGGAGTGGCGTGCAAGCGCCTGGTGGAGCTCGACGACTGCAAGATCGTCGTCGCCCTCGGCATGCCCGGCAAGGCTCCGATCGACCAGGTGTGCGCCCACGAGGCGTCCCAGGGGATCATGCTCGCCCAGCTGCTCACCTCGACCCACGTCCTCGAGGTCTTCGTCCACGAGCACGAGGAGGAGGACCCGGCCAAGCTCGCCGAGGTGTGCGTCAACCGGGCCCGGAAGCACGCCCGGAACGCCTACTGGATGCTGTACGAGCCCGAGCAGCTCGCCCGTCGCGCCGGCCAGGGCGTACGCCAGGGGTACGAAGACGCCGGTCCGTTGGGGACCTGACGGTCCGACCGTCGGTCGGTGCGGGGTTCCCCGCGGCGGCGGTGGCGCCCCGGACTCGCGAGGCGGGGGTCGCCCCGAGGCGTCAGACCGAGGCGTCAGACCGAGGCGTCGCGAGGAAGCCCGAGCGTGCGCTCGGCGATGATGTTGCGCTGCACCTCGGCAGTTCCCCCGCCGATGGTGAGCGCCCGGGCGAAGAGCAGCCCGAAGTGCCAGATGGCATCGTCGCCATCGGCCGCCACCAGGCTGGCTGGACCGTCGAGGTCGGCCGCCAGCTCCATCACGTGCTGGCCGTGCTCGTCGGCCAGCGCCTTCCGCACCGACGCCTCCGGGCCGGGGGACAGACCGGCGACCGCCGCGGAGACGGTACGGAGCCGAAGCAGGCGCAGGAGCTCTCCCTCGACCCACACCCGGGCCAGCCGCTGGCGCGCCACGGGGTCGTCGCAACCACCACGCCGGCGGACCCGGTCGACGAGGTCGGCAGCCGTCGGTCCCATCCCCCACAAGGCCCCGGACCCCGACAACGACACGCGCTCGTTGCCCAAGGTCACCTTGGCCAGGGACCACCCCTGGCCCTCGGCACCCACCAGGTTGTCGGCGGGGATCCGCACCTCGTCGAAGAAGACCTCGTTGAACGTATGCACGCCGGTGAGGTCGACGAGGGGACGAACGGTGATGCCGGGCGTGTCCATCGGGCAGATGAAGTACGAGATGCCCTGGTGCTTGGGAGCCTCCGGGTCGGTCCTCGCCAACAGGATGCCGAAGGCAGCCAGATGGGCGTAGGACGTCCACACCTTCTGGCCGTTCACGACCCACTCGTCGCCGTCCCGAGTGGCCGTGGTGGCGAGCGAGGCGAGGTCGGAGCCGGCGCCGGGCTCGCTGAAGAGCTGGCACCAGAACTCCTCGCCGGCCAACAGGGGAGGCAGGTACCGTTCCTGTTGACGGGCGGTCCCCGCCGCCACCAACGTCGGGCCGGCCCAGCCGATCCCGATCGGGTTGTTGGGCCGACGGACACCGGCACGGGCGAGCTCGTCGTCGAGCACGAGCTGGGTGACGGCATCGGCGCCGATCCCCCAGGGACGGGGCCAGTGCGGAGCCACATAACCGGCCTCGGCCAGCTGGCGTGGCGAGGGGTCCGGATGGGCGGCCAGCCACGAGCGCACCGCGTGGCGGCGGGGGTCGTCACCGGGAGGAAGGGCGAAGTCCACGACGAGGAGCGTAGGCTCGACGTCCAGCCGGCGTCACCTCGGAGCCTGGGCGGTCTGGGCGATGGCGCCCGCACCGGCGGCGGACGGGCTCGGGACAGAGGATGGGGGCAACAGTGACCGAATGGAACTTCGCCGACGTGTGGGAGGCTGTCGCCGACCACCTGGCCGACGCAGCAGCCCTGACGCATGGGGAGCGCACGGTGAGCTGGCGGGAGCTGGACCGTCGTGCCGACGGTCTCGCCCGATGGCTGCTCGACCAAGGCGTTAAGCGCCAGGACAAGGTGGCGCTGTACCTGACGAACTGTCCCGAGTACCTCGAGGCAACCTTCGCCGCCTTCAAGATCAGCCTGGTCCCGATCAACACCAACTACCGCTACGCCGACGCCGAGCTTGCGTACCTGTGGGAGAACGCCGATGCCGTCGCCGTGGTCTTCCACGGGTCCTTCACCGAGCGAGCCGACCGGGTCCGCCACCTGGTCCCCCGGGTACGGAGCTGGCTGTGGGTCGACGACGGGTCCGGGCCCTGTCCGGAGTGGGCCCTGCCCTACGAGGACGCCGTGGCCACACCGACAGGCGAGCGGGTCCGGGCGCCGTGGGGCCGTGGTGCCGACGACCTCCTCATGCTGTACACCGGTGGCACGACGGGGATGCCCAAGGGGGTCATGTGGCGCCAGGACGACCTCTTCGCCCGGCTGAACGCCTCGGGGTTCCGTCGCTACGACCAAGACGCCGGCCTCTCCGACGTGCACGCGCAACTGGAGGGAGGCGAAAGCGGGATGACGCTCCTGCCCGCCTGCCCCCTCATGCACGGCACCGGCTGCTTCACCGCCCTCGAGTGCCTGGCCGAAGGCGGCCGGGTCGTCACGCTCGCCTCCCGTCAGTTCGACCCCGTCGAGCTCCTCGACACCGTCGAGCGCGAGCAGGTCAACGGGGTGGTGATCGTCGGCGACGCCTTCGCCAAGCCCATCCTTGCTGCCCTCGACGACCACCCCGGTCGATGGGACCTCACCAGCCTGGTCGGGATGATCTCCTCGGGGGTCATGTGGAGCGAGGAGACCAAGCAGGGGTTGCTCAAGCACCACCCAGGCATGCTGCTCATCGACGCCTTCTCCTCCTCGGAGGCGCTCGGCATGGGGACGTCGGTGTCGTCGGGCGCCGACGCCTCGCAGACGGCGCGCTTTACCCTCGGACCCGAGGTCCGGGTCCTCGATGCCGACGGCCGTGACGTCGTGCCCGGCTCGGGCACCGTGGGCGTGCTGGCCCTCGGAGGCCGGATCCCGCTCGGGTACTACAAAGACGAGGACAAGTCGGCGAGCACCTTCCGGGTCATCGACGGTGCCCGGTACTCGGTGCCCGGGGACTTCGCCGAGGTCGCCGAAGACGGGACGATCCACCTGCTCGGACGGGGCTCGGCGTGCATCAACACCGGTGGCGAGAAGGTCTACCCCGAAGAGGTCGAAGAGGCGGTCAAGACCTTCGACGGCATCGTCGACGCGGTGGCCGTGGGCATCCCCAACGAGCGCTTCGGCGAGGAGATCGTGGCCGTGGTCGAGCTCGCCCCGGGCGTGCCCCCCGACCAGGTCGAGCCCCAGGCCGTCATCGACCACGTCAAGGCCCAGCTGGCCTCCTACAAGGCACCCAAACGGGTCCGTTTGGTCGAGACGATCGGACGGTCTCCGTCGGGCAAGGTCGACTACGGTCGCCTCCGACGCGAGGCCACCGCCTGGGCCGGCGGGGAGTGACCGGCCCGACCGCCAGATGACCGGCCCGACCGACGGGGACGACCTCGACCCGGGGAGCAGACCGGTAACACACCGGAGCCGGTTGGCCCGCGGATCGGCCGCGCTCCGGGTGGCCGGAAGGCTCGGGGCCGGACATGCCGTCGGAGCGCTGCAGACACGGCTCGCGCCTCCCGAGCGCCGCGAAGCGGTCGCTGCCGCCGCCGAGCTCCGCACGGCCCGACAAGTCTCCGACGCCCTCGGTGGGATGAAGGGGGCACTGATGAAGCTCGGCCAGATGGCCAGCTTCCTCGACGACGAGCTCCCCGAGGCCTACCGGGTCGCCCTCGCCGAGCTCCAGACCGACGCCCCCCCGATGGCCCCGGAGCTCGCAGCCTCGGTGGTCGCCGACGCCCTCGGTGACCGGCCGGAGCGGATCTTCGCCTCGTGGGACGAGCGGCCACTTGCCGCCGCGTCGATCGGCCAGGTCCACCGGGCGGTCACCCGCACCGGCCTGGCAGTCGCCGTCAAGGTGCAGTACCCGGGAGTCGCCGAGGCCATCGAGTCCGACCTCGCCAACACGGCGCTCGTCGCCCGTCTCCTCCCGATGCTCTTCCCCTCCCTCGACGCCACGGTCCTGGCCGAAGAGCTGCGCGCCCGTCTCGGAGAGGAGCTCGACTACGAGCACGAGGCACGCAACCAGCAGCGGTTCGCCGATGCCTACCGCGGCCATCCCTTCATCCACGTCCCCGAGGTCGTGAGCGAGCTGTCGGGCCCGGGCGTGCTCACCGCCGAGCTGGCCGAGGGCGCGCGCTTCGCCGAGCTCGAGACGTGGTCGCAGCACGAACGCGACCTTGCCGGCGAGACGCTGTTCCGCTTCGTGTTCCGGGGCATCAACCGCCTCGGCATGTTCAACGGCGACCCCCACCCGGGCAACTACCTGTTCCGACCGGGCGGACGGGTCAGCTTCCTCGACTTCGGCCTGGTGAAGTACTTCACGCCCGACGAGACGGCCGTCTTCAACCGGATGATCGAGACCCTCGTCCTCGCCGGCGACGGCGAGGCCTACCGTCGGGTGCTCGAGGACATCGGGCTCCTGAGGCCCACGCCGTCGCTGTCGACCGACGAGGTCGTCGCCTTCTTCGCCCACTTCCACCGGCTGGTCCTCGAACGCGGCCCGGTGCACGTCGACCACGCCTATGCCTCCGAGACGCTCCGTCGGGTGTTCGACACGACGAGCCCGGTAGCCCGCGCCGTCGACCTCCCTCCCATGTTCGTGGTGGTCCAGCGCATCAACCTCGGGCTCTACGCCCTCCTGGCCCGCCTGGGGGCAACCGTCGACTGGCGCTCGGTGGCCGAGGAGCTCTGGCCCATGACCGACGGGCCGCCCTCGACCGAGCTCGGGCACCAAGAGGCGGCATGGGCAGCGAGCCGGGACGGGACCTGAAGCGGCCGGTGGCGCCTGCTCCACCTGCCCGCCGGCGTGGTGGCGCGGCAGGTGGGCCAGGTCAGGCCTTGTTGGCGCCGTGCTCCCGAACGAAGTCGTTGACGGCGTAGTAGGCGTCGATCGACTCGCCGGCGTCTCCCCAGAAGCCCTCGAGGACGTCGAAGGCCATCGTCCCCTGACGGATGTAGTGATTGTTGACGTCGGTGATCTCGAGCTCGCCGCGCCCCGACGGTTCGAGGGTCGGGATCACCCGGAACACGTCGGCGTCGTAGCAGTAGATACCGGTCACGCCGAACGTCGACGGCGGGTCTGAGGGCTTCTCGACGATGCCGCACACCCGGCCGCTCTCGTCGAAGGCGGGCACCCCGAGATGTCGGAGGTGCCGCTCCTCCTCCACTGGCGTGAGGAGGATCCGCGCACCCGTCGGGTTGGCGCAGAACGCTTCCACCATCGGTCGGATCGATCCGCCGACGATGTTGTCGGCGAGCATGACGAGCACCGGGTCCTCCCCGACGAACCGCTCGGCCAGGCCGAGTGCTTCGGCGATGCCACCGGGGCGCTCTTGATAGCCGTAGGAGAGGCGGTCGATGCCGAACTCGTGGCCGTTGCCGAGGAGCCGGAGGAACTCACCGGCGTGGGTGCCACCGGTCACCACCATGACCTCGGTGATGCCGGCGTTGACCAGGGCCTCGATGGCGTAGTTCACCATCGGCCGGTCGTAGATGGGCAGGAGGTGCTTGTTGGTGATCCGGGTCAGGGGATGCAGACGCGACCCGGTCCCTCCCGCCAGCAGGACGCCTTTCACTCGGCCGAGTGTAGACGAGCCCTGACCACCGTGCCCGGGCGCTGGTCGGCAGATCGCGGCAGGGGCGCTGGTCGGCAGATCGCGGCAGGGGCGCCGGTCGGCAGCGCCCGACCGGTTGGAGCCGGAGCCCGGCCGGGTAGAACAACTAGGTAGACCGTCAGCACGGAGCACGTGCCCGCCGGCAAGCCTGGCGGGCACGGCGCCGACCAGGAGGAGCGTGCCGATGCCGACCACCGCACGTCCAACCGTCCCCTTGGGGACGACTGGCATGGCCATCACCCGTGTCGGGTTCGGTGCCTGGGCCATCGGAGGCGGAGGGTGGACCTTCGCCTGGGGCGACCAGGACGACGAGGCGTCGGTAGCGGCCATCCGTCACGCTGTCGAACGCGGCGTGAACTGGGTCGACACCGCCGCTGTCTACGGGCTCGGCCACTCCGAAGAGGTCGTCGCACGGGCGCTCACCGGACTGGCCGAAGCGGACCGACCCTACGTCTTCACCAAGTGCGGGCTGGTCTGGGACGAGACCGACCGTCACCGCCCGCCGCGCCGGGTCGGCGCCCCGTCCAGCATCCGTGCCGAGGTGGAAGGCTCGCTGCGCCGCCTCGGGGTCGAGCGCATCGACCTCTACCAGATGCACTGGCCCGCCGAGGACGGAACACCACTCGAGGCATACTGGGGAACGCTGTGCGACCTGCGGGCGGAAGGCAAGGTTGCCGCCATCGGGCTCTCCAACCACGACGCCGCCCAGCTCGAACGGGCCGAGGCTGTCGGTCACGTCGACACGCTCCAGCCCCCGCTCTCGCTCATCGAGCGGAGGGCAGCCGCCGAGACGATCCCCTGGTGCGCCGCGCACTCGACCGGCGTGATCGTCTACAGCCCCATGCAGTCGGGACTGCTCACCGGCTCGTTCGACGAGGCCCGGGGCGCTGCGCTCCCCGACGACGACTGGCGGTCGCGCTCGCCTGATTTCACCGGGGAGGGATTGCGAGCCAACCTCGCGCTCGCCAGGGCTCTCGAGCCGATCGCCCGCCGTCACCACACGACACCTGCTGCCGTGGCCGTGGCATGGACCCTCGCCGTGCCCGGGGTCACCGGCGCCATCGTCGGGGCCCGCTCCCCCGAGCAGGTCGACGGCTGGGTCGACGCCGACGGGCTCCTCCTCGACGCCACCGACGTTGCCGCACTGACCGAGGCGGTGGCATCGACGAGAGCGGGTCGCGGCCCGGTCGTCCCGCTCGAGGCGGCTGCCGAGGCCCAGCCGTGACGACGCCAAGCGCCGGGCTCCTCGTCGACGCCTTCGACCGCGTTGCCGAGGTCGTCGAGGCCACTGTCACCGGCCTCGACCGAACCTCGTTGACGTGGCGGCCCGACCCGGACGCCAACCCGATCGCCTGGCTGGTCTGGCATCTCACCCGGGTACAGGACGACCACGTCGCCGACGTCGCCGGTGCTCCTCAGGTCTGGATCGAGGAGGGGTTCGTCGGCCGGTTCGGGCTGGCCCTCGAGCCGGGTGACACCGGCTACGGGCATACCCCGGCCGAGGTGGCCGCGGTCACCGCCGACGCCGATGGTCTGCTCGCCTACCACCGTGCCGTCCACGCTGCCACGGTTCGCTTCGTCGACGGCATCGTGGACAAGGACCTGGCTCGCATCGTCGACGAGCGGTGGGACCCGCCCGTCACCCTCGGGGTCCGGCTGGTCTCGGTCATCGCCGACGACCTGCAGCACGCCGGCCAAGCTGCCTACCTGCGGGGTCTTCTCGAGCGGCAGAGCGGGCTCGCCCCGAGCACCCGCTGACCTCGGCCACGGGCATACCGAGGGGGCTAGAGGTGTTGGAAGAAGTGGACCCGGGGGAAGGGTCCAGAAGGAGGCGGCCGGTGGAGTTGACAGATCGGAACCTCATCAGCCGAGGGTGAGCGACAGCGAGGGCCGGTGCAGCGAGCCGGTCGGGTAGGCCCCTGATCACCCAAGCGGCACGCAGGGCTCGGCGGGGAGCCGGTGCAGCGGCACGGGGCCCGGAAGCCTCCACGGGGTGCAGCGCCCACACGAGCGGTCGCCACAACCTCGGCGTACACCAAGAGCAGCGCCCGACCTCCGGGTGACCTGAGAGGCGGGCGCTCGTTCGCGTCCGGTCTGGGACATCAGCCGGCTGGGACATCGGCTGGCTGGGACATCGGCTCGCCTGACGTCCTCGGCCTCGCTACGGTGCAGCGTCATGAGGCAGGGCCACCGGGCGTTCGCCGGTTCACAGAGAAGCACGACCTCGCCGCTGCCGGGTCGCCGTAGCGGTCTCCCCGGTGGCGGTCGGCCACCCCACCCGAGGCGGCGGCGTGCTCGGCTCCGAGCCACCTGGCCGATGGGCCTGGTCGTGGTGGCCGTCCTGCTCGCCAGCTGCGGTGTCCCCCGACCGGTCGTCGCCCGGCGCCCGATCGGTCCTGCCACTCCCCTTGCGGCAGCCGGGCTACCTGCCTTCTACCTGCCTCCCGAGCCGTTCCGGCCCCAGCCGCCAGGGGCACTGGTCAGCGAGGAAGCCGTCCCCGCTCCCGGGGGGCTGCCCAGCGGCTCGTCGGTCGTGCGGATCCTCTACCACTCGCTGTCCGACACCGGCACCGACGTGCTGGTGTCCGGAGTCGTCGTCGTCCCCCCGGGGCCGGCCCCCGCCGGCGGGTTCCCCATCGTCACCTGGGCCCATCCCACCACGGGCCTGCCGCCGACCTGTATGCCGTCCCTCGACGGTGCCGCCCCGATCCCCTACCTCGGATCGTTCCTTCGGGCGGGTGACGTCGTCGCCGCGACCGACTACCAAGGACTGCCGCCGGGCGGGATCGAGCCGTACCTCGTCGGCCAGAGCGAGGCCTACGACGTCCTCGACGCGGCCCGGGCAGCCCGGCAGCTCCTCGGCGGCCGGGCGTCGAACACGGTGCTGGTGGCCGGTTACTCGCAGGGTGCCCAGGCCGCCTTGGTCGCCGGCCAGGTCGCCCAGCTCTACGCCCCCGACCTCTACGTACGCGGCATCGTGGCCATCGCCCCGCCGGCCTCCGTCACCGAGCTCGTCCCCCACCCCCTCGGCACGACGCCCGACGGCGGGCTGGTCTTCGCGGTGATGGCGCTGGTCGCCTGGGCCGCCGACACGCCGGGGACCTCGCTTGCCACGACCATCCTGCCGGCCGCTCGGCACGTGGCCGAGGGCCTCGAGCACGAGTGCGCCCCGGCCGCCGTCACTGCCTTCGCCGGCCTCGCTCCCGACGCCGTGTTGCGCCACGGGTGGGCCACGACACCGGCCGCCCAGGCGCTCGAGACGGCGAGCACCGTCGGCGGTGCCCCGGTGTTCGTCCCCATCCTGGTCGTGCAAGGCACGGCCGACCACGTCGTCCCGCCGTCCGGCACCACCTCGCTCGTCCGGAGCGAGCTGTGCCGGGTCCAGCACGACACGGTCGCCTACGACCAGGTCCGAGGAGCCGGCCACGGCAGCGTCGTGGCGGACGCTCAGTCCGAGGTCGTCTCGTGGATCGGCGCCCGGCTCAGCGGGGCCCCCGAACCTCCGAGCCCCTGCGGCGCTCCGCCGCCACGCTGAGGCGTCGCCGGCTGGGGACGCCGGGTGGGGACGCCGGGTGCTCCAGGTGGGTCGGCGATGCGCCCTCGGTCAGACCTCGAGGAACCGACGCACGGCAAGGGCCGAGCCCACTGCCCCGACGGCAACGCCGACCACGACCACGAAGACGCTGGTCAGGGCGACCTGGCCGATCCCCATCGACATCTGGGCGGCCAGGCTGTTGTGGTTGGCCACGGTCTTGACTGTGTCGAGGCCGAGCCCCCAGTAGAGGGAGAAGACGGCGAGGACGGCGACCGCGCTCCCAAGGAAGCCCTGTGTCATGCCCTCGGCCATGAAGGGCAGGCGGATGAACCAGTTGGTCGCGCCGACCAGCTTCATCACCGACACTTCCCGACGGCGGGCGAAGATGGCCATCCGGATCGTGTTGAGGATGAGGACGGCAGCCGAGAGCAGCAGCACCGCGGCGATGCTCAGGAACACCCACTGGAGCACGTGGATGACGTTCTCCATGGTGCGGATCTGCGCTTCGGGGTACTGGACACGGTCGACACCCGGGCGACCGGTGAACTGTTGCTTGATCGCGCTCGCCTCCGCCGGGTTGTAGAGGACGCACCGGTACGACGACGGCATGTCTCCCACCGTGAGGACGGACACCTCTTCGGCCGGGAGGATGCGCTTAGCCTCGGCGTAGTCGTACGACTGGCTGCGGTGGATGCACGAGCGCACGAACGGGTCGGCGCTCAGTTGGCGGCCGATGGTGGCGCTCTGGCCGCTCGTGGCGTTCGGTGCCACCCACACGATGGCGTCGACGTGCTGCTGCCACTGCACGGTGGCGTTCGAGGTGCCCTGCTTGAGCAGGAGAGCCGACCCGACCAGGGCGAGCGATACGGCGACGGTGAGGACGGCCGCCACCGTCATAAGCCGGTTGCGCCACAGGTTGGTGACGGCCTCCTTGGCGACGTAGCTGCCGGAGAGCGCCATCAGGCCTCCTCAGTGCCGGCGTCGGGAACGGGGAGCGGCGGGCGGCGGATGGCGCCGCGACGGGAGCCACGCCGCGGGACGGGTCGGGCCGTCGGCCCGTCGGGACCTGCCGGCGCCTCGAGCACCCGTGCGCCGGTGGGCGACCCAGCACCGGCCGCGGCCACGGCCTGGTCGATGCCGTAGACGCCGCGGGCCTGGTCGCGGACGACCACGCCGCGATCGAGCTCGATGACCCGACGACGCATGTGGTCGACCATGCCGGCGTCGTGGGTGGCGACCACCACCGTGGTGCCGGTGCGATTGATGCGGTCGAGCAGGTTCATGATGCCGAGACTGGTCTTCGGGTCGAGGTTGCCGGTGGGCTCGTCGGCCAAGAGGATGAGCGGACGGTTGACGAAGGCGCGCGCCACCGCCACCCGCTGTTGCTCCCCACCCGAGAGCTCACCGGGGAGGTTGTCCCGCTTCTTGCTCAGCCCCACCAGGTCGAGCACCTGGGGGACCTGGGTGGCGATGACGTGGCGGGGCCGCCCGATGACCTCGAGAGCGAAGGCGACGTTCTCGAAGACGGTCTTGTTGGGCAGTAGGCGGAAGTCTTGGAAGACACAGCCGATGTTGCGCCGCAGGTACGGGATCCGGGCGTTCGAGAGGCGGCCGATGTCCTTGCCGGCCTCCCAGATGCGACCCGAGTCCGGCACCTCCTCGCGCAGGAGCAGCCGGATGAAGGTGGTCTTGCCCGAGCCCGAGGGCCCCACGAGGAAGACGAACTCGCCCTTCTCGATGTCGACCGAGCAGTCGCGCAGGGCAACGGTCGATCCCTTGTACGTCTTCGTGACGTTCTGGAACGTGATCATGGACGGGCCGTCTCAGTCGTCGGCAGTGGCAGCGCACCGCAGCGATCCGCGGGCGAGGCGGGCGGGCAGGGCGGTCGTGCCCGAGCTGTGCCGAGGTTGCGCTTAGTGTACTCCGGCCGGAGCGACACCAGCAGCATCCGGACCGTCACTGGGCGTCATGGCGGCGAAGCTCGGCCTGGCGATGGAGCTCGGCCTCGATGAGCTCGTCGAGATCCCCGTCGAGGACCGCCTCCACGTTCCCCGTCTCGGCGTTGCTCCGCAAGTCCTTGACGAGCTGGTACGGGGCGAGGACATAAGAACGGATCTGGTTCCCCCATGCGTTCTCGGTACGCTCGCCGGCCAGCGAGTCGAGCTCGGCCTGTCGCTCGGCCCGCTGTCGCTCGGCCAGCTTGGCCGCCAGGATCTGCATGGCCTTGGCCTTGTTCTGGTGCTGGCTGCGCTGGTTCTGGCACGAGACGACGATGCCGGTCGGCAAGTGGGTGATCCGCACTGCCGAGTCCGTCTTGTTGACATGCTGGCCGCCCGCCCCCGAAGAACGGTAGGTGTCGATCCGCAGGTCCTTCTCGTCGATGTCGACCTCGTCGGAGGCTTCGTCGAGGAAGGGGACGACGTCGAGGGAGGCGAAGCTCGTCTGCCGGCGATGCTGCGCGTCGAAGGGGGACATCCGGACCAGCCGGTGCACGCCACGCTCGGCGGCGAGCAGGCCGAAGGCATAGCGCCCTCGCACGATGAAGGTCGCCGACAGCAGGCCGGCCTCTTGGCCTGGGGTGGCCTCGTCGACCTCGATGTCGAAGCCGTGGCGCTCGGCCCAGCGCGTGTACATGCGAAGCAGCATCTCGGCCCAGTCCTGGGCGTCGGTCCCGCCGGCCCCAGCATGGATCTCTGCCACCGCGTCGCGCTCGTCGTGCTCGCCGGCGAAGAGGGCCCGGAGCTCGACGTCGGCCAGGCGGCGGCCGAGGTCGGCGGCGGCGGCGGCGGCCTCGCCGAGGGCCTCGGCGTCCCCCTCCTCCTCGGCCAGCTCGAGGAACGTCCGGGCGTCCGACAGCCTCCCCGAGAGGTCGTCGAGAAGGGCGAGGTCCTCGCTCACTCGACCGAGGTCGGTCGTCACGGTGCGCGCATGCACCGGGTCGTCCCACAGCCCGGGCTCCGACGCCTCGGCCTCGAGCTCTCTCCGGCGGGCCTCGAGACGCTCGCGGCCGAGGTAGCGCTCCGCCTCGGCCAGACGGTCACCCAACGACGCCAGGAGCGCGGGGACGTCGCCGGCGTGGTCGTCCGGCCCACCGGCGGCCGTCGTCACGGTCGAGGCCATGTCAGCTGGCGCCGTGGCAGAACTTGAACTTCTTGCCGCTCCCGCACCAACAGGGGTCGTTGCGCCCGAGCTTTTCTCGGTCCGACTTGACGATGGGTGCCTGGGTCTCGTCACCAGTGCCGTGGTCCTGCCTGCCCTGGAGGGCAGCCAGGCCAGCCGGCCCATCCCCGCCAGGGCCGGCCGCCGACACGGGGCCGGCCGCCGACGCGGTGTTGGCCTCGGCGGCGGCCAGGGCACCCACCAGCGAGCTCGTGCCCTGTACTGGGTCGTCGGCCGCGAGGTAGCGGGCGTTGGCAAGGTCCAGTTCGGGGGCCGGCTCGGTCAGGACCTGGACGTGGAAGACGTAGCGCAGGTAGTCGTCGGCGATGCCGTCCATCAAGGACCCGAACAGCTCGAAACCGTCCTTCTGCCAGGCTACGAGCGGATCCTGGTTGCCCATCGAGCGCAGGTTGATCCCCTCGCGGAGATAGTCCATCTCCGCCAGGTGGTCACGCCAACGCTGGTCGATGATCTGGAGCATGATGTCCCGCTCGATCTGGCGCGCCGTCTCCGCTCCGCCGGGGATGGTCTCGTCACGCGCTTCGTACTGCTCGAGTGCCTCGGTGACCAGGCTCTCGGTGAGCTGGGCCGCCGTGGCCGCCTCGGCGAGCTCCTCCTCGACGAACTTGGTCGGGTAGTACTGGGACACCTCGGCGAGCAGCCGGCCGAGGTCCCACTCCTCCGGGTAGTCGCTCGGGCACGACGATGCCACCAGGCTGGCGATGGTCCGCTCGAGGAGCTCGACCGTCTCGTCGTGGAGGTCCTCGCCCTCGATGATCTGGAGGCGGCGCTGGTAGATGACCTTGCGCTGCTTGTCCATCACCTCGTCGTACTTGAGGATGTCCTTGCGGGTCTCGGCGTTGCGTCCCTCGACGGTGTTCTGGGCCCGCTCGATGGCCTTGGTCACCATCTTCGCCTCGATGGGGACGTCCTCGGGGAGCGCCCGGCCCATCACCCAGTTCATCGCCCCCGTGGCGAACAGGCGCATGAGGTCGTCCTCGAGCGAGAGGAAGAACCGGCTCTCCCCTGGGTCCCCCTGACGGCCGGCGCGACCACGGAGCTGGTTGTCGATGCGGCGGCTCTCGTGACGCTCGCTCCCCAAGACGTAGAGCCCGCCGAGCTCGACGACCCGCTCGCGCTCTTCGGCACACGTGTGCCCGAACTCCTCTACCAGCTCGGCCAGGGCGGCACGGCCCTCGTCGCTGTCGAGGTCGAGGCCACGGGCCCGCGCCTCGCGTGCGGCCAAGCCCTCGGGGTTGCCGCCGAGCAGGATGTCGACACCGCGACCAGCCATGTTGGTGGCCACGGTGACGGCCCCGACCCGTCCCGCCTGGGCCACCACCTCGGCCTCGCGGAAGTGCTGCTTGGCGTTGAGGACCTCGTGGGGGATCCCCCGCTTGTCGAGCAGGCGTGAGAGGTGCTCGGACTTCGACACCGATGCGGTGCCCACCAGCACCGGTTGACCTCGCTCGTGGCGCTCGGCGATGTCCTCGACCACGGCGGTGAACTTGGCGTCCTCGGTCTTGTAGACGAGGTCCGGCCGGTCGACGCGCACCAAGGGCTTGTTGGTGGGGATCGGGACGACCGGCAGGTCGTAGGTGTTGGCGAACTCGGCCGCCTCAGTCTCGGCCGTGCCCGTCATCCCAGCAAGCTTGTCGTAGAGGCGGAAGTAGTTCTGGAGGGTGACGGTCGCCCAGGTGTGGTTCTCCTCGTTGATCCGCACCCGCTCCTTGGCCTCGACGGCCTGGTGGAGCCCGTCGGCCCACCGTCGCCCGTCGAGGGTCCGCCCGGTGAACTCGTCGACGATCTTCACCTCGCCGTCGGCCACGAGGTAGTCCTTGTCGCGCCGGTAGAGCTCTTTGGCGTAGAGCGCCTGGGTCAGGTGGTGCACGTAGTTGACGGCTACGGCGTCGTAGAGGTTGTCGACGCCCAGTTGGCGCTCGACCTTCTCGATCCCCGCCTCGGTGGGGACCACGATGCGCTTCTCCTCGTCGACCTCGTAGTCCTGGTCCACGCGCAGGGTGCGGGCGATGCCGGCGAACTGGTAGTAGAGCTTGGCCGACTCGCTGGCCGGCCCCGAGATGATGAGCGGGGTCCGGGCCTCGTCGATCAGGATGGAGTCGACCTCGTCCACGATGGCGTAGTGGTGCCCGCGCTGGACCATGCCTTCTTTCGACCGCGCCATGTTGTCGCGCAGGTAGTCGAAGCCGAGCTCGGTGTTGGTGCCGTAGGTGACGTCGGCCAGATAGGCCTCGCGCTTGGCCTCGGCGTCGGGAACGTCCGGCCCCACTCGCCCCACCGTGAGCCCGAGGAACCGGTGCAGCTGCCCCATCCACGCGGCGTCGCGCGTGGCCAGGTAGTCGTTGACGGTGACGACGTGCACGCCGTTGCCGGCCAACGCGTTCAGGTACACGGGGAGGGTCGAGACGAGCGTCTTGCCCTCGCCGGTTTTCATCTCGGCGATCCACCCGAAGTGGAGCGCCATGCCCCCCATCAGCTGGACGTCGAAGTGCCGTTGGCCGAGGACCCGCCACGATGCCTCCCGCACCAGGGCGAACGCCTCGACCAGGAGGTCCTCGAGCGTCTCGCCGGCAGCGAGGCGCTCCCGGAACTGGTCGGTGAGCGCTCGCAGCTCGGCATCCGAGCGCGCCTCCATGTCGGGTTCGAGGGCGTTGACCAAGGGCACCAGCTCTGCCAGCCGACGGACCTTCTTGCCTTCGCCGGCCCGGAGGACCTTGGTGAGCACGCTCATGGCGCCCTCACTCTACCGTCGCCCACCTGGCACGACCGCTCCAGCCCGGAGCCCGGCGACGGAGCACCCGTCACCGGGCTGACAGCCAGAGAGGATCAGCCGGCCCGGAGCCTCGGGACCCGCAGCCCCCTCGACGCCCGCGGCGCCCTCCGGCCCGCCGGGGTCCTCCGGCCCGCCGGGGTCCGCTCTTCGCACCGCTTCGCTCGCTCGACCTGGTGCACGAGCTTGTCGACGGCGACGTCGACGGCGGCCAGGACGTCTCCGGCACCAGCGCGAGCCCGGAAGACCCTGCCGGCTCCTCGCAGGACCACCTCGCACCGAGCCCGCTCGGCGATGCGGGGGTTCCGCTCCTCGGAGACGTGGACCTCGGCCCGTTCGAGCGAGGGACGGAGCCGGCCGAGCCGGCCGATCTTCTCTGCAACCAGGGCCTTCTTCCGTTCGGAGACAGGCTTCCTAGTGGTGGCGACCACGATGTCCACGTCTTGCCTCCCATCCCCGGCGCTCCGGTGGGCGCCGGTCGTTGCTCCCTACCGGTTGTCCGACGCCTCCCTCCACTCGTTTTCCAGCGTCTTCTGCCCGAGCCCCTGTGGGGCTGACCGTGGGGCCCGCCGCATGGTCCAACAGACTGCAGGTGCCGACTGGTGCCGCCCAGCGTCCGGCCGCGCTCTGCGTCCTGCGTACCCGATCGCCGACCGACGGACCCCGGAGACCCTCGGGACGGTCGTCACCACCCAGACAGCCCGGACCGTCTGGGTGTGCCGGAGTGTCCCGGTGTAAAGGTGAGCTGCACTCGGCTGACCTGGTCTTTGACCCCACACTCGCCTGCTGCAGGGCTGGCGCCCGGGCGCCGGCGGCACCCGAAGAACGACCAGGCACCCAGCGGCGCCGTCGTCGGCACGCGTCACCCCGTCTCCGCCCGCCCCCGACGGTCGGGGACCCGGCGGGCAGGTCTTACCCCTAAGCCGCACCATGCTCAGCGACCACGAGTCGCCTTACGTGGGTCGTTTCGCCTGCGACTGGCCTCGACTTGCAACCACAGACCCGACCGCAGCTCACCTCGTCAGTGTACGCCCCGGCCCCCGCCGGGGACACTGCGACCGTCGCATGTTCATGACAACGCCACACGGTCGTCACCGTGCCGCAACCAGTCGGCACCGGCCCCGGGTCGTCTCAGGGTGCGCCGGTGCGTAGCCGGTCCTTGATCTCCTCGAGGACGGGGATCGGACCGGGGTCCACCCCCGCGGCAGCGGCCAGGTAGAGGGACACGGCGTCGCCCACGAGGACCAGGTCGAAGAGCTGGGCGAGCTCACCCTCACCCTTGGCCCGTACCTCGACAACGTCGGCGACGACCTCGCGGAGGAGCTCAGCCACGAGGTCGAACCGACGGGCCACCTGTGGATGCTCGGCGTCGTGGCGGAGGTTGACCAACGTGATGAGCTGGCGGGTCACGTCGCCGTGCTGGCCCCAGCCCGCGACTTCGTTGTGGCACACCTCGGGCAGGACGTTCCAGAAGGCGGGCGCCTTGGCGTTCTCGTTGACCTGCATCTTCCATCGCAGAGCGGCTGCCGCGCCGATGGCGTGAGAACTGTGCACGAGCGGGATCGTCCGTCCGATGCGACGAGCCACCGCTTCTGCCACGTTGCCCGGTTGGGCCAGCTCGTCGCGACGACGACGGAGCTGGTCGACGGCGAGCTCGGCCCAGCGCGAAGCGCCGGGGAAGAGCCCGAGCTCCTCGAGGATGACGAGGGGAGGAACGGCCATGGTGCCGAGGGCAGCTCGGGCCTGGGGGAGATCGGCGGGCACCTCCACCAGCGGGACGCGCCAGTCGGCCGCCAGTCGGGCGAGCTCGCCGCCGCTCGCCACCACCACCATCGCCGCCCCGGCCTCGAACGCCTGGGAAGCCGCTTCGAGGGTCTCCTCGGTGTCGCCGGAGAAGGACATGGCGAAGACCAGCGACCCGGGACCCACGTAGTCGGGCGGAGCGTGCTCCTTCACCACCGTGACCGGCACCGGCAGGAACGGCAGCGCGGCGGCGACGAGGACGTCCCCGGCGATGCCGCTCCCGCCCATCCCCACCACGACGACGTGCTCGATCTGGTCGTGAGGCGGGAGCCCCCCGAGGCCCCTGGCGGTCCGGAGGGCGCTCTCGACCTGCTCGGGAAGCCCGAGCATGGCCTCCCAGAAGTGCTGCGAGTCGATCTTCAGGGGAGACGGAGCGTCGCCCGCCAGGCGGGTCATCCTGCCCCCGCCGACGCCGGGCCGGCACCGGTGGAGCGGGCTCCCCCCTTGTCCGCCTTTGCCGTCAGTCGCTCGTGCTCGGCGCCGTCCACCGTGGTCGCCTCGTCGACCAGCATGTCCGGAACTCCGTCTCGCACGGCGTAGCGGCGGCGGAGGCGGGGGTTGTAGAGGACCTCCTCGTCCTCGAAGTACAAGAGCGGGCCTTTGTCCTCGGGACAGGCCAGCACCTCGAGCAGGAGCGGGTCGAGCGGCATCGGGTGGTACCTCCGAGTCGGGTCGGTTCGGGTCGGGTTCCGTCGACAGGCCGAGGCGCCCCGATGTTCACCTCGAGGAGAGGCGCGAGGCGGCGGCCTGGACCTCTGCGACGTGCCGGGCACAGGATGCCTCGTCTGGTGCCTCGACGTTGAGCCGGAGGAGCGGCTCGGTGTTCGAGGGACGCAGGTTGTACCACCACGCACCACGGTCGACCGTCAGCCCGTCGAGGCGGTCGACCGTGCCGAGCGCTCCGCCGGCCGCCTCGACCTCGGCCGCCAGTGCTTCGACGACCGCAGCCGGGTCAGGCACGACGGTGTTGATCTCGCCCGAGTCGACGTAGCGGCGGTACGGCTCGAGCAGCTTGGAGAGCGGAGCGTCGCTCACGCTCATCAGCTCGAGCACGACCAAGGCGGCAATGATGCCGGAGTCGGCGCGGAAGTTGTCGCGGAAGTAGTAGTGCCCCGAGTGCTCGCCCCCGAAGACGGCACCAGTTTCGGCCATCACCTGCTTGATGTAGCTGTGGCCCACCCGCGTGCGCACGCCAACGCCACCGTGCTCGGCGATGACTTCGGGGACCACCCGCGAGCAGATGCAGTTGTAGAGCACGGTCGCCCCCGGGTGCTTGGTGAGCATCGACGCGGCAACGAGCGCCGTGGTGAGCGAGCCCGAGACGCCCTCGGCACGCTCGTCCACCAAGAACACCCGGTCGGCGTCGCCGTCGAAGGCCAACCCGACGTCGGCACCGTGCTCCACGACCGCCCGCTTGAGCGCCTCCTGGTTCTCCGGTTGGATCGGGTCGGCGGGGTGGTTGGGGAACGTCCCGTCGAGCTCGGGGTACAGGAGCTCGACGTCGAAGGGAAGTCCCTCGAAGACAGCCGGCACGACGAGGCCACCCATGCCGTTGGCCGTGTCGGCCACCACCTTGAGCGGCCGAAGGGCCCCGACGTCGACGAACGACCGGACGTGGGCCGCATAGCGGTCGAGCACGTTGCGCGCTTCGACCGGGGCCATCGGACCATCGGGGGGAGCACCGCGCTCACCCCACTCGTCGAGGAGGTGCTCGGCGATCGTCTGGATGTCGGTCAAGCCGGTGTCACGGCCCACTGGCCGGGCCCCCGAGAGGCAGAACTTGACGCCGTTGTACTGAGCAGGGTTGTGCGAGGCGGTGAACATCGCCCCGGGGGCGTCGAGGTCACCCGCCGCGAAGTACAGGAGGTCGGTGGAGGCGAGCCCGAGGTCGACGACGGCAACGCCCTCACTGCGGACCCCCTCGGCGAACGCCCGGGAGAGCTCGACCCCCGACGGTCGCATGTCGCGAGCGACGAGCAGCCGTGGGGCCCCGACGAACCGGGCGAAGGCGGCACCGACAGCGCGCAGCCGGCGGGCGTCGAGCTGGTCGGGCACCGTGCCGCGAATGTCGTAGGCCTTGAAGACGTCGGCAAGGGAGGTCATGGCGGGCCAATCCTAGCGACCCGCCGAGGCCGGGCGAGGGGCCGGGCCACCTCCCCCAGCCACCGACCGCGCCGCCACCGAGCCCGCCCCGCCGACACCGGCGTGGCGGGCTCGGCCCCTGGACCCCACGCTCCTAGTGGACTCGGTGGCTCAGGTGGTCGACGAGCAAGCGCAGGTGGCGCCGGGCAGAAGTGAGGTCGTGGTCAGCCGTCTTGAGATCGGAGCGAGCCTGGCTGAAGACGGTGTTGGCGTCCGACGTCCCAGAGGAGCTGACAGCCAGCACCGAGGAGACGACCCCGTTCGTGGCGGCTACGGCCGAGGTGACGTCGGCGGTTGCCGTGGCGTACGACGACCGGGCGCCGTCGACGTTCGCTCCCGTGCTCGCCACGGCGTCGATGGCCTGCTGGGCGAACGGTTCGAGCTTGGCGGCGAGGGCCTCCGACGCGCTGGCACGGTCGGCGGCAATGGTAAGCCGCACCTTGGGGGCCACCACGCGGTAGGTCCGAACCTGGGCCATGGCCTGGTCGGCCGCACGCAACTGCGCGCACGTCGTCGCTGCGCTGACCGTCGGCGAGACCTTGCTGAGCGCCGACGAAGCGGTCGACACCGCGGCGTCGAGCGCCGCACGGTCGCTCGAGGTGAGCGATGTGGCGGCTCCGATCTCCGCCTGGAGGACGCCGAGCACAGCAGTCCGCACCGCAAGGCGTGCCTCGACTCGCCGTTGCGCCGTCGAGAAGGTGGCTACCGAACAGGAGCGCGCCCGCTTGGGCACCGCGGCGCCTGAGGACGAGGAGGAGGGCGACGTCGACGAGGAAGAGGGCGACGATGTCGACGAGGTGAGCTGGGGAACGGCGGCGAACGCCGTGGCGGGGACGGCGATCGCGGCGGCGACGGTCACGGCCAGGGCGATGAGCCGCCTGCCGCGGCGGCTACCGGTCACCTTCCCGCCAGTGGCGGGCTGAGCGGATCGTGGACGGGTCCTTCCGAACATGCTGCCTCCTGAGTCGCTACTGGGCATCCCCTAGCTTCGACGACAGCCGTGTGGCCACCGTCAGGAAGATGTGAGGGTTCGATGATGGCGGCGGCGGCGCCAACCGAGGACGACGAGCACTGCTGTCGCTACGACAGCAGCCCCCGAGAGGGCCTCGCCCGACGTCTCAGCAGGAGTCGTCCCATAGTGCAGGGTGACATGGTGGGAGGTCGGCACGACGACCATCAGGTTCGGGGCCACGCGCCAGGGACCGAGCGCTCCCTCGGCATGCCAGTTGGGGAAGTACGACACCTTCACCTCGACCGGCACCCCGACACGGCTCACCTGGAACGACACCGTGCTGTTGGTCTGGCCCACGTGGTCGACCGTCGTGGCCGGCTCGGGGACGACCGGCGGGTGGGCGTCTCCGGTCGGGACACGCTGCCACGAGCGCGGTCCGCCTGCCGCCGGTACGACGTCCCACCGGGCCGGGTCGAGGTACCACGCCATGGTGGGGCGGAGCCAGCGGGACTGCGACTGGCCCACCCGCCACACCACCGGTTGGTTGGCCAGCGGCTGCACCAGTGGAGCGCTCGCCACCCGGTAGACCTTCCAGACGAGGTCGAGAGTCTGGTCGTCGAAGGTCGTCCGCCACGGGCCCGTCTGTCCCACAAGAGTGAGCGCCGGATCGGCGGCCGCCTGCTGCTCCACGACGGGCGACACCGCCAGGAAGTACCGGACCCCGAGCATCTGGAGGTGCTCGACGCCAAGCGGCACGTCAAGCCCGCCGTAGGGGAGGCCGACCATGGCGTCTGACGGCGCTGCGGACAGCTCGCTCTGGTCGATGAAGTGGTACGGCGTGGTGGCCGAGGACTCGAAGAGGAGCCCTTCCATCGAGTCGATGCAGCCGTTCGTCCAGTACGGCAGCAGCATGAGCGACATGGTGGTGCCGAACTGGCCGAGGTCCGGGCTGTTGTACTCCCACATGGCCCGTCCGCAACCGTCGGTCGCCCCGACGTGGGCCATCATGTCGACGACGGCCCGGTACTCGGGGTAGGCGGGCTTTCCCTGGTAGCCGGTGTAGTTCCACGTGGCCCAGGCGCTCGGCTGGTCGGCACCCACGGTCACGCCCACCTTGGCCAGCGCCGTGGCGGGGAGGACCATGGGCGGGACGACCACCAGGCACGCGGCCACCAGGGCTACCAAGGGACCGGCGACCGCACCGGCCGGCCACGAAGGTGGCGTAGGCCGGCGGAACCGGGTGATGCGCATGCCCGGCTGCCAGCCCGAGTCGCGCCCGGCAGCCCGGGCGAGACGGTCACGAGCAGCGGTGCTCCAGCGCTCGTAGCGGCGGCGGCGCAGCCACCGGGCCGAGGCCGAGACCACCTCGGCCACGGCAACCCCGGCCAACAGGTCGAGGCAGAGGAACCACAGGGGCAGGAACCGGACGTTGTAGAGCTTCCCCTGGGGGTCGAGGATGACGGCGGCGGCCGACAGCCCGCCCATGACAGAGACGAACCAGCCGACCCGGTTGCGGCGGACCGCGGTGGCGACAAGGCCCACGGAGGCAGAGACCTGGAGCCAGCGATCAGAGGCCGGGAAGAGCAGGTGGGGGAAGTTGCCGACGTTGACCCAGCCCATGTTGGTCGTATAGGGCAGGTCGATGGCGAAGGGCAGGAGCCACCAGGCGGTGAGGCCCATACCCACCACGCCCACCACCGCGCACCACCAGAACCGGCGGACCCACCGCGCCCGGGCGGCCCGGCGCAACGGCGACGAAGAGCCACCGGCCAGGGAACGCACCGTCGTCAGGAGGTCACCGTCGAGGACCAGCCAGACGACGGTCCCGACGATGACGAAGAAGGCGGCGACCAGGTGGCTGAGCACGGTGGCGGCCAGGAAGAGCACGGCGAGGGAACGGTGGCGCCCGGTGCGCAGTCCGGCCGCCACCAAGCCCAGGGTGACGAGGGCGAGGGACAGCCCGAGCGAGTAGGCGTACTCCCCCGCCAGGGTGGACAGCAGGTTGCCACCGTCGATGGTGAAGCTGGGCTCGAAGAGGAACGGGAGGGTGGCGGCAGCGAGGCACCCGGGTCCGGGGTCGCGCAGACCGGCCAGGCGTCCGAACAGGTAGGCGGCGACGGGCAGGGTGAGCGACCCGAGCGCCGTGACCACCTTGAAGGAGACGTTGTAGGAGAGGACGGCGTGGAGCACGACGGCAACGAAGGCCGGGGAGGGGAAGTAGAAGGTGTAGCCAGGGAAGCCGTCGTACCAAGCAGGGTCCCAGCCCGACAGCTTGCCGTGGGCGAGTAGGTGGGCGAGGAAGGCCGGCATCATGACGTGGGCGCCGGTGTCGCCGCCGTCGGTCGTGGTGTTGGAGAGCAGCAACGACGGGTGGAGCTGGGTGAGGACCACCACCGTGGCGCCCACCACGGCCAGGGCGGCCGCCCACGCCGGCCATGGGAAGCGGCTCGGTCGAGGGCGGGGTGCAGCGGGGCTGACCCGGTCGGGAGCGCCCGACCTCGGTTCGACGCCCGACCTCGGTTCGACGCCCGACCTCGGTTCGACGCCCGACGGCGGCGCGACCCGGCTCACGGCTAGAGCACCAACCCCGTCCCGGTGTGCAAGATAGCCACCACGGCGACCAGGTTGAACGACGCATGGGCAATCATGTTCATCCCAAGGCGCCCGGTCCGGTAGGAGACGACAGAGAGGATGATGCCGAAGGTGGCAAGGCCGAGGAGCTGGAGCGACTCGGCATGCGCCAGGCCGAAGAGCACGCCGGTCACCACCACCGCCAGCACAGGACCCAGCCTCCGCCCGAGCCCACCGCACAGGCGCACCAGCGCCCGGAGGAGCAGGCCGCGGAAGAACAGCTCCTCGAAGAACGGGGCACCGACGACCGTGGCCAGTGCGATCACCGCGAACCCCAGCCCGTGCGACCCACCGGTCAGCCGTTGGCTCGGCGCGTCGAAGCGCTGGTTGAAGTGGGGCACCAGGTGGGAGATGGGCAGGTAGATGAGCACGACGAGCAGCTGCCCACCGACCCCGATGGCGATACCGGCCAGGTCGACGGCCCGAAAGCGGAGCCCGACGTCACGAGCCAGTCGCCCCGTCCCACGCACGACGCTGGCCAGCCAGGGCCCGCCGGCAAAACCGGCCCACAGCCCCAGGAGCGTGGAGACGATGTACCAGGTCGGCGGCTCGTTCAGGCTCGCCACTCGGGACAGGTCGTGCAGGCTGCCGGTTGCCGCCGCCGCCAGGGCGGCGAAGATGGCGGCCACCACCTGTCCGATGACGAACCCGAGCCCGGCACAGAAGAGCCACCATCCCGCCGAACCAGGGGTGGCGGGTGCCGCCCCCTGGGCCAGTTGCTCGGCAAGCGAGCCTCCGTCGCCGTCGACCGGCTGGTCGGGTGCCGACCACGACGGCACGGGTGCGCCCGGCGGCGGGACCCACCCCGGCGGCGGGACCCAGTCGGGCGGGGGCGGCACGGCAGCCGGCGGCATCCACGGCGCCGGCTGGCCGGACGGTCGCACCTGGCCGGCGTCGTCGCTGCCCTCGGGCCACTCGGTCACCCCGTCACGTTATCGACCGGCACCTCGTCGGCGGCGGCGGCCTCCGTCGAGCCCGCGCCGGTTCCCCGCCAGGTTCTCCAGCCGGCCACCAGCCGGTCCGGCCGGGCCGACGGCCCGGACCAGTCGCCGATCCCGCTCGAGCCCGATGCGCCACGGTGCCCAGCTGGCGCATAGCATGGCGGGGTGACTCCGCCGAACCCCGACTTCCCCGGCTCTCCCCCGTCGGGGGGCACCGGCCAGGGACCGAACGGCGCCAACCGGAACCGGTTGCTCCTCTACCTCGTCCTGGCCGTCGTCATCGTGGGCGTGTTCATCCTCCCGTCCCTGATGTCGAAGTCGAGCGCTCGTCAGCTGACCTACAACACGTTCCTCAACGACCTGCAGTCCAAGCAGGTACGGACGGCCTCGGTCAACCAGTCCTCCGGGCAGATCACCGGCACGCTCGCCAACGGCGCCAGCTACACGGTCAGCGGTCCCAACCCGGTGCAGAACTCGGAGATCGAAGCGCTCAAGCCGCTCGGCAACAACTACTCCCTGGTGACGCCGTCGTCCAACAACCTGCTCAGCATCTTGCTGACCTGGATCCTTCCCTTTGCGCTGCTGATCGGTCTGATGGTGTGGATGAGCAGGAGGGCGCAGGGACAGATGGGCAGCATCATGTCGATCGGCCGCTCGAAGGCCAAGCTCTACTCGACCGAGCGCCCGTCGACCACCTTCGACGACGTCGCCGGGTACGCCGGAGTGAAGCTCGAGATCAGCGAGGTCGTCGACTTCCTCAAGACGCCGGCCCGCTTCAAGGAGATCGGAGCCCGCATCCCCAAGGGCATCCTGCTCGTCGGGCCGCCCGGGACGGGCAAGACGCTGCTCGCCCGCGCCGTCGCCGGCGAGGCTGGCGTCCCCTTCCTGTCGGTGAGTGGGTCGGACTTCATGGAGATGTTCGTCGGGGTCGGCGCCAGCCGGGTACGCGACCTGTTCCAGACGGCTCGCAAACAGGCTCCCGCCATCGTCTTCATCGACGAGATCGACTCGATCGGTCGCAAGCGGGGTGCGGGGCTCGGCGGCGGGCACGACGAGCGCGAGCAGACCCTCAACCAGATGCTGTCGGAGATGGACGGCTTCGACCCGACCGAGGGCATCGTGGTCATGGCAGCGACCAACCGGCCCGACATCCTCGACCCTGCGATCCTTCGACCCGGCCGCTTCGACCGTCAGATCGTGGTCCCCCTCCCCGACCTCGAGGAACGTCTGCCCATCCTGCAGGTCCACTGCAAGGACAAGCGAGTCGCCCCCGACGTCGACCTCGAAGTCGTGGCCCGGGGCACGCCGGGCATGAGCGGTGCCGACCTGGCCAACCTGGTCAACGAAGCCGCGCTGCACGCCGTGCGGCGGGGCTCGAAGACAATCGAGAACGTCGACTTCGAAGCGTCACGCGACCGGGTCCTGATGGGCCAGCGCCGCGAGAGCTTGGTCCTCTCGAACGAGGAGAAGGAACGGGTCGCCTTCCACGAGGGCGGGCACGCCGTCCTCGCCTACGTGCTCCCGCACGCCGACCCCGTCCACAAGGTGACCATCCTCCCCACCGGCATGGCCCTCGGCGTCACCATGCAGCTGCCCATGGAAGAGCGGCACATCTACCCTCGCCAGCAGATCGAGGACACCCTCGCCGTGCGGATGGGCGGGCGGGCGGCCGAGCTGCTCGTCTACGGCGACCTCTCGACCGGCGCCAGCAACGACCTGGTCGGCAACACCGAGCTCGCCCGCAAGATGGTCCGCGAGTGGGGGATGAGCGACAAGATCGGCCCGATGGCCTGGGGGTCACAAGGACAGGTCTTCTTGGGCGACGACCTGATGCACACCCGCGACTACTCGGAGCACACCAGCCGGGTCATCGACGATGAAGTCGAGCTGATCCTCCGAGCCCAGGAGGAGCGCGCGCTCGAGGTGCTCTCCCGCCACCGGGGCGGGCTGGACGCCGTTGCCCGAGCGCTCCTCGACGAGGAGACGATCGACGGAGAGACAGTGGGCCGCCTGGTCGACACCGCCTATGGCCGGCCCGTGCACGAGTCCGGCGCCAAGCAGGCCCCACCGATCTTCTCCCGCGCCAACGGGACCGCGAGCGCCACCGCCGGGGGCAACGGGGCCGACGAGGGAACGGCAGCGGCCGAAGGATCGCCAGACGACGAGCGTGCGGCCGTCACGTCGACGGCCAGCCACGCAGCCGAGGGAGCCGCTGGGCAGCCGAGCCCGTCGGGTACGGCAACCAGCCAGCCCGGGGCCGACGGAGCGGATGCGGGACGCCCCCCCGCCCCGTGGCCTCCGCCGCCCCCGCCAGGGGGGCACTGGGCCCCCCCGCAGCCACCGTGGCCGTCCCACCAGGGGACGCCGTGGCCACAGGGGCAGGCACCGTGGCCGCCGCCGCCGCCTCCCGCCCGCTGAGCCGCTGAGCTCCCTGCCGGCCTTCGGCAATGCCGGCCGCTGAGCTCCCTGCCGGCCTTCGGGAATGCCGGCCGCTGAGCTCCCTGCCGGCCGCCCCCAGCGATCGGTGCCGCCCCGGTCCTGGCCCTTGCTCGATCGAGGATCGGGGCGCAAGGGGACCAGGGCTCAGGACGCCAGCCGCTCCACGTAGGGGATGGCTGGCACCACGACGACGCCCGGAGCTCCGGCCGGGACGGCCTGCGCCTCGACGACGACCGGGGCGCTCGCTCGGACGACCACAGGACCGACCCCGGCCATGAGCGGGCCAGGGACGACGCCGACTCCGTGCCCGACCACGACCACGCGACGGAGCACGCGTCCGGTGGCGAGCGAGCTGATCGACACGTCGACCGGCACCTCAGCCGAGTCGGCAACGGCGAGGTCGGAGAGCACCGCGCCGGCCACCGGTGGCGCACCGACCGGAGACGGCCCGGGGACCAGCCACTGCCTAGCCGGCAGCCCGGTACCCAGCCACGAGCCGGTCTTCGGGGGGGCGGCGGACGCCGCCGCCGTGACGGTCCTGGCTGCGATCACCGGGGCTCCGGCCGTCACCTCCACTCCGAACGGCGTGCCGGTGGGGAGCCCTCCGGTCGACATGAGGTCGACGGTGACCAGCGCCCGGCCGGGCACCACCACACGGCGGGGCAGGACGGTCGCCTGGCCCAGCTCGAAGGAGATGGTGGCGGTGGTGTCAGCCGCACCCGGGTTGGCCACCTCGATGGTCGAGGTCGAGCCCGGGGTGGCGTCCGTGTCGGCGAACGACCACGACGTCCGGGAGGCACGGGTCCCGAGCACCAGCGACAGCCCGGCACCGCCCGCCCACTGCTCGAGCTCGTCGGCTACCACCGAGCCGGACTCCGTCGTCACCAGCGTGGCCACCGCCGCGGCGTTCTGGACGTAGGTACCGACGTCCTCGCTCACGAGCTGGCCCGGCGAGAGGTCGATCCCTTGGTAGGGAGCGGGGACGACCGCCCCCGACGGGGTGAGGAAGGTGACATCGGCCACGGTCGGCGCCGCCGTCGGGTCGAGCAGCGACAAGGTGAGCGAGCTGCCACCGGCCGTCGACCCTCCGGCCAGGACGAGCGACTGAGCGGGACGAGTCGCACACGGGGCTGCAGCCCACCCACCACTGCCGCGGACCACCTGGGTCGCCACCACCCCACCGCCTCCGAAGACGAACGACGAGGCCATCGGTCCCGCCGGAAGACCCACCGTCGGGTCCACCGACACCGACGAGTGGGACGGGACCACGAGCGTCGTCGGCTGGCCAGCCGGGTGGCCAGAAGACCCCGGAACGGCCGTCCGCATGGTGGCACGCACGGGGTGGACCCCCGTGTTGGTGAGGTAGACCACCGGGTCGGCGGGCTGACCCGGTCCTGCCGTGCCGCCGGCACAAAAGGCCGCCGAAGCCGTGGCCGCCGGGTTGCCGACCACTGCGGTACCGACCACCCGGGCACGGGACGGGAGCGCGTGACCGACCACGGTGTCGACGACCCCGCCGATCGCCACGACGACCACCACCACCAGGGCGAGCAGGGGGCGGGCTCGGTCGGACCGACCCACTCGCCGCGCCGACGGCGTCACGCCTGCTCCTCAGGTCGTGGCGGGCTGGGCTCGGGTCGTTCGTCGTCCGCGGTCGGTGGAGCGGTGCGGTCCTTTCGGTGCCGGAACCGGAGGAGCGACGGGCGCCGAGCCACCGTCAGGGCCCACCGAGGCCGCCCCCCCACGGAGACCACCAGCACGGCCAGCCAGGCGAGGACGACGTAGGCCGTCGCCACGACCGGCAGAGCACCGGCGTCGAAGGTCAGGCTGGCCGGTCCGGGGCGCGTCACGGCGTAGGTGGCGACCCAACCAGAGGTGCGCCGCTCCGGCGCCGGTCCGGCCGCCCCCACCAGGTGCCAGCGGGAGGCGGGTGCCAGGGCGGCCACCACCGTGCCCCGCCGCAGCGAGCCGCCAAAGCTGGTGGCAGAAGGACGGCCGGCCAGCACGGGCGTGGCCCCGGGGAGGACGGGACTGCCCGGGGCTCGGTCGACGAGCGCCGGCTCGGAGAGCGTCCCGGGCCGACCGGTGTGGGCGGCGACCTCGGCGCGCACCGGGACCCAGGCCAGGTTCTGGTAGACGGTGATCCCAGCCTGCGCGAGCACGGGTGTCAGGTCGAGCTGACGGGAGAGCGCCGGCAGCAGGTCGGCCGGGAGGGGAAACGTCATGGGCCGCTGGAGCCCAGGGATCAACGGAGCGAGCGAGCCCAGCACGGCGATATAGCGGACCCCGGCCGGCGCCAGAAGGCTGCCGACCTGGTCGGTCAGGCCCGAGCTGGCCTCGGTCACCGCTTCGGCAAGGCGGGACGCCGGCCCGGGCGCAGCCGCGTCCCACAACCACGTCGCGTTGGCCGGACCGTCCTCTGAGGTGGCATAGGCGAGGCCGTCGCCGACCGGCCACGACGCCTGGGTGAGCGAACGAGGGTCGCCGAGCCAGAGCACGCGGAAGGCGCCCTCCCGTCGCTGTGCCGCCATCCAGTTGACCGTCTGGGCGAAGTCCGTGGTCGGGAGGTCGAACCGCCCAGGCAACGCCGACACCAGAGTAGGAAGCGCACCGAGGACGACGGCCGCCGCCGCCACCCCTGCGGCGAGCTGACGCCACCCGAAGGCGGCGACCCGGAGGTCCTCCTCGAAGGCCACGACGCCGGCACCGATGGCTATGGCCAGCCCGGCGGCGGCGACCGTCAGCACCACGGCGGGCTCGAGTGCCACCACGCCGGTCCAACCTCGGGCCGACGCCCACGCAGCGACCCACGCGGCGACGACGAGCGCCCAGCACCGGCCGGCCCATGCCGCCCGCGTCGAGCGCCCGAGAAGCACCGGCAGCAGCGCCGCCAGGGCGAACCCCCACGCCAGCGGTGAGTCGCCGATCGGCCCCAGCGACAGGCGCACGATGGTGCCCCAGCTCGGCGCGCCGATGGCCGTGGTCGGCGTCCCGAGCACAGACCACGCACTACTGCCGGCGCTCGCCACCCCGACGAGCCAGGGCAGGCACAAGAGCGCAGCGACGGCCGTCGCTCCGACGGTGGCGGCAGCGACGCGTCGAGCGGCGCCGCGGTCGAGGACGACCACGTCGACGACGACCAGGACCAGGCCTGTGCCCACGACGAGCAACGCAGCAGCCGGTACGAACGAGACGAGGACGGCCTCGAGCAGGCCCAGGCGCACCACCGTGCGGGCCAAGCTGACCCGGCGGCGGTAGGGGGAGCGTGCGGACGCCCCGAAGAGGAGCCCGAGGACCCAGGGCATGCCGGCGTAGGTGACCAGCACGTCGAGGCGGCCCTGGGCGAGGGCGTCGTAGGGCAGTGGCATGGCCAAGTAGGCAATGCCGGCGACCGTTGCCGCCCGCTGTGAACCGAACGGCCGAACGGCCGAGACAGCCCCCCAGGCACCGAGGGGCAGACAGCCCAGCACCACCACCTTCTCGGCGAGGCCCATGGCTCCGAACAGGATCGTCCCGAGCACGCCGAGGAGCGCGAAGGCCGGGGTTGCCGGTGCCGCCTGCCCGACACCAGCCGGGTGCCAGCTGGCGGCAAACTGCGTGAAGGTCGCTGACCAGCTCGGGAACGGGACGAACTGACCGACGACGGGGATCGACCCCACGAGCAGGCTGCGCACCCCCACGACGAGCACGAAAGCGGCGGTCAGCCAGACGGCGACGGTCACCTGTGGTGCGAGGGCGCCACGCCTCCCGGCGGTGGCACGGTCGTCCTCGGCCGTGACCTCGTCGGCGGGCGCGACGCCCGCCTCCGCAAGAGCGGCGGAGTCGTCGAGGGCGTCCGGGTCGAGGTGTGCCTCCCTGAAACCACGCTCGACCAGGCGCTCCCCGTACGACGAGAGCCGGCTGCTCCCGCCGACCTGCAGCGAGCGCACCTCGCGGTCGCTCAGCTGCCGCGTCGCCTTCACGGAACGCCGGGCAGCCCGCAGCTCCCGTCTGCGGCCGAGGTTCCATCGCCAGGCACGGATGACGGCCACAGCCCGGTCGCGGTCGCCAGCGATGGTGGCCACCACCACCTCGGCCACCGCCAGCACGACGACCTGAGGAAGCACGCGCACCAGATGACCCGTGCTGTAGCAGGTCAGGACCGCAGCGAGCTCGTGGCGACGCTGGAGCTCGCGCAGGGTGACCGGACGGGCCCCAGGGCGAGGCGAACCCACCAGGGAAGGCTCCAGCGGCCGCTGTCCGGAGGCCAGCACCTCGCGATGGCGGACCACGGCGTCAGGGGCGACGATGACCCGTGCCCCGGCCACCTGGGCACGCCACGAGAGGTCGAGGTCCTCCCCCATGGCCACGATGTCCCGGTCGAAGCCTCCGAGGGCACCGAACAGGTCGGCACGCACCAGCGTGCAGCCGCCCGGCGCCACGAACACGTCCCGCACGGCGTCGTGCTGCCCGTGGTCGATCTCGAAGGGCTGGACCCGGTCCACGACCGAGCCACCTTTGTCGAGCGCCATGCCCACATGGAGGAGGCGGGCGGGGTCGTCCCAGCTGACGAACTTGGGCGAGACGACCCCGGCGTTCGAACGGAACGCCTCCTCGACGAGCCGGTGCACGGCATCAGGGGCAAGTGCGACGTCGTCGTGGCAGAAGAGGTAGTAGGCCGCACCCTCCACCATCGAACGCACCTCGTCGGCAGCGGCGGCGAAGCCGACGTTCGCTTCGAGCCGACGCACGAAGGCATCGGGGAGCCGGGCTGCTACGCGCTCGGCCACGGTGGGGCCACCATCGTCTGGAGTCGCCGCGTCGAGGACCAGGACGGACAGCTCGGGATAGTCCTGCTCGGCCAACGACCCCAACGCCTCGTCGAACCACTCACCGGGCTGGTGGGCGACGACGACGGCGACGACCGGCGGGGCCAGGGCATCCATCAGGGTGCCGAGGCTACTGGCACCGGGCACACCACCGACAACGCGCCTGCTCGCGTCGACCGACACCGGGACCCGTGGTCTTGAATGCTTGCAATTGTTTATCAGTCCGTATACACTTGCATCAACAGGCCGCATCCGCGGCGCCCATGTAGGAGGACCAATGCCCCGCTTCGAACGATCACTTCCCGACCTCGACCCCGCTCAGGTGGCCCAAGAGCTCGCACGTCGGGCGCGGGACGCCGCCTACGTCGCCGTCGGCGCCGGCGTGCTCGGCTACCAACGGCTCCAGGTGCAGCGGCGAGAGCTCGAAGCGCGCCTGGGCCAGCCGCGCACCGACGTCCAGAGCCGACTGTCAACCGTGCGGGACGACGTCACTGGCGTGCTCGCAGACGTCGACCAGCGGGTCGAGGCACTCGTCGAGCAGGTCGAGGCGGTGCTGTCGCCCCTCGAGCAGCGCCTTCCCGAGCCAGCCCGCGACCTCGCCGCCCAGGCGCACGAGCTGGCACGAGACGTGCGCGCCCAGCTCCGCGAGCGGTTGACCAACGCCTGACCGCCCGGTCAGCGACCTCCACGACCTCGGCGCCGCCGCTCCCCCCTCGGCGACGCTGGACACGGTGGGGCACGATGCCTCACCGCCGCGGACCGGCCCCCTCCGATCCGCCGACGACGGGCCCGCTCGAGCGGGCCCGTCGTCGCGCCTGGTCTGAGCGGGAGCGCTGCTCGGGTTCCCGTCTGCCAGCACCGAGCCCCATGCCACGACACCTGGCCACCCGATCCGTCGGCGCCGGCTCACGACGAACCCGCCGGCTCACGACGAGCTAGACGGCTCGGGACGCACCCGCCGGCTCACGACGAGCTAGACGGCTCGGGACGCCCGGCCTTCCCAGTCCTTGAGGACGTCAGCAAGCGTCTCGGCCAGCGGGTGCACGGGCACCCAGCCCGTGGCGCGTTGGAGACGACCCGGGTCTCCCCGCAGGACGGGGACCTCGACCGGCCGGACGAGGGCCGGGTCCACCTCGAGCTCGAGCGAAGCCCCGGCCAGCGCCACCAGCTCGTCGGCCACTTCGCGCATCGAGACGTCCCGCCCCGAACAGACGTTGTAGACCGTTCCCGGCTCGCCCGACTCGACGAGTGCCCGATAGGCGCGCACGACGTCACGGACGTCGGTGAAGTCGCGCCGAGCCGACAGGTTGCCCACGGCGATGGCACGCTGGCCGCTCGCCACTGCTTCCACGACCCGCTTGGCAAAGGCGGCGACGGCGAACTCAGGGGACTGCCCGGGGCCCACGTGGTTGAACGGACGCGCCACCACGACGTGCTGGCCGTGACCGCGGAACGCCTGGATGGCAACGGCCTCTGCCGCCAGCTTGCTCGCCGCATAGGGCGTGACCGGTGCCGGCGCCATGTCCTCGGTGAGCGGGAGCGCCGCTGGGTCGACCACGGCCCCGTACACCTCGGCCGAGCTCACCACGAGCACTCGTGGCGCCAGCCCGGACCGGCGGGCAGCCAGCAGCACGCTGGCCGTCCCGAGCACGTTCACTTCGAGGACCCGTAGGGGGTCGTCCCACGACCGGCCCACGTGCGACAGCGCAGCCAGGTGGTACACGACCTCGGGACGCGCCGCTTCGATGGCGGCGTGGACGGCGTCGGGGTCGGTGACGTCGACCTCGGTGTCCGTCACCTCGACGTCGTCGCCGACAGCGCGCAGGTGGTCGACCAACCAGGTGCCGACGAAGCCGCTGCCTCCGGTGATCAGGGCTCGCACGTCGAGCACCCTACCGGGTGCCCCGGGCGCGCCGCCTGCCTCCACGGGCGGCGAGCCGGTACGCCCGGACGTGGGCAGCAGCGCTCGCCGACCAGGTGTGGGCCGCAGCCACGGCGAGCCCGCGACGTCGTCGATCGTCACGGTCGGGGTCCCCCGTGCCCCGCTCAGAGAGCACGACGTCGAGGACGTCGGCCAGGGCGGCTGTGTCACCGGGGTCGACGAGCAGGGCGGCGGAGCCCGCCACCTCTTCCATCGCCGTCCCTCGAGTGGTCACGAGGGTGGTCCCACAGGCCAGCGCCTCGAGGGCGGGCAGACCGAAGCCCTCGTACCGGGCCGGGTAGACGGCCGCGGCAGCGTGCCGCAACAACGCCGGGACGGCGTCGTCGGGGACGTAGCCGGTCCTGACCACCTGGCCGTCGATCCCGGCGGCGTGGAGGGCCCGCTCGACGGCGTCGCCACCCCACCCCGGTCCCCCGGCCAGCACGAGCAGCGCCTCGGGATGCCGGCGCGCCACGCGGGCAAAGGCCGCCACCAGCGTGGGGACGTCTTTGCGGGGCTCGAGGGTGCCGACGAAGACCACGAAGGGGGCACCCTGTAAGAGACGGTGGTCGATACCGCCCAGGACGACGAGGTCGCTCCCCGGGTCGGCCTCCTCGGGTGAGAAGCGACGCGCATCGACACCGTGATGGGCCACCACCACCTCGGCGTCGGTCGGGCACCAGCGCTCGAGCTCGTCAGCCGTCACCTGGCTCGGACAGACGATGACGGTGGCCCGACGAGCCGCCACCTCGATCGCCCGACGGAACAGGAGCACCTTGGAGCGCTCGTGCCACTCGGGAGACACGAAGAAGCTCAGGTCGTGGACGGTGACGACGACGGGGAGGCGGGTGCGCTCCGGCATCGTGTAGTGGGGTGAGTGGTGGACGGCCACTGCCGCGGTGCGCAGCCGAGCCGGCAAGGCGACCTGCTCCCAGGCCAGGCGGAGCGGCCGGGGAGCCGGGGCGACGTCCACCACCTCGGCTCCCGGTGCCAGTGAGCGCCACCGAGCGGCGTCTCCCCGGCGAGCCAGCAGGACGAGCGACACCTCGTCACCAGCTGCGACGGCCTCGACCAGGCGCAACGTGTACTGGCCGGCACCAACCGGGCGGGCTGGGACCGCCGTCACGTCGACCGAGCACCGCAGCGTAGGGGGTGACGGACCATCCCCAGAGGCTCCCTTGGCTGCCCCAACCACCCGCGTGCGCTCCTCGACCCTCGTCACGGACTGCTCGCCGTCAGCCACGGGGACCTGCTCCGGCGACGCCAGCCCACACCGCCACGTGACGCTCCGCTGTCGTCGTCCACCGCAGGCCGGCAGCGTGCTCGGCGCCTCGCCGACGGAGGTCGTCGGCGACGTCGTCCTCGCTCGCCACGACGACGAGCGCCTCGGCGATCCCCTCCACGTCAAGGGGATCGACCTCGTTGGCAGCGCCGCCTGTGCTCGGGAGCGGGCTCGCCACCACCGGGACCCCCGCCGCCATGGCCTCGAGGGGAGGCAGGCCGAAGCCCTCGCCGAGCGGCACGTAGGCGAGCAGCCGGGCCCGGTGGTAGAGGCCGGCGAGGACGCCAGGTGGGACACCCCCGGCCAAGACGACGCCTTCGACGGGCTGTAGCCGGTCACCCCATCCGGCGGGTCCGACCACGACCAGCGGCCACGGCTCGGGCAACCGGCGGCGCGCCTGCCCATAGGCCTCGAACAGGCGGGCGAGGTTCTTGCGCGGTTCGAGCGTTCCCACGGCCAGCAGGAACGGGGTGCCGACTCCGAGACGGGCGAGGAGGGCGTCGGTCGCCGAGCTGTCCGGCGGCGGCAGGTGGTCGCTGCCGTGGGGCACGACCACCACGTCAGACGCCGTCGCTCCGGCGTCGACCAGCTCCGTGGCCACGACCTCGCTCGGCACGATGATGCGGGCCGCTCGCCGCAGGAGGTGCCGGAGCGCTGCCTCGTGCCACGCCCGTCCCCGAGCCGGGTAGGCCTCGGGATGCGTCCGCCACAACAGGTCGTGCACCATCGCCACCACCGGCGCGTCCCGGCTGGGTGGGGCAGCCAGCGACACGGCGTGGACGACGTCGAAGCTCCGGGGAGCCGAGAGGACGCCGGCGTCCCACAAGCGGGTGAGGACGGGACTGGGCAGTGGTACGGACCGGACAGGGAACCCAGGTCCCGCCAGCGGATCTCGACCCGCTTCCCGCCGTCGACGCCGGCTGGCCAGCACCGTGACGTCGGCGCCGGCACCGGTCTCGAGGCGACGCAGGCCCCACAGCAGGCCGAGCGCGTAGGTGCCGATGCCACCGGGCACCGCACGCCGCAACTGCTCGGCGACGACCAGCACGCCGACTCGACGGGCACCTGGTCCGAGCGTCGGTCGACAGGGCGAGGAGCTCATGCCGCGGCGTCGCGGTAGAGGCCGACCATGCCTGCCGCACAGGCGTCCCAGGTGAACCGGCGGGACCGCTCACGACCCTGTGCCACCAGGGCGTCGACCTCCGGTCCGCCGGCGAGCACGGCGGCCAGGGCGTCGGCCAGAGCGTCGGCGTCGCCGGGAGGCACGAGCACGGCGGCGTCGCCGACCACCTCGGGGATGGCACCGGCCCGCGTAGTGACCACGGGCACGCCGGCCGCCATCGCCTGGAGGGGAGGGAAGCCAAAGCCCTCGTAGAGGGAAGGGTAGGCGAGCACGGCGGCACCGGCGAGCAGCCGGACGAGGGCGACATCGGCCACGTAGCCGACCCGAACGACACGAGCCGCCGCCGGGGAGCGTCCCACGGCCCGTTCGACGGCATCCGCGCCCCACCCCGAGGCACCGACGATGACCAGGGCGAGCCCCGGGTCGGAGGCGGCAACCTGGGTGAAGGCGGTGATGAGCGACGGGTAGTCCTTGCGGGGCTCGACGGTGCCGATCGCGATCACGTAGCGCTCCGTGCCCGGGGGGAGGACGACGGGCAGCTCCGGGACGACTGGAGGTCTGTGGGCGATTCCAGTGCCGCCGGCCGGCTCGGCCAGGTCGGTGAGCTCGGCCAGGTCGGTGAGCTCGGCCAGGTCGGTGAGCTCGGCCAGCAACGGCACACCGAGGTGGACCGTGCGCACGTGGTCCGGCGTGGCGCCGAACGCGTCGACGACCTCGTCGGCTACGAAGTCCGACAAGGTGTGCACGTAGGCGCCAGCAGCGATCGCTCGCCGCACGAGATCGGGAAAGACCAAGGTGGAGCGGTCGCAGAGGTGCGGATAGCGCAAGGGGGTCAGGTCGTGCACGCTGACCACCCGGGCAGCATGAGCGGGTGGCACCACGAAGTTCGTCCCGTGGACGACGTCGTGACGCCCGACGAACCAGTCCGCCGGCGGCCACGACAGCCGGCGCCACGCCGCGTGCAGCGGCCGCGCCGGCATGGGCCGTTGCCCGAGGTCGACCTCCGGCGGAACGAGGGAGTCGATGCCATGGCGGCGGCGCCAGCTCACCGCGAAGGCCGACACGTCGACGTCCTGGCGGCGGGCGAGACCGCCGAGCAGCCCAGCTACGAACGCCCCGACGCCCGTCGGCCGGCCGAGCAGCGGCGTGGCGTCGAGAGCGACGGAGAGCCGGGCGGCATCCGACCGGTGTCCGTGGCGCGGCACGGCGAGAGCCTTGCACATCTCGGCACCCGCGCCGGGAAGCCGGACGCCGCCCGCTGGTCGGCGCCTCACACCGGCGGTAGTGTGCCCGACCATGCACGTCCGCCGGCACCTCGCCGCCCTGGTGCGGGTCCAGCGAGCCGGCGACCGGTCGTGATCACGGCACTGGCCGGCGGGGTCGGTGCCGCCCGGCTCCTCGAGGGGATGGTGGAGGTCGTCGACGCTGCGACCATCACCGCCGTGGTCAACGTCGGCGACGACACCCGACTGCACGGGCTCCACATCTCTCCCGACCTCGACACGGTGCTCTACACGCTGGCCGGGCTGTCCGACCGCGGCACCGGCTGGGGGCTGGCCGGTGAGTCGTGGACGGTGATGGCCGAGCTCGAACGACTGGGTGGTGAGACCTGGTTCCGCCTCGGCGACCGCGACCTCGCCACCCACTGCTACCGCACCCACCGGCTCGACCAGGGAGCGACGCTCAGCGAGGTGACCGCCGAGCTGGCTCGGGCCCGCGGGGTCCAGGTCCGGCTCCTGCCCGTCTCGGACGACCCGGTGCGGACCCATCTGCGCTTGGCCAGCGGTCACGAGGTGCCCTTTCAGGAGTACTTCGTACGGCTCCGGCACGACGTCGCCGTCGCTGCCGTCCGGTTCGCCGGGGCCGACCAGGCACGCCCGGCGCCAGGGGTCCTCGAGGCGGTGGACGACGCCGAAGTGGTGGTGGTGTGCCCGTCGAACCCGGTGGTCTCCATCGGCCCCGTGGTCGCCGTCCCCGGCCTCCTCGACCACCTCCGCCGACGGCGGGACGTCGTCGTCGCGGTATCCCCCATCGTCGCCGGCGCGGCCATCAAGGGACCGGCAGCCCGGCTCATGGCCGAGTCGGGCTTCGAGCCCTCGGTAGTCGGCGTGGCGCGTTGGTACGCGCCGTGGGTCTCGACACTGGTGGTCGACAGAGCCGACGAGGCGCTCGCTCCGGCTGTCGAGGCGGAGGGCGTGCGTTGCGTGGTCGCGGACACGGTCATGAGCGACGTCAGACGGGCCGCCGAGCTGTCCCGCGCCGTCCTCGGAGCGCTCGGGGACGGTCGGCGGTGACCCGGGGCGACGGTGGGCTCGCCGTCCACCCGGTCGTCGGCATCGGCGCTGTCGTCCCCGGTGACGACCTGGCCGGGGTCCTCGCCTGCGCCCTCGGTCCCACCTCCAGTGTCCCCGGCGGCCTGGCCGACGGAGACGTGCTCGTCGTCACCCAGAAGGTCGTCTCGAAGGCCGAGGGGCGCCTGGTCCCCGTCGACCCCGACGACCCAGCAGCCAAGCGCCGCGTCGTCGAGTCCGAGTCGGTCCGGGTGGTCCGCCGACGAGGCGACCTGCTCATCAGCGAGACCCGCCACGGCTTCGTCTGCGCCAACGCCGGCGTGGACCTCTCCAACGTGGAGGCCGGAACGGCAGCCCTCCTGCCAGTGGACCCCGACCGGTCAGCCCGGAGGATCCGGGCGGACCTTCGGCGCCGGTTGGGCGTCGAGGTGGGGGTCGTCATCTCCGACACGTTCGGACGCACCTGGCGCCGAGGCGTCACCGACGTCGCCATCGGGGTAGCCGGGGTCGCAGCGGTGGTCGACCTGCGCGGGACGCCGGATGCCACCGGCCGGGTGCTCGAGGCCACCGAGGTGTGCGTGGCCGACGAGCTCGCCGGCGCCGCCGAGCTCGTCATGGGCAAGGACCGGGGCGTCCCCGCCGCCGTCGTGCGGGGCGTGGCACCCGCCTGGCTACGGGACGGCTCCGTGGCCGAGGAGATCGTCCGGCCCCCCTCCGAAGACCTGTTCCGCTGACCCCCGACCGCGGCACGGCTCCTCACCTGGGTGCGGTCGAGCCCCCCTGCTCCCCCCGGAGGTGCTCGAGCACCGAGCGCACTCCCTCGGCCACCGTCGTCCACGCCTTCCAGCCCAGCTGCATGGCCGCTCGGGACGGGTCGAGGCTGCACCTGCGCAGCTCGCCAGGGCGGGACGGGGCGTAGCGGGGCTGGAGGTCGGAACCGACCTGCCGGGCCATCTCTGCGTAGAGCGCGTTGACCGACGTCTCGCGACCGGTGCCGATGTTGCAGACCAGCCCTCCACCCTTGGTGGCAGCGCGCACGAAGGCGTCGACCACGTCGTCGACGAAGACGAAGTCGCGCGTCTGGTTCCCGTCGCCGACGATCGTCACCTGCTCGCCGGCCAGGAGCCGTCGACCGAAGACGGCGACCATGCCGGTCTCGCCGTGGGGGTCCTGACGGGGCCCGTACACGTTGGCCAGGGCCAGGGCCACGAACTCGAGGGTGTGGAGCTGGCGGTAGGCGACGAGGTAGTCGATGGCTGCCTTCTTCGAGACTCCAAACGGCGTGAGCGGCCGCGCCGGGAGCGACTCGCGCCAGGGGAGGTCGGAGGGATCCGGCTCGCCGTAGAGGGTCTCACCACTGGCGGCGAAGACGACTCGCCTGCATCCGGCGGCACGGGCCCCTTCGAGGACACGGAGCGTCCCCAGCACGTTCACCTCCGCGTCGAAGACCGGGTCGGCGACCGAGATCCCGTCGTCGGCCTGGGCGGCGAGGTGGAAGACCACCTCGGGGCGGCGGAGGGTGAGGACGTCGACCACCTCGGGCGAGCGCACGTCCAGGTGGTGAACCGTGAGGCGACGGCCACTGCCCGCCCGCGCCTCAGCCAGGTTGACCAGCGAGCCGCTCGACAGATCGTCGACGACGTCGACAGTCGCTCCTTCGGCAAGCAGGCGGTCGACCAGCGTCGACCCGATGAAACCGGCGCCTCCGGTCACCAGCGCCCGCACCGCTCAAGCCCCTTCTGGCACCCGCGCACCCTCAAGCTCGGTCCCGGCCGGGACCACGACGTCGGCACCGATCACCGACACCCCGAGCACGCTGCACCGTCGGCCGACGGTCGCCCCGGGGCCGACAATGGTCCGCTCGACGGTCGCTCGCTCTGCCACGCGAGCCCCAGGGAGCAGCACCGAGCCGCGCACGGTGGCACCGGCCTCGACCACGGCTCCGGCACCGACGACCGAGCCTTCGACCACGGCTCCGGCACCGACGACGGCTCCGGCACCGAGCAGTGACGTCGACACCGAGGCGCCGGCGGCGTCGGCGACACCCGTGCGCCAGACCTCCCGTCCCACGGCGGCGTCCTCGACTGCCCCGGGGGCCGGAGGGGATCCCCTTCGGCCCCGCAGGAGGTCGTCATGGGCACGCAGGTACGCCTCGGGGGTGCCGGTGTCGAGCCAGTAGGCGTCCGATCCACTGGCATAGAGGCGCCCGGCCTCGACGAGGGCAGGGAACGTCTCGCGCTCGATGGAGACCCGACGGCCCGCGGGGATCCGGTCGAGGACCTCGGCCTCGAGGACGTACGTGCCGGCGTTGATCAGGTTGGTGGGTGCCTCGTCCCGGCGCGGCTTCTCGATGAAGGCGGTCACCCGTCCCGTGGAGTCGGTGGGGACGACGCCGAAGGCAGAGGGGTCGGCCACCGGGGTGAGGGCGATGGTGGCGACGCCACCTCGCTCCCGGTGGAACCGGACCAGGGCACCGAGGTCGAGGTCGGCGAGGACGTCACCGTTCACGACGACGAAGGTGTCGTCAACTCCGGCGTGGAGGGCGGCGAACCGGACAGCGCCGGCCGTGTCGAGGGGTGTCGGCTCGACGGCGTAGGTGACCGACACGCCGGCGACCACTCCGTCGGGATAGGCGTCGATGAAGGCGTCCGGCCGGTAGCCGAGGGAGAGGACGGCGCGGTCGACGCCATGGAGGGCCAGCTGGCCGAGCACACGCTCGATCATCGGCTGCTCGACCACGGGGAGCATCTGCTTCGGGGTCGTGAGGGTGAGCGGCCTGAGGCGCGTCCCCTCGCCGCCCACGAGGACGACTGCCCTCACTTCGCGGTTCCGGACGGTGGCGTCGTGTTGGGGGTGGTGGGGGAACTCGTGGGGGTCGTGGGGGTCGGTACCGAGGTCGAGGGCACCGACGTCGGCACCGAGGTCTGGGCTCCGGTCACCGCCTTGATCAGGTTGGTGATGACTGCCGCCGGCGGCTTGGGGACCGCCTTGGTGGCCGGGACGAAGGCCACCGTGATCATCTGGCCGTTGGAGAACCTGAGCGACCGCGGGTCGCCGGGCGCTTCGGTGGACTTCTTGGCGCTGAAGTTGGGCCACTCGTCGACGATGACGAAGCCTTGTTTGCCGGCGTCAGGCGTCTTGGCAGGGCACCGCTCCCCGTTGCTGAAGACGCGGCCACCGGGGTAGCGCACCGTCGTGGTGGTCAACGCGAGCTTCTTGTACTCCGACACGAAGGTGCCCAGCGTGGCGTTCGCCCCCGACTCGCTGGCGTTCTTGGGCTGGATGGTCACGATGCCCGAGCCGTCGGTGGTGAACCCAGCCGACGGGTTGGTGCTGGCCGGGAGGTTCGGCTCGACCTTGCCGCAGATGTCGACGGCGAGCGCCGCGTACCACGTCTGCGATGTCGTCGGCGGACCGGCCGACGAGGCGGTCTGGTGCGTTCGCTCGTAGCGGCTGTAGCCGATCAGGCCCAGGCCCACCACGCACAGCAGCACCAAGGCCGCGTACCAGTTGACCGGCATCTGGCCGCGGTAGGTCTTCCCGCCACCGGTGGACGCTGCTCGCGCCACCCACTTCCCTGTCGAATTGCTGGGCATGATCGGGGGACACCCTAGCCCGTCACGGACGGTGCGGGGATCGGTGCCGTCCTTCGGGCCCGGCCCAGTGGTGGACGAAGGCCAAGGCGGCCCGTACGGCGAGCCCGGCCGCCACCGCCGGCAGGGCGAGGCGTCGCCAGCCGGTGCTCGAACGAGCGGCAAAGCGGAAGAGCGAGACGTGGTGGTGCACGAGCATGGCGTAGGGGTGACGGGCGGTAGAGACCCCCTGGACGTGGACGGCCTCGGCGTCGGTCACGTAGCCGATCCGCCAACCTCGGCGCCCGAGCCGCCAGCACAGGTCGACGTCCTCGGCGTACATGAAGTACGACTCGTCGAAGCCACCGACCTGTTCGAAGGCGCCGCGCCGAACCACGAAGCAGGCCCCGGACACCCAGTCCACGTCGTACGTGCCCGACTCGGCAAGGTCGTCCATCCGGTAGGCGCGGGTGAAGCGGTTGTCGGGAGCGAACAGCCCGAGCAGCGCGTGCCCAGCGGCGTCGAGGAGCGACGGGAACCGGCGGGCCGACGGGTACCGCTCGCCGGTGGTAGCACGAATGAGGGGACCGACCAGTCCGAGGCCGGGGTCACGGTCGAGGGCGTCGACCAACCGGACGAGCGCTTCGGGGGACACCTCCACGTCCGGGTTGCATACGAGGACCACGTCGCCCCGGGTGACGGCGACACCCCGGTTGGCCCCCGCCCCGTAGCCCACGTTGCGCCCCGGGCGGACCACGGCGTCGACCAACCCGGTGGCCTCGGCCGCAGCGAGCGAGCCGTCGGACGAACCGTTGTCGACCACCACCACCTCGTCGGCGGCGGCGACGACCAGAGCGACCACACACCGGGCAAGGAGCGGCCCCGACTCATAGTTGACGACAACCGCAGCCGTTCCACCGGGCCGTCGACCCGCCCGGCCGGTCTCCCCCGCGCCCGTCGGGCGTTCGGCGGTCACCGGTCGGTGAGCACAGCCGCCTCCGGAGGCGGGGGCGGTAGCGGGGTGACACGGTACTTGAGGAGCGCCCACAGCGCGCCGAACCCGTCGTGCCAGGTGATCTTCTTGCCCTGAGCAACCTCGCGGCCGGCGTACGAGATCGGTACTTCGTAGATGCGGTACCCACGCCGGAGCACCTTGGCCGTGAGCTCGGGCTCGATCTCGAAGCGGTCGGACTCGAGGGGGAGACCGGCGAGGACCCGGCGGTCGAACACCTTCGAGCAGGTCTCCATGTCCGAGAGCGTGGAGGCGTAGAGGACGTTGGTGATGAGGACGAGGAAGCGGTTGCCCACCCAGTGGAGCGGGAGCATGTTCTTGCGCTCGCCGGTGAACCGGCTTCCGTAGACGACCCGGGCCTTCCCCCGCAGGAGCGGGTCGAGCAGCTTCGGCCAATCGGCCGGGTCGTACTCGAGGTCGGCGTCCTGGATGAGCACCAGGTCGCCCCGGGCCGCTGCCAGCCCGGTGCGCACGGCTGCGCCCTTACCCCGGTTGCGAGCGTGGGCGAGGACGCGCACGGTCGAGTCCTCGAGGGTGGCGAGCACCTGTCGGGTGCCGTCGGTCGACCCGTCGTCGACCACGACGATCTCCAGCTCGAGGGGAACGTCGACCTGGCGGATACGGCGCACCGCTTCGGCGACCGTGGTGCGCTCGTTGTAGACCGGCACGATCACGCTCAGGGTCCGGTACCCGCTCACGCCAGCTCCGTCCACACCAGTACCTCCCGGCTCACTCGCTGCCCGTTCCCGGCTCACTCGCTGCCCGCTCCCGGCTCGGAGGCGCTGCCCAGCCGCTGCTCGGCAACCAGTGCCTCGGCGGTTCGGGCGAGCCCGACGGCGAGCGGCGTGGTCGGCTCCCACCTGAGGAGCTGGCGGGCCAGTGAGATGTCGGGACGCCGGCGCGCCGGGTCGTCAGTCGGCAGCGGACGGTGCACGATGGTCGAGGTGGAGCCGGTCAGCTCGATGACCGTGCGCGCCAGCTCGAGGACGGTGTACTCGTCGGGGTTGCCGAGGTTGACCGGACCGGTCACCGAGGCGTCGAGCATGGCCACCAGTCCCCCAACCTCGTCGTCGACGTAGCAGAGGCTCCGGGTCTGGCTCCCGTCCCCGTAGACGGTGAGCGGATCGCCCCGGAGCGCCTGGGCCAGGAAGTTCGACACGACCCGACCGTCGTCGGTGCGGAGTCGGGGGCCGTAGGTGTTGAAGATGCGCACGACACCGACGTCCGTGCCCCGGGACCGGTGGTGGGCGAAGGTAAGTGCCTCGGAGAACCGCTTGGCCTCGTCGTAGACGCTCCGAGGGCCGACCGGGTTGACGTTGCCCCAGTAGGACTCGGGCTGGGGGTGCACGGCCGGATCTCCGTACACCTCGCTCGTCGATGCCAGCAGGAAGCGGGCGTGGTTTCGCTCTGCCAGCTCGAGGGCGAGGCGGGTCCCTTCGCTCCCGACCGCCAGCGTGGCGAGCGGGCGGGCCAGGTAGTCGGGGGGGGAGGCCGGGCTGGCCAGGTGGCAGACCGCGTCGAGGGAGCCGTCCACCGGGACCGAGGTCGACACGTCGGCCTCGACGAGGGTGAAGGCGGGGTTCCCGAGCAGGTGGGCGACGTTGGCGCGGCGCCCGGTGGAGAAGTCGTCGACACAGACGACCTCGTCTCCCCGGGCCACGAGCCGGTCACACAGGTGAGAGCCGAGGAAGCCGGCACCTCCGAGGACGGCGACACGACCGGTCACCGCCGCCCGATCCCCTCGTAGGCGAAGCCGAGCCGCCGGAGCTGGGCGGGATCGAGCAGGTTGCGGGCGTCGACCACCACCGGCCGGGCGAGCTCGAGCGCCACCCGGCGGAAATCGACCAGGCGGAACTCGTCCCACTCGGTGAGCACGACGAGCACGTCAGCCCCTCTGCAGGCGTCGTACGGGTCGGCGTGGGCGGTGACGGCACCGATCACCGGGTCGCCACGCACTCCCGTCAGCCCGTCGAGACGGGCCGGCCCTGCTCCCGTCGGGACGGGCACCGTCGGGTCGTAGGCGCGTACGGTCGCGCCCTTCCCTGCCATGCGACGCACGACCTCGACGGCAGGAGATGACCGCAGGTCGTCGGTGCCGGCCTTGAAGGTGAGGCCCCAGACGGCAACGACTCGGCCGGCGAGCTCAGGCTCGGCGGCCGTGGGGGCCGTGGGGGCGCCTGCCGTCTCGCGCCGATGTCCTCGCTGGAGGGGTGGGCCCTCGGTCGACGGTCGGGTGGCAGCGACGACCTTCGCCACCACCCGGTCGAACTGCTCGTCGTTGATGGCAATGACCCCACGGAGGAAGGCGAAGTCGTACCCGGCGTCCTCGGCGATCCGCACCAGGGCCTGGGTGTCCTTGGGCAGGCAGCTCCCCCCCCACCCGGGCCCGGGCCGCAGGTACTCGAAGCCGATCCGTCGGTCGTAGCCGAGGCCCAGGATGACGTCGCGCACGTCGGCACCGACGGCCTCGCACAGGCTGGCCACCGCGTTGACGAAGCTCAGCTTGGTGGCCAAAAAGGCGTTGGCCGCGTACTTGATCGTCTCGGCGGTGGTGGCGTCCGTGATGAGGACCGGTGCCCGCGTGCCGGCGAACAGCTCGCCGACCCGGGCGGCAGCCGACTGGTCGGCGGCACCCACCACGACGCGCTCGGGGTGAAGGCTGTCGGAGACCGCCGAGCCCTCGCGCAGGAACTCGGGGTTCGAGACGACCGAGACGTCGTGGCGGCCAAGTACCCGCTCGACGACCAGGGTCGAGCCCACCGGCACGGTGGACTTGTTCACCACCACCGAGCCCGGCTCGAGGTGGGGGCCGATGGCCGCCGCCGCCGCCTCCACGTAGGACAGGTCCGCCGAGCCGTCCTCGCCCTGAGGGGTGGGCACGCACAGGAAGACGAACTCGCACCCGGTGACCGCCCTGGCCACGTCGGTGACGAAGCGCAGACGACCGGCGTCGAGGCCTTCACGGACCAGCTCCTCGAGGTGGTCCTCGACGATGGGCACCGACCCGGTAGCAAGCTGGGCGATCCGGTCCTCGTCCACGTCAGCGCAGGTCACCTGGTGGCCGAGGTGGGCGAGGACGGCGGCGGTGGGCAGTCCGACGTAGCCGACGCCGAGCACGGCGACAGAGCGCGCGCGCCCGTGAGGGAGCACCCGGACGCCATGCCCTCCGTGCCCGAAGGTCGGGACCTCGGGGACCTGGGACTCGGGCCCGTGCTCACCCCGCGGCGGCAACGCCGCGGCGAGCGGGGGCACCGAGCTCGCCACACCGGGCGTCGAGGTGATGCGGACGGAACCGGACGAGCCGGCTGGGCGCGCTGACGACGGGTCGCCGGACGTCACGGCGCCGTCCTTACGGCTGGGGCTCGGGTCACGGCTGGGGTCACGGTCCGACCACGGCGTCGACGAGACGGGCCAGCGAGTCCGTCCACTCGGGGAGCAGTGGGAGCCCGGCCAGGCGGAGCCCCAGGTTGTCGAGCCGGGAGTTGGCCGGGCGCGGCGCCGGGCGCGGTGGATCGAGCTCTGCGGTCGTGATGGGCTCGACCCGCCCGGGGTCGTCGCCCGCTGCTTCGAGCACCGCCCGGACGAACTCGAACCACGTCGTCTCCCCGCTGTTGGTGACATGGAACGTCCCCGGCCGCCGTTCGACGCCGAGGCGGACGAGGACAGGTGCCAGGTCGGCCGTGAACGTCGGAGTGCCTCGCTGGTCGTCCACGAAGCGCAGCGTGGTCGTGCCGTCGGTACCGGCCAGACGCAGCGCCGTTTTGACCATGTTCGCCCCGTGGGCACCGCTCACCCACGCCGTGCGGACGACGGTGGCGTCGCCTCCGAGCACGGCGAGCACCTCCCGCTCGCCCCCGAGCTTGCTGCGGCCGTAGACCGAACGAGGGGCGGGGTCGTCCCACTCGACGTAGGGGCGCCCGAGCTCGCCGTCGAACACGTAGTCGGTGGAGACGTAGACGACGTGGGCGCCCACCCGCCGGGCCGCCTCGGCGACGTAGCGGGTGCCGAGGGCGTTGACCGCGTAGGCGGTGTCAGGGTCGGACTCGCAGGCGTCCACGGCCGTATAGGCACCACCGTGGAGGACAACGTCGGGACGGAACGCCTCCACCGCAGCGAGGACTCCGTCGCGGTCGCGCAGGTCGAGCGTGTCGACGTCGGTGGCCAGCGTCTCGAATCCCCCCGCCGGCTGGGGCACCGTCAGGCCCGTCACGTGCGCCGGGGCACCACCGTCGGGCATGGCGCCGGCCAGCACAGCCTGAACGTCTCGTCCCAGCTGTCCGTCACCTCCGGTGACGAAGACCCGGAGCGGCGTGCTCACGGTCGAGCCGGTGGCTGGCTCCCGCCGGTCCACGCCCCCTCGACCACCGGCGCCCGGTCTCGGAGCGGCTCCCACCAACTGCGGTGGTCGGCGTACCACGACACCGTGCCGGCGAGTCCTTCCTCGAAGCCGATCGTCGGCTCCCATCCCAAGGTGGTGCGGATCTTGGTGGAGTCGAGGAGGTAGCGACGATCGTGGCCCGGGCGGTCCGGGACGATCTCCTTCAACGTCGACGGTCGGCCGGTAGCAGCCAGGACGGCGTCGGCGATCTGCTCGATGCTGGCTTCCACCCCACTGCCTACGTTGTAGGTCTCGCCCACCACGCCGCGCTCGAGCACCGCTTCGATGGCCCGGCAGTGGTCGTCGACGTGGAGCCACTCGCGCCGGTTCTGCGTCGAGGCGTACAGCGGCAGTGGCTGGTCGTCGAGTGCCCGGGCGGTGAACAGCGGGATCACCTTCTCGGGGAACTGGTAGGGCCCGTAGTTGTTGCAGCAGTTGGTGATGGTGGCGGGCAGCTCGAAGGTCTCGACGTAGGCCCGCACGGCATGGTCGGCGCCGGCCTTGGAGGCGTTGTAGGGCGTGCGCGGACGGTAGGGGGACTCCTCGGTGAAGCGATCGTCGGAGTCGAGCGGGAGATCTCCGTAGACCTCGCAGGTGGAGATGTGGTGGAACCGTACGACGCCGTGCCGACGAGCCGCTTCAGCCAGGGTCTGGGTCCCCAAGACGTTGGTACGGAAGAACCGGCCCGGGTCGAGGATGGCCAGGGAGTTGTGCGACTCGGCGGCGAAGTTGACGATGACGTCGATGTCGTGGGACGCGAGCACGCCGGCCACGGCATCGAGGTCGCCGATGTCGGTCTGCACGAAGGAGATCCGGTCCTCCACGTCGGCCAGGTTCGGCCGGTTTCCCGCGTAGGTGAGGACGTCGAGCGCGACGACATGGTCCTCCGGGTGTCGGCCCACCCAGTAGCGCACGAAGTTCGAGCCGATAAAACCGGCCCCGCCGGTGACGAGCAGTCGCATAAGTGGGTCAGCATAATCCGCCCGCTACGCCCCGGTTCTGGGGAACAACACCCAGGACCAAGCCGGACAAGGCGTTGGCGGGCATCGGGCACCCGGCAGCAAGGGGTCATCCCGTGGTGCGGAGGTGGGTCACGTCACCCGCCGCGACGACCTGGCGTCCGGTGGCGGTCTCCACGACGAGCCGACCGTCGGCGGTGAGGTCGACGGCCGTTCCCCAGATGGGCCCGTCGGCCAGGTCCACCCGGACCCGGGCACCCAACGTGGTGCACGCCGACCGCAGCTCGGCGGCGAGCCGACGCCGGCCCGCCGCCTCGTCGAGCGCGGCGGCGCGGGGCTCGAGGGCGGCGAGCAGGCCATCGAGCAGATCTCCCCGGGACACGACCTGCCCGGCCAGGGCGGCGAGCGAGGTGGCCCGTCCAGCCAGGTCGGCAAGGGCCGGCGCGGCGAGGTCGGCGTCGTCGGTCGGCCAGGCGACGTTGACCCCGATGCCGACGACCACGGCGTCGCCCTCGGCTTCGGCCAGCACCCCGGCGACCTTGCGCCCGTCCGGCGCGAGCAGGTCGTTGGGCCACTTGACCCCGAGCGCAACCCCGCCCACCTCGGCGGTGGCCTCCACCGCCGCCAAAGCGACGCACGCCGTCGTCAAGTACCGCTCGGAGAGAGGGAGGCGGGGGCGCAGGAGGACGGAGGCCAGCAGGCAGGCTCCCGGCGGTGCCTCCCACCTCCGACCGAGCCGGCCGCGGCCGGCCGACTGGCGGTCGGCGACGACGACGACGCCGTCGGGGGCGCCGCGACGGGCCTCGTCGAGCAGATAGCGGTTGGTCGAGTCGAGCTCATCGAAGCGACGCACGTCGGCGAAGCGAGTGGCCGGCATGGCGGAGACCCTACGGCTCGTGCCACTCTGGTAGCCATACCCCACCTGCCGGCGGCCGCGGCCGCCGGTCGACGCGGTCACGACACCCCGGCCGCGCTCACGAACGGAAAGGTGCAGCGTGCTCACGAAGGTCCTCATCGCCAATCGGGGAGAGATCGCCGTACGGGTCATCCGGACCTGCCGCGAGCTAGGCGTGGCAACCGTCGCCGTGTACTCCGAGCTCGACCGCGACGCCCTCCACGTCCGCCTGGCCGACGAGGCCTACGCCCTGGGCGGGCAGACAGCCGCCGAGAGCTACCTGAACACCGAGGCGATCCTGTCGGCCATCGAGCGCAGCGGAGCCGACGGCGTCCATCCGGGCTACGGCTTCTTCTCGGAGAACGCTGCGTTCGCCCGGGCGATCACCGAGCGAGGTGTGACCTTCATCGGCCCTCCTCCCGAGGCCATCGACGTGATGGGCGACAAGATCAGCTCCCGGCACGCTGCCGAACGGGCCGGCGTCTCCGGCGTCCCGGGCCGCTCGGAGACCCTCCGCTCTCCGGACGAGGTGGTGGCCTTCGGAGAAGAGTTCGGATGGCCCGTGGCCATCAAGGCCGCCTACGGCGGCGGGGGGCGAGGCATGAAGGTGGTCGCCTCCGCCGACGAAGCGGCACGCGCGCTCGAGTCGGCCCAGCGCGAGGCCCAGGCCTACTTCGGTCGTAGCGAGTGCTACCTCGAGCGCTACCTTCCCTGGCCCCGGCACGTCGAGATGCAGATCATCGCCGACACCTACGGCAACACGGTGTGGCTCGGCGAGCGCGACTGCTCGTGCCAGCGTCGGCACCAGAAGCTCATCGAGGAGAGCCCGGCGCCCGACTTTCCCGACGAGGTCCGCCGAGCCATGGGAGAAGCCTCGGTGCGCGTCGCCGAGGCGTGCGGCTACGTCAACGCCGGGACCGTCGAGTTCCTCTACCAGGACGGCGAGTTCTTCTTCCTCGAGATGAACACGCGCCTGCAGGTGGAGCACCCGGTGACCGAGCTGGTGACCGGGCTCGACCTGGTCGAGTGGCAGCTCCGGGTGGCATCGGGTGAGGCGCTCGGCTTCACCCAGCAAGAGGTCCGTCGCGACGGGCATGCCATCGAAGTCCGGATCAACGCCGAAGACCCCGCCGGCGGCGCCTTCACCCCCTCGCCGGGGACGATCACCTCGCTCGTGCCTCCCGGGGGGCCGGGCGTCCGGCTCGACGCCGGCTACCAGGCCGGGGACACGGTCAGCCAGTTCTACGACAACCTGGTGGCAAAGCTGGTGGTCTGGGGCCACGACCGCGAAGCAGCCCGTCGGCGCATGTTGCGCGCCATCGACGAGACGAAGATCGAGGGGGTGGCCACCACGCTCCCGGCAGACGTCGCCATCTTGGCGCACGAGGACTTCGCTTCGGCCACCCACTCGACCAACTGGGTCGAACAGCGGCTCGACCTGTCCGAGGTGCGCTCGGGCCCCGGCCCGGTGGCACCGGCCGGCGAGAGCGAGGAGGCCCGAGTCCTGCGCGACGTCACCGCCGAAGTCGACGGACGCCGCTACCAGGTCAAGCTCTGGGTACCTGACGCCGGTGACACGGTGGTGGCTTCCGGACGCACGGCAGTGGCAAGCCGCCCAGCCGGGGGACGCCGTCCCAAGGCGGTGACGGGTGCCTCCGGATCCGGCACCGTGTCGGTCCCCATGCAGGGGACCATCGTCAAGGTCGCCGTGTCCGAAGGTGACGAGGTCGAGGTCGGACAAGTCGTCTGCGTGCTCGAAGCCATGAAGATGGAGAACAACGTGGTGGCCGAGAAGGCCGGCACGGTGACGGACGTCCGCGTGTCCGCCGGCGACTCCGTCGGTCCCGGCGACGTCATCGCCGTGATCGAGTAGACGAGACCAAGCAGTGGGCGCCCCCGGGTCGGCCACGTCGGGACGCGTCGGCGAGACCGACGAGACGAAGCGGCAGGCCAGGTTGGTCGTCGACCAGGCCTTCGGAGCGTTGGTCGAGCTCAGCCACACCATCCACGCCCACCCGGAGACGAACTTCGCCGAGGAGCGCTCCGCAGCAGCCACGGCCCGGTTCCTCGCCGCCCACGGGCTGGTCGTGACCGAGGGCGTGGGTGGCCTTCCTACCGCATTCGTCGCCACGGCTGGCTCGGGCCCCCTGACCGTGGCGATCTGTGCCGAGTACGACGCCCTCCCCGGCGTCGGCCATGCCTGCGGCCACAACATCATCGCCGCCGCCGCCGCTGGCGCCGGCGCGGCGCTGGCCGCGGTCGCCGACGACGTCGGTCTCACCGTGCGGGTGGTCGGCACGCCCGGCGAAGAAGGCGGCGGCGGGAAGATCACCCTGCTTGACCAAGGTGTCTTCGAGGGCGTCCACGCCGCCTTGATGGTCCACCCGTGGCCGGAAGACCGGCTTACGGCCACCTGCCTGGCCGTGTCGCACTTCGACGTGGTCTTCGAGGGCCGGAGTGCGCACGCGTCGGCAGCCCCCTGGGAGGGGGTGAACGCCGCCGATGCAATGGTGGTCGCCGAGGTGGCCATCGGGCTCCTCCGCCAGCAGCTCCCAGTGGACGACCAGGTCCACGGCATCGTGACCTCCGGGGGTGAAGCGGCGAACATCATCCCTGGGCGGGTCACCGGCCGCTTCATGGCTCGGTCTCGGACCCTCGAGGGGCTCCGGTCCCTCGAGCCTCGGGTGATGGCGTGCTTCGAGGCCGGTGCCCTCGCTGCCGGCGTGCACCTGACCCGCACCGAGCTCGCCCCCGTCTACAGCCACATGGTCACCGACGCCCCCCTGCTCGCCGCCTACCGGGCCAATGCCGAGGCGCTCGGCCGCTCGTTCGCGGCCGACGATGCCGGCCTCCCGCCACCCACGCTCTCCACCGACATGGCGAACGTGTCCCTCGCCGTGCCCACCATCCACCCGCTGCTCGGCATCGAGGCGGGCGGGTCAGTGAACCACCAGCCCGAATTCGCCGCCGCCTGCGTCACGCCGTCGGCCGACCGAGCCATCTCGGACGGTGCCGTGGCCCTGGCCTGGACGGCGATCGACGCCGCCAGCGATCCCGCTCTCCGCCGCCATCTCCTCGGAGACGCCCGGCTCTGACCCCGGCACCACGGGACCCCGGCACCACGGGACCCCGGCACCACGGGACCCCGGCACCACGGGACCCCGGCACCACGGGACCCCGGCACCACGGCACCACGGGACCCCGGCACCCCGGCACCCCGGCACCCCGGCACCCCGGCACCCCGGGATTCCGGCCAGACGAGTGACGGCCGGCAGGGATAGTTGCTTGCCAGCAAGCAACTTGTCGCTAGGCTGGCGACGTGATCGAGGGTGTGGCACGGACAGATGCTCCGGAGACGAACGACCGGGCAGGGGCAGCGAGGCGAGCACGCCGGGGTGACGACCGCGCTGCTGGTGCCGGCGCCCACTCGGACCATCCCCGTGCCGCGCTCACCGAGGACCGCCTCGTCCGCCTCCAAAGGGCCGTGGGGCGGAGCGCCCGAGGCCTACGTCACACGGCGGCCGGCATCGACCTCACTCCCACCCAGGTCGACGTGCTGGCCACCGTCGCCCGGACGGGACCCGTCCCTCTGTCGGAGCTGACGGCTACCGAGCAGCTCCACCCGTCGATGCTCTCGCGGATCGCCGGCAGGCTCGAAGCCACCGGGCTCGTGGAGCGTCGCCCTGACCCGGCCGACGGGCGAGCGGCTGTCCTCGTCGTCACCGCGGCCGGCGCGGCACTCTCCGCCGAGGTCCGCCGCGTCCGCACCGAAGCCTTGCGCTCCGCTCTCGGGCAGCTCGACCCCGGCACGCGCCGCGTCCTGGCCGAAGCTGTCCCCGCTCTCGAGGCACTGGCCGATGCGCTCCAGCAGGGGCCGTCGTGACCTTGCGAGCCACCGGGCGGCGGACCTTCTCGTCGCTGTCAGTCCCGAACTACCGGAAGTACTTCACCGGTCAGGCGATCTCGCTGATCGGGACGTGGATGCAGACCACCGCCCAGTCGTGGCTGGTCCTCACGGTCACGCACTCGGCCACCGACCTCGGCCTGGTGGTGGCCTTGCAGACGCTGCCGGTCCTGCTGCTCGGTCCCTACGCCGGCGTCATCGCCGACCGAGTCGACAAACGGCGCCTGATGGTGGTCCTCCAGTCGGCCATGGGCGTGCAGGCACTGGCGCTCGGTGTGCTCACGCTCGCCGGCACCGCCACCTTCGCCGACATCAGCGTCCTCGCCGTCGTCCTCGGGCTCAACAACTGCTTCGAGAACCCGGCACGCCAGGCCTTCGTCCTCGAGATGGTGGGCGCTGGCGACCTGCGCAACGCCGTCAGCCTGAACTCGACACTGGTCAACGCCGCCCGAGCGGTGGGCCCGGCCATCGCCGGTGTGTTCATCGCCACTGTCGGCACCGGGTGGTGCTTCGTGGCCAATGCGGTGAGCTTCGTCGCCGTCGTGGTCTCGCTCGTGACCATGGACGTCCGCTCGCTCGAGCCCACCCCGCCGGCCCAGCGCCAGAAGGGCCAGCTGCGCGAAGGGCTGCGCTACGTGGCCCGGACGCCCGAACTGGGCATCCCGCTTCTCATGATGGGCCTGGTCGGGATGCTCGCCTACGAGTTCCAGGTCACGCTCCCCGTTGCTGCCCAACGGGTGTTCCACGGTGGCTCGGAGTCCTACGGCCTCATGACTGCAGCCATGGGGATCGGGGCCGCTGTCGGCGGTCTGGTGAGCGCCGCCCGGGGCCGGACCGGCATCCGGTCGCTCGTCGTGACAGCCGTGATCTTCGGTGTGGTGATCATGGCCACAGCCCTCTCTCCCGATGCCGCAGTGGCCTACGTCGCCCTCGTCTTCGTGGGCTTCGCCAGCGTCTCCTTCCTTGCCATGGGCAACTCGACCCTGCAGCTCGAAGCCGAGCCCCAGATGCGCGGCCGGGTGATGGCACTGTGGTCGGTCGCCTTCCTCGGCTCGACGCCCGTGGGCGGTCCGCTCATCGGCTGGGTGAGCGCTCGCGCCGGAGCACGCGTCGGCCTCGCTGTCGGCGCCGCCTCCTGCCTGGTGGCAGCCGGCCTTGGCATCGTCGCCCTCCGGGCTCGCCGAGCCCGTGGAGGTGCACCTCCGCTCCCCCGGGTGATCGACCCCCGACCGTTGTGAGCCGCGGCCTGTGCCTCGACGACTCAGTGTGCCTCGACGGCTCAGTGTGCCTCGACGACTCAGTGTGCCTCGACGACTCAGTGTGCCTCGACGACTCAGGGAGCCGACATGACCGGCGAGCACCGCGCCGTCGTCTTCACCGGTAGCCCCCGGCTGGCGGGTAGCGGGTTCTCAGCCGCCGGGGTGGTACTCGCCGAAGACGCCCCGCAGCACGTCGGACACCTCGCCGAGCGTCGCCATACGGCCGAGCGCGGCCTTCATGGGCACGAGCAGGTTCTGCGTTCCCCTCGCCGCGGCTTCGACGTCGGCCAAGGCGGCGTCGACTGCGGCCTGGTCGCGCTCGGCCCGGACCCGGCGCACTCGGCGGACCTGCTCCTCCTGTAGCTCGACGTCCACCGGGAACACCTCGGTGTCATCCGGCGCGTCGTCACGGAAGCGATTGACCCCAACGACGACTTTGTCGCCGGCGTCGATGGCCTTGGTGTAGGCGTAGGCGGCTTGCTCGATCTCCTGCTGCATGAACTGGGCCTCGATGGCGCTCACCGCGCCGCCCATGGCGTCGATGCGCTCGAGATAGGCCCACGCTGCCGCCTCGACCTCGTCGGTGAGGGACTCGACGAAGTACGAGCCGGCCAGCGGATCGACCGTGTCGGCGATCCCGGACTCGTAGCCGACGATCTGCTGGGTGCGCAGGGCGATCTTGGCGGCGCGCTCGGTCGGGAGCCCGAGCGCCTCGTCGAAGCCGTTGGTGTGCAAGCTCTGGGTGCCGCCGAGGGCGGCGGCGAGGGCTTGGACGGTGACGCGAACGATGTTGTTCTCGGGTTGCTGGGCCGTGAGCGTGGAACCGCCGGTCTGCGTGTGGAAGCGGAGCAGCTTCGAGCGTTCGTCCTTGGCCGCGAAGCGCTCGGTCATCACCCGGGCCCACATCCGACGGGCCGCACGGAACTTCGCCACCTCTTCGAAGAGGTGGTTGTGGGCGTTCCAGAAGAAGCTCAAGCGGGGAGCAAACGCGTCCACGTCGAGCCCGGCAGCAAGCGCCGCCTCCACGTAGGCGATCCCGTTGGCGATGGTGAAGGCGATCTCCTGCACGGCCGTCGACCCGGCCTCGCGGATGTGGTAACCGGAGATCGAGATGGTGTTCCACGACGGCAGGTGCTCGGCGCAGTAGGCGAAGGTGTCCGTCACCAGACGCATCGACGGGCGGGGCGGGTACACGTAGGTGCCCCGGGCCACGTACTCCTTCAGGATGTCGTTCTGGATGGTCCCCCCCAAGGCGGACGGCGCGACCCCGTTCTCCTCGGCCACCAGCTGGTAGAGCAGGAGGAGGATGGCAGCGGTGGCGTTGATCGTCATCGACGTGGTCACCCGATCGAGCGGGAGGTCGGCAAGCAGCAGGCGCATGTCGGCAAGCGAGTCGATGGCGACCCCGACCTTGCCGACCTCGCCCTCCGAGCGAGGATGGTCGGAGTCGTACCCCATCTGGGTCGGCAGGTCGAAGGCGCACGACAGACCGGTCTGGCCGGCGTCGAGGAGGAACTTGAAGCGCTGGTTCGTCGCCTCTGCCGTGCCGAACCCGGCATACTGCCGCATGGTCCACAGACGCCCGCGGTACATGTCGGGACGAACACCCCGGGTATAGGGGTACCGACCCGGCTCACCGAGCTTGGCGGAGGGATCGAACCCCTCGAGGTCTTCAGGACCGTAGACGACCTTGATGTCGATCCCCGAGTCGGTCGAGCGACCGGAGTGCGTCGGCGCAGATGACATGCGAGCAGGTTAGGCCCTCCGAGGAGCCGGCTTCGACGGCAACCGGTCCGGACTCGGGCAACGGGGTTGCCGGGTGGTGGCCGAGCGGCTCGGCGACCGGCGTTCGTCAGCCCAGGCCGGTGACCGAGTGGCCGAGACCGGCGGTACGCAGGTGCCGAAGCACGTCGACGTACGCCCCGACGAGGCTGCGCTCGGCGTAGTGGATCCGGTGCTCGTCGCAGAAGGGACGGACGAGCGCCCGGGCACGTCGCAGGTTCGCCCGCGGCATGGAAGGGAAAAGGTGGTGCTCGATCTGTGCGTCGAGCCCCCCGAACAGGAAGCCCACCACGGCGCCCGGAGACAGGTTACGAGACGTGAGCACTTGGCGGCGGAGGAACCCGAGCCCGTCGCCGCGAGCCACGGTCGGCATGCCCACGTGGTTGGTGAGGAAGGTCGCACCGAGGTAGAAGCCGAAGAGGCCCTGGCTCACGGCGATGAACGCGAGGGCCCGAACAGGCGAGAGCACGAGGAACGGGCCGCCGAAGAACACTGCGGCGTGGGCGACGAGGAGCACCGCCTCGACCACCGCCCCCCGGTCGCGGCGCCTCGCCACGGCCACCGCGCTCGCCGCCTCCAGATTGAGCCCCTCGAGGAACAGCAGCGGTGCGACGAAGAGCGCCTGGCTCCGAGCGAAGCGGCGCCCCACCGGGCCACGGGCGGTGGCCTGGGACGACGAGTAGACGAGCGCGCCTGGGGACAGGTCGGGGTCCTTGTCCAGCCAGTTGGTGTAGGCGTGGTGCCGGTTGTGCTTGGCCAGCCACCACGTGAAGCTCATCCCCATCAGGAGGTCGGCCACGACGAACCCGATGAGGTCGTTGCCGCGTCTGTGTGCGCAGATCTGGCGGTGCCCGGCATCGTGACCGAGGAACGCGAGCTGGGCCAGCACGACGGCGAGGCCAGCGGCAACGGCCAGGTTCCACCACCGGTCGCCGACGACGACGGCGAGAGCGGCGAGGACGACCAGGGCGCCGACGACCACGCCGATCTTCACGACGTAGTAGGCCCTGCGCCGCTCCAGCAACCCCTGTGCCCGCACCATGCGGGCGAGCTCCGCGTACTCGCTTCGGGCGGGCTCGACTTGGTCCAGCTCGCCAGTGATCACAAACCAGGCTACACCGACGACCGCCGGCGTCGGCCGGCGGTCGTCACCGAGCACCCGGTTGCCGACCCGGCCGGTCCCCGAAGACGAGCGCTCTCTGGTGGCAGCCGCGGGGTGGCCTCCAGAGCTCGCCGGGTCCCGTCGAGAGAGAGATGGTCTGCCAGGCCAATCAGGCGGGAGGTCTGCCAGGCCAATCAGGCGGGAGGCGCGACGACGTGAGGCATGCAGAGGTCGTCGTACTCGGCGATGACGATCTCGCCGGCATCCGGTCCGCAGGTCGGGCACGCCGGGTCCTGGTGCACCTTGAAGGTGCGGAAGCTCTGTTCGAGCGCGTCGTAGGAGAGCAGCCGGCCCTGCAGGGTGTCACCCAGGTCGAGGAGGAGCTTGATGGTCTCGATGGCCTGGAGCGAGCCGATGATGCCGGGGAGCACGCCCAGGACGCCGGCCTCCGAGCAGCTCGGCGCGAGCTCGGCGGGGGGCGGCTCGGGGACCATGCATCGATAGCAGGGCCCGTAGTAGGGGTTGAAGACGGTAACCGCACCCTCGAACCGGAAGATCGAGCCATGGACGACGGGGATCCGTTTGAGCACCGAGGCGTCGTTGACGAGGTACCGGGTCGGGAAGTTGTCGGTACCGTCCACGATGACGTCGTAGCCGTCGATGATGTCGAGCACGTTGTCGGCGCCAAGCCGAACGTCGTAGGTGACCACGTCGATGTCGGGGTTCATCGCCGTCAGCGTCTTCTTCGCCGAGTCGACCTTGCGCTCGCCGATCCGCTCGGTGTTGTGGAGGATCTGGCGCTGCAGGTTGGAGGCGTCGACGACGTCCATGTCGATGATGCCGAGGGTGCCCACCCCGGCGGCGGCCAGGTACAGAGCAGCGGGTGAGCCCAGCCCACCCGCCCCGAGCAGGAGCACCTTGGAATCGAGCAGCTTCAGCTGTCCTGCCTCACCGACCTCGGGAAGGAGCAGGTGACGCTGGTAGCGGTTGCGCTGCTCGGCAGTGAGCGCACGCGGCGTCGACCACGGCCGTCCTTCATCCTTCCAGCGGTTGAACCCTCCGAGCACCGAGGAGACGTCGGTGTAGCCGAGCTCCTGCAGGGTCTGGGCAGCGAACGCCGACCGCACGCCACCGGCGCAGTAGACGAGCACGTGGGCGCCCTTGTCGGGGATGCGCCCCTCCACCGACAGCTCGAGGTTCCCCCGTGGGATGTGCACGGCACCGGGCACCGACCCCTGCTGGTACTCGTCGGGCTCGCGTACGTCGAGGAGCACGGCGCCCGGGTGCGCCATCTCTTCCTCCGCCGTCTGCGGGTCGACCTCGCGGATGGCCGCTTTGGCTGCGGCCAGCATCTCCCTGAACGTCGGCACGGCGATCACGTCCCTCCTGCCGGTAGACCCCTCGCGAGCCCAGCGCGGCCAGTGTGTTGTGCGTCCCTAAACCCTACCAGGAGGGTCGACATTCCTGACAGGCCGGGGGCACGGTCCTGCAGGACACAGAGCAGCGCTTCGGCGCCTACTGCTCGCATCGGTGGACGACCGAGCTCGATCGACCAGTACTGCAGCCTACGTCGACGGTCCGAGACCTTCACCTGCTCACCCACCTCTCTAGTACCGTCGCCACGGTGCCGTCCCGACTCGACGCCCTGCCCCGGCAGCCGCGCCGGCCCCGGTCGCCGGTGGACGACGGGGCTGGACCCGGGTGGGCAACCGGGAGGCCGTCCAGAGGAGGTTCGCGTCCATGGAGCTGACGTCGGCCGTGGCCCGCCGCCGCATGACTCGCAACTTCACCGGACGTCCGCCAGCCCCCGGGGTCATCGACGGGCTCCTCGACGCCGCCCGCAAGGCACCGTCAGCCGGGTTCACCCAAGGCGTCGACCTCGTGGTCCTCGAGGGACCCGAGGAGACGGTCCGCTTCTGGGAAGCGACCACCGACAAGGCGTGGCGCCAGCGGTCGTCCCGCTACCCGGGGCTCGTGCGGGCGCCCGTCGTGGTCTTGATCTTCTGTGATCCGGCGGCCTACGTGGCGCGCTACGCAGAGCCCGACAAGGTGCCAGCGCCAGGCGAGCCGGCAGTCGAGTGGGTCGTACCGTTCTGGTTCGTCGACGCTGCCTTCTGCACGATGTCGTTGCTCCTGCTGGCGGTCGACGCCGGCCTCGGGGCAGCCTTCCTCGGCAATTTCCGAGGCGAGGAGCCGCTCCGCAAGGCCCTCGGCGTGCCCGAGAACAGGCGGTGGCTCGGGGCCGTCCTCCTCGGTGAAGCAGCCGCGCCCGACCCGCCCTCTGGGTCGCTGCGGCGAGGACGGCGGCCCTTCGCCGAAGCAGTCCACCGAGGCAGGTGGTAGCCGCGGCGGCGACGGCCTGGCTCCACGACCGGCACGCCGGCAGTCGGTCAACGAGGTCGGCCGGTGGCGCTCAGCACGTCAAACCGGCGATGACGACCAGGCCCTTCGCACAGCGAGCCGACGTCGGCTGGCTGGCCGACCAGGTCCCCGTGGCACCCAGCGGAGCGAAGACGACCACGCCCCTAACGGTCGAGCCCCTAACGGTCAGGCCGGTGGCGTTGCCGACGTGCAGGATGCCGGCCGGCGCCACCTCGTCTTCGATGGTGACGTGCGAGCACGGTCGGGCGTTGACCAGGGCGCAGACGTCACCCGCCGCGCCCGACGAGACGAAGTGCTCGATGGTGACGTTGCTCGTCGGCTGGGTGATCCAGAAGCCGTCGTCGGACGACAAGCACGGGCCGGGGGTGTAGCGGTAGCCGTCGACGGTCGTACCGGCATCAGCGTAGAGGGCGAGGCGCGACCCCGTCTCGCTCACGTCGGAGATCGTCCCGTCGCGCTGGAACGACCACGAGACGCCGTCGTCGCAGATCTGGTCGCTCACGGTGACGTCCTCGAGCACGTTGCCCGTGGAGTAGCGAGGGGCGTCGAGGCGCGCTCCGGGCGGGCCGGCGAAGTAGAGGGCGAAGTGGCCGGGCGTGTGCCCGCTCAGTACGTGGGCGTCGCGCAGGGTGACGTGGCTCGCCCCCGTCGAGAAGGCGATACCGCCCTGGTGGGTCTGGGTGTCGAGGGTCAGGTCCTCGACGACCGTCCCGTCGGCCCGGTCCGCCAGCAGATTGTGCCCCGCCACGGTCTCGACGAGGGTCGTCGCCGAGGCACCCGCTCCGGTCAGCACCTCGGCTCCCGTGATGACGACCTCGGAGGTGAAGGCGAAGGTGCCAGCCGGCACGCAGACGGTTCCCCCGGCACCGGCGTCGACGGCCGCCTGGAACGCCGGTGCGTTGTCAGGCGACGACGTGCTGGCGCCGAAGCTCGTTACCGACACGGTGCAGTGAGTGTCCCCGGCACCGGTGCCCGCCAGTGCCGTGGACCCGGTGCCAGTGCCGGCGCCCAACGGTGACGGCACCGCCCGGGCCCGGTGCGCCGACGACGCGGTCGTTCCGCCAGACGACCGGACCAACCCCCAGGCAACGAGACCAGCGGCTACGACCACGACTGCGACAACGGCCGCCACGACACGAGGGACGCGCCGTGGCCTGGGCGAGCTCGGCGGTGGCATGGCTGGTGTATCGACCGAGGCGGATCGCCGGTTGAGGGCCCATGGGGCGGCACAGCCTCGATGCCGTAGCGGAGCGTCGGGAAGCCGACAGGCGGCCTTCAGCGGCGGCGGCGGGCGGACTCGTTCAGCGAGACCGCAGCCCGGACGAGCTCGACGAACGCCACGGGGTCGAGGCTGTCGCCCTCGCGCAGGTCGACGGCTCGGCGCAGCGCGCCGTCGAGGCTGGCGTTGAAGAGGCCGCCGGGGTCCTCGAGACGCGCCCCCTTGGCGAACGTCACCTTCACGTGGTCCTTGTAGGTCTCTCCGGTGCAGAGCAAGCCGTCGTGCGACCAGGCCAGGACCCCAGCAGGGTTCGACGGCCTGCGCCACTTCACCTCCTCGACCACCTCGGGGACCGCCTCGGTGATGAGGGTCCGGATGCCCGCCAGTGCCGCGACCCTCCAGTCGCCGGCTGCCGGCTGCTGGCTGTCGGCTCCGACTGCCGAGACAGCGTCCTCGTCCCGGTGGACACCCTCGCCCGAGGGCGTCGGGCGGCGAGGTGGGGTGCCGCGCTGGGTCACGTCGGCACGGTCCCCTCGGTCGACGTCGTACCGGCCGCACTGCGGAGCACCGGGCTCGCCCAGCACGGTCCAGCTCCGGGGCGGGACGGGATCGGACGGTCGGACGGCAGGTGGCGTGGTCCAGCTCCGGGCCGGGGAGCGACGTCCGCCACTACCACCGCTCCCGGTGGACGACGTCCTCGAAGGGTCGGCGGTCTGGGTGAGCGACCGGGGCGAGTGGCCGGTCCGCCGGGTAGCCGAGAGCCACCAGGTAGGCGCACGTCCGGTCAGCAGGAATGCCGAGGATGCGCCGGCAGGCCTCCTGGTCGCCGACCGCCGAGTGGCCCGAGCCGATGCCCAGGTCGGTGACGGTCAGCAGCATGGCCATGGTGGCCTGGCCGAGGTCGTACTGGTCGAGCATCCGGTCGCGCTCCCCTTCGCTCTGACGGAGGACGAGCGCCACGGCGGCGGCGGCACCGGCGAGGTGGCTCGCCCCCACCCACACGGTGGCGAGCTCCCCCAGCACAGCTCGGTCGGTCACCACGACGAAGTCCCACGGCTGTCGGTTCGACGCCGACGGTGCCCGCCAGCCGGCTTCGAGGACTCGGTCGAGGTCGTCGCGGGCGAGTGCTCGGTCCTCGTAGGTGCGGACGTTCCGCCTGGCCCTGATGGCGTCCCACGTCTCCACGGGCCCAGCCTAGAGGCCTAGAGGGCGGCGGCGGCGGGCGACCGTCCGCTCTGCGCCGGCGCACCCGTGTACCGTCGGGTCAGGCGCCGCACGACGAGTGCGGGGGACCGAGCGACGAGGAGGGGGCCGTGCGGGCAGCCATCTATCGAGCGACAGGCGACAGTGGCGTCCTGTCGGTGGAGGAGCTGCCGAGGCCCGAGCCAGGGCCGGACCAGGTGCGCGTACGGATCACGTGGTCGGGGGTCAACCCGACCGACTGGAAGACCCGGTCGGGAGCGACCGGCGCTCCCCCGACCGACTTCCAAGTAGCCCATCAGGACGGTGCTGGAGTGGTCGACGCCGTTGGCTCTGAGGTCACCGACCGTTCCCCCGGCCAACGGGTCTGGGTGTACCTGGCCGCATTCGGGAACCGTTGGGGCACGGCCGCGGAGTACTGCGTGGTGCCGTCCGGGCACACTGTTCCCCTCCCCGACGACGCGACGGACGAGCTGGGGGCCTCCCTCGGCGTCCCGGCAGTCACGGCGGCCCACTGTCTCGGCGGCGTGCCCGAGCAGCTCGCCGAGACGACCGTGCTTGTCGCCGGGGGAGCCGGGGCCGTCGGGCACTTCGCCATCGAACTGGCCAAGCACGCCGGTGCACGTGTCGTCGCGACGGTGAGCTCCCCCGAGAAGGCCGAACTGGCCCGGGCCGCCGGTGCCGACCTGGTGGTGAACTACCGCCAGCCCGGCCTCCTCGAGCAGGTGCGGGAGTTCGCCCCGGCAGTCGACCGGGTCGTCGAGGTGGCGCTCGGGGCCAACCTCGAGCTCGACCTGGCGCTGTGCCGGCCCGGCACCGAGATCGTCACCTACGCTGCCGAGGCCGACGACCCGGTCCTGCCCACCCGCCGGCTGATGAACGCCAACGCGGCGCTCCGCTTCGTGCTCCTCTACGGCGTGCCGGCAACCGAGCTCACTGCCGCGGTGGCGTGGGTGGAGCGGGCAGTAGGGGCAGGGGCGTTGACGACGCTCCCCCTCCATCGGTTCCCCCTCGACGAGGTGGCGGCTGCCCAGGATGCCGTCGAAGGCGGGGTCGTCGGCAAGGTCTTGGTCGCCCCCTGACGGCAGCCTTCGCCGGCGGGGACGACGCCGCCGCAGGCCCACCTCGGACGGCGTCTCCAGTCGCCACCTAGCCACCCGGCCTTGCCACCCGGCCTTGCCGCCCGGGGCAGCCCCGTCTGACGCCCGCGAGCCCGGCGGCAGGGCCGACCGTCTGGGACCGGACCGACATCCGGTCACCTCCGAGCGACCTTGCCCATCCTCATGTGCACGTCAGCGAGCGCGGCGAGGAGCTCGCCGACGCGGTGTGGCTGTTCGACGGGGTGCCTGACCGGCACGTCGGGGTGGATCTCGTACGAGTTGCGCCGGCCTACCCGCTTGCGGGTGACGTACCCGGCCGCCACCAGGTCGGCGATGATCGCCTGGGCAGCCCGTTCGGTGATGCCGACACGCTCGGCGATGTCGCGCCCTCGCATGCCCGGGTCCTGGGCGATGCACACCAGGACGTGGCCGTGGTTGGTCAGGAACGTCCACGACGGCTTGGCCGAGCCGTCCAGCTGCCGGCCGGGTTCGGCGGGCTTGTTGGTGGCCACACCCGGATGGTAGCGCCGTTCGTGAACTCAGGACCGTACGTCGGGCTTGTCGCCACCACCAACATGATGTATAACTCACGAAGTTTGTTTCGCGAGTTCTTCAGGAGGAATTGTGGTCGCACTGTGGATCGGACGGATCGCTCTGGCGTCCTCGGTCGTCCTGCCACTCCTGGGCGGGACCGTCGGCCGTTCACGCCGCGGACGGTCGGCCTGCGTGCCGCTGTCGTGGGCGGCGGCGGCGGCGGCGCTCGTCGTCCTCGGTGTGGTCGTAGCCCACGGCCCGGACGCTCTCTCGGTGCGCGGCGGCCCCGGGCTGGTGGCCGATCCCGTCTCGGCGGTGGTCCTCCTGCTCGTGACCGGGGTCGGCGCCGTCGTGCAGAGCTTCTCGGTCCGCTACCTCCAGGCCGACCCATCGTCGGGCCGCTTCGCCGGACGGGTTGGCGCCGTGGTGACCGCCATGACCCTGGTCGCCGCCTCAGCCGACCTCGTCGGGCTGGCCGTGGGCTGGACGGTGGCGGGCGTGGCGTTCCTCGGGGTGCTCTCCTGTCGGAACGACCTTCCCGGAGTGGCCGGGTGCTCCCGGGCGCTCCGCCGTGCCCTCGTCGTCGGTGACGGCTGCCTGCTCGCGGCAACCGCACTCGTGCTCGACCGGGCCGGCGACGTACAGCTCGGCTCGGCGCACGCCCTCGAGCTGGCCGTCCGGCAGCTCGGGCCATGGCATGGCGTGGTCGCCGTGCTAGTCACGGTGGCGGCACTGGCTCGCGGTGCCCAAGGCATCTTCTCCCGCTGGCTCCCTCGGACGATCTCCGCTCCCACGCCCGCCTGCGCGCTCCTCCACGCCGGGGTGGTCAACGGTGGCGGAGTGCTGCTCGTCCGCACCGGTGCGCTGGGTGCCTGGGGACCGGCCATGGTCGGCCTGCTGGTCGTCTCGGGGGCAACGGCGGTCCGGGCCAGCCTGATCATGCGCCGGCAAGCCGACGTGAAGGGCAAGCTGGCCTACTCGACGATGGCCCAGATGGGCTTCATGTTGTCCGAATGCGCGGTGGGTGCCTACCCGGCCGCGGTCATCCACCTGGTCGCCCACGGCTGCTACAAGGCGTCGCTGTTCTTCTCCTCCGGTTCGGCCGTTCGTCGGCCGGGCCGACCCACCACCACCTCGACGGTGCCGGCGCCCGTCCTGACCACGGCAGCGATGGCGCTCGCCGCGGTCGTCGCCGTGGTGCCAGGACTGGTGATCGGCGACGGTGCGGTGCTGGCCGCCTTCGCCGCCGTGACGGCGGCGTCGCTGGCGGCAGCCGTAGGTTCGTCGCTCTCGGTGGGTCCGGGTTCCGGTCGGGGTCGGTGGAGCATGCTCCTCTTCGCTGCTGCCGCCGGCTACGGGTCGCTGGTCGCCGTCGTCGGTCGGTTTCTGGCCCATGGTGCCGTGGCCGTCGCTGGCAGCACCGTCGACCCGTGGTGGCTGGTCGCGGGAGCGATCGTCGCCGCCGTCGCCGCGTGGACGGCAGAGCGGAGCCGGTGGGCGGGAGCCCTTCGGGGGTGGCTCCTCGACGCCGGGTGCCCCCGAGCGACCACCGGCGAGCCCCTGCGCCGCCCGGGTGCCAACGTACCGGCAGATGCCAGCTGCGCTCTGGCCGTCGAGGGGAAGGCGGCATGAGCACACGGACCTTCTCCACCAGCCACGTCGTGGCGCTCGTCGAGCGGGCCACACGTGTCGTCCCCGTGCTGTGGCCCCTCGAGTCGGCTGTGGCGGCCAACCCCCTCTGGGACCTGCGCTCACACTCCTTTACCTCCGCGGTCGCCCACGCCCGGCGGGCACTTGGCATCGTCGGGCTGCCACCTGCCGAGGTGCTGGCTGACGCCTTCCGGGCGGGACGCCTGACCGTCGCCGACCTCGAGGCCGCCCTCGACGACCTCGACCAGCCCGACGGAGCTACAGAGGCGGAGCCCGTCCACCGGGGAGCACCAGCTCCCCCGCCGAGCATGCTCGTCACCGTCCTCGAACGCCACGACCAGCTCACCGGAGGAAGGATGGCCGCCGAGGTCGACCGTGAGGTGGCCAAGTACTGTGCGGCATACCTGGGCGGCCTCCTCGGCACCTCGGGCGTGGTCGGCACCGGCTTCCTGGACCAGTGGAGAGCGGCCGTTGTCGACGATCCGGCCGCTCGGCGACTGGGCCTCCACGGCGTGCTCGAAGCGGTAGCCGGCGGTCCCGAGACGGTCATCGCCACCGTCCTCGCCCGGCTCGTCCTCGACGAGGCGGGTGCCGTGGAAGAGCTGACCGGACAGTCGGCACGCTTGCTCGGCTGGGCAGCGCACGCCAAGTGGAGGTCGCGCTGGGCCGCCCCCGACCATCCCGGCCCTGCCCTTCACCTTGTCGACTACCTCGCCGTCCGTCTCCTCTACGACCTGGCCGCCCTGGAGCGCCTCGGGCACCGAGCCGGCCCCGGGGCCTGCTGCGACCACCTCCGTCCTGCTCCGGGCAGCTCGCCCGAGGTCCCACCGGCTGCGCTCGTCGGGGGACCCGCCGGAGACCGCCTGGCTCGGCTCGATGCCACTGCGGCCGCGGCGGTGTGGCTGGCCGCCTACGAGGCCCACTACCGCGATGACCTCCTCGCCGTCCTCGAGCGCCCGTCGTCACAGCCGTCGGCACCTCCCTCACCAGGCGCCCTACGTGCACAGGTGGTCTGCTGCATCGACATCCGCTCGGAGGGGCTCCGCCGGCACCTCGAAGCGTCCGGCCACTACGAGACCTTCGGCTTCGCCGGGTTCTTCGGCGTCCCTGCTCGGGTCTGGCCCTTCGACGGTGGCAGTGCGCTCGACCTGTGCCCCGTCCTGCTGCACCCGACGGTAGAACTGACCGAGGAGGCCGGCGAGGAAGCCGCCGGCGCGGCAAGGCACGCCGGGCTCCGGCAGCTCGCCGTCGTCGAACGAGCAGTGGAGACCACCCGCGAAGGGCCGGTCGCCTCGTACCTGCTCGCCGAGTCCGCCGGTGTGGGCCTCGGACCCTTGGCAGTGCTGCGGACGGCCGCTCCGGCCACGTTCGCCCGCCTGCGCCGTTGGGTCCTCGCCCGCCTGGCCCCACCCGCCGACGTGCACCCGGTGCTGTCCGGCCCGGGGGCTCCGAGCGACGACGAGCAGGCGCTCTTCGTCGAGACGGCTCTCCGGACGATGGGGCTCACCGACCGGTTCGCTCCCGTCGTGGTCCTCTGCGGGCACGGCAGCACGACCGAGAACAACCCCTACGGCTCGGCGCTCGACTGCGGTGCCTGTGGTGCGGCACGAGGAGGGACGAGCGCTCGCCTGGCCGCGGCCATGAGCAACCGGGCGGAGGTGCGAGCGCTCCTGGCGGCTCGTGGCATCGTCGTCCCCGACGAGACGCTGTTCGTCGCCGCCGAGCACGACACGGCGACCGACACCGTCACCGTCTTCCCCCCGGCCGAGCTGACGCCGACCCAGGCAGACCGACTTGCCGTGGTCGAGCGGGACCTCGCTGCCGCGGGAGCCGAGCTAGCCGTGGAACGAGCCGCCACCCTGCCTGGCGCCGTCCGGCGTCCCCGTCGAGGCGCCGCTCGCCACTTGGCCACGCGTTCTGCGGACTGGGCCCAGGTCCAACCCGAGTGGGGCCTGGCCCGCTGCGCCGCACTGGTGGTCGGACCGCGCCAGCTCACGGTGGGTATCGACCTCGAGCGGCGCACCTTCCTTCACTCCTACGATCCCGGTACCGATCCAGACGGTGCCGCCCTCGAGGCGATCCTCACCGGGCCCATGGTCGTCGCCCAGTGGATCTCCGCCGCCTACTACCACTCGGTCGTCGACCCCGACGTCCTCGGTGCCGGCGACAAGGTGTCCCACAACGTGGTGGCCGGCGTCGGCGTGTACCAGGGAGCCGGCGGCGACCTCCGCCTCGGCCTGCCCCGCCAGTCCGTCTTCGTCGGCGACGAGCCGTTCCACGAGCCCATGCGCCTGCTCGTCGTGGTCGTCGCCCCTCGGGAGCGCGTCGACACCGTCGTGGCCCGCAACCCGGTCGTCGCCGAGCTGGTCGACGGCGAGTGGGTCCACCTCGCGGCACGCGACGACGGCCGGTTCTGGCGGCGTCGGCCGGGTGGGGGCTGGCGGCAGTGGCACGACGCCCGGACCGATGCGCACCAACTGGGCCGACCGGTCCGGCTGGGCCGACCGTACGAGGTGGCCCCCACTGGTGGCCACGGAGAGGAGGAGCGGCATGGATGAACGGTGGGGGCTTACCCCCATGGTCAAGGTCGAGGTCGTCGTCTCGGGCGAGGACGCCCAGGTGGTCACCGACCTGTTCTCGACGGCCGGAGCGGTGGGGTTCACTGCCGTGGCCAACGTCTCGGGCGTCGGCCACGGCGGCGCTCACCAGGGGAGACTGGCCTTCAACGACAGGAACGCCTTGGCGCTCCTGATGGTGGTCCTTCCTCCCGCTGGCGTGGACCGCCTCCTCGACGGGCTGCGGTCGCTGCTCGCCGAGCGCCCCGGCGTGCTGTTCGTGTCCGACACGTACGTGAGCCGTCCGGAGTACTTCCGATGACCCGCGCTGCGCCGTCGTCGGGACCGCAAGCCGACGGACGCCTCGACACCGGTGGCCGGCTCGACGGGTTCCGGCTGCTCGTGACCGGCATCGCCACCGCAGACAGCATCGCCTTTGCGACCGCGCGCTCCGCCCAGCGCGCCGGGGCACGGGTCGTCGCCAGTGCCTTTCCCCGCGACGGCGACCGGGCCCGCCAGGCCGTCTCGACCCTGGACGACCCCATCCCCGTCGTCGAGTGCGACGCGACGTCCGCGGGTGACCTGGACAGGCTCGGCACGTCGGTCGACGAGCTTCTCGGAGGGCTCGACGGCGTCGTGCACGCCATCGCCTACGCCCCGACCGAGTTGCTCGGCGGGACGCTGCTCGACGCGCCGACCGACAGGGTCGGGATCGCCTTCACGACCAGCGTGGTGAGCTACGTCGCGCTCGGCAGGCTCCTCGCCGAACTGGCACCAGCGGCCGGCGGGTCGCTCGTCGGGCTCGACTTCGACGCTTCAGGGGCCTGGCCCGTCTACAACTGGATGGGCATCTGCAAGGCAGCCCTCGAGTCGGCTAACCGTTACCTGGCCCGCGACCTCGGCCCGCGACGGATCCGAGCCAACTTGGTCGCCGCCGGCCCGCTCCACACCCGGGCGGCCGACGCCATCCCCGGGTTCGGGCACCTCCTCGAGGCGTGGGAGACGACCGCTCCGCTCGGATGGGACCCCACCGATGCGGCTGTCGCGGCCGAAGCGGTGTGCTTCCTCCTGTCGGAGGCCGCCGCGGCCATCACCGGCGAGATCCTCCATGTCGACGGCGGCTACCACGCCATGGCCGCGCCGCTGCGTCCGATGGCCGGCGAGCCGACAGACCCCTCCGCAGCCCGGACAACGGCACACGACGAGGTCACCGACGTGGACGACGGCCGACCGTTCGACATGACGCTACCGGTCAGGGAAGGAGCAACACGATGACCGTGCAGGCCGGGCTGCAACGAGGTGGCACCCCCCGCCACGGTGGTGGCGAGCGCCAACGGCGGTCCAGCCAGTGGCGTCCCGACCCGGGAAGCTCACCGCCGCCGTGCTGGCAGGAAGCAGCGAGCGACGGTGACCGGTTGCGCTTCGCCTGTGCCACCCTCGCCCGCCACGGCATCGTCGCGGCCCCCGCCCAGGACGGCCATCCCGCACAGGTCGAGCGTCGCCTGGTGGCCGAGGTCCGCTCCGCCTTCGAGGCCTCCGACGGTGCCGTGGTGTTCTGGACCGCCGACGAGCACGCCCGCTCCCTCGGACCGGACGGCACGTTGCTCGGCCACCTGGTGGTCCACGTGCACGGTCCTGGCGTGGCCCGAACCGCCACCGCCGCCTTCGAGCAGGCCGGGCTCGTCGTGGCTCCAGGACCGGCACCGGACGTCCTGCTCGTCGGCCCGGACCAGCTCGTCAGTCCGGACCAGACGGAGGAGGACCCGGCCACCGACCGGTTCGCGGGCATCGAGGTGCGGGGGGTCCGCACGGCACGCCAACAGCCCGACGCCTCCGACGTGAGCCGGCGGCTCGAAGCGATGGCTCTCGTCGTCGAACGCGTCGACGCGTCCGACGACGGTTCGTTCGTCGTCGTGCTCGCTCGCCACGACGGGGCGCTGCTCACCGACTCCGACATCGCCGATGCGCTCTCTGCACTGGGAGGCTCCATCGCCTGGGAGAGCCTCGCCAAGGTACGACCCGACGCCCTCGCTCGGCGCGGCGAGGGGCGTCGTCGCCTCCCGTGACGACGGCCCAGGCCACCTACGCCGGCCGGACGGCGGCGCTGGCCACCAAGCACGGCAAAGGGCCGCTCATCGCCACCCCCCTCGCCGCCGTCGGCCTCGAGGTGGTCGTGACGCCCCTCGACACCGACAGCTTCGGCACCTTTACCGGTGAGGTCCCGCGTCGCGGTACGCCCCGCGAGGTCGCCGTGCGCAAAGCCCGGGCCGCCATCGAGGCGTCCGGGCTCGACGTCGGCCTGGCCTCCGAAGGTTCCTTCGGCCCGCATCCGGCGATGCCCGGCGTGACCACCGATCTCGAGCTGGTTGTCCTGGTCGACGACCGCCTCGGGGTAACCGTGTCGGAACGGGTCGTCACCACGGCGACGGCAGCGGCATCACTGGAGGCGACCGCCGCCACCAGCTCCGCCGAGCTCGAACGCTTCTGCAACCAGGTCGGCTTCCCCGACCAGGCGCTGATCTGCCGGCCGGCCGACGGCACGCGGCAGGCGATCACCAAGGCCATCACCTCGCTCGACGGGCTGCACCGGGCCATCCGCGCCGCCACGGGGGCCTCCCGCGACCGACGCGCCGTGGTCGAGACCGACCTGCGCGCCCACCTCTGCCCGACGCGCCGGGTGGTCATTGTCGAGGCCGCGACCCGTCTGGCCCGGCGCCTGGCCTCACGCTGTCCCCGGTGCGAAACCCCCGGTTTCGGACAGGTGGGGGTCGAGACAGGGCTCCCGTGTCGGTGGTGTGGCCTGCCCACCGACGCGCCGGCCGCGCTCGTCGACGGGTGCGCACGCTGCGACTTCCGGCAACGCCGGCCCGTCGCCGGGGACGCCGACCCGTCCACCTGCCCGGCCTGTAACCCCTGACGAGTGCCGCCTCCGGGAGACCAGGGCGCCTGCTGGCCTGCCACCCCGGTCGGCCCAGTGTCGGCCCCGGCCAGTCCTCCTGGCAACAGCACCTGCCAGTCCTCCTGGCAACAGCGCCTGCCAGTTCCTCGGCGAGCCGACGTGCAAGGACCTGAGCAAGTGCGGCGGCGACGGTGGGATCGACCCATCCAGATCCCCATTGGAGCTCCCGTGCCCTCGACCACAGACCCGACCACAGACCCGACCACAGACCCGACCACAGACCCGACCACAGACCCGACCACAGACCCGACCACAGACCCGACCACAGACCCGACCACAGACCCGACCACAGAACCGACCACAGACCCGACCACAGACCCGACCACAGACCCTCGGCCGATGGCGGCCGTCCTGCAGGTGACCGCCTGGCACGATCCGGTCGTCGACGCCCACGGGATGCATCCCTGTTCGCGCTACGTCGAGCTCTACTGGCTCGGCGTGCTCGGCCCGTCGACGACGTGGTTGCTGCGCCGCGTGACCTACGGCCTCGAGGTGCACGACGCAGGTTTCACCCTCGACCTCGTCGAGACCGCCTACTCCCTCGGGCTCGGAGGGAGACTGGGTCCTAACTCGTCCTTCCGGAGGGCCCTGCGTCGGCTCGTCACCTTCGAACTGGCTCGCCCCTACGGCCCCTCGGGCCTCGCTGTACGCACTCGGGTTCCCCCGCTCCCGCTCCGCCATCTCCAACGACTTCCGGTGTCGTTGCAACGGAGCCACCAGCGCTTCCTCGACGAGCAGCTACTCCCCGACGTCGAGCGCAATCGACGACGAGCGACCCGCCTGGCCACCGGGCTGGCCGCCTCGGGACAGGACGCTGGGGCCATCGAAGCCGCGCTCGCTCGTTGGCAGTTCCACCCCGCCGTCGCCTACCAGGTCGCCCGCGACGTCTTGGGCGGCAGCGCCGGGGCACCCGTTCCCACCCGCACCGGTGACACCCGCACCGGCGACACCCGCACCGGCGACGCCCGCCCAGACGGGATAGCCGCCCTCGGCGGAGGGCCCTGCCCAGAGGGGCCGCGACCAGTCTTGAGGGTTCGCCGGTAGGTTGGGCCTATGCAGACACGACATCTCGGAACCCTCACCGTCTCGGCTCTCGGGCTTGGTTGCATGGGCATGTCGGAGTTCTACGGAACCGGCGACGAGGCCGAGTCGATCGCCACCATCCACCGGGCCCTCGACCTCGGCTGCACCTTCCTCGACACCGCCGACATGTACGGCCCCTTCACCAACGAGCGCCTGGTCGGAACGGCGATCGCCGGTCGACGCGACGAGGTCGTCCTCGCCACCAAGTTCGGCAACGAACGCCGAGAGGACGGATCGTGGGTCGGCATCAACGGACGGCCCGAGTACGTGCGCTCGGCGTGCGACGCCTCGCTCCAGCGGCTCGGGGTCGACCACATCGACCTGTACTACCAGCACCGCGTCGACGCCACCGTTCCCATCGAAGAGACGGTGGGGGCCATGGCGGAGCTGGTAGCGGCCGGAAAAGTCGGTCACCTCGGGCTGTCGGAGGCCTCGCCGGCAACCATCCGGCGGGCACACGCCGTGCACCCGATTGCCGCGTTGCAGACGGAGTACAGCCTCTTCACCCGAGACGTCGAGGCGGAGATCCTGCCCACCATCCGCGAACTGGGCATCGGCTTCGTCGCTTACAGTCCCCTCGGCCGCGGTTTCCTGACGGGCAAGATCCGGAGCACCGGGGACCTCGCCGCCGGGGACTCACGCACCCAGCGATTCCCCCGCTTTTCCCCCGACCACTTCGACCACAACCTCGCACTGGTCTCCCAGGTCGAGTCACTGGCCGCCGAAAAGGGATGTACTCCCGGGCAGGTGGCGCTGGCCTGGGTCCTCGCCCAGGGTGACGACATCGTGCCCATCCCCGGCACCAAGCGACGTACCTATCTCGAGGAGAACCTCGCCGCTGCCGACATCGAGCTGAGCCCGGCGGACCTCGCTTGGTTGGACGAGCACGTGAGCGACCCCGAGGGTGACCGGTACGCCGACATGGGGACAGTCAACCGCTGAGCCACGGCACGGGCGGCGAAGAGGCTGGGCCTCTCCGGCGGGCTCGCCTCGGGGCACCCACCCCGCCGTGCCCCCAACTCGCTCAGCCCACTCCTCGGTTGGGGTCGGCAGCTCCTCCGGCCCGATGCTCCTCGAGCCACCGGGGGAACTCGACGGCGACGATCCGCTGACCCGTCAGCCCTGCCGCCTCGGCGGAAGCCAGGAACACCACCGGCGGGCCCATCACGGACGCTGGGAGAAGCCGGGCACGGGCATCCTCCGGAAGCTCGTCGGGGATCATGCCGGTAGCCGTCGCTCCGCCGGGAAGGAGGAGGTTGACGGTGACCCCGAAGGGGCGGAGGTCCTCGACCATGACGAGGCTCAGTGCCTCGGCGCCGGCTCGGGCCGGTCCGTAGGGGACGAAGCCGCGCCGTCGCATCGTGGCGTGGTTCATCGAGACGTTCACGAAGCGTCCCGACCCCTGGGCGACGAGCCGAGGAGCGAAGGCCCGAGCCACGAGGAAGTAGCCCGTCAGGTTGGTGGCGACGACGTCTGCGAACCCCTCGGGGCTCACCTCGAAGAACGGCATGGGGTGCTCGAAGAAGCGAGGGTTGACCGTGCGCATGCCGATCCCGGCGTTGTTCACCACCAGGTCGACCCCGCCGAGGGCGTCGAAGGCCCGCTCGGCGGCGACCTCGACCGATCGCGGGTCGCGCACGTCCACCGGCAGGGCCGACGCCAGCAGGCCCTCGGCCCTGCGCCGGCCCACGGCCTCGTCGAGCCGCTCCGTCGGTCGGCTGGCGAAGGCCACGTGAGCCCCTGCGCCCAAGAGCACGTCGGCCATCGCCGCTCCCAGACCACTGGTCGCGCCGGTTACGACGACACGGGTTCCCGTCAGCTCGCCCACCGGGCGAACGCTACCGCGCCGAGCTCTCTCAGGACGGCCAGGGAGAAGAGACTGGACCAGAGACGAACGCGGCAGAAGAGTATGGTCGGCGTGGGCAATCAGTTGCAGTGCTCGTGCAATGTCACGGTGGTCGGAACGGAGAACGGAGAAGGACCATGAGCGGCGAGGACCGGGGGACCAGCCCGGGTCGGGTGGCTCCGTCGTCCCGAACGGTGGCAGCCAACCGGGCGGTCGCGGCACGCCTGCCCCTCGACGACCCAGCCGACTTCGAGCGTGCCGAGCGCGGTCGCATCGCAGGACCCGACCGCCTCGTTATCCCCCACGACCACGCCCCCTCACGTCGCGTCTGGGACATGGACGCCTACCGCTTCGTGAGTGGAGACGCACCCGACACGGTCAACCCGAGCCTGTGGCGACAAGCGAAGCTCAACAACATCCACGGCCTCTTCGAGGTCACGGACCGCATCTACCAGGTCCGCGGCTACGACATCTCCAACGTGACCTTCGTCGCCGGCGACACCGGGTGGATCGTCATCGACCCGCTGACCTCGACGGAGACGGCGAGGGCAGCGCTGGAGCTCGTCACCGCCCACCTCGGCGAGCGCCCCGTGCAGGCGGTCATCTACACCCATAGCCACGCCGACCACTTCATGGGGGTCCAAGGGGTCATCTCGCGCCACGAGCTGCGCGAACGAGGCGTGCCCGTCGTCGCCCCCCTGGGGTTCCTCGAGGCCGCCGTCTTCGAGAACGTCGTCGCCGGCAACGCCATGCTCCGCCGGGCCGCCTTCATGTACGGCAACCTGCTGGAGCGAGGTCCGGACGGTCAGGTCGACTGCGGCCTCGGCAAGACGGTGCCGGCCGGGTCGGCGAGCCTGGTCGCCCCGACCCACCTCGTCGGCACCACGGGAGAGGAGCTCGTCCTCGACGGGGTGCGGGTCGTCTTCCAGTACACGCCCGACACCGAGGCGCCGGCCGAGATGGCCTTCCACTTCCCCGAGCTACGGGCCTTGTGCACCGCCGAGAACTGCACCAGCGTGATGCACAACCTCTACACGCTGCGCGGCGCCCAGGTGCGTGACGCCCTGGCGTGGAGCAAGTACATCAACGAGTCGATCGAGCTCTTCGCCGACGGCTCCGACGTGCTGTTCGCCAGCCACAACTGGCCGCGTTTCGGCGCTGCCGAGCTGACCCACTACCTGCGCACCCAGCGCGACACCTACCGCTACCTCCACGACCAGACCATGCGCCTGGCCAACCAGGGCTTCACCCCGCTCGAGATCGTCGAGCAGGTCGAACTGCCTCCGTCGCTCGCCGCCGAGTTCTCCAGCCGGGGGTACTACGGCACGGTCAGCCACAACGTCCGGGCCGTCTACCAGAAGTACCTCGGCTTCTTCGACGGCCACCCGGCACACCTCGACCCGCTGCCCCCGATCGAGGCCGGGGCCCGCATGGTGTCCTACATGGGGGGCTCGGACGCCGTCCTCGAACGGGCCCGCGCCGACTACGAGGCAGGTGAGTACCGGTGGGTGGCCGAGGTGCTCACCCACGTCGTCTTCTCCGAGCCCGACAACCTGGCAGCGCGGGAGCTACAGGCGGCGGCCTTCGAGCAGCTGGCGTACGTGGCCGAGTCGGGGCCGTGGCGGAACTTCTACCTGACCGGCGCCCTCGAGCTGCGCGGCACGCTCCCGTCTGTTCCTCCACTTCGTCCCGGCGCCCGGGCCGAAGTGGTCGCCGCCTTGCCGGTCGACATGGTCTTCGACCTCCTTGCCGTCCGGCTCGACGGTCCCCGCGCCGACGGCATCGAGCTGGCCGTCAACTGGCGCTTCACCGACACCGGCGAGGAGTGGGCGCTCCGCCTCGAGCACAGTGCGCTGAACTACGTGGCTCGGCTCGACGAGTCAGCCGGCGTGACCGTCACCCTGGCCCGCACCACCTTGGACGCCGTCTTGACCCAACAGCTCTCCGTGCTCGACGCTCTGGCCGACGGCGACGTGGTCCTCGACGGCAACGCCGAGCTGCTCGTCACGCTCTTCGGCCTGCTCGAGCCGGCCGACGGGCCGTTCGCCATCACGCTGCCCTGAGCGCCGGTCGTCATCGCCGGGACCGAGCGACGACCCTGGTCCAGCCGGCTCTCCGTCCAGCGACGACTCTGGTGCCCCTCGGGCGCCCGGCAGGCCTCGGCCGTCACGCCCCCGCTCGAAGGCTGCGTTCAGCTCGCCGCCCACCAGGACGGCCAGGCCGGTGAGGTAGAGCCAGAAGATGAGGATCGCCACCCCGGCAAACGCCCCGTACGTGCGGGCATAGCTGCCGACGCTCGACGTGTACACGGAGAAGCCGAGCGAGACGATGGCCCACATCACGGTGGCGACGACGGCGCCCGGGCTCGCCCACTGCCACCGTCGACGCGGCCGATTGGGGGCGACGTTGTAGAGCACCGAGAACAGCAATGCCATGAGCACAAGAGCAGCCACCCAGCGGAGGCCCGTCCACACCGCGGCGAAGAGCGTGCCCGGCACACCGCCGTGGACGAGACGATCGAGCTGAGGACCGAAGACCACGAGCGCCGACGCCGCACCGCCGAGGAGGGCCGTTCCCCCCAGCAGGGGCAGGGTTGCCAGCCGATTGGCGACGAAGGTCCGGTCGTGGGGAAGCTCGTAGGCCATATCGATCCCGTCCTGGACCATGGCCATGCCGGACGTCGCGCTCCACAACCCGACCACGGCCGCGACCACGGTGGTCACCAGGTCACCCGGAGTCCGGTGGTCGACGTTCGCGATGGCCGAGGTGAAGACGACGGCAGCGCCCGGAGGCAGAGCGCGGGTCACACCATGGATCAGGCTGACCACGACCTGCCGTGGGACGGTGACCAACGAGGCCACCCCGAGCAGGGCGATGACGACGGGGAAGATGGCGAGGAACCAGCGGTAGGCGAAGGCACCGGCGGCGACGTTGACCCGGTCGGTCGCCATGTGGGCACGAGCCGATCGGACGGCGTCGAGCCACTCGCTGCGCCACCGACGCACGTCGGCCGAGCCCAAGCGTTGGCGGAGCACGCCGCTCCAGCGTCGGGTCGCTCGCTCCGACACCGTTCCACCCTAGCGGAACCCTCCTCGCCGTCGCCCTGGCGGCTGGGGCGGCTGGGGCGCTCGGCGCCATCGCCGGAGAAGGGGACCTCCGGCCCTGGTCGGCGTGGCCGCCAGTCGACAGGATGGACCGTGGGCCCCACCCGTCGTGGCCGGTACCGGCTCGACAGACACGACGGAGTGGCCCGGTCACCATCCGGGAGGATGCCCGATGATCGACAGCGAGGCAGGCGAGGTCACCGAACCTGGTCATCTCGCGACATCGACGCACGCCATGCGTCTGGTTGCCGTCACCTCGCTGGCGCACTTCGTCAACGACGGCGTCATCTTCTTCGTGCCGGTGATCGGCGACCTGCTGGCACAGCAGGACCACACCTCGCCGGCCGTCGTCACGGCGATGCTGACCGTCTTCTACCTCGCCTCGGCGGGCTTCGGGCTCGGTGTCGGGCTCGTGTCCGACGCCCTGGGCCGGCGCGGCGCGATGATCGCGATCGGCATCGCCGGTCTTGGCGTCAGCCTCTTCGTCTTCTACGTCGCCCTGTCGCTCCATGGCGGCGGAAGCGACGTCTTCGTGCTGGCAGGAGCGTTCGTCGCCGGGTTCGGGAGCGCCTTCTACCACCCCCTCGGCGCCTCCGTCCTGCAGCTCGACGTCGCCGGCGCCGCCCGGGGTCGGGCGTTGGGCGTCAACGGCGCGTTCGGGAGCCTCGGGCGGACCGTGTACCCGGCACTCTTCTTCGTGGTCGCCGCTCTCGGGTTCACCAAGGTCGACACCACCGCAGTCTTCGGTGGGCTCAGTCTGGTTGCCGCGGCGGGGATCGCCTACGGGCTTCGCCCCAGCGTCACCGAAGAGCAGGCGGCTCCCGCCACCGGGGGCGACCGCTTGCCACGGGTTGCAGCCGTCATCGAGGGTGACCCCCTCGCCGCCTCTGGGCAACCCGAGCAAGCGACCCTCAGGGGGATCCTCAATCAGAGCGTGCTGGCGCTGATGGCCATTGCCTTCCTCCGCTCCCTCGCCTTCATCGGGATCGTGTCCTGGGTGCCCATCTACCTCACCACCCAGCGCCATGCGGGGGTGTCCGGCACGCTCGGCGTCGCCGTCACGGTGATGTACGCCGGCGGGATCGTCGGCCAGCCGGCCTTCGGGTTGCTCGTCGACCGGTTCGACAAGCGCCTGGTACTGGCGGTGGACAGCCTCGGCTCGGCGGCAGGCATGTTCGTCTTCCTCAGCACGTCGGGGCACGGTGCCGGGGCCCTGCTGGCCCTGGCGCTCTTCGGGTTCTTCACCTTCGCCAGCTTCCCGCTGCTCCTCTCTCTCGTGGCCGACTACGTGCCCAAGGAGCGGTCGACAACGGGCAACGCGCTCGTATGGGGACTGGGCTCTACGGGAGGGCAGGCGCTGGGCCCACTCGCGGTCAGCGTGCTGATGCTCGGCTCGTACTCGCACCTCGGTCTCGCCTTCGGGGTCCTGGCTGCCCTGGCAGGGGCGACGGCACTCGGCACGCCGTTGCTCGCCAAGACGGCTCGGCACGGTCGCATGGCGATGTTCGGATGAGCACCGTCCTCCGGTTCGCGGGTGCGGGACGAGGGGTCCGGCGGGCTCCACGTCCCGCGTCAAACCCGAGCAGCAGGCGCCGGCCGCCGTCCGGCCGGCTCGACGAATGGAGGTAGAGAGATGACAGGTCGGATCCTGGTCGGAGTCGACGGGTCGGAGGGGTCGCTGCACGCCTTGCGCTGGGCGGTCGAGGAGGCAGCGGTCCGAGGTGCGGACGTCGTCGCGGTGGCGGTGTGGCAGAGCCCGTACGACTACCTGTTCGGCGCCGAGGGCGCTTACGTGCCGGTGGACGAGGGCCTGCTCGTAAGGGGTGCCAAGGAGACGCTGGCCAAGGCGATCGCCACCGTGGCAGCGGAGCACCCCGACGTCCGGATCGAGCCCCTCGTCGTCGAGGGCGACCCGGCCGAGACGCTGTGCGAGCAAGCCGACGACGCCGACCTCCTGGTCGTCGGGTCGCGCGGCCGTGGCGCCTTCGGCGGACTGCTGTTGGGGTCGGTGAGCAGCAAGTGCGCGCACCACTGCCGCCGGCCGGTCCTCATCGTGCCGAGCCCCGATCGGGAGCGTGCCCATGAGTGACCGGGCCCGACGCTTTGGCCGTCCGCGCCGCCACCACGCCGACAACGGGAGCAGGGACAGGAGCGAAGGCTCGGGTCGCTGGCGGGCGCCGTGGCGCCGGGTGTTCGGCCTCGACCTCGTGCTGGTGCACGCCCCCTCGGTATGGGACTTCCGCCAGGAGGTGATCCTCCAGGGGCCGCTGGCCGACGTGATCCCCTCCACCGACGAGTTCGAGATGTACCCGATCGGCCTCACCTCCATCGCCGCCTACCTCGAGCAGAACCACTACAACACCCGCCTGGTCAACCTCGCCTACCGGATGCTGCGGGACCCCCACTTCGACGCGGCCCGGCACCTGGCCGGGCTCGACGCCCCGGTGTTCGGGATCGACTTGCACTGGCTCCCCCACGCCCACGGAGCACTCGGAGTCGCCGAGCTGGTGAAACAGGTCCACCCCGAGGCCAAGGTGCTGATCGGCGGGCTGTCGGCCACCTACTTCCACGAGGAGGTGATCGCCCACCCGGCCGTGGACTTCGTGCTGCGCGGGGACTCGACCGAGGAGCCGTGCCGCCAGCTGCTCGCCGCGCTGCGAGACGGCACGCCGCTCGAGGCGGTCGAGAACCTGACCTGGAAGCGACCCGACGGCGAGGTGGTCGTCAACCCGCTCAGCTTCGTGCCATCCGATCTCGACTGGATCGACGTGCCGGCGTACGACTTCATGACCCACGCGGTGTTCAAGTACCGCAGCCTGGCCGACTTCCTGCCCTACCTCGAATGGCTGCGCTACCCGTCGACCATGCTGCTCAACTCGCGGGGCTGCACCTACGACTGCGCCATCTGCGGCGGATCCCGTACGGGCTACCGCACCGTCGCCGGGCGCACCGCGGCAGCGATGCGCAGCCCCGAGAAGCTGGTCGCCGACGCAAAGCGCATTGCCACCTTCTCCAGCGCGCCGATCTTCATGGTCCACGACCCCCGCATCGGCGGCATCCCGAGGGCCGAGCGGTTCTTCGAGCTGTTCCGGGCCTCGCAGGTCCGAAACGAGCTCGTGATCGAGGTCTTCTACCCGGCCGACAGGGACTTCTTCGCCATGGTGCGGCGCTCGACCTCCCGCTGGAGCATGCAGGTCACCATCGAGTCCCCCGACCCAGCCATCCGCAAGGTGAACGGCAAGTTCCCGGTGCCCAACGACGTGGTCGAAGCGACCCTTGCTGCTGCCCTCGACGAAGGTTGCGAGAAGCTCGACCTGTTCTTCATGATCGGTCTGTCCGGGCAGACGCCGGCGATCGCGCTCCAGACCGTCGACTACTGCGCGCACCTCGTCGAGCGCTTCGGTGCGGACCGGCGCCTGCAGTTCTATGCCGCGCCCCTCGGACCGTTCCTCGACCCGGGCAGCCGAGCCTTCGAGGACCCCTCCCTTGGCTACCACCGTCGCTTCTCCACCTTGGAGGAGCACCGTCAGGCGCTCCTCGGGCCGACCTGGAGAGAGATGCTCGCCTACGAGACCGACTGGATGACCCGAGACCAGATCGTCGAAGCCACCTACGCGGTCGGTGCCGGCCTGAACGACCTCAAGCTCCAAGCGGGCCTCATCGACGCCACCACCCACGACACGGTCGCCCGCCACTTCGCCATCGCGATCGAGACCTTCCCCAAGGTCGATGCCATCGCACGGCTCCCAGAGCCCGAACGGCACCGGGCGCTCCTTAAGCTCGCCGCCCAAGTGGAGGAAGCCAACACCGCCAGCCTGGTCGGCGAGCACGAGCTCGAGTGGAAGACCGCCGCTGGCCTTCGGGTCAGCCGGGTACTCGCGCGGCACACCGCGGCAGCGCTGCCTCGCGAGCTCTCCCACGGCCTGGCCCGTCTCGCCGGCCGCTACGACACCGCCGTCGCCCACGTCCGCCGACTGCCCACTTGCGCGACGTTGCCAGTCGGCACCACCTGCCACCTCGACGGTGACGGTGACGACCCAGCTGCTCGGCGGGGCAAGGACCTCGACCACCAGGCAGTTGCGGTGGCGATATCGAGAGCCACGAGGGCGGCGGGCGAGCGAGCCGGCAGGTCCGAGGAACGGAGCCACGATGGCTGAACACGTTGAAGACGTGGACGTGGTGGTAGTCGGTGCCGGCGGCGGCGGCTACCCCGGCGCCTTCGTGCTGGACCGGGCGGGACGACGGGTGGTGCTGGTCGACCCGATCGGCAACCTCGGCGGCGACTGCCTGGCTGAGGGGTGCGTCCCCTCCAAAGCGGTGCGCGAGGCCAGCCTGGTGCGCTCCCGGGCAAGGCGCTACGCGACCTTCGGCCTCGACGGGCCGGCGCCCGGCATCTCGTGGCCGGGCGTGCTCGCGCACAAGGACCGGGTCCAGCGGACCCGCTACGCCCAGCACACCCGCGAGCTCGCATCGTCGTCCATCCGGTTCCACACCGGAACCGCCCGTCTCTCCTCCGAGCGGGTCGTCGACGTCGTCGAGCCGGACGGGCCGACCCATCACTACCGCTTCAACGACCTCGTCCTCGCCACCGGTTCGGCGCCGAGCCGGCTCCCCATCCCCGGCGCCGAGCTGACACTCAGCTCTCACGACCTGTTCCGCCTCGGCGCCGACCTTGCCTTCCCCGAACGGCCGGTGATCATCGGTGGCGGCTACATCGGTGTTGAGGTGGCTTCCATGCTCGACAACCTCGGGGCGGCTCCGACAGTCCTCGAGGCGACTGGTGAGCTACTTCCCGGCTTCGACCCCGAACTGGCCGCCGGCCTCCACACCCAGCTCGGCCGCCGGGTGACGATCGTGACCGACGCCTTCGTGAGCGCCGTCGAGCGGTCCGCGGTCGGCTACACCGTCCGCTACCGCCGGGCCGGTGCCGAGGCGCAGGTGTCCGGAGACGTGGTGGTGATGGCGACCGGGCGCCACGTCGTGCTCCCCGAGGGCCTGGAGCACCTTGGCCTACCCTCCGGCACACCGCCGGCGGTGGACAGTCTGCTCAGGACGGCGAACCCCCACGTCTACGCTCCCGGCGACGTGAACGGCCGCAGCATGCTGTTCCACTCCGCGGTCCGCCAGGGCCGGGTGGCCGCCCACGCCATCCTGGCTGGCGGCCAGCCAGTCGACGCCATGAACTTCGAGGCAGTCCCGATGACGGTCTTCACCGAGCCCGAAGCCGCCCATGTCGGCCTGACCGAGGCTCAGGCGGCCAAGCGGTTCGGCGACGTCGACGTCACCCACTACGACTACCGGGAGGATGCCCGGGCCCAGATCCTCGACGAGACCGAGGGCTTCGTAAAGCTGGTCTTCGACGGACACAGCGGTCGTCTCGCCGGTGCGCAGGTCCTTGGGGTCGACGCCGCCCACCTCATCGCCCCCCTGGCTCTCGCCGTCCACGCCGGGCTCGGTGCCGCCGCCCTCGCCGAGGTGGCGTTCCCCCACCCGATGATCTCCGAGGGCATCAACAAGGCCGCCCGAGACGAGCATGCCTGAGGGGACCCAGGGGGCACCGGCCGCGCTGGGGAGCGCTCCTCGGGGGCTGGACGAAGACGAGGTCCCTGCCCGCCGGGCCGCCTCGAGCCGCGTCCACCAGGTCACCGGGGTGGGCTCCGAGCCGGAGGGCGACGTCGAGGACGCCGCATCGCTCACCGGCGTGCTGCGGGCGGGTGCCCTGTGCGCCGACACCCGCGTCCTCCCCTCCTCGGGTGAGGAGGGTTGGCGGGTGCTCGGCGACACCACCGAAGGGCCCATCGTGGTGGCAGCCACGAAGACCGGCCTCGGCCTCGACCTCGACGCCGAGTCGGGGCTCACCTTCCTCGATCTCGAAGCCCCTGGCCGATCCGCCCCGTCCCGAGGCCACCGCCGCTGTGGAGGTCCGCCACCGGGCCGGCAGGCACGTGGCCGAGCTGGACGTGCCAGGGGAGATCAAGGCGATCGAGGTCAGCCGGGGCGGGCATGCTGTCATCCCGAGCACGACTGCCACGTTCAATTCGGGCGACTTGGTCAGCTTCGTCGTTGCCGCCGGCTCTCTCGGCAGGCTCCGCTCCTTCCTCGGGGGGAGGTGGCAACGATGAACATCGTGGCGGCCGGGGCTGGCGCCGTGGGCGTGCAGGTCGCTACGGCCCTCATCGACGCCGGCAATGCCGTCGCTTTGGTCGACGCCGATCCCCAACGTGCGGCCCAGCTGACTGACCGCGGCCTGACGGGTGTCGCCGGTGACGGCGGCGTGACCACGACGTTGGAGGAAGCGGGAGCATTGCGCGCCGACGTGCTGGTGGCGTGCACCGGTCACGATGCCGAGATCCTCGTCATCGCCCTGCTGGCCCGTCGACACCTCGAGATCCGCCGCGTCGTGGCCCGGGTGAACGACGAGCGTCACCGTTGGCTCTTCGACGAGACGTGGGGCGTCGACGCCGCCATCTCGTCGGCGATCTCGCTCGTCCACCTCATCGAAAAAGCCACCGGCTCGGCACGAACCGTCCGCCTAGCCGACCTGTCGTCGGTCGGGCTCGTGCTTGTCGAGGCCACGGTCACCGCGACGTCGGCTGCCCTGGGGCAGCTGCTCGCCGACCTCGCACTGGGTCGCGACGACCTCGCCGCCGCCGTGGTCCGCCACGGGAGGTCCATCTCGACGACTGCGGCCCGTCAGCTACGAGCGCAAGACCGGGTGCTGGTGGTCACGCCCCCAGACGGCGAGGCCCGCGTGCACCACGCCTTCCACCCCGAGGAACCGGGGCCGGACGTCGGCGTCGGCGTCGGCGTCGGGGGATGAACGTGCTCTTCGCGCTCAACCTGTGGAGCCCGCACCACGGGCTGTCCATCGGTATCGCCATCCTGACCGCATTTGCCCTGGGCCTCGTGCACGGCGTCACCCCCGACGAGCACACCTGGCCGATCACGTTCTCCTACGCCATGGGCTCGTTCTCCGCCCGACGTGGCATGCGGTCCGCCATGGCCTTCTCGCTCTCCTTCACCGTGCAACGGGCGCTCCTGTCCGAGCTCGCCTACCTCGGCATGCTCGCCATCACGGCCAACCCGACCTGGAACGCTGTGGTCTACGTGGTGGTCGGCGCGGTGATGATGCTCGCCGCGTTCTACGTGCTGCGCTTGCGCTGCGCGCTCCACCTCCACCTCTGGCCGCCCTCGATCGGACGGTGCCATCGCCAGATCGACACCGCCGGGTGGGCAGCGCGGACCCCGACGCCGGCTATGGCTGCCGTGCACGGTTTCATCGCCGGCTGGGGCCTCGGGGCCTTCGCCCTCATCATGGCCACCGTCCTTGCCCCCGCCATGCCCGACGCGGCGCTCGGGTGGGTACCGGGGGCGGCGTTCGGCCTCGGGACCACTGCCGTGCTGGTGCTGGCCGGAGCGGTCATCGGCTCGTTGATCCGCCACCAGCGCCTTCCCGAACAGCTCGCCCAGAAGGTGGCGCAAGAGGGCGCCGGTTGGACCCTCCTCGTCGGCGGGGTGCTGTTCACCACCGCAGGATCAGCCGGACTGGTCGTCCCCTCCATCATGACCGCTGGGATCACGACTGGCATCCACGTGCACAACCTCGACCAGATCAACGTCGGCACTCTGCTGGTCGGGTTGGTCGTGGTCGTCGCCGTCGTGACCATCACCCGGACCGTCCACCGCCTGCGGCACCTCCCGCCCGAAGTGCCGGCAGGCGCAGCAGGTGCCGGGGACGGCGCCAGCAACGCCCCAGGCGGACCCAGGGACGCTCCGGACGTCGACGGACGCCCGGACGGTCCCCACCGCGACGCTGGCCGACGCCGTCGTCGGTGCCAGCACGACGGGGATCGCGTTACCCACGACTCTCGTCCTCCCAAGCTCGCTGACGCCGAGCGCGACGACCACGGCCACAGAGACCCGCCGTGAGCTCCCGCTCGCCCCGCAAGGTGACCGCACCAGCCAACGCTCCGCCAAGGGTTGCACCGTGGTCGCAGGTACCAGGCGGCACGATCGGCTCCCCCGACAGGAAACGGCCTGGTCCTCCGCCGAATGGGCGCAGCTGAACCGGCGGCGGTTGGGGATCGACTGACGGTGCCTTCCGACGATCGCCGCAGGCCACCGGCGTACCTGGCGGTCCACACAGGCAGGAGCCATGACGTGGGCCACCGCAGCGGGCTTCGGCCTGTCACCGGTCGCAGGCCTCCCGACGATGGCCCAATGCGACCGCGACGACCAGGAGCTGAACAACCTGGGCCTGACAGAGGCTCCCGCTATTGGGCTCCAACCAGTTGCTGGTCGGTCTATTGGGCAGCGTAGAAAGCTGCCTCGAACTCTGCCGGGGTGACGTCGTCGCCGTGACCGTGGAGTCGCCGCTCGTTGGACCAGGTGGCCCACGAGAGCGTTGCCAGCTCGAGGGGCTCGCCGCCGGCCTCGCGCCTCCGGGGCCAAGCTCCGCCAACGCCAAGACAAGCTCGGCGTGGTCGACACCGAGTTGGCCAAGGAAGAACAAGCCACCGAACGGTACTTCCTCGCTCTCGAAACCGGCTCCCTCGCCGTTACGACCCGCCTGCAGCGCCTCGAGACCTTCGCAACAACGAGCGCTGCTCTCCAAGCACTGGTCGCCCGCATCGAGGTCGAGAGCCGCTCCGCGGTACGCCCCTCCTTCCGGATACCGCTCGACGGAACACACCCGACGGCGCCGAACCCTTCCACCATCGGAAAGGTCCGACCACCGTCAGGGTCGGCGAGGTCTTCACGTTTGGCTATGACCTGGCCCGATACGGCCTGATCGGGGGCTCGCCCACGGGATAAGCGGACGCCACCCACGCTCGGAGCGGTCAGCGCCGCCGTGGAGTGCGGGGGTC
>JAJZBK010000034.1 GCA_021798955.1 Actinomycetes bacterium
CGTCGTGGGAGTCGAGGTCCCCCATCACCCAGCCTCCTCCGTGGAAGAAGGCGATGCCGGGCTGGGCCGCATGCCCGCCACCTCCGAGCCCCGTGCCGAACCGTCGGTAGGTCCGCAGGGCGAGCGGGGCGCCGCTCGGCCCGGTGAAGCTCCGTCCGGCGACGTGGACGTCCGTGCGTGACGGCATGGCAAAGGTGGCCATCCGTCTGAGCTGGGCGCGCATCGCGGCCGGCTCGAACGTCCCCTCGGCACCCGGACCACCGACGGCAAGCGACCCGACCCTCGAGGAGACGGCCAGCATCGCCTGCAGGCTGCGGTTGAGCACCCGGCCGTCGACCTCGCGTGGCTCGGTCTCTCCGAGGAGGCGGAGGAGCCGGTCAGGCCGGGCCAGCAGCCGAGAGAGTGCCCGGGCCGCCAGCGACCAGTGCTCGACACGACGCTGGGCGCGCCGATCGTAGAAGGAGCGACGTCCGCCCAGCGGCCCTCGCCACGGTGAGGGCCAGCCCTCGGAGCGGCGGCCGGTCCCCCACTCCTCCGGGGAACGAGCCGCCGGAGCCTCGGGGGCACCGGGGGTCGAGGCACCGCCACGGGAGCTGGCACCACGTCGGGCGGGGCCTGCCTTGGTGGCCCGTGTGGCAGGCGCAGGGTCTGCCTTGGTGGCCCGTGTGGCAGGCGCAGGGCCTGCCTTGGTGGCCCGTGTGGCAGGCGCAGGGCCTGCCTTGGTGGCCCGTGTGGCAGGCGCAGGGCCTGCCTTGGTGGCCCGTGTGGCGGCCGCAGGTGCGACCTTGGGGGTACCGTCGTCAGAGGGGGTCGGCATCGACCCATCGTGGCGGCCCCCCACCGTCGTGGCAAGCACGCGGCCACACTCGGCGGGCCGGTGGACCCGCCAGTAACATGCCCCTCCATGTCAATCGCACGCGTGGGAATCGTCGGGTCGGGGATCATGGGCTCCGGGATCGCAGAGGCCGCCGCCGTCAACGGGTTCGAGGTCGTCCTGCGCTCGCGCAGCCAGGCCACAGCCGACGCCACCATCGCCGCGCTCGAGAAGTCGCTGGCGCGTCAAGTCGACAAAGGCAAGCGCACCGCCGAGGAGCGCGACGCAGCGCTGGCTCGGGTCACGGCCACCTCCGATCTGGGCGCCCTGAAGGAAGTGGACCTCGTGATCGAGTCGGTGATCGAAGACCTCGCCGTCAAGAAGGAGCTCTTCAACGAGCTCGACCGCATCACCGGGGACGACGCCATCCTCGCCACCAACACGTCGACGCTGCCCGTGGTCGAGCTGGCCATGCAGACCGGCCGACCGGACAAGGTGTGCGGCGTGCACTTCTTCAACCCGGCACCGGTGATGTCCCTCGTCGAGCTGGTACGTCCGATCACCGCCTCCGATGCGACGATGCACGAGGTCAGGGTCTTCGCCGAGGCGTGCGGCAAGACGCCCGTCGAGGTCAAGGACCAGGCCGGCTTCGTGGTCAATGCCCTGCTGTTCCCGTACCTGAACAACGCCATCCGGCTCTACGAGCAGGGCGTGGCGTCCCTCGAGGACATCGACACGGCGATGACCGGAGGGTGCGGTTTTCCCATGGGCCCCTTCGCGCTGCTCGACCTGGTGGGCCTCGACACCTCGCTCGCCATCTTGGATGCCCTCTACGCCGAGCACCGCGACCCCAACTACGCGGCGGTCCCACTCCTCCGCCGCATGGTCGCCGCCGAGCTCCTCGGCCGGAAGTCGGGACAGGGCTTCTACGACTACCACCACAAGTGACCGGAGGCCGTCCGTGACGTGGTCCGGGGGACGACCACCGCCAGAGGAAGCGGGACGCTGCCCTCGGCGGCACCTGCCCACAGGGACGCCGTCGGAACCGCTAGCCCCTGGGCGCTCGTCGGTCTACGACGGCCACGGGCAGGCCGACGCGAGGAGAATGAGACGATGAGCGACGAGCCACGCACCACTTCCACCCGTTCGGCAGGGGGGAACCCGACCGACACGGTCGAGCGCGACCGCCCCTGGGTGATGCGGACGTACTCGGGGCACTCGACGGCAAAAGCCTCCAACGAGCTCTACCGGACCAACCTGGCCAAGGGCCAGACTGGCCTGTCGATCGCCTTCGACCTCCCCACGCAGATCGGCTATGACCCCGACGCGCCACAGGCCGCCGGCGAGGTCGGCAAGGTCGGCGTGCCCGTCGCCCACCTGGGTCACATGCGCGAGCTGCTCGAGGGCATCCCGGTCGAGACGATGAACACGTCGATGACCATCAACGCCACCGCCGCGTGGCTCCTCGCCCTCTACATCGCCAACGCCGAAGAACGCGGGGTCGACCCCGTCGTGCTGTCGGGCACGACGCAGAACGACATCGTGAAGGAGTACCTCTCACGCGGCACCTTCATCTTCCCGCCGCTGCCCAGCCGGCGCCTCACCGTCGACACGATCGCCTACACGGTGCGCCACGTCCCCAAGTGGAACCCGATCAACGTCTGCAGCTACCACTTGCAGGAGGCGGGGGCGACCCCGACACAGGAGATCGCCTTCGCCCTGGCCACCGCCATCGGCGTCCTCGACGCGGTGCGCGAGTCGGGCCAGGTCACCGCCGACGAGCTCCCTTCGGTGGTCGGGCGCATCTCGTTCTTCTGCAACGCCGGGGTCCGCTTCGTCGAGGAGACGTGCAAGATGCGGGCGTTCACGACGCTGTGGGACCGCATCTGCGCCGAGCGCTACGGGGTGGCCGACGAGAAGCTGCGCCGGTTCCGCTACGGGGTGCAGGTCAACTCGCTGGGACTGACCGAGGCCCAGCCCGAGAACAACGTCCCCCGCATCGTCCTCGAAGCTCTCGGAGTCACGCTGTCCAAGCGCGCCCGGGCCCGGGCGCTCCAGCTGCCGGCATGGAACGAGGCTCTCGGCCTGCCCCGTCCGTGGGACCAGCAGTGGTCGTTGCGCATCCAGCAGATCCTCGCCTTCGAGTCCGACCTGCTCGAGTACGGCGACATCTTCGACGGATCGAAGGTCGTCGAGGCCAAGACGGCCGAACTGGTCGAGTCGGCGGAGGCCGAGCTCGACGACGTGCTCGCCATGGGCGGTGCCTTCGAGGCCATCGACGAGCTGAAGTCCCGTCTCGTCGGCAGCCAGGCGGAGCGGGTGCGCCGCATCGAGACCGGCGAGCTGAAGGTCGTGGGGGTCAACTGCTTCACCGAGACGGCCGACTCACCGCTCGCCCCGGCCGCCGGGGACGGGACGGCCAGTGTGGTGAAGGTCGACCCGGCCGTCGAGGCTGAGCTGCGAGCAGATGTGGCCGCCTGGCGCGCCGCCCGCGACGAGCCGGCTCTGCACCGGGCCCTCGACGCGGTCAAACGGGCCGCCGAGTCGGGCGAGAACATCATGCCGGCATCGATCGCCCTTGCCCACGCCGGAGGCACGACAGGCGAGTGGGCTGCCGCGCTGCGCGACGTGTTCGGCGAGTACCGGGCACCCACTGGCGTCGGAGGCGGCGTCGGACGCCGTGGCGCCGAACTGAAGACCGCGCTCGAGCGGACCCGGGCTCTTGCCGCCCAGGCGGGCGGGCCTCCCCGCCTGCTTGTGGCCAAGCCCGGCCTGGACGGCCACTCGAACGGCGCCGAGCAGATCGCGGTGGCCGCCCGGGATGCCGGTTTTGAGGTCGTCTACCAAGGCATCCGGCTCTCTCCCGCCGAGATCGCCGCGGCAGCACGCGACGAGGACGTCGACGTGGTCGGCATCTCGATCCTGTCGGGGAGCCACCTCGAGCTCGTTCCCGAAGTGGTCGACCAGCTCCGCGCTGCCGGCGTCGACGCTCCGGTCGTCGTAGGAGGGATCATTCCCCCTGAGGACGCTGCCGTGCTCGAAGCCCACGGCGTGGCCCGCGTCTACACGCCGAAAGACTTCGCCATCGGCGAGATGATGGCCGAGCTGGCCGAGCTGGCCGGTCAGCACCGAGCGGCGCTACGGAGCTGAGTCCTCGGGGTTGACGATCGGTCCGCCGCACCCGGCCAAGACGCCAGGCCCCCCACCCGGCTGACACCCTGGCGGCCGCTCCGGACGGCCGCTCGAGACAGTCGCTAGGCGAAGGGTCGATCGCGCCGCGACACGGTCGGCCGCGACCACCACCGCCCGCTGAACCGCCAGGCCGACAGGCCGCTCGGCTCGGGCTCGGCGACGACGCGCCGACGTGGCCAGACCTGGTCCACCGCAGCGACCACGACAGCGAGCAGCGCGCCGTCGATCTGGGGCGTCGCGGCACTGCCGGGGGCGGGAGCCGCAGGGGGCTCCAGTTCCCTCAGTGCAGGGCTCGCGGCAGACACCGGGGTGGCTGCGGCCGGCTCAGCCGACGTTGGCTCGTTCACAGCGGCATGTTCCCGTGCTTGCGCTTGGGAAGGTCCTCCCGCTTCGAGACGAGCAGCTCGAGACTGCGCGCCAGCACCCGACGGGTGTCTGCCGGGTCGATCACGTCGTCGACGTAGCCCCGCTCAGCCGCCGCGTAGGGGTTGGCGTACCGCTCGGTGTACTCCTCGACGAGCTCGCGCCGCCGGGCCACCGGGTCGGTCGCCTCAGCGAGCTCGCGGCGGTAGACGATCTCCACCGCGCCTTCGGGGCCCATGACGGCCAGCTCTGCCGACGGCCAGGCGAAGGCCAGATCGGCACCGATCGACTTCGAGTTCATGACCACGTAGGCGCCGCCATAGGCCTTGCGGGTGATCACCTGCACCCGGGGGACCGTCGACTCGCAGTAGGCGTAGAGCAGCTTGGCCCCGTGGCGGATGATCCCGCCGTACTCCTGGTCGGTACCGGGCATGAACCCGGGGACGTCGACGAAGGTGACGAGCGGCAGGTTGAAGGCATCACAGGTGCGGACGAAGCGGGCACCTTTCTCCGAAGCGTCGATGTCGAGGACACCGGCGAGCATCTGGGGCTGGTTCCCGACGATGCCAACCGCCCGGCCCCCGATGCGAGCGAACCCGCACACGAGGTTCATGGCCCAGTGGTGGTGGACCTCGAAGAACTCACCGTCGTCGACGACCGCCTCGATGACCTTCTTCATGTCGTAAGGCTGGTTCGGGGACGCCGGCATCAGAGCGGAGAGCTCGGGGGTCGACCGCTCGGGGTCGTCACCCGTCTCCGCGTGGGGCGCCTCCTCGAGGTTGTTCGAGGGGAGGAACGACAACAGGTAGCGGACGTCGTCGAGACAGGCTTTCTCGTCGGGGGAGACGAAGGTGGCGACCCCTGACTTGGTGGCGTGGCTCATGGCGCCGCCGAGCTCTTCGAGGGTGACCTCCTCGCCGGTCACCGTCTTCACGACGTCGGGCCCGGTGATGAACATGTGGCTCGTGCCCTCGACCATGAAGATGAAGTCGGTCATGGCCGGGCTGTAGACGGCGCCTCCGGCGCACGGCCCGAGGATCACGCTGATCTGGGGGATGACCCCCGAGGCTTGGGCGTTGCGGTGGAAGATGCCGCCGTAGGAGTGGAGAGACACCACGCCCTCTTGGATACGGGCGCCGGCACCGTCGTTGAGGCCGATCATCGGCACACCGATGGAGGCGGCCAGGTCCATGATCTTGTGGATCTTCTCGGCGAAGACCTCGCCGAGGGCACCGCCGAAAACGGTGAAATCTTGGCTGAAGACGCACACACGGCGGCCGTCGATGGTCCCGAAGCCGGTGATCACGCCGTCGGTGTAGGGGCGGTTCTCCTCGAGGCCCATGCCGTGGGCCCGGTGGCGGGCCAGCATGTCGAGCTCTTGGAAGGAGCCCTCGTCGAGCAGGTAGTCGAGCCGCTCGCGAGCGGTCATCTTCCCCTTGGCGTGGTGTCGCTCGACCGCGTGGGGGGATCCGGCGTTGCGAGCCTGCTCGCGCCGTTCGGCGAGCTCGGCGAGGCGTTGGGTCATCGGGTGATCCATGTCCCGCGAGGCTATCGGACGGCGGGCCGGTGCTCGCAGAGCGCTGTCGGGCTCGGTTCCCACCAGCAGACAGGCACCCGTGGCAGGATCGCCTCATGGGAACCAGCGGCGCAGCGGGAGCACGGCACCACAAGGGGGGCCGTCAGCCCCTGGCGACGGGGTACGACCGAAGGGCCGGCCGGACGGCACCGCGACGCAGCCGCCGGAGCCGTCTGGTGGCCCTCGCCGCGGTCACCGTTGCCGCAGCCACGCTCGCCGCTTGCGGATCGTCCTCGACGAGCGGTGCCGCACCGGGCACGGCGTCACCCGCACCGGAGACGCTGGCTGCCTTTCCACCCCTGCACGTCGTCCACCCGAGCGGTGCCGCTCCCGGCACGGCCGCTGCCGTCCCCTATCTGGCCGACGCAGCCGGGCAGCGGGTGGTGCTCCGAGGGGTGGCAGCCAGCGGGTTCGAGGACCAGGCCTACAGCGGCGCCACCGGCACGGCTCCCCACTACCCCATCGACCCGTCCGCCTACGACGGCCGGTGCCCGGCGAACGACGGACGGGCTCCGGACCCGCCGGTGTGCGAGGTCGAGGCCGCACTGCCCCCGGGGCGCCAGTCGAGCGCACCGGGGTCCGAGGACGACTTCGCCCAGATGCGGGCCGACGGGTTCGACCTCGTGCGGCTCACCATCGACTGGAGCGAGCTCGAACCGGCTCCGGGCCACTACTCGACGACCTTCCTCGACCGGATCGCTCAGGTCGTCGGATGGGCCGGTCAGCAGGGGATCCGGGTGATCCTCGACCTGCACCAAGACGGCTACTCGCGCTTTTTGACCACCCCGGCCGACGCCTCCGTCCCGCAACAGGCGCCTCCGGCCGGTTGCACGCCATCGAACGGACAGGACGGGGCTCCCGCCTGGGCCGTCTTCACCGACGGCAAGCCGAGCTGCGCGTTCGACGGACAGAGCCAGCTCAACCCAGCGGCCGCCGAAGCGTGGGCCAACTTCTGGGCCAACCGGACCGTCCCCGGCCCCCAGGGCGAGGCTCCCGGCACCGGCCTGCAGGACCACTACATCGGGGCACTCGAGGCGCTGGCTCGCCGCTTCGCCGACAGCCCCGTGGTGCTCGGCTACGAGCTCATGAACGAACCGATGCCGGGCAGCTCGGCCATCCCGCCGGTCGCCAACCTCTACGACTTCTCGGACCAGCAGCTCCTTCCCTTCTACGAGCGGGCCATCGAGGCCCTCACCGGTGTGCGCGACAACAAGCCCACCTGTCCGGCCAGCGACCCGTCGGGCACGGCCGCCGAGGCCGCGCTCCACCGGACGACCATCCCCCAAGTCCCCGCCGAGGTCGACCCGTGCGCCTATCCGCCCGGGTCGACGCTCGTCCACCACCAGCTCATCCTGTTCGAGCCCACCGGCTACCGGAACCTGGTCGACTTCTCGCCCCAGCTCTCCACCGGTAACGCTCTGGCTGCCCACCCCTTCAGCCAGTACCCCGACATCGCCTTCGCTCCCCACATCTACACCCACGTCTTCACCGTCGACACCCTGCTCGGCGCCTCGGCGACCTCCGGCCCCGAGTACCCGCCCTCCTACACCTTCGGCTACGCGACGGCCGAAGCGGAGGCCGCCTCCCTCGGGGCGGCCGTCGTCGTCACCGAGTTCGGCGACCCGCCCGCCAAGGACTCGACCATCCTCGCCGGCATGGTGGCCGCCCAGCGCCAGGCACGGGTGAGCACCGTCTTTTGGACGTGGAAGGAGAACTGCGGAGCAACGCACGGGCCGTGCCCGAACGGTTGGGGGGTCTACGGGCCACCCGTCCCCGTCGACGGCCACCTTGCCCAGAACGGCCCCCTCGACACCTACCGGCTCGCGCTGCTCACGTCGAACCCGGTCTTCGACGGCATCGGCAGGCCACCGGCGACCACCCAGCAGCCCCCGTCGCTGGCTCCGATCACCGAGCCTGTCGCACGAGCCCGCTTCGACGCCTACCTGGCGGCCCTCGGCTCGCCGTCGGCATCGACAGCCGACCACACGCTCGCCGCCGTGGTCGGCGCCTTGGCCGGAGCGCTGCTCGGCCCGCCGTCGGCCGACCCCAACGCCACCGCTGGGGGCTGACCGTCCACAGGGACGTCGCTCGAGCTGACCAGCACGGAGGGAGCGCGGCGGTCCTGCCGGCCCGGCCAGCGAGCCCCAGCCGGCTGCCCTTCCTGCCGGGCGAGCTACTCCTGGACGAGCTCGATGAGCGTCCCGAAGGCGCCTTTGGGGTGCACGAAGGCGACCGTCGTCCCCCGCGAGCCCGGACGGGGAGCGTCGTCGATCGTCCGGCCTCCGTGGTCTTTCACCGACTGGAGGGCGGCGGCGCAGTCGGCCACCCGGTAGCCGACGTGGTGCAGGCCCTCGCCTCTGGTCTCCAAGTACTTGGCCACCGGCGAGGCGTCCGTCGTGGGGGTGAGGAGCTGCACGTAGCTGTCGGCCACCGCCAGCAGGGCCTCCTCGACACCGTCGGAGTCGACCCGCTCGCGATGGACGACGTCGGCACCGAAGGTGTCGCGGTAGTAGCCGATGGCCGCCTCGAGGTCGCGTACGGCGATGGCGACGTGATCGATCTCGGTGAGCAGGGACCTGGTCACGCCTCGCTCCTCCGGAACAGGGTGATGCGGTCCTCCCCGATGCGCGCTCTCGCCTCAGGGTCGTCGATCCCGAGGCCCTCGGACGGAGCGAGGCACAGGACCCCGATCTTTCCCTCATGGAGGTTGTGGTGCACCTGGTAGGCAGCCTCGCCCACGTGGTCGAGGTCGAAGACCGCTGACAGCGGCGGGAGGATCTTGCCGTCACAGACCAACTGGTTGGCGTCCCACGCCTCCCGATAGTTGGCGAAGTGGGAGCCCTTGATGGTCTTGAGCTTCATCCACAGGTGCCGGTTGTCGTACTCGATCATGTAGCCAGAGGTCGCCGCGCACGTGACGATCGTGCCCGCCCGCTTGGTGACGAACACCGACGCACCCATGGTCTGCCGGCCCGGGTGCTCGAAGACGATGTCGACGTCGTCTCCGACCAGGGCCCGGATGTCCTTGCCCAGCCGGCGCCACTCGGACTCGTCCTGGGTGTGCGCGTCCTTCCAGAACCGGTAGTTCGCTGCCTTGCGGTCGATGACGGCCTCCACGCCCAGCGCGTTCAGGAGATCGACCTTCTCGGGCGAGGAGACGACACCGACGGGGATGCCCCCGCCGTTCAGGACGTACTGGACAGCGTACGCACCGAGCCCACCGGTCGCCCCCCACACGAGGACCTTGTCGCCTTGCTTCATCGCCGCCCCGTTGCGCGAGACGATCATGCGGTAGGAGGTCGAGTTGCACAGGGCGTTGACGGCCGCCTCCTCCCACGACAGGTGGGCCGGCTTGGGCATCAGCTGGTTGGCCTTCACCAGCGCCAGGTCGGCCAAGCCACCGAAGTTGGTCTCGAAGCCCCAGATGCGCTGGTTGGAGGCCAGCATCGAGTCGTCATGGGCGCTCGGATCTTGGTCGTCGACGTAGTTGCAGTGGATGGTGACCTTGTCGCCCGGCTTCCAGTTGCGGACAGCCGATCCCACCCGCAGCACGACGGCGGCGGCGTCCGAGCCCACCACGTGGTAGGGCAGGGCGTGGCGCGCTCCCCACCGGCCTTCACGGCCCAGTCGGTCGAGGAAGCCGAAGGTGGGCAGTGGCTCGAAGATCGACGTCCACACCGTGTTGAAGTTGATGGCACTCGCCATCACCGCGATGTAGGCCTCGTCGGGAGCAAGCTCGGGGACCGGCACCTCCTCGACCCGGAGGGACTTGCGTGGGTCTTTGTCGTTCGAGTCGACCCCGTCGAACATGTCGGCGTCCTCGCGCCGCACGAGGGCGGCCCGGTACACGTCGGGAAGCGGGAGGGCGGCCAGTTCGTCGCCGGACGCACCCGCCAGGATGGCGTCGAGGATGTGCTGCATGGTGGGCGAGGATAGCGTGCCGCGACCCCAGGCCCCAGGGTGCGGTCGGACGCCCGACCGGAGGGGGTGGGCCCTCGAAGGGGCAGGCCCTCGGAGGGGGGTGGGCCCTCGGAGGGGCAGGCCCTCGGAGGGGGGTGGGCCCTCGGAGGGGCACCGCCTTCCGGACCGTCGTACACTGTCGCCCGCAAGCCAGTCGTGACGTGGCGCGCCCGGGTGGGGGAACGCCGCTCGATCGGGCCGTTCCGGCCCCGGAGGTCAACATGTCCGGATCCGTCATCGTCGCAGGTGCCCGTACGCCCATCGGAAAGCTCTCTGGAGCGCTCGCCGGCTTCAGCGCCGCCGAGCTGGGCGGGTTCGCCATCGCCGCGGCGCTCGAACGGGCTGGCCTTCGGCCCGACCAGGTCGACTACGTCTTCATGGGCCAGGTCATCCAGGCAGGTGCGGGACAGATCACCGCCCGCCAGGCGGCCACCAAGGCGGGGATCCCCCTGTCGGTGCCCGCCACCACCGTCAACAAGGTGTGCCTGTCGGGCCTCAACGCCATCTACCTGGCGGACCTCATGATCAACGCCGGCGATGCCGAGATCGTGGTGGCCGGGGGGATGGAGTCGATGACCCAGGCGCCCTACCTGTTGCCCGGTGCCCGCGCCGGCTACCGCCTGGGCGATGGCACGCTCGTCGACTCGATGATGTACGACGGGCTCTTCTGCGCGTTCGACCAGTGCGCCATGGGGCTCGGCACCGACCGGTACAACCGCGCCGTCGGTATCAGCCGCGAGCGCCAGGACGCCTTCAGCGCCGCTTCCCACGAAAAGGCGGCCGCCGCCATCAAGGCCGGCAAGCTGGCCGAGGAGATCGTCCCCGTGTCGGTGCCGCAGCGCAAGGGTGACCCGATCATGGTCGACACCGACGAGGGCGTTCGGCCGGGGACGACCGCTGACACCCTCGGCAAGCTCCGTCCTGCTTTCGACAAGGAGGGCACGATCACCGCGGGCAACGCCTCCCAGATCTCCGACGGCGGCGCCGCTGTCGTCGTCATGTCGGCGGCCAAAGCAGCCGAGCTCGGGATCACCCCCCTCGGTACGCTCGTCTCCTACGGCCAGGTGGCTGGACCCGACTCGCCGTCACTGCTCAACCAGCCCTCGGCGGCGACCGAGCAGGCGCTGGCGAAGGCGGGTCTGGCGGCGTCGGCGGTCGACCTCTTCGAGATCAACGAGGCGTTCGCCGCCGTCGGGCTGGCGTCGGTCGATGCCCTCGGCATCGACGAAGCAAAGGTGAATGTCAACGGCGGGGCGATCGCCCTCGGCCACCCCGTGGGGATGTCGGGCACCCGGCTCGCCCTCACCGCCCTGCTCGAGCTCAAGCGGCGAGGGGGCGGGGTCGCTGCCGTCAGCCTGTGCGGTGGCGGTGGCCAAGGCGACGCTGCTGTCCTCCGGGTGGGCTGATCACCCGGCGGGTCTCCGGGTGGGCTGATCACCCGGCGCAGCGCCCGCTCCACGCTCCCTCGAAGCATGCACCCCACGCGCTGGGAAGCTCCGGCGCCGAGGGGCGCGGCTTCTGCTCGCTTCTGCTCGAAGGTCGCCAGGGTCAGTAGGGCGGGCTGGCCAGGGCAGCGAGCCGTCCCGTCCCTGCTCGGAGCGCCATCCACTGCGAGCAGGCGAAGGTGAGCGCGACGACAGTGCACGGTGGAAACCCATGCTGCTCGAGGTGGTGGCGATCGTCACCCACCTGGTTGGCGGCGTTCTGGCGCCTCGCGGTCGACCCCTCCGGTTCCGGACCGGCGAGCAGTCCCCACGTGAGCGCGAAGACGGTCGGGTTGTGACCCACCACGGCGACGCCTCGTGGCGTCCCTGCAACCTCGCGGATGGCCTGCAACGCCGCTTCCTCGCCGCCACGTAGCAGCCGAACGTCAGGCACCACCGCCACGTTGTCCAGGGAGGCCGCGACGAGCTCGGCGGTCTGGCGGGTTCGCACGGCCGGTGAGCACAGGACCACGTCGGGCATCGCCACGGGGAACCGCCCCGCCCCCCTGCCGACGTCAGGCTGGCCGACCGACTCGGCGTCGGACCCAGCACGGTCCGAGTCGAAGGCGCCCGTACCGAAGACGCCGGGGCCTGCCGCCAGGCGGCGGCCGAGCGCCGTCGCGTCACGTCGGCCACGTCGGGTCAACGGTCGGGCCTGGTCCCCCCCTCCTGGGGGGGCTCCCGACACTGCCTCGGCGTGCCGCAGCACCCACAGCGTGAGGGACGGACGACGGGGGCTCGACGGCGTCCGGCCCGTCGACCGGTCCTCGGACGCGGCTGGGGTCATCCCTGGTCGGCCCGGGCTGGCCGCGTCTGGGCTGGTGCGGCCGACTCGACGACCCGGCGCCCCTCGAGCGCCCGCCCCAGGGTGACCTCGTCGGCGTACTCGAGGTCACCACCGACTGGCAGACCACTGGCGATGCGGGTCACTCGCACCCCGAGTGGCTGGAGCAGGCGGGCAAGGTAGGCCGCCGTCGCCTCGCCCTCGAGGTTGGGGTTGGTGCAGAGGATGACCTCGGAGATCCCCTCGGGCTCGATGCGGGCGATCAGCTCCCCGATCTTCAACTGGTCGGGCCCGATGCCGTCGATCGGGCTCAGGGCACCCTGAAGCACGTGGTACCGACCGGAGAACCCACCGGTCTTCTCGACCGCCACGACGTCACGGGGATCCTCCACCACGCACACGACGCTCGGGTCGCGACGGTCGTCAGCGCACACGATGCACAAGTCGCCCTCGGCCACGTTGAAGCAGCGCGGGCAGAACGTGACGCGCTCCTTCACAGCCACGATCGCCTGGGCAAGCCGCAGCGCGTCCTCGGAAGGCACCTTGAGGAGATGGAAGGCGATGCGTTGCGCCGACTTCGGGCCGATGCCGGGCAACCGTCCGAGCTCGTCGACCAGGTTCTGGACCGGGGCGGAGAAGGCCGGCACTAGCGGACCTCTTCGGCGCCGGGGAAGACCTCGAGGACCCGCGCCTCGGCAGATGTGTCGACGTCGACGACCTCGCCGAGCTCGGACTCGTCGAGGAACTCCTCCTCATCGTCCGCCGTGGTGGCAGCCACGCCACCAGCGCCGGCAGCGGAGACCTGGCTGTCGTTCCTCTCGCCGTTTCCGGCCGGAGGAACGTCCAGCCGCCCGGCAGCAACCGGGCCGGTCGACGGTCTGCGTGCTGCACTTCCACCCGTCGTCGACGAACGCCCTGGCGGCGGTGCCGAGAGGGGTGCCGAGAGGGGTGCCGAGAGGGGTGCATCGCCACCATCGCCACCATCGCCACCATCGCCACCATCGACGACCAGCACGAGTGGCACGGGGCGTCCGAAATGCTCGGAAAGGGCCGCCTCGACGTCACTGCGGACCTCGTCGCAACGTTGGCGGTGGATCTCGTTGGGCAATCCGAACACGGCCCGTCCACGTTCGACGCCGACGAAACGGCCCGCCTGGTAGAGTGCCTTCGCCTTGGGTCGTAGGCGTGCCAGCACCGTGTCCCCCCAGGCCTGGACGAGCTCGTCGCGGGATGGAACGTCGGTGGGCGCCACTGCGGGAGCAGGGGCCTCGGCGCCCGATGCCTGCAGAGGAACCGGCCCGCGAGCGGGCGGAGACGGCTCACCGGGTTGTGCGGCGGGCGGAGACGGCTCTCCCGGGGACGTTGACGGCTTGGACAGGCCGGCCTCGCGACGGAGCGCTCCGAGGGAAGGACGCGTCCCTCGGGTTCCACCGTCGGGGGCACTCTGGTCGGAGGCACTCTGGTCGGAGGCACTCTGGTCGGAGGCACTCTGGTCGGGGGCACTCTGGTCGGGGGCACTCTGGTCGGGGGCGGTCTCGTCGGGGGCGGGCAACACGACGTCCGGGCGGCTCGAGGCGGGAAGCTGCAGGGACCCGGGAGGCCGCCGGCCGGGCCGCGGCTCGTGCGGCGCGGGGACAGCCTGCGGCGCGGGGACAGCCTGCGGCGCGGGGACAGCCTGCGGCGCGGGGACAGCCTGCGGCGCGGGGACAGCCTGCGGCGCGGGGACAGCCTGCGGTGCGGGGACAGCCTGCGGCGCGGGGACAGCCTGCGGCGCGGGGACAGCCTGCGGTGCGGGGACAGCCTGCGGCGCGGGGACAGCCTGCGGCGCGGGGACAGCCTGCGGTGCGGAGCCGAGGGCGTTGACGGCGCGCTCGAGCGACTCGACTCGCTGGAGCAACGACTCGACGTCGGTGTCGACGGCCGGGTTGGCCAGACGGACCAGGGCCACCTCAAGGTGCACCCGAGGATCGGGGGCGTCCCGCATGCCCACCTGGGCCTGCCCCAACACCTCGATCGCCCGGACCACGGCAGCGAGGCCGAGGGCCTCGGCAATGGCCGTGGCACGCGTGCGGTCCGTGCCGACCACCGACACCAGCTCGGGCGCCACCGCGGTCAGGAAGGCCTGGCGCAACAGCTCCACGAGATCACCCGCCAGTTGCTGCGCCCCGAACCCGGTCTCGACGAGGCGAGCGACGGCGGAGAGGCATGCTTCGGCATCGCGGGCAGCAAGGGCCGTGGCGACCCCGTCCAGCTCGGGAAGGTCATCGTCGACGACCTCGGCGGCAGCTACTTGGTCGAGCACGGACAACGCGTCGCGAGCCGAGCCGCGCCCCCGGCGGACGGCGAGATCGAGCGCCTGGTCGTCGACGGCGAGACCGGCGGCGGTGCGGACCTCGGAGAGCAGCCCAGACAGCGTCTCGGCCCCGAGCAGGCGGAACTCGAAGTGCTGAGTCCGGCTCCGGATGGTGGGCAGCACCTTCTGCGGGTCGGTCGTGGCGAGCACGAAGACGACGTGGGCCGGCGGCTCCTCGAGGGTCTTCAACAAGGCGTTCGATGCCGCCGTCGAGAGCATGTGGACCTCGTCGACGATGTAGACCTTCTGTCGGCCGGGCGTGCCGAGCGCGGCGCGAGCCACCAGGTCGCGCATGGCGTCGACGCCGTTGTTGGAAGCAGCATCGAGCTCGTGGACGTCGAGCGAGGTGCCACGGGCGATCTCCGTACAGGACGGACAGGCGCCGCACGGCTCGCCATCACGCAGGTCGGTGCAGTTGAGCGCCTTGGCCAGGATCCTCGCTGTCGAGGTCTTTCCGGTACCCCGGGGCCCGCTGAAGAGGTAGGCGTGGGCCACTCTCCCCTCGCGAACGGCGTTGCGCAGGGCGAGGACGACGTGGTCCTGCCCACGCACCGCCGCGAACGTGGCCGGTCGGAAGCGTCGGTAGAGCGACTGGTAGGGAACCGGATCGGAGACGTCGGCCACGCTGCGCCAGCCTACTGGTCGCAACCCTCACGCTTCCCTGGCTCCGCCAGCCAGGGCGGTCCACCCTTGGCACCGCTCACCCCGGTGCCCGGTGCGGCGGCCAGGTTGGCTGCGGCACCCGGCCGGGCCCGCTGAGAGCTGCTGCCTTCCGACCCTGACTCGGTTCACGGGGAGCCGTTGCGCAGGACCCAGCCGCCGCACCCGGCACCGGGGACCCCGAAAGCCTATCGGCTCGCTCGCCGCCGGCTGTACCGGTCGTTCCGGGCGGGCGGGCTAGCCTGGCGGACCTGCGGAGACCACCCACCCATCGGTGGGCGGTACCCGCCCGGAGGCGTGCGAGAGCGGCCGAATCGGCACGACTGGAAATCGTGTGTGGGGCAACCCACCGTGGGTTCAAATCCCACCGCCTCCGCCGGACACCGGTGCACAGCACCGGACTGGACGACGCGACAGCGTCGAGAGCGGAGGACGTAGCCGTGACCGACGACGACGCCATGGCGGCGGCGCTCGCCGAGGCGGCCGCCGCGCCGGAGCACGGGGACGTTCCCGTCGGCGCAGTAGTCGTCGTCGACGGGCGGGTCGTAGCATCCCGACACAACGAGCGCGAGCTGACCGGCGACCCGACCGCCCATGCCGAGATCTTGGCGGTACGCGATGCGGCCGCGCACCTTGGGCGGTGGCGCCTCGACGATGCCACCGTCGTGGTGACCCTCGAGCCATGCCCCATGTGTGCCGGCGCACTCGTAGCGAGCCGGGTCGGACGGATCGTCTTCGGCGCTCCCGACCCGAAAGCCGGGGCGTGCGGCTCGCTCTACAACCTCTGCGCCGACCCGCGCCTCAACCACGAGCCGGCGCTGCTGGCCGGTCTTCGAGCAGACGCCGCGTCCGACCTGATCACCTCGTTCTTCCGCGACCGTCGTCGCGGGTAGGCTCCTCGCCGGAGGGATGCGAGAGTGGCCGAATCGGACGGTCTCGAAAACCGTTGTGGGTCCTGCCCACCGTGGGTTCGAATCCCACTCCCTCCGCTCTGGGGTCTTCGGAGAGTTCGGCGCTAGGACCTCAAGGAATTCCGGGCCGGGCGGGGCGTCCGATGGGCGCCCCGCTAGAGCCTGAGCGCGCTGCCCGGCAAGGCCTTGCTACCGGGTGGAGTCGTCGTCTGCCGGAGATCGTGGGAACGATCCAGCTCCCGGTGAGGGGGTCGTCGTGCTGGCGGCCGCCCACCTGGGACCGCCTCGTCCCTCACGGTGCTGGTCACTCGATGAGTGCAAAGCCTCCGTGATCGAGGTGTTGCGACGACCGGTCGAACACCCGCCCAACGTCAGCTCGTTTGAGCGGCTACGGCACGCTGACCGTCGCCTCGCTCGGCCATTTCGTCCATCCCGATCGGGCCGTCCGCTTGCCCGGACAGGAACTGCTTGATGACCGGGTTGTCCGAGGCGCACATGTCCTCCTTCGATCCGAACCGGACCAGGCGCGAGCGGAAGAGGAGCCCGAGGTAGTCGGCGGTACGCATCACCGACGGGATGTTGTGGGTGATGATGAAGAAGGTGGCGCCGGTCTCCTTCTGAGCGGTGACGACGAGCTCGTCGAGGTGGGCGACCCGGACGGGATCGAGCCCGGAGTCAGGCTCGTCGAACAAGACGATCTCCGGATCGAGCACCATCGCCCGGGCCAGGCCCGCCCGCTTCTTCATCCCTCCTGAAACCTCCCCGGGGAGCTTCCCCAGGTGGTCAACGAGCCCGACCAGCTCGGCCTGCCGGTGGACGATGGTCCGGATCTCCCGTTCGCTCTTCCTCGTGTGCTCCCGAAGTGGGAACGCAATGTTCTCATAGAGGTTCATGGAGCCGAAGAGCGCCCCGTCCTGGAACAAGACGCCGAACTTCTTCCGCACACGGAAGAGGTCGCGCTCGGACATCGACCCGATCGCCTCTCCGTCGACCAGGATCTCGCCTTCGTCGGGCCGGAGGAGCCCGATGATGTTCTTCAGCAGCACGGACTTCCCCGTACCCGAGGGACCCAAGATGGCAGTGATCTTCCCGCGCGGGACGTCGAAGGTGACGTCCTTCAGGATGGTGGTGGACCCGAACCACTTGGACACCCCGCGCAGGGAGATGACGGCGTCGTAGGGGGCCGGTCGCCCGGCAGCTGGTTCTCCGGATCTCTGGCGGACACGTCGCATCGAGAGGAGAACGACCGGAGCACGTCGATCTTGCGGTCGGACTGGAGCATCTCGTGACATCCGAGCGGCTGTCGGCCGCGGAGCCAACCACCCCCGATCAGCCGGCGACGTTCCCCAGGCTGCCGAGGTCGCTAGCGGCACCAGTGACCGCGTTCCCGACCGGGGTGGTCACCGCCTGGCCGGCGGTGGAGAGCGTCGCGTTGAGCGCGCTCGTACCGGTGGAGAGCGTCGTGTTGAGCGCGCTCGTACCGGTGGAGAGCGTCGTGTTGAGCGCGCTCGTACCGGTGGAGAGCGTCGTGTTGAGCGCGCTCGTACCGGTGGAGAGCGTCGTGTTGAGCGCGCTCGTACCGGTGGAGAGC
>JAJZBK010000052.1 GCA_021798955.1 Actinomycetes bacterium
GGCAGCTGAAGGAGGAACTGCGCGACATCATGGCCATGCCGCTCATCCCCGCCCGCCGAGCGCTCGACGACTGGCTCGCCTACGCATCCCGCTCAAGGCTCGCCCCGTTCGTGAAGCTCGCCCGGACTGACGGCGGCCACGTCAGACTCCCCATAGGCGGCCACTGAACCTCCCCGCGCGTGGCCATCGGAATTCCCCGCGCGTGGCCATGACTTCTCCCCGCGCGCGGCCGTCTGTGTCCCCAGACCGGGGATGTCCACGAGAAGGCCCCTCCTCGGCTGTGATCAGCGGTGCTGACCAACCGATCCAGCCAAGGAGGAGCACTCGACATGTTGTCGGAGGAATCGATCATGGAAGTACTCGAAGCGTTTGACCTGACCCGCTCGTATCGGGCGGCCGCCCAGCTGAGCGGCGTCGACCACCACACGGTGGCCCGCTACGTCGCCGCACGCAACGCCGGGCTTGATCCGACGTCGCTCACGCTCGCGCCCCGTGCCTCGGCGCTCGACCCCTACCTCGCCCAGATCGACCAGTGGGTCGACCGCTCGAAGGCCCACATCCGGGCCGACGCCGTCCACGACAAGCTCGTCGCCCTCGGGTTCGCCGGCTCGCCCCGCTCCACCCGGCGGGCGGTCGCCGAGGCGAAGGCGACCTGGCGGCGCGAGCACGGCCGGCCCTACCAGCCCTGGATCCCCGAGCCGGGGCTGTGGATGCAGTGGGACTACGGGGAGGGTCCCCGCATCACGGGCAAGCGCACCGTGCTCTTCTGCGCCTGGCTGCCCTGGAGCCGCTTCCGGGTCGTCCTCGCCCTGCCCGACCGCACCCTGCCGTCGGTCATCTCGGCCTGGGACCGGACGTTCCGCATCCTCGGCGGCGCTCCCACCTACCTCCTCACCGACAACGAGAAGACGGTGACGACCCACCACATCGCCCGCATCCCGGTGCGCAACGCCCAGATCGTCTCGGCCGGCGTCTACTACGGGGTGGTCGTGCGCACCTGCGTGGTGGCCGATCCCGAGTCGAAGGGGGGATCGGAGGCGACCGTGCGCATCGCCAAGGCCGACGTGGTGCCCTCCGAGGCGAACCTGTTGCCCGACTACACGTCCTTCGCCGAGCTGGAGGCCGCCTGCAAGGCGGCCATGAACCGCTTCAACGGGCGACCTCACGCGATGACCCGGCGGATCCCGGCCGAAGCGCTCGCCGACGAGCGTCCCCACCTCCACCGGATCCCCGATGACCCTTACGCGGTTGCCTTCGGGTTGTCGCGGACGGTGTCGTGGAGCTCGACGGTGACCTTCGGGGCCGCCCGCTACTCCGTGCCCCACACGCTCCGGGACACCAAGGTGTGGGTGCGGGTGGCCGGCGACGAGGTGGTCATCGTCTCGGGCACGCCCGGCGAGGTGCGTGAGGTGGCCCGCCACCCCCGCATGGAGGCCGGTGGCGTGTCGATCGACCCGACCCACTATCCCGAACGCGGCGAACCCGCAGACCGTCGCCCCCGGCCGACCAACGCGTCCGAAGCGGCCTTCCTCGCCCTGGGTGACGGGGCCAAGCTGTGGCTCCTCGAGGCAGCCGCCGCCGGGGCGAGGGGCATCGAGGCCCGCATGGACGAGGCCGTCTCCCTCGCCAAGGTGGTGGAGCCCGGCCGGGTCGACGAGGCCCTCGGGCTCGCCGCGATCGCCGGCCGGTTCGCCCAGGGGGACCTGGCCTCGATCTGCGACGCCACCACGGGGGAGATCCACCGGGCCGACCCCACGAGCTCCCTCCAGCCCGGCACGGCGTCGTGGGCCGGGTTCACCGCCGAGGAGGCCCGATGAGCCCGGCGGGAACGCTGGCTCAGCCGCTGGCCGACGAGATCGAGATCCTCTGCCGGCGCCTGCGGCTGCGCTACGTGCGCGAGCAGGCCGGCGACGTCCTCCTCACGGCCAAGGCCCAGCGCTGGGAGCCGGCCGAACTCCTCCGGGTCCTCCTCCAGGCCGAGGTGGACGGGCGGGCCCGATCGACCACCGAGACCCGCCGGCGCCAGGCCCGCTTCCCGGCGGGCAAGACCTTCGACACCTGGGAGGGGACCCGAAGCTCGCTGAGCTCGGCGACCCAGCAGTCACTGCGCAGTCTGGAGTGGCTGTTGCGCGGGGAGAACCTCGTCGTCTGCGGACCCTCGGGCACGGGCAAGAGCCACCTCACCGAGGCGCTCGGCCAGGCCGCCGTGGACGCCGGGCGACGGGTGGCTTGGTTCAGCATCGAGGACCTGGGCACGCTCGTCCGCCGTCACCGGATCGACGACTCGATCGCGAAGGCCTTCACCCCGGTGCTGCGGGCGGACCTCGTCATCGTCGACGACATCGGGCTGCTGCCCCTCTCGGCTGATGCCGCCGAGGGCCTCTACCGCCTGGTGGACGCCGCCTATGAGCGCAAGAGCCTCGCCATCAGCTCGAACCTCCATCCGAGCGGGTTCGACCAGCTGATGGACCGCTCCATCGCCACGGCCCTCGTCGACCGCCTGCTCCACCACGCCCACGTGCTCGTCACTGAGGGCGACAGCGTCCGACTCGCCGACGCCACCGCGGGGAAGGGGGTGACGCCACTCGTGTGAGCCTCCCGGCCCCGGGGAACAGTCATGGCCGTCCCCGGGGACCGCGGTGGCCGCGCGTGGGGAATTCTCGTGGCCGCACCCGGGGAGAAGCGATGGCCGCCAGTGGGGAGATCCTCATGTCCCTTGACAGGCCGCCGCCCTTCCGGTGCCCCCACGATGCCTCCTCGTCGACAGAGGTGCCGTCGGGCTTGGTGCGCCTGGTGGAGAAGGACTCCACGTCGGTCCAGTCGACGGCCAGCGAGCGTGACGTGTCCTT
>JAJZBK010000053.1 GCA_021798955.1 Actinomycetes bacterium
ATGGACGTACTCGAGGCGTTCGACCTGACGCGCTCGTATCGCTCTGCCGCCCAGCTGTGCGGCGTGGATCACCACACGGTGCGCCGCTATGTGGCCGCCCGGGAGGCCGGGCTGGACCCGACGTCGCCAGCCACCCTCGTCCATCACCACCATGTCGGCGTCGTTGAGCCTCGCCACGATCTCCTTGTGGACCGGCACGAGATCGGTGCCGGTCGACTGTGCCCCCTGCGAGAGCGCACCGGCAGTGACGGGCACCCCGAGGTGGGAGCGCACGGCTGAAGTCTTCTGGAAGCTGATCCCGAGTGCGTCGTGCAGCCAGGTGGGGAGCCTTGTCGGGCAGCGACAATCTGCTCGGCCGCCACCCCGACATCGTGGCTACCGGCTGCAGCAGGACCCTAGATGCGTAATGGCCGCTGACCTGGACTTCTCTGGCGCGCTCGGAGGGATTCGACCCCCAACCTTCTGATCCGTAGTAGGCGAAGCGACAGAGCGCCCCGTCGCTCCGAGTGGCACCCGGTTCCGTAATCGCTGGCCACAGGGCCTGTCGGGCAAGGCGAGCGAGACGGCGAGCGACGGCGAGCGACGGCGAGCGACGCCCTTGTTGGGTGGCGTGTTGGGTGCTGGGCTTCCGGACGCCGCCTGGTGTCCCGACCCGTCGAAGCGGGCTGTCGCAGGAAGTGGACGGTACGATGCCGCCCATGGCGGCGCGCTTCGTGCCTCGGTCTCCTTTGGGCAAGCGCCTGGTCGAGCATCGGGCTGCGATCATCGAAGCCGCTGCCCGCCGGCACGCCTCCAACGTCCGCGTCTTCGGGAGCGTGGCCCGGGGCGAGGACCGCCCTGAGAGCGATGTCGACCTGCTCGTCGACGTCGACGAACAGGCGACACCCTTCGACCTCCTCGAGCTCGGATGCGACCTCGAGGACGAGCTCGGAGTCCACGTCGATGTCGGCGCGCCTTCATCGCTTCGCCCGTTCCTGCGCGACGAGGTCCTGGCCGAAGCACTCGCCCTGTGACCCGACGTCAGGCGGCCTGGCTGGCCGACATCTCCGACGCCATCACCGCCATCGAGCGCTACCTCGAAGCAGGCACCCTTGCCGAAGGAGTCGTCTACGACGCGTGCCGGGCCCGGCTCATCGAGATCGGCGAGGCCGTCAAGCATCTCGACCCTTTCCTGCTCGAGTCGGCACCCGACATCCGGTGGCGGGCGATCGCCAGGATGCGTGACCAGCTGGCTCACCACTACTTCGATACCGACCACGCCATCGTCACCCAAGCCGTCACTGAGGAACTGCCCCGCCTACGTGATGCGATCGCCGCCCTCATGCAGCGGATCGGCGAGCAGCCGACGTCGAGCTGACAGATCACCCGACCAACTGCCGCAGTCCCCAGCGACGGCTTCGGCGTATCCCTGATCGGCACATTGGGGATATCCGGACGGCGCTTCGGCCTGGGGGTTATGTGGCAGCTGGGAACAGCCGGCCTGCGCCATCGGACCTTGGTGTCATTCCGCGTCCTCACAACCCCGAGGCCGAGGTCCTGTCGGTGACGAACTGCCGGATCTGCGAGCCGTGCTCGATCGCGTGCCCGGCGGCCGCGGTGATGATCCACGCGTGCGGCTGGCCGCAGTAGCGGTGAGCCGGCGGCAACGGTGTCGCCCCCATCTCCTCCGCCATGCCCGCCAGCACGTCGCGCACCCGTTGACGGCAGTACTCGATGTAGCCGACGATCTCGGACGGGTCCAAGCCCTCGGCAGCGCCGTCAACGACCAGCGTGGCTTCCCCGCGAATGGCGGTGGCGGAGTCCAAGGCCCGAATTCACCGGTCAGGTCGTAGTCGAGGCACTCGAGGACGTGCCATGCCACGCTCCACGGGGTCGAGCGCCGCTGGACCATGGCGTGGCGCGTCCCTGCGTCAACCATGGGCTTCCCATCGGGGCCGAACAAGTCTGTCGGAACCTCCCACATGCTGGACTCCCAAAGCCCGTCCGTGCACTCACGCACGGCGTCATCCAGCAGGTCGAGGGCCTGTTCGAAGCTCCGGACGAGGCTCTCAACCCAGATGGACACCACGCGCGACGGTAACCTGGCGCCGTGGCGGAGCCCACGGTGACGCCCTGACCGGCGGTCATCGCCGCCACCAGGGCACTCGCCCCGGCGGTGTCCCCGAAGACCGGTGGTCCACGCCGCGGCGAGAACGCCACCTACCGCCGGGTTCGGGTCAGGGCGCAGAGGTTCCGGCTCCCAGCGCCGACGGAGACGATGCCCACACGGGAATTGTTGGGTCTTCGCCTACACCCGCCCGGGGCAGCCCGGGACACAGGTGCTCTGACCAGGGACTTTGCGCGCTCGGAGGGATTCGAACCCCCAACCTTCTGATCCGTAGGCCGATTTTGGGTGTCGATGAGTGTCGGCACAACGCTCTGCCCTGGTCTTTTGTTCGGCGGACGTCGGCTGGAGGCGGTCTGCGTCGGCCCGCTTGGATGTCAACGGCCAGTTCGATGTCCTCGCGGGTGGCCAACTAAAAGTCCTCACCCCTCGCACTGCGATCAGGACGTTCGTGTCGTGTGACCACCCCCTCTCTGGCGGGCTTCGCGCATGCGGAAGGA
>JAJZBK010000013.1 GCA_021798955.1 Actinomycetes bacterium
CCTCGTCACCCAGGCCATCGTCGGCACGGCCAACGAGATCTCGGCCGCCATCTGCGCCAGCACCGGACAGCGACCCGCCACCGTGTGCACGAGCCCCGGCGTGAAAGCCGCCGACCGGGCGCTCAAGCTCGGGTGAGCGTCGTGGGAGCAAGGCGCGGTACCGACGTGGCGAACCCCGCTGGCACCTTCGCCGACACCCCCGCGGTCCGATGGCAACCGGTGACGGCGACGGTGCTCTGTCTGTTCGGCCTCGGGGTCGCCACCTACCTGACGCTCACCCACTTCGACACGAGCGTCCCCCTCAGCTGTCCGGCGGGTGGTGGGTTCATCAACTGCGCGAAGGTGACCACCAGCCCGCAGTCGGAGATCTTCGGCATCCCGGTGGCGGTGCTCGGCCTCGTCTACTTCGTGCCGATGCTCGCCCTCAACCTCCCGGCCGCCTGGCGGTCCCTCGACCGTCGTGTCCACCTCGCCCGCCTCGTCATGGCCGTGGTCGGGGTCTGCATGGTCCTCTACCTCGTCAGCGCCGAGCTGTTCATCATCCGGAACCTGTGCCTGTGGTGCACCTCGGTCCACGTCGTGACGTTCCTCCTCTTCGTCGTAGTGGTCACGAGCACCCCTGCGGTCCTCGACCGTCTGGCGATGGCGACCCCGGGACCGGAGGGCGGGGACCGGGACGACCGGTGACCGAGGCGACGGGCACCGCGGACGCCTCGAGCGACCCGGCTGCCTCGGTGGCGAGAGCACCCCTCACCCGGACGGCGCGCTTCGCGTGGGTCGCCGTCGTCGTCATCGTCGCCTTGGTCGTCGCCCTGGTCGTGGTGGCCCTGACCCACACCACCGTGGTCCAACGAAGCTCCCAACCCGCCGCCGTCCCCACCTCGACGCTCACCGACCTGGTCGGCCTCCCGACGAGCGCCTTCGACGGCGTCGGCGTGTCGGCGCCGACGAGCGGCCTGCGCCTGCCGCACGTCGAGCCGGCGACAACGCCCGAGCTGACCTCGGGAGGCAAGCCCCTGGTCTTCTACACAGGCGCTGAGTACTGCCCGTTCTGCGCCGCCGAGCAGTGGGCGCTCGTCGTGGCGCTGTCACGCTTCGGCCACTTCACCACCTTGTACCAAGCGTCGTCGTCGGGGACGAGCGCGTTCCCCGGCACCCCGACGTTCACCTTCGCCGGGTCCACCTACGTCAGCCCCTACGTGTCCTTCACGGGGATCGAGGAGTACTCGACGACCACGGCCCCCACCGGCGGCTTCACCCAGATCGCCTCGCTGACCCCCAGCCAGCGGCAGCTCGTCGACCGGTTCGACCCCGCCGTCGCCGACGCCAAGCCGTTCCCCTTCGTCGACGTGGCCAATCGGCTGGTAGCAACCGCGGCCGGCTTCTCCCCGGCAGTGCTCCACGGCCTATCCGAGGGGGCGGTGCTCGCCGGCTTGGACGCCCCGAGCACTCCTGCGGCCCAGGGCATCCTCGCCTCGGCCAACGCGCTGAGCGCCGGCATCTGTTCCGCCACCGGCCAACGGCCGTCCACCGTGTGCACCTCGTCCGGGGTCGTCACCGCCGACCGGGCGCTCCACCTCGTCACCCCGGGGTGACCGACCGGCTGGCCGGGCCGGCTGCCAGGCCGATCGGCCGGCACCAAGACGGCGCCGGCACCAAGACGGGGCCGCCACCAAGACGGCGTGACCGGGCGTCAGCTGGCGGTGCGCTCGAGGAGCTGCTTGCGTTCGGCCTCGTTGAGCCCGCCCCAGATGCCGTGTGGCTCGTGGATGGCCAGCGCGTACTCGAGGCAGTGCGGCTTGACCGGGCACGTGCCACAGATCGCCTTGGCACGAGCCTCCCGCTTTGCCCGCTCGTCCTTGCGCTCAGGGTGGGCCGGAGGAAAGAACGCCTCCGCCTGCGGTCCACGACAGGATGCTTTGACCTGCCAGGTGTCGAGCGCCTGTGCCATCCTCATCCTCGTCCTCCCCCTTTGTCCCCCGTGGGCTCTCCCGGCGACGACGGTAATCCGTCCGGACAGACAGAAACAAGGCCCCTGAACAGGGATGTTTCTGCTGGGAAGAAGCTGGGAGGGCCCGTCGGCTCCACGACGGCCTGTGGCTGCCTCCCGGCGCCGCCCACCCAGGCCCGCCATCTTGACGGCAGGACAAGGTCCGCTCTCTCGGCCGGCGGTGCTGGGGCCGGTAGCAGGGTGTCCCTGCCGGAGGAAGCGCGGGCAGGGACGCTACGCTCCGCTACGACATGGACGTCCGCGGATTCTGCACCCAGAGCCGGGTCTTGATCGTGGCGGGCAAGGGCGGCGTCGGCAAGACGACGATGGTTGCCGCCCTCGCCCGGGTCGCCGCCGACGCCGGTCTGTCGGTGCTCATCGTGGAGCTCGAAGGCCGCACCGGCATCGCCGGTGCCTTTGGACCGGTACAAGCTCTCGGCTACGACGAGGTCGTCCTCGACGCCGCCGACGACGGCAGCCCGGTGACCCGGGGGACGGTGCGAGCCAGGATGGTCACGCCCGATGACGCCCTCGTCGAGTACCTGGTCGACCACGGGTTCCGGCGGATCTCCAAGCGGCTGGCCGCGTCGGGGATCGTCGACGTCGTCTCGAGTGCCATCCCGGGGATCCGTGACGTGCTCGTGCTCGGCAAGGTAAAGCAGCTCGAACGGTCCGGGGTCGCCGACCTGGTCCTCGTCGACGCTCCGGCCACCGGCCATGCCCTCACCTTTCTTTCCTCCGCCGGAGGCCTGCTCGATGCGGCGCGCTCGGGCCCGGTGCGCACCCAGGCGGCCGAGGTCGCCGAGCTGCTGGGAGATCCGAGCCGTTGCCAGGTCGTGCTCGTCACCCTCCCCGAAGAGATGCCGGTGAACGAGGTCGTGGAGGCCGCCTACCAGCTCGAGGACCGCATCGGGGTCTCCCTCGGACCGGTCGTGGTGAACGCCTGTCTCGCCGATGTCCCCGGGCTCGACGTTCCTGCCGCCGAAGCGGTGGTGCAGGCCGGCAGCACGCTCTCTCGCCACCTGGTCGAAGGCCTCGAGGCAACCCGGTCGTTCCACCTCCGCCGGGTGGCACTCCAGCACGACCAGCTCGACCGGCTCACCAGCGAGCTTCCGCTGCCACAACTGCGCACCCCGTACCTCTTCGCCGAACGGATCGGCCCCGGCGAGCTCGCCGTGCTGGCCCGGGCGCTCACCGGAGGGATCACCGAGCTTCCCGACCCGGCGAGCGTGTCCCCGTGACCGCTCCGGGGACCGCCTCCGTCGACGGCGGAAGCACGACGGCGCCCCTCGACGACGTGACGTCGGCCGCCTCCGTGGTGGTGTGCTGCGGGAGCGGCGGGGTCGGCAAGACGACCACGGCGGCGGCGATCGCGCTCCATGCAGCAGCTACGGGGCGCCGGGCGTGCGTCGTGACCGTCGACCCGGCACGACGCCTGGCCGACGCGCTCGGGCTCGACCGGCTCTCCAACCAGCCCGCCACCGTCGACGGCCCCTGGCCCGGCGCCCTGAGCGCCATGATGCTCGACCCCAAGCGGACCTTCGACGACCTGATCGAACGGTATGCGGACTCCCCCGAGCAGGCCCAGGGGATCTTGGCCAACCGCATCTACCGCAACCTGACAGGCGCCCTGTCGGGGACCCAGGAGTACATGGCGATGGAGAAGCTCTACGAGCTCGTCGAGGAGCAGGACTTCGACCTCGTGGTGGTCGACACCCCGCCGTCCCGCAACGCCCTCGACTTTCTCGACGCTCCCAGACGGCTCACGAACTTCCTCGGCAACCGAGTCTTCCAGGTGCTGATGATGCCGACGAGGACCTCGCTCCGGGTCATGGGTGTCGCCGCCCAGGCCCTGCTGAGGACGTTGTCCAAGGTCGCCGGCGCTGACGTGGTCCGCGACGCCGTCACCTTCTTCCAGGCCTTCGAGGGCATGGAAGAGGGGTTCCGGCACCGAGCCGCCCGGATGCGCGAACTGTTGGCCGAGCCCGGGACGGTCTTCGTCGTGGTCGCCTCACCCCGGAGCGAGTCGATCGACGAGGCTGTCCACTTCGCCGGGAAGTTGACCGAGAGCGGCATGGGAGTCGACGCCCTGGTCGTCAACCGCATGCTGCCTCGCTTCATCGACGACGACGACCTCCACGAGCTCGAGCAGCAGTCGACGACGAGGGACGGGGCGAACGGGGATCTTTCGCCGGGCGAAGCGACCGGCGAGGACGCCAGTGCCTTCGACGTGCTCGTCCGTACGGTCGAAGGGTACGCCGCCGCCGCCGCACGCGAAGACGAGGCGCTCTCCCAGCTGGTGGCCGCCGCGGCAGCCGCCCCGGTCGTCCGGGTACCGCTGTTGGCGGGAGACGTCCACGACCTCGCAGGTCTGACCGAGCTCAGCTCGCTCCTGTTCGCAGCGGCCAGCGAGGGCGGCCGAACAGCGCGGTAAGCTCCCCACGTGACTACCGTCCTCGTGGCCAGCGACACCGCTTCGGTCCGCACCCAGATCACCTCGGTCGTCCGCCGGCCCGGTCGCGACGTCCGCGAGGTGCACTCGGGGCCGGCACTGCTCGCCGCCGTGGCCAAGGAGCTCCCCAACCTCGTGGTCGTGGACATGCAGATGGGGAACATGGGCGGCATGGCGGTCTGCCTCGAGCTCCGGCTGGAGGAGTCCTACGGAAACCTGGGACACACCCCGGTGCTCATGCTGCTCGATCGCCGACCGGACGTGTTCTTGGCCCGGCGGTCGGGTGCCGAAGGATGGCTCGTCAAGCCACTCGACCCCATCCGCATCCGCCGCGCCGTCGTGGCGCTGCTCGACGGGAAGACCTTCGAAGACCCGTCGTACTTGCCGCTCACGTCGGCAGCCGCCCTCGGGGGCTGAGCGGCCAGCGGACGGGACCGACACGGCCTGCAGTGTTCGGCAAGCACGACGACGCCGGACGGGGCTCCCGCCGGGCCGGTGGCGACCTTCGGTACACCCGTCGGGGGCGGCGAGGGGTGAACGAAGCCCGGCGCGGTCGCCACGGGGAGACCGGGGCGACCCCGGGCACGGGTGAGCGTGCCGACCACGACGCCGAGTCCCAGCTCCGGGTCATCACCGAGGCGCTGAACGACCTCGACACCATGGTCGTGCGCGAGGTGATGACGCCTCGTGTCGACGTGGTGGGACTGGCCATCCCGGTTGCCGCCGAGGACATCACCCGGGCGGTGCGGGAGTCCGGGCACCGATCCTTCCCGGTCTACGACGAGGACCTCGACGACTTGGTCGGCGTGCTGTTCGTCAACGATCTCTTCCGGGCCGGTTGGCGGATGACCGGCTGGCCGGCTGGCGCCGAGCCAAGCAGGCCGAGCAACGAAGCCGGCGAGGCGGCGGGGACGCCCCGCGGTGCTCCCGTCGACCGACCGCTGCCCGAGTCGCTCCAAGTGTCGCGACGCCTCCGCCAGCCCTTCCTCGTCCCCGAGTCGCTGCCGGTGCTGGAGGTCCTCGCCGAGATGCGCCGCCAGCGGCGGGCCTTCGCCGTCGTCGTCGACGAGCACGGCGGTGTCGAGGGCGTGCTCACCATCAAGGACATCCTCGCCGCCCTGGTCGGCGACCTGCCTGACGAGTTCGACCCCCCCGACGAGCCCGACGTCGTCCGGGTCGACCAGAACCGCTGGCTCCTCGACGGTCGGATGGGAGTGGACGACGTCCGCGAGCGGCTCGCCATCGACGTCCCCGACGGCGAGTACGTCACCCTCGGGGGCTTCCTCTTCGAGCGCTTCGGCCACATCCCGATCGAGGGCGAGGCCGTCGCCGTCGACGGCTGGGACCTGCGGGTAGCCGAGATGGACCGTCGTCGCATCGCCAAGGTGGTGGCCCGACGCACGCCGCCGACCGAGCCCGGGCCAGGTGGCCCGGTGACGGACCAGTCCGACCTCGCAGCCAGGCACCCGACCGTCGAGTAGCGAGCCCACCGGGCCCGTCGCGGCAGACGGTCCACCGGAGCCGACCAGCCCAGGGGTCGAGTAGCATCGGCACGTCGCCGACCGGCCACCTGTGGTGTGCCGATCGCGCCGACGGGCTGTGGCGCAGTTTGGTTAGCGCGCTGCGTTCGGGACGCAGAGGTCCCCGGTTCAAATCCGGGCAGCCCGACCAGGCTCCCACGCGCCGGCGCTGTCCGGAACTGAGCCGGGGCAGGGCCGAGCTGGGGCCGGTGCCCTCCGGGAGCAGGCTGAGCCGGAGCGGCGCCCGCTCGTCGGGCGTCGGCGATGCCTGCTCCACCAAGCCTCGCCGCCGCATGCGGCTCGGCGACTACGACCCGGCGGGTTCCGACGGCCCGAGCGGCGTTGCGGCACCCGGTGCCCACGTGAACACCGGGGGGCGCCGCTCGAGGAACGCCGCCATGCCCTCGGTGGCATCGGCGCCGGCAGCGGCCTCGGCCGACCACCGTGCGGCGAGCTGCGGGTCGATCCTGCCGTGGGTGCTGGCCGCGTCGACGAGCTCCTTGCTCGCCATCTGGGTGAGCAGGGACCGCTCCCGGGCGAGCAACGTCGTGAACGCCTCCACCCGGGCGTCGAGCGTGCCGATCGGGTGGACCTCGTCGAGGAGCCCGACACGGAGCGCCCGCTCGGAGTCGACGATCTCGGCCGAGTAAAGGAGGTGCTTGGTAGCCGACGGACCGGCAAGACGGACGACACGCTCCAAGGCGATCGCCGGGTAGACGATGCCCAGGCGAGCGGGCGTGATGCCGACCCGCGCCGTCGCGTCGGCAATCCGCAGGTCACAGGCGACGGCGATCTCGGTTCCCCCGCCCACGCAGGCGCCCGTCACAACCGCGATGGTCGGCTTGGGAAAGGCGGCGAGGGCAGCGTCGGCCTCGGTGTTGACCCGGTGGTACTCGACCAGGTCGACCGCTGCCAGATCGGCGATGTCGGCTCCGGCGCAGAAGTGGTCGCCGACACCCCGGACGACGAGCACCCGAACCCCGGTGTCGCTGGCAAGCCGTCGACAGTGCTCGGCAAGGGCCCGCCACATGGCGAGGGTCACCGCGTTGCGCTTGTCCGGACGGTTGAGCCACAGCGTGGCAACGCCGTCCTCGACGGTGACGGCAAGCTCGTCGCGGAGGTCGGCGGACGTCGGCATCGGCATGGATCTCTCCCTGGTGGACAGCAAGGCGGCCGAGTGGGTGGGCGGCCGAGTGGGTGGGCGGCCGAGTGGGTGGGCGGCCGAGTGGGTGGGCGGCCGAGTGGGTTCCGCCCGAACGACCCGGCACGGCACCTCCGGGCAGACGAAGCGCCTGGGGTGTGCCGGTGGTCGCCGACGCTAGCCGACCGGTCGGGCGACGTCCGTGTGGGCGGACAGAGCAGGGGACATGGTCGGCACCCCACTGGCCAGCAACGTTTCCGTGAACGTTAGACTTCGGCCATGGTCTCCTCTCCGGTCACCCAGGGTGCTGACGGCGATCGCTACAAGTGGATCGTCCTCTCCAACACCACCCTCGGCGTGCTGATGGCGACGATCGACCTCTCGATCATGCTGATCGCCCTCCCCGACATCTTCCGTGGCATCCACATCGACCCGCTCCAACCGAGCAACAGCTTCTACCTGCTGTGGCTCATCCTCAGCTTCATGGTCGTCACCAGCGTGCTCGTCGTCAGCCTCGGACGGCTGGGTGACATGTACGGCCGCGTCCGCATGTACAACCTGGGCTTCGCCGTCTACACGTTCTTCTCGCTCCTGCTCACCATCACCTGGATGTCCGGCACGGCGGCCGCCATGTGGCTTGTCGTCATGCGCATCTTCCAGGGAGTCGGGGCTGCCCTCTTGATCGCCAACTCGGCGGCCATCATCACCGACGCCTTCCCCGAGGACCAGCGGGGGACCGCGCTCGGCATCAACCAGGTGGCCGGCATCAGCGGTTCCTTCATCGGCCTCGTGCTCGGCGGCGTGCTGGCCCCGATCCAGTGGCGACTGATCTTCCTCGTCTCGGTGCCCATCGGTCTCTTCGGCACCGTGTGGGCCTACCACAAGCTGCGCGAGGTGCCTCGCCGCTCGACCGCCCGGCTCGACTGGCCCGGCAACATCACCTTTGCCCTGGGGCTCATCGGCGTGATGGTGGGGATCACCTACGGCATCCAGCCCCATGGGAGCTCCACCATGGGATGGACGAGCCCGTTGGTGCTCGGCTGCCTGTCGGGCGGTGTCGCGCTCCTCGTCGTCTTCGCCTTCATCGAGCAGCGAGTCCCCGATCCGATGTTCCACCTTCCCCTCTTCCGCATCCGGGCGTTCACCGCCGGCAGTCTGTCGACCCTCCTCGCCAGCATCGGACGCGGTGGCCTGATGTTCATGCTCATCATCTGGCTGCAGGGGATCTGGCTTCCCCTCCACGGGTACTCGTTTGCTCGGACGCCCCTGTGGGCCGGCATCTACATGCTCCCGCTCACCGCCGGCTTCCTCCTCGCCGGCCCGGTGTCCGGCTTCCTGTCCGACCGGTTCGGCTCACGCCCGTTCGCCACCGGCGGCATGCTCGCCGCTGCCGCGTCGTTCGCTCTCCTCGAAATGCTGCCGGTCAATTTCTCCTACGGCGTCTTCGGGCCGATCCTGCTCTTCAACGGGCTCGCCATGGGCGCCTTCGCCGCTCCCAACCGGGCCGGCGTGATGAACAGCCTGCCCCCCCAGCACCGAGGTGTCGGGGCCGGCATGAACTCGACGTTCCAGAACGCCGCCCAGGTGCTCTCGATCGGCGTCTTCTTCACACTGATGATCGTCGGGTTGTCGGCCACCCTTCCCCACGCCCTCTACCAGGGCCTCGTCTCCCACGGCGTGCCGGCGCCGGTGGCGAACCGAGCCGCCCACCTCCCGCCGGTCTCGACCCTGTTCGCGGCCTTCCTCGGGTACAGCCCGGTCGAGCACCTGGTGGGCGCACCGGTGCTGGCTCACCTCTCTAGGCACCAGGTCGCCGTCCTCAACGGTCGACGCTTCTTCCCCTCGATCATCTCGAAGCCGTTCGCCAACGGGCTCCACGCCGCCTTCGACTTCTCGATCGGGGCCTGCCTGGTAGCCGCCGGTGCCTCGTGGTTGCGAGGCGGGAAGTACCGCTACGTGGAAGCGGGCACCACGGAGGAAGCAGCGCCTGCCGAGTCGGTTGGGGCCCTTCCGATCACCCCCGCCGCCGAGGGCTGACTCGATCACGCTCGGGGCCGGTACGCTCGGCAGCCCATGGGCGTCGTCAGCGATCTGCCGCCCCGCACCAGGACCTACCTGCTGGGTCGGCTCGAGGTGTCGGTGGTCGGCCTGCGGGCCACCTTCCGATCGCCGCTGTCGCCGTTGGCCCTCGCCGCCGAGCACCGGACAGTGGCGACGACTGCGCTCCTCGACGCGGTGGGCAAGCGCCTCGACGACGCCAGCCAGCAACGGGTAGGGCGCGAGGCGGCGTCGCTCGACCTCGACGACGCCGTCGAGGTCGCCCTGGTCGGAGACGGCTGAACGCGGCGGCGGTGCTCGTCACGCCCGCCAGCCCGACCACTGCCGGAACACCGGCGCTGTCCCCGAAGCGGCGGCGGTCAGCGTCGGGGTGCGATGGTGCCCCGGCGCGGGCAGGGCCGAGCCTGACCCCGCCGGGCACCACGCGTTGGCCGGGACACCCTTGCACGGGTTCGGCATGGTCGGGAGGTTCTTCGGCAGCGGGTGCATCGTCACCACCGTCTTCTTCGGGTAGGACACTCCGGCCGGGCACGCACCGAACCCCGTGTCGCACAGGACCTGGGACAACAGAGTAGGGGGCACGTTGGCCGTCTTGGCGATGGCTCCGCAGGTCGGTTGGGTCTGCTCGAGGTTGGCAGGTGTCGCACCGTCGGGGGCCACGTTGCCGGCGAAGCAGTTCTGCGGCTTGCCCGCAGTGAGCACGATCTGGCCGTAGTCGCCGTTGGTCGGGTTGCCGAAGTAGCCGTTGTGACTGAACGTGTTGTGGAGGAGGGCGTCGCCCTCGGTGTCGTAGACGCAGCCGAGCCCCTGCATCTCGGTGCCGCCGCTACCCGAGCACGTCACCCCCGGGTACGGGTGGTCACTGTCGGGGAACGGCACGAAGAGGACGCCCCATGCCCCGTTGTTGGAGAAGGTGTTGTCCATGACCGTGTCGTTGCGGCCGCCCGAGACGGTCATCCCGGTCCCCACCGGCCCGGCAGCGGCATAGCCCGGTGCCTCGGGGACGTTCGGGTTGTTGTTGTCGTGCACGTCGTTGTGCATGAAGACCCAGCACGAGTGGGTGTGGGTGATGGGGCTGATGCCGTTGTCGGGGCAGGCCCCGTTCTGGGGCGGCGGGGGGTCACCGAGGATCTGGGTGTTGGTGTCGAAGCCGTCCTCGTTGTGGTCGAACTGCGAGTTCTCGACCACGAGGGCCCCGCCCGAGTTGGTGCCCGAGTAGCCGAGGGCGTTGTACTCCATCCAGGCGTGGTTGATCGTGATCCCGCACACCTGCTGACACGCCCCGACGTACATCCCCGAGTCGTTGAAGTTGCTGGCGTAGATCTGGTCCCAGGTGGCCGGCCCGGCAGCGTCGTTGGCGAAGATGCCGTAGGTAGCGTCCTCGGCGACCGGGCCGTAGTACGTCGAGGTGGCCGTCAGGTAGCTGCCCCAGTAGCCGTGCAGGCCGATCTTCGCCGTGCCCTGGCCGCCGTCCCACCAGATGCCATTGCCCTGGCCGCCCTGGCCGGCAAGGAAATTGCACACGGTGAGGTTCTCGATCCAGACGTCGTTGGCGCGGAAGACGACGATGCCGTTGCGGCCCATCGGCTTGCCGTCGGCGGCCGGTGCTCCCTGGCGCTGGTCGGCCGGGTTGGCACTGCACTCGGGAGAGCCGGGCTTCGTCCCGTCGACCACCACGGTGTTGCGGTTCATCCCTCGCAGGTGCAGGTCGGGCGTAGTGATGAGGACGCCACCGACCTCGCCCAGCTTGAGCTGGCCAGCAGTGGGTGGGTGCTGGAGGTCGTCGGACTCGTGGTAGTCGCCGGGGCCGACGAGGATCCAGTCACCGGGCTTGGCCGCGTCGACTGCCGCCTGGATGGTGTGGTACTGGCCTTGCTTGCCGTGGTAGGAGCCGACCAGCAGCACCCTTCCCGACGTGCCCGGCGAGCTCGACGACGAGCCGCATGCGGCGAGCACCACCGCGCAGATGGCGACGGCGGCACCGGCCAGTCGACGGCGGCGACTGGCGCGAGCTGTAGTGGTGGCCACGGTGTCCCCCTCCCCCCGGCCCAGCTGAGGCCGGACATGAGCCAGCGCAACCTTAGCGGGCGACCGGGTCCGCAGCGGTGGTCCGCGTTGGCGCGGCGAGCCGCCTGGGGCAGCCACGTCCTCGAACGCCAGGACGAGCCAGCCGGGCAGTCCTCCCAGAGCGGAGGCAGTCGTTCAAGGGGCCGCTGACGTGGGACGATACTGACATCATCATGGACAGAGACACCGCCAGCCCCGGCGAGGCGCCCGGCGAGGTGCCCGGCGAGGCGTCGGTGGCGCTCGGACGTGCGTTGGCGGACCGCGCCGTTGAGGTCGCCCGGTCGATCGCCGCCGACTGGGAAGCGCGCGCCGGCTTCCACGGGACACCCGAAGAGCTCCAGCTCCGCGCCGACACCCTCCGGGTGACCGAGCTCGGGGTCCGGGCGGTCGCCCGCTTCCTCATGACCGGCAGGTCCCCGACCACCGAGGAGGCATCCTCCATCTCGGCTACCGGCCAGGCGGGTGCCGCCCGCCGCGTGGCGCTCGCCACCCTGGCCAAGCTGTACCTGTCCTGGCGCGACCACACCGTCGAGGCGCTCCGCCACGAGGCGGCGGCGCTCGGCACACCGCCCGACGTGCTCGAGCTGGCCCTCGATCTGGTACGCACCGGCGCCGACGCCAGCCTGGTCAGCATGGCCAAGTCGTTCGACAGCGCCTACGACGCGCTCCAGTCAGAGCTGGCCGCCGAGCGATCCCAGCTCGCCCACCTGGCAGCACACGATGCCCTCACCGGCCTGCCCAACCGGACCCTGCTGCTCGAACAGGTACGCCGTGCCCTCGCCGCCGCCGAGCGGGCTCGGGCCCGGATCGCCCTGCTCTTCGTCGACGTCGACCACTTCAAGACCATCAACGACCGTCACGGCCACTCGGCCGGGGACGCCTACCTGCAAGCCGTGGCGCAACGATTGAACCAGGCGGTCCGGCCCGGTGACACCGCGGCACGCCTGGGTGGAGACGAGTTCGTCGTGCTCTGCGAGGACTTGCGGGGCGGTGAGGCCGAGGCGCTCGCCGTCGCCCAGCGCATCAGCCAGTTGCTCGCTGCCCCGGTCGCCCTGGCCGATCGACTGGTCGAGGTAGGGGCGAGCATCGGGGTGGCCGTCGCCGAACCCGGCGACGAAGCCGAGGTCGTCCTCTCCCACGCCGACGAAGCCATGTACGAGGCCAAACGCAACGGCCGAGGCCGCATCGAGCTGTTCCGCCCCCGACCCTGAACCGGGGCCGGGGCCGGGGCCGGGGCCGGACGGACGGACGGACGGACGGACGGACGGACGGCCGGACGGACGGACGGACGACCAACAGCACTCATCGGAGCCGACGTCGACCCCAGTCGGCGAGCACCTGGCGGTAGCTGGCGTCCCAGCGGTCGTAGCGGGCCCGGAGCACGGCGCCCGCCCACGTGGCGGGCACGAGCTCTGCCGGCAGGAGCGGGTCGTCCTGCAGGTGCCGCAGCACCTCGGCCGACAGTTCGAAGCCTGCCGCCAGCATGGCGGGGTCACGAGGCTCGAGCCGGTCGAGCTCCTCGGCCAACGCCCGGGCCCGTGCCGACCAGCCGTCGAGGTCCCACAGCCGGTTCACCAGGCGGACGCCGTCGACGTCGAGGTCGGCGCTGCCCACCACGACCTCATGGTCGGCCAGCCCGGCCAGCTCCAGCGGGAGGTTGTCGGGCCGCACCCAGACGCCCTCGCGGAGCTCGCCCAGACGAGCTCGGAGGAGCTGGCGCCGCCGGACGGTCCGGACGTCGGCGGCACTGACCGGGACGACCACCACCACCAACGACCACCGACCGGTCCACGGCCCGGTCGTCCCCACCCGGCTGGCTCGCTGCCGGTCCTGGCGTTCGAGGAGATGGCCCGCCAGACGGTAGCGCCCGGCACCGTCCGTCGTCGCTTCGCCAGCAGCCACCATGCGCGACAGCGCCACCCGAGCGCGGTTCTCGTTCACGCCGAAGAGCCCGGCCAGGTGCACCAGGTGGGCGACGGGCAGCTCCGGGGGGTCCTCGCCCAGGAGCGCGCTCGCCAGGACGGAACGAGCCGTCAACGGCCTCCTGGCACCCGCGGCCCCGCTGGCAGCTTCGTCCACCATTACGCTATTGCACCACCTGTTCGTAATATGTAATGTCGTGCTCGTGGTGGACACCATGGTGCCCGACGTCACGGCGCGGCCGCAGGTCCTGCCGACTGAGCGCCTGCTCTCCGACGGCAAGTGCCGCCCCGAGCTGCGCGCCGAGTTCCGGCGCATCGACGACGCCCGCAACGCTCTGAGCGTGGCCGGCCTGTGGCTCGGCGTCGTGGCGATGGTCGGCCTCGCCGTCTGGGTGGGGAACCCCTGGCTCTACGCAGCGGTGTTCGTGGCGATGGGCCCGGTGCACGCCCGGTTCGCCATCCTCATGCACGAGTCGGCTCACAAGCTCCTCTTTACCAACAAGTCGGTCAACGACTGGGTGGGCACGTGGCTCGTCGCCTACCCAGCGTTCGTCCCGATCAGCCTCTACCGCCGCGGCCACTTCGCCCATCACCGCGAGGAGTTCGGCCCCAACGAGCCCGACCTCGCCTACTACGGCGGCTATCCGTGCGACCGCCACGCCCTCCTGCGCCGCCTGGTGCGGGACGCCGTGGGCATCTCGGGGTGGAAGAACCTCCGACTGCTGCTGCGGGGCGTCCGCTCGCCTGCCTACCGCCGCCTCTCCCTGTCGATCCTCGGCGTCCAGGCCGTGCTGTGGGGCGGGTCGTGGGCGGCGACGGGACGGTGGTGGATCTACCCCGCGTTGTGGTGGCTCCCCTGGATGACGCAGTGGCGGGTGCTGAACCGCCTACGCTCGATCGCCGAGCACGGCGGGCTCGAGGCGAACGGCGACCGGCGGGCGACGACCCACGACGTACGCCAGTCGCTCCTCGCCCGCGTGTGGCTGGTGCCGTACAACACGGGCTGGCACCTCGCCCACCACGTCGACATGGGCGTGCCGTGGCGGAACCTCCCGGCCTTCCACGCCGAGCTGGTCCGGGCCGGCTACGTCACCGACGAGCTCACCTGGCCCAGCTACCGGAGCCTGTGGCGAGCCCTCTCGTCGGCAGGCACAGCCTCTGGCACAAGCGGTCACACGGTCCGGCCGCGCGCTGCCCGGTAGCGCCGGACCAGCCCGGCTGTCGACGAGTCCTCGCCTGCGAGGTCGGGGGCGGCATCGCCACCCAGCACCGGAGCCAGCTCCCTGGCCAGGGCCTTGCCGAGCTCGACGCCCCACTGGTCAAACGAGTCGATGCCCCACAACGCGCCTTCGGTGAACACCGTGTGCTCGTAGAGAGCGACGAGCTGCCCGAGCACCGAGGGGGTGAGACGGGGCGCCAGCACGGTCGATGAGGGACGGTTCCCCGGCATCACCTTGTGGGGAACCAGGGCTTCAGGCGTGCCGTCGGCGCGCACCTCGTCGACCGTGCGCCCGAAGGCCAGGGCCTTGGTCTGGGCGAAGCAGTTGGCGACGAGGAGGTCGTGCTGGTCACCGAGCTCGTGGGTCGAGTGGGCGAAGACGAGGAAGTCCGCCGGCACAAGGGTCGTCCCCTGGTGGAGCAACTGGTAGAAGGCGTGTTGGCCGTTCGTCCCCGGCTCCCCCCAGAACACCTCACCGGTGGGCAACGACACCGGGCTCCCGTCCCGCCTGACCGACTTGCCGTTCGACTCCATGGTGAGCTGTTGCAGGTAGGCGGGGAACCGGGCAAGCCGCTGGCTGTAGGGGAGCACGGCGTGCGTCTCGGCACCGAAGAAGCTCCGGTACCACAGGTTGACGAGCCCCTGGACGACCGGCAGGTTGGCCTCGAGCGGAGCGGTGCGGAAGTGCTCGTCGATGACGCGGAAGCCGGCAAGCATGTCGCCGAACGCCTCGGGTCCGATGGCCACCATCAGGGAGAAACCGATGGCCGAGTCGTAGGAGTACCGACCCCCGACCCAGTCCCAGAACTCGAACATGTTGGCCGGGTCGATGCCGAACGCCGAGACGGCGTCGGCGTTCGTCGACACGGCCACGAAGTGGCGAGCCACTGCCTCCTCACCCGCGCCCAGGCCGTCGAGGAGCCACTGGCGGGCGGCACGGGCATTGGTGAGCGTCTCCAGCGTCGTGAAGGTCTTGGAGCTCACCACGAACAACGTGCTCGCCGGGTCGAGGTCGGCCGTCTTGGCCACCAGGTCGACCGGATCGACGTTGGACACGAAACGGCTGACGATGCCCGGCTGCGCATAGTCGGCGAGTGCCTCGGCGGCCATGGCCGGTCCGAGGTCCGAGCCACCGATCCCGATGTTGACGACGGCGTCGATCCGTCGGCCCGTGTGCCCCGTCCACTCCCCCGAGCGGATCCGCCGTGCCGTCTCACCCATGCGGTCGAGCACGGCGTGCACGTCGGCGGGCACGTCCTGCCCGTCGACGTCGAGCGCCGCGCCCCGCGGCAGACGGAGGGCGACGTGCAGCGCCGCTCGATCCTCGGTGGTGTTGACGTGCCCACCAGTGAACATGGCGTCCCGCAGCTGCTCGATGCCCGCCCGACGGGCAACAGCAGCGAGCAGCGGGAGGGTGTCGGCCGTGATCCGGTGCTTCGAGTAGTCGAGCACCAGATCGCCGGCTTCGAGAGTCATCGCCTCAGCACGGCTCGGGTCCTCGGCGAAGAGGTCGCGCAGGTGCCGCGGACGCACCTCTGCGGCATGGGCGGCGAGACGTGCCCACTCCTCGGTGGTGGTCACGTCGATCGGCGCGGGGACCTCGGGTGCAGGCACGGGCGACCTCCTTCGAGCTGTGGGACGAGTACCGGAAGGGGACGGACAGCGGGCTCCGCCGGCAGTCCCGACCGTAGCGCCAGTAGGGCGAGCGGGGCCGGCAGGTTCGCCAGGTCCGGGGGGAACCAGGGCCGCCTGTGTCCTCGTCGCGAGAAATTCCCGACGGTTCACCGGCGCGTCACCGATCCCTTGCGGACTGTTCACCTGCGCTCCCTACGGTGCAGGTGATGGGAGCTGTCCGAGGTGCCAGCAGGATCGGGTCGGCAGCGCAGATCGCTCGCCAGCCGGCACGCCGGGGCGCTGCAGCAGCTCCTGTCACCCCGGGTGGCCGTCGGTGCTCCCCAGCGCACGGGCCGCTCACGCGGAGCGCCAGGTGGCGATGGTGAGCCTGGCCCTCCGCGACGTCGCAACGGTCCCGCCCGCCGCCGAGGACGCGGCCGGCGGCCCGGTTCCTGCCGAGGTCGACGAGGCCGGTGGGGGCCCGTCGACCGTCCTCGTCGTCGACGGCGACCCCTCGACAGCATCCGAAGTGGCCAGAGCCCTCGAGCTCGAAGGGTTCGCCACCGACGTCGTCCACGAAGGGGGCCAGGTGCTCGCCCGTCTGGACGAGCGGGCACCGGCGCTCGTCCTGCTCGCCGCCTCGCTCCCCGACCAGTCGGGTATGGCGGTCTTCCGGGCTATCGCCGCTACCTCCCCTGTACCGGTCATCGTCATGGTGCCCCCCGACGACGAGCTCGACGCCGTGCTCGCCCTCGAAGCAGGAGCAGCCGACCTCGTGACGGTGCCGGTACGCCAACGCGAGCTGACGGCGCGGGTGCGCGCCGCACTTCGCCGGCAGGCGGCGACCGCCACGCTCACCCCAGGGACCGCCACGTCCGTCCACCTCGACGTGGCGTCGCACGAGGTCACCGTCGAGGGTCGGCCCGTCGACCTGTCGCGCAAGGAGTTCGACCTCCTCGCCCTGCTGCTCGAGCGCCCGGGCCACGTCGTGACACGGACGACCTGCATGGACCGCCTGTGGCCCTCCTGTAGCCACTCGGACAGTCGGACCCTCGACACCCACGTCAAGCGGCTGCGCAGGAAGCTCGAACCGGACCCGGCCCACCCCCGCTACCTCCTCACGGTCCGCGGTGTCGGCTACCGGTTCCGCCCCTGACACCCCGCCCTTGGCACAGCTAGGGTGATGGCGGCGATGGGGCTCGCCTGAACCGCCGCGTGGGCGCGGCTGATGGCTCCTAGTGGACCAGCGCGATCGGCCCAGGGAGGACCGTGCCCACGACCCACAGCCCGACCGACCACCGGCCCAACCGAGCCTTCCACCGAGCACTGGCCAGTGAGGGGACGCACCGCATCGTCGCCGTCGGAAGCGGCGGAGCCCTCGGGACGCTCGCCCGCTACGGTGTCGAGCGCGTGCTGACCACGGCATCACACGGGTTCCCCTGGGGGACCTTCACGGTCAACGTTGCCGGAGCGCTCGTCCTCGGCACCGTGCTCACCCTGGTGCTCGAGCGATGGCCGCCGACCCGCTACGTCCGCCCCTTTGCCGCCATCGGCTTCTGCGGAGGCTTCACCACCTTCTCCACCTTCGTGGTCGAAGCCGACCGCCGGGCGTTTACCGGGCACGTCTGGCTCGCTACTGGCTACGTGGTCGCGTCGCTCGCTGCCGGGCTGGTCGCCGTCACCGCCGGGATCGTCCTCGCCCGAATTGGCATGCTTCGCCGGCGAGATGACGGCCCCGGTGCCGAGGAAAGTGGGTCCTCGGTGCACCGAGCAGCGGGCCCGTTGGGTTCCGCGGAGAGGACAAGCAGGTGAGCACACCCGTCGAACGACCAGCCGAGCGCCTCACCATCATCGTGGGCGAGTCGGACCGCTACCACCAGAAGGCCCTCCACTCGGAGATCCTGCACCGGGCCCACGCCGCCGGCCTGGCCGGCGCATCAGTCTGGCGGGGCTTCGAGGGCTACGGGGCTCGCAACCACATCCACACCACCCGGATCCTCAGCCTGAGCGAGGACTTGCCCGTCAAGGTCGAGATCGTCGACACGCCCGAGCGCATCGACGAGTTCGTGGCCTCGCTGGCCGACCTCGAGATCAACGGCCTCGTCGTGCGCGAACCGGTCACCGTGCTACACCGCGACGGTCCGGGCACGGACCTCTGACGTGCTCCTCGCCGCCGTGGCGGTCGCCGGTGCCGTCGGTGCCGTCCTCCGCTACCTCGTCGACCGGGCCGTCCAGGCCCGGACCAAGAGCGACGTCCCGATCGGCACCCTCGTGATCAACGTGTCAGGTGCGGTCGTGCTCGGCTTTCTGACCGGGGCCGGCCTCCACCACCACTTGGCAGCGGAGTGGGTGACGGTCTTCGGCACAGGCATGGTCGGCGCGTACACGACCTTCTCGACCTTCGTCTACGACGTCCGCCGGCTCCTCACCGAAGATGGCCCGGCAAGCGCCCTCGTGAACGTGGCCGCAAGCGTGCTCCTCGGGCTCGCCTCGGCAGCTGCCGGGCTCGCTCTCGGCGCCGTCGTCTGACCGGACGGGTGCGAGGCACCCCGGTACAACCCACACGACGTCCCTCTGGGCGCGGCGGCACGACCGGCCGTCACCCTCGAGGATCGTCGCGCACTGTTCGCGAAGAGATCACCGTGCGGATGCCTACCGGTGGCGTGGCGTTCACGGGTCGTCCTTACCATCCCGAACGAGGCCGCGCCCGCACAACGAACGGGGCGGCCCGCCTGGCGCCATGGACCCGACACCCGACTCCGCCACCGCGCCGCCGGAGCCCCCTGGGCCGTTTCCTCCGGCCCCGGCACCGGCTCACGACGACCCGGCGCGTCCGGTCGTCTTGGTGGTCGAGGACGAAGCCTCCTATCGCGAGGCGATGACCGTCGGTCTGCGCCACGAGGGGTTCGCCGTCCGGACCGCCGTCGACGGCGCCTCGGCGCTCCGCAGCGTCACCGAGGAGCGGCCCGACATCGTCCTGCTCGACGTCCTCCTGCCCGACATGCGCGGCACGGAGGTCTGCCTCCGCCTGCGTCAGCTGGCTTCGGTGCCTGTGGTGCTGGTCAGCGCCATCGACGCCGAGCTCGACGTGGTCCTCGGCCTCGAGCTCGGTGCGGAGGACTACGTCACCAAGCCGTTCCGCCTCCGCGAGCTGGTGGCCCGCATCAACGCCATCCTGCGGCGGGTGTCGGTGGCCAACCATCCCTCGTCCCGCGTCTGGCAACCCGGGTCGTCACCGGCCGACACGGCCCAGTTGACCTCCGAGCTGACCAGGACGGTGCGCACTGGCCCTGCCCGCCGACAGGCCACTGGGCCGGCCGCCAGCCAGAGCATCCGACGTGACGCCGAGGACGGCCCCGTGACGATCGGCCGGATGCAGGTCGACACCGTCCGGCGCGAGGTGACCGTGGACGGCGAGCCCGTCCACCTGTCTCGGCGGGAGTTCGACCTGCTCGCCCTCCTCCTCTCGCCGCCGTCGCAGGTGCGCACCCGCGACGAGCTCATCGACCTCCTGTGGCCCGACCGCGACCTGGCGGACAGCCGGACCCTCGACACCCACGTCCACCGACTGCGGAGCAAGCTCGAGGTCGACCCGGCGCACCCCCGCCTCATCGTCACCGTCCGCGGGGTCGGCTTCCGCCTCGACGCCGACCCGCCGCGAGCGTCGGTGTCCTCGCAGCGGACGCCCCCGGACGGTTGAGCAGTCCCCGGCATGCCGACCGTCGGCTCGGCTCACCGCAGCCGGGCCACGGTCGTCACCAGACGCTTGGCTACCGAGATGGCCCCTGGGGCGGCGGAGACAGGGTGACGCTCAGCGAGCCCCCCGGTGCCCCTCGGTGTGGCGCTGGGTGCGGGCGACGACCAGGCGGCTCAGTCCGATCAGCACCACGACCAGGGCGACGAGGAGGAGCGCGGCCTCGGCGGAGAGCCGGTGGGCCGACGCCTGGGGCTGGTTGTAGAAGGTCCACACCGGGTAGGTGAGGTAGGCGACCGGGGCATGCAGTAGGTGGGCGCTCGGGTACCCGTTCGACCAGTTGGCTGTGTAGAGCAGCGGGGCAGTCTCGCCGATGGCGATGGCCATGGCGAGGATGAGCCCGGTCACGATCCCCGGGACGGCCGGACGGAGCACGACCCGACGCAGCGCGTAGGTCCGCGGCATCCCGAGGGCCTCGGAGCCGTCGCGATAGGCGGTCGGCACGTTGCGCAACGCGACCTCGGTGGTCTTGACGATGTAGGGGACGACCATCGCCGAGAGGACGAGGAGGGCGCTGAGCAGCGAGAACCCCCAGTGAAAGTGGACGACGAGGACGATGTAGCCGACATAGCCAAGCACGATGGACGGCACACCGGCGAGGACCTCGGAGGCACCGCGTAAGAGGCCGCCCCGACCGTCACGGCAGAACTCGGCCAGGTAGACACCGCCGGCCACGCCGACGCTGCCGGCGATCACGAGGACACCGGCGACGATGACGAGGGTGCCCATAATGGCGTTGGCGAGGCCCCCGCCCGTCCCCTGGGTCGTGGTCGTGAGCACGCTCCACTGCCACCCACGCACGCCCTTGCCGACCACGCCGGCGAGGACCCAGACCACCGGGACGACGATCCCGAGGAGGGCAGCGGCGCACAGCGACCACCACAACCGGTCGGCGAGACGGCGGAGCACGAGCCGCCGGGCCTCGCCGCGGGCCGCGTGGCCTCGAGCAGGGACGGTGCCCTTGACAGGCACGGTGGTCACGTCAGATCCCCCTTCCGACCGGCAGAGCGACGCTCGACGAGCGCCGCACCAGCAGGCGGGCCGCGACGTTGACGAGCAAGCTGATGCCGAGCAGCACGAGGCCGAGCTCGGCCAACGTGCGGACGGCGAACCCGGTACCGTCGGTAAGCGCCGAATCGAGCTGGCTCACGATCACCGAGGCGATGGTGCCGAAGGTCGCGTAGGCATCGTGGGGGATCGTCCCGAGGACCACTCCGCTGGCCATGGCCACGGCCATCGTCTCGCCGAGCGCCCGGGCTAGGCCAAGGACGCAGGCACCGAAGACACCGGCACGTACCCAGGGGATCGACACCGTGCGAGCGACCTCGAGGTCGGTCATCCCGAGGGCGACCGCCCCCTCCTCGGTGCCCCGGGGCACCTGGCGCAGGAGGTCGCGGCTCGTCGACGCGATGATCGGGACGACCATGACGGCAAGGACGAGCCCCGAGGTGGCCAGACCCTCGCCCGACCCGACCGGCCCGTGGAAGAACGACAACGGCGGCACGTCGGGTGTGTGGTGCGAGATGAACGGGAAGACGTGCCGCGACAGGAAGGGTCCGAGGGTGAGCGCCGCCCACAAGCCGAAGACCACGCTCGGGATGCCGGCGAGCATCTCGAGACAGAAGCCGATCCCCGCTGACAGGCGGCGTGGGAGCTTCCAGACGACCACCATCGCCGTGCCAAAGGCGACGGGCACGGCGACGACGATGGCGACGAGGGACGACTCGAGGGTGCCGACGACGAGCGGCCAGGCGCCGTAGGAGGCCCCGGCCGGGCGGGTCACCCCGCCGATCGTCACCGGCGGGTTGTAGAAGTTGCCGGGCTCCCACGCCGAGCGAGTGAAGAAGCCGAGCCCGTTGCCTCGGATCGCGGGGATCGCCTCGACCAGCAGAGCAACGAGGACCGCGGCGAGGGCAAGGCTCGGCAAGACGGCGGCGACGCCCGTCGACCACTTGAGGACGCCTTCGGCGTGGCCTCGCCACCACGCGGAGACAGCGGCGCGGTGTGTAGCGGTCGCGCCCTCCGGCGCCGGTGGCGCCGGAGGGCTCTCGCCGCTCAGTGGGGGGTCGGCGGGGCGAGCCCGTCGGGCGTCCTGCGCGGGGACCACTCCGCCTTCCCTACTGGACCGACTGCAGCTGAGCCTGCGACTGGGACACCACCGCGGCGGGCAGCGGCCGGAAGCCGACCTGCGACAGGAAGCTCGAGGCGTTGCCGTCGTTCGGGTTGATCGCCCACGAGAGGAGGGCTCGGATGGCCTGAGCTGTCGTCGAGCTCGACTGCTTGGAGCTCACGATGGCGTACTCGTAGTTGATGATCGGGTAGCCCTGAGCGGCCGTCTTGCCGTAGATCATCGAGATGGCGCCGTTGGCCGGTGTGCTGGGCGTGAACCCGGCCGCCTCGGCGTCGATGGTGGCGTTGCTCGGCAGGACGTAGTTGCCCGAGCCGTTGGCGATCAGGGCCTCACCGAGGTTGTTCTGCTGCGTCTGCGCCTGGTAGCTGATGCCGATGTAAGCGATGCACCCGACCGTCTTCGCGCACTCGCTCACCATCCCGCCATTCCCCGTGGCGCCGAGCGCCGAGGAGATCGGCGGGAACGCAATCGACGTCCCGAAGTTGTTGGCGCCCCAGTCGGCGGGATCGCCCTTCGAGAGGTACTGGCTGAAGAGGAACGTGTCGCCACTGCCGTCGATCCGGTGCAGGGGCACGACGCGCGTGGCCGGAAGCGTCACGCCCGGGTTGAGCTTGGCGATCGCCGCGTCGTTCCAGGTGGTGATCTTGCCCTCGTACATGCGGGCGATCACCGTCGGGTCGAGCTTGATGTGCCCGCTCACTCCGGGGAGGTTGTAGTTGATCATCTGCGCCGAGATGGCGAGGGGGATGTTGAGCAGCCCCGGGTGGGCGGAGACCTGGCTGGAGGACAGGTAGGCGTCGGAGGCGCCGATGTTGATGGCGCCAGCCGCCGCCTGCGAGATGCCCGTGCCCGACCCCGTGCCCGCCGTGGTCAGGGTGATGTTCGGGTACTGCTTCGTGTAGGCGGGTCCCCACAGGTTGAAGAGCGGGTAGAGGAGCGTCGAACCCGTCTCGGTGAGCGCCACCGTCGCAGACGGTGGAGTGAGGACCTGTGCAGTGGCCGGCGCGGCTCCCGTCGTGCTCGGGCTCGAGGAGGCCTTGGCGGTGGCCGGGGACGAACTGCTCGATGAGCAGGCGGCAAGCGCCAGGGCGCCCGCCAGGGTGAGGCCACCCAATGTCACCAGGCGGCGTGGGCGCCTTGTCGTGGACAAGGTGGTCTGTGCGTGGACGTCCATGGTGGACGGTGCTCCTTTCGTCGCAGTGTTGCGAATGGTCATGCGATGGTCAGAACGATCGTGGGATGAGGCAGTGGCAGTCGTCGCGGGCCCGGGTCCCGGCCGCGCCGACCCAGACCGGCCGTGCCGGGGGACGAGCGCACCGGCGGGCGGTCGGGCCGAGCCGGTCAGCCGAAGCGACCGGAGAGGTACTGGCGGGTGGCCTCCTCGGAGGGGTCCTCGAAGAGCCGGACGGTCGGCCCGTGCTCGACCAGGCGGCCCTGGTGAAAGAACGCGGTGTGGTCGGCGAGCCGGCGAGCCTGGGCAAGGTTGTGGGTGACGATCACGACAGTGATGTCGGGAACCAGCGAGGCGAGCATCTCCTCGACCGCGGCGGTCGACACGGGGTCGAGCGACGAGGTGGGCTCGTCGAGCAGCAGCACCTCGGGCGAGACGGCGAGGGCCCGGGCAAGGCAGAGCAGTTGCTGCTGGCCGCCGGAGAGACGGAACGGCGACGTACCGAGACGGTCCGAGACGGCCTCCCACAGGCCCACCTGCCGGAGGCGTTCCTCGGCAATCGAGTCGAGCTCGGACCGGCGGGCCAGCCGGTGCGCCTTCACACCGGCAACCACGTTCTCGCGGATCGACAGCGGGAACGGGTTGGGTCGCTGGAAGAGCATGCCCACCCGGCGCCGCACGACGAGCGGGTCGCTTCTTCCGTCGTAGAGGTCCTCGCCGAAGAGCTCGAGCGACCCCGACAGCCGGAAGCCTGGCACCCGGTCGTTCATCCGGTTGAGGCTCCGCAGGAAGGTGGTCTTGCCGCACCCGGTGGGCCCGACGAGGGCCGTGACAGCCCCCGTTGGCACGTCGAGGTCGACGTCGGCGAGCACCCTCGTCCCTCCGTAGGACAGGGTCAGGCCGTGGGCGGCGAGGGCCACCCGCGCCGCAAGAGGCTCGGGGGCCGGAAGGGACGACCCCGCTAGACCGGTCGTGGCGTTTTCGAGGAGCTGGACCATCGAGGACAGACGGTACGGGTGGCGTATGAACGGGGGTTCATGACCAGGTGTCCGTTGGGTGAACAACGACGGAACACTCGTTGAACGCGGCCCGGACAAGGCTCGCCGGCCCCGACGCAGCGCGCCCGGGTCCGGAGCACTCCAGCGCCTCGTGCCTCCAGCAGGCACGTCAACCGCCGTCGAGGACACCTCGGAGCAGGGCCGCCAGCTCGAGCGGACGGTCGCCCTGGACGCTGTGCCCGGCTCCTTCGACCACCTCGACCCGGGTGTCGGGGCGCAGGCGCAGCAGCTCGAAGACGTCGGCGTCGTCGACCATCGGGGAGCGCCCTCCTCGCACCAGCGTGATCGGGGCCGAGATGCGGCCGAGGTCGTCCCACCCACCGGAGAAGTCGACGTCAGCCAGTTCCTGCGCCCCTCCCCCGTCGGAACGACCGAGCTGATGGCGCCACGTCCACCGCCCATCGGCGCGACGCACGGCATTGTGACGGACGCCGCGTCGGAGCGACGACTCGGACCGGGTCGGGTTGAAGGCAATCGTGCGCTCGACCATCTCCTCGAGGGAGCCGAAGGACTCCGGACCCGACAAGAACGCTGTCACCGACGCGCTCTTGCGCCGGTCGACGCCGGGCGTGATGTCGACGAGGACGAGGTGCCGGACGAGATCGGGTTGGCGAGCAGCCAACGCCAGGGCGACCAGCCCCCCGAGTGACATGCCCACCACGGCGCGTGCCTCGGGGGCCCACCGACGCACGGCAACGGCGACGTCGTCGGCGAGGCGTACCAGGTCGAGCCCGTCCTGCCCGCCGGGCTGGCTCGAGTGCCCGTGCCCTGGCAGGTCGATGGCCACCAGCGGCTCCCCGAGGGCCAGCGCCACGGTGTCCCACGTGTGGGCGTTCTGGCCGCCCCCGTGCAGGAGCACGAGCGACGCTGCAGCATCTCCCCACACGAGGGCGCTGACCACCCGTCTCGAGGCCACCGCTACTTCGTCACGGACCACCTGAGGCCGACCGTGCCAGGCCAAGCCAGCTTCGGCGGCGTTCTCCTCGAAGAACGACAGCTCGTCGTAGTCGTCGTCCGCGTCGGCAGGAACGGTCACGGGTGGTTCGGCGCCTGGGTCCCCAGGAACTTCGGTGTCGCGGTCCATGGGACGATCCTCGCCCACCCGGCCAGGCGAGGCCAACGACCCACGAGGAGCCGACGACCGAGCCCGTGCAGGCCGGTCAACCAGGCTCGGCTTCCCGGCGCGGCGTCGGCCGGGTGGCACACTGGTCGATCGTGACGCCCCACGCCCCCACGCCACCTCACCTCACACCCGCCGAGGCCGCCGGCCTGCTCCGTCCCCGCGACACCCTCGGGCTCGGCCTCGGGCCGGCCAACCCCGACGGGTTCCTCACCGCCCTGGGCGGTCGCGACGACTGGGAGGAGCTCGTGGTGGGTGGGGCCCTCTTGCTCGGCTACTACCCGTTCCTCGCCCATCCTGGCGTGGCCTACCGGTCGGGCTTCTTCGGCCCAGCCGAGCGGGTCCTGCTCGCCCAAGGTGCCCGCGTCGAGCTCGTCCCCGGCGGCTTCCGCCAGTTCGGCCCCATCCTTCGCCGGTTCGCTCCCCGCGTGATGGCAGTGCAAGCCGCGCCACCCGACGAGGACCCCGAGGAGGGTTGGGGCGTCAACTTGTCGCTCCACATGGGTGCGACCATCGACGAGCTGCTGGCTGCCGGTCGCGACCCCGACCGCCTCCTCGTCGTCGAGGTCAGCCCGAACTTCCCCCGCACGCGCTCCCTGCCTCCCACCTACCGCAACCGACTACCCCTCGACGTCATCGACGTGCTGGTCGAGAGCTCGAGCACGCCCTACGAGCTGCCACCCAGCCAAGCCGACGACGTCGACCGGGCCATCGCCGCCCTGGCCCGGAGCTTCGTCCGCGACGGGAGCACGCTCCAGATCGGCATCGGTGCCGTTCCCGACATGGTGGCCCACCAGCTGGCCATCGAGGAGACCGGGGGCAGCTACGGCATCCACTCCGAGATGTTCACCGACGGGCTGATGAACCTCCACCGGGCCGGCAAGGTCACCAACGACGCCAAGGGCATCTTCGACGGCCGGTCCGTGACCACGTTCGCGCTGGGCTCGCGCGCCCTCTACGACTGGCTGGACGGCAACGACGACATTGCCTTCCTCCCCGTCGAGGTCGTGAACGACCCGACGGTGATCGCCCGCAACCGGTCGTTCGTGTCGGTCAACGGGGCGCTCGCCGTCGACCTCTATGGTCAGATCGTGGCCGACTGCGTGGACGGCCGCCAGATCTCGGGGGTCGGGGGCCACGAAGACTTCGTGTCGGGAGCCGAGCTGCGGGCCGACGACCACTCGCTCGTCTGCCTCCACTCGACCGTGACGGTGGCCGGTGAGACCCGGTCGAGGATCGTGGCCGAACTTCCCGGAGGTTCCGTCGTCTCCACCCCCCGGCACCACACCGGCGTGGTGGTGACCGAGCACGGGGCCGCCGACCTCGTCGGCCTGACCGTGCGCGAGCGGGCACACGCGCTGGCCGACCTCGCCCACCCGGACTACCGCGCCGAGCTCCACCACGCTGCCGAGGCGTTAGGCCGCGGGTGAGCGCCGGCCGCCCCGGGCCGAACGTCGGCGGCGAGCTCTCGCTCGCCACTTTCAACACCCACCTCGGAGTCGACGGCTGGGGCCGACCCTACGACGTCGTCGCCGCCTGCCGGTCGCTCGACGCCGACGTGCTTGTCCTGCAGGAGTCGTGGGCGCCGGACGGCTCGCCCAGCCTGGCCCGACGCGTCGCCGACGACCTCGGCTACGACCTTGTCGAGGAGCCTCTCGGGCAGGGACGGCTGCTCGGCCCCGACCCCGGCTCCGACGACCGGTGGGGACCGTCCCTCGGCCCCTTGTCCACCATCCTGCACGTCGACGACGACCCACGGTGGCGACAGCGCCGTTCGGGGGCGCGGCGATCGGGCGGGCGGCACGGTTCGTGGGGCTTGGCGGTGCTCGTGCGCGTCCCGGCACGGTTCCTCGGCGTCACCCGCCTGCGTCCGCTGCGCCGCGACCCGGTCAGGCGGCTCGTGCTCTCCTGGGAGGTTCCCGTGGGCAACGGGGTGCTGACCGTCCACGGGACCCACGTCTCGCACCTGCTCCAAGGCTCGCCCGTCCACTACCGCGAGCTGTCCCGCGCTCTCGCCCGAGGAGGACGGCCGGCGGTGCTCGCCGGCGACATGAACCTGTGGGGGCCGGCCGTCTCGCTGCAACTGCCAGGGTGGCGCCGTGTGGTGCGAGGCCGGACCTGGCCGGCCACCCGGCCGCACAGCCAGCTCGACCACGTGCTCGTCTCCGGGTTCGTCACGGGGTCGGGGGCCGTGCTCGGCCCGCTCGGCTCGGACCATCGACCCGTCCGAGCCGAACTGGTCGTTGACGACGCACCGCCCGGTGGCGCCGCCGGGGGCACGACGGCGCCGGGCGGCGGCGGGCACGGCACCGCCCGATGACGACCGCGTCGACAGACTGCCGGGGCGCTACCGTCTCTCCGTGACGTCCACCGACGCCAGGTTCGACGCCGACTGGGAGGAGGCCCCGTCCGTGCCGTCTGCCGGCTGGGCTGTCCAGCCGTTACCGCACCACGGGTGCGAACCGTCCGCCCGCGAGGGGGACGAGGGAAGGCGACGGCGTGCCCGACGGTGTAGACCCGCTCGTCGCAGACAGGAACGCACCGAGTGAACAAGTTGGCGGAGGCGTGGCAACGACGCGGCCGGTACCACACGGTCGACGGCTTCGACCTGTTCGTCGTCGACCTCCCCCCGACCGAGGTCGCGCTGGGCCCGCCGGTGGTGTTCCTCCACGCTTTTCCAACGTCGTCGTTCGACTTCGCCGGCGTCGTCGACGAGCTGTCCCGACACCATCGGCTCCTCCTTCCCGACTTGCTCGGGTTCGGGTTGTCGGACAAGCCCGACCTCCCCTACTCGTTGGGCCTCCAAGCCGACCTCGTCTCCGGCCTTCTGGAAGACCTGGCCGTCGAACGGTGTGCCCTGGTCAGCCACGACATCGGCAACCTGGTCGGTGCCGAGCTACTCGCTCGACACCTCGAAGGGAGCTGGCCGGTCGAGGTCACCGCTCGGGTCCTCGTCAACGGGCTCGTCTCCGAGGACCTGGCCCGTCCGTCGATCGGCCGGCAGTTCCTCCTGCGTCAGCCCGACCTCCGCATTGACGAGCAGGACGCCCCCGACCGGGCCGCCGTGCTCGCCTCGGTGACGGCGACGTACGCACCGACCACCGCGCCGGACCCCGAGGTGCTGGCCGCCCAGTGGGACTTCATCTCCTACCTCGACGGCCACCGCCTGCTCCACCGCACCGTCCGCCACGTCGCCGGCTCCCCTCCTGCCGAGGCCCGCTTGACCGGTGCGCTGGCACGGCACCCCTCGCCGCTCACCGTGGTGTGGGGAAGCGACGACCCGCTGGCCGACCCCGAGGACGTCCGCGTGCTCGCCACGCGCCTCGGGGCGGTCGGCCTGGCGCTCCTCCCCGGCGCCGGTCGCTACCCGATGCTCGAGGCTCCCCACCGCTTCGCCCAGGCCGTCTCCCTCGCCCTTGGCTGAACGCATGGGTGGGGGACCCGCGGTACACCGGCGTCCCCCCCTTTGCCAACCGGAGTGCATAGGGTGGCACGACACCCGCGCCTCCAGCGGGGGGGTGGACCACGAGGGCGTGCGCAGCAGCCGCCAGGAGGAACTGGGATGGGACGACGGGTGGACGGACACCGGCGCGCCGGCTCCGTGATGGCTGCAGTGATCATCGCGGCGACGTTGCTCGCCGGGTGCTCAACGGCGTCCCGAAGTGCCAGCGCGGCACCGACCGAGCCGCCGCCGCCCGCCGTCCCCCACCCCTTCGGGCTCCTCAGCTGCACGCCGCGTTACGGGGTCCGCTTCTGCCCGGGCGGCGGGAGCCGCCGCGTCCCGAGCTTCGACGGCGTCCCGCTCGACGCCGACGTCACGTTGCCGGCGACCGGACGCGGACCCTTCCCGCTCATCGTCCTCCTCCACGGTCTCGGCCAGTCCAAGACGGAGTTCGAGGTCGACCACCCCGATACGTCGCCGGGGGCGGAGAACAACGTGGCGCTCGCCTCCAACGGCTGGGCGGTGCTCAACTACACCGCCAGGGGCTTCGGCGACTCGTGCGGTACGCCGGCCTCCCGGTCCGGCCAACCCGCATGCGCCCGCGGTTGGATCCAACTGGCCGACCAGCGCTACGAGGTCCGCGACACCCAGTACCTGGCGGGCGAGCTGGTCGACGAAGGCCTCGTCCAACCGAAGATCGCCGTCGCCGGCCTCTCCTACGGTGGCGGACAGTCCCTCGAGCTCGCCGTGCTGAAGGACCGGGTGCGTCTCACCGACGGTGCGCTCGTCCCCTGGGTGAGCCCCGTGCACCACATCCCGATGTCGGTCGGTGCGGTCTTCGCCCAGTGGGCGTGGGACGACCTGGCCGACGCGCTCATGCCCAACGGTCACCTCTCGGCCATGGGGACCACGCCAGCATCAGCTGACCTATCGCCGATGGGCGTGCCCAAGTTGAGCTGGGACCGTCTCCTCTACGGGGTCACCACCGAGGGCTACCTGTCCCCGCCCGGTGCCGATCCCCGCAGCGACCTGACGACCTGGGAGCACGCGATCACCACGGGAGGTCCAGAGACGGCCACCGACGCCGATGCGCTGCGCGAGCTCCAGACCTACAAGTCGGCCATCGGTATCCCCCTACCCCCGGGTGGGCCGGCACCGACCGCCATCCTGAACGGCTGGAACGACACGCTCTTTCCCGCCTCCGAAGCGCTGCACTACGCAGCGCGCATCAAGGCCGCCCACGACACGACCCCCCTCCTCCTGCTCTTTGCCGACGTCGGTCACGGTTGGGCCGCCAACCAGCCGGCGGTCACGGCGGCTGACACCGCACGAGGCATCGCCTTCGTCGACGCCGTGATGCGCCGGCACGTCACCACCGACACCGGCGTGGTCGTCTCGCCGACCTCGTGCACGGGCCCGGAGACGGCGGCGACCGCCGGAACGTCCCTGGCCTCCCTCCAGCACGGCGTGCTCACGCTCACCGGGGCCGACAACCAGGTCGTCACCTCCACCGGTGGCTCGGCGACGACGGCCGCCCAGCTCAACCCGGCCTACGCCGGCAAGTCGTTCTGCGACACCCTGCCCCCGGCGAGCGCCCCCGGCACCGCCACCTACCAGCTGGCCGTCGGAGCCCAACCGCGCACCCTGCTCGGCTCGGCGGTGGTCACCGCGACCCTCCACGTGGTCGGCAACTACCCCGAGCTGGTCGGCCGGCTGTGGGATGTCGCCCCCGACGGCTCCCGTCAGCTCGTCTCGATCAACGTCTACCGCCCGTCTATCAACCAGGCGGCCGGAACACCGACGACCGCCTCGGCCACGACCGCCATGTCCTTCGCCCTCACGCCCAACGACTACACCTTCGCCGCCGGCCACACCATCGAGCTGCAGCTGGTGGGGAGCACGGCACCGCTGTTCGAACCTTCCGGCGGGACCTTCCAGGTGACGGTGTCGGGGGCACGGGTGACGGTGCCGGTGAGCTGACGTCCCCGGCAGCCTCGCTCCCCGGAAGCCCTCGTCGCGGCGTACCGCCAGCTGGCCGGCGACCCGTCGGACGCGAACCGCGCCGGACGGCGAAGCGCCCGTTCACCTCGACCTCAGGGTCCCCGGCCGTCGACTGGATGGCGTGAGCGGTCACGTCCCGGCGGAGCTCCCCCCACCCGGGTGGGACGGATCGAGGCGACGGTAGAGCCAGCTCGGACCGACCGTCTCGGCGCCGGCGCGGCGGGCACGGTCACCGAGGGCTCGGTCGGCAGTGACCACGGTCACCTCGGCACCCTCTCCTGCCCGTGCGAGCTCGGCGAGCAGCGCGTCGTCACCGCTGCCAACGGCATGCACCACGCGTACGCCGTCGGCGTCCGTCTCGGCGGCTCCGGCCCGGGCATCCCCCTCCAAGACGACCACCACCGGGCGGGGGAGCGCCCCGCGCCCGGCCGCCGCACGGAGCTGCCCGACAAACGCCCGCGCCGCGCCGGGCCGGTCCCGCCACCACCCAGTCGGACGGGAGCCGATGACGTTCGCCGCGTCGACCACGAGCACGCCGTCAGCCTCGCACCGCCACGGAAACCGGGTCCAGAGAGCTCCACGTGGGCCACGTGGGTGTCGGCTCGCCCCGAGGCAAGGACCGGCACCTTCCCTGGCGCTCCCTGGGAGATCGACACCCGCGCGACGCCGCCGTACCGTATCGTCGACCCATGACCGACACCCAGCCGTCCCCTCAGAAGACCTGGCGGTACCGCTTCGTCCGCCCGGGTGGCGACGAGGTCGAGTCAGGCGAGTTCGACAGCGACGAGGCAGCCATCGTCCGGGCCAGAGACGTGTCGCGATCGGCTGCGGGGCCCGTGGTCGTCGAACGCTACGGCATGGTCGACTGGCACTACGTCGACGAGGTCGACGAGCACCACTGAGCCCGTCGTTCGAAGCGAGCCACGCGCTCCGGCACCCACGGTCGAACCGGGGCACCGGGGCGCGGTCAGCGAGCCATGTTGTCGAAGCGGGCGTGGTTGCCGATGAAGGCGAGCCGTACCGATCCGGTGGGTCCGTTGCGGTGCTTGGCGACCAGCACCTCGGCTGTGCCCTGCGTGTCGATCGAATCGGGGTTGTAGACCTCGTCGCGGTAGATGAACAGCACGACGTCGCTGTCCTGTTCGATCGAGCCCGATTCCCGCAGGTCGGCGAGCATCGGCCGCTTGTCCTGGCGCATCTCGAGCCCGCGGGAGAGCTGCGAGAGGGCCACGACGGGCACCTCGAGCTCGCGGGCGAGGATCTTCAGACCACGGCTGATCTCGGACACCTCGACCTGACGGTTCTCGGCGCCGTGGCGCCCGGTCATCAGCTGGAGGTAGTCGACGACCACCAGCCCAAGGCCTTCACGGCTCTTCAGGCGGCGGGCTCGGGCTCGGATGTCCATCACCGTCAGGTTCGGGTTGTCGTCGATGAAGATGGGTGCTTCGCTCATGCGGCTGATGGCGTGCCCGATCTTCGTCCAGTCGGCGTCGTTGAGCTTGCCAGTGCGCATACGGCTGGCGTCGACCCGGGCCTCGGCGCTGAGCAGGCGCTGGGTGAGCTCGAGGTGGCTCATCTCGAGCGAGAACAACAGGACAGGCTGGCGTAGCCGGATACCGGCATGGGCGACCATGCCGAGGGCGAAGGAGGTCTTGCCCATTGCCGGCCGGGCACCGACCACGACGAGGTTCGAGGGCTGGAGACCCGACAACTGCTCGTCGAGGTCCACGTAGCCGGTGGCCAACCCGGTGATCGACTCGCCCCGGTTGACCAGGTGCTCGAGGTGGTCGAGGCTCTGCCCGAGCAGGTCTCGCAGTGGGGTCAGCGAGTCGACCACTCGGCGCTGCGCGACGTCGAAGACGAGGCTCTCGGCGCGGTCGAGCACATCGGCGACGTCAGGCGGTGCGCTGTAGCCGAGCTCGGTGATCTCCCCCGCCACGGCAACCAGTCGCCGAAGCAGGGCCAGCTCCTCGATGATGACGGCGTAGTGCTCGGCGTTGCCGATCGAGGGAGTGTTCGCCTGGAGCGACACGAAGACCGAGGGATCGCCGATCTCCTCCAGCAGCCCGCGCCGGCGCAGCTCTTCGGTGACTGTCACCCAGTCGGCTGGCTCGCCCTGGCTGTAGAGGGAGGTGATCGCCGTGAAGATGTGGCCGTGCGACTGGCGGTAGAAGTCCTCGGCCGCACAGTGCTCCATGGCAGCGGCGATGGCGTCGCGCGACAGCAACATGGCGCCGAGGAGCGACTCCTCGGCCTCGAGGTTGTGTGGCGGGACCCGGCCTCCGGCAGGGGTGCTCCGTTCCGGGCTCGGTGTGAGGAGGCGGCGGGGGCGGGCGTCGTCGAAGGCTTGGACCATGGTGCTTCCACCCTCTCCTACCAGCCTGGGGACGTGCGACGGAACAACTTGGGGATTTCGCGCCAGAACCTGTGGGTTTTCCGGTAGTCGGCAGTGCTGGCACAGGGCCGCTCCGGCGGGACCCCGTTCGCTGCTGTCACCCTGTCGCGCCTCACCCTGTCGCGCCTCACCCTGTCGCGCCTCACCCTCCCACGCCTCCGGTCACGCCAGGTGGTCCGGTCACAGCAGGTCGTCGCCAACGGGCGCGACGGCAACCTGCGTGCGAAGCATCCCGCGCCGCTGTGACAGCGATCCCGGTGCGGAGAGGACAAGCACATCGACGTCGCCGGGTCAGCCGGCACGGTAGGGCCACCGTGGTCCGCCACGACGACCGGGAGAGGGCTCCCGTCCGAGGTTCGTCCGCGGTGCAAGGCGCCGCGGCGGGACGCACGCCCCCGAGTGCTCAGGCTTCGGCGGCGACCACGTCGACGGTGAGCTCGAAGACCACGTCGTCGTGGAGCTCGACCCGGACCTGGTGCTGGCCGAGCTCCTTAATGGCGTCAGGCAGCACGAGCTTCCGACGGTCGATGACCGCCCCGGTCTGCGCCTCGACGTGCTCGACGATGTCGATGGCCGACACCGAGCCGAACAGTCGACCGGCCGCGCTCGCCCGCGCCGTCACGGTGACCGGATGGCCGACCAAGGTGCGCGCTACCGTCTCGGCCGCTTCACGCTCCCGGCTGTCGCGCAGGTCGCGCGAGCGACGCATGGCGGCCGCCTGCTCCTCCACACCGGGCGTCGCCACCATGGCACGACCGGACGGCAACAGGTGGTTCCGGGCGTAGCCGCCGGCGACGTCGATGATGTCACCGCGCTTGCCGACGCCGGTGATGTCCGTCCGCAGCACGACCTTCATCTCAGGCCTCCTCGCCGGCCGGGCCGGGCTCTTCGCCGACGGCGACCTCCGCGGCGGGCTCCGACGTCCGGGCCTCACGCGATGAGGTGCGCTCCTCGCCGGCCTCCGGACGTCCCCGGCGACCACCGCCAGGGCCTCCCCGTCCGCCCCGCGAACCGGGACGCTCCGTCGTCGTCCGCTGCGTGTACGGCAAGAGGACGAGCTCGCGGGCCGTCTTGATGGCGACCGCGATGTCGCGCTGGTGCTGGGCGCAGTTCCCCGACACCCGGCGCGCCCGGATCTTGCCCCGATCGCTCATGAACTTGCGCAGGAGGGCGACGTCCTTGTAGTCGACCCATTCGACGTGGTCCCTGCACAGCGCGCACGGCTTCTTCTTGATCCGGCGTCCGCTGTCCTTTGCTACTCGACGGCTGCTGCTGCCGCCACGGTCGTTGTTGCGTGCCATCGCTAGAAGGGCTCCTCGCTGTATCCGTACCCACCAGAGCTGGGGGCTCCGCCCGTGCCGCCCGTGCCGCCGGGCCGACCGCCGACGCCGTCACCAGGGGCGCGACGCTCGTTCTTCGTCACCTGCGCCGTGGCCCAGCGGATGCTCGGACCGATCTCGTCGGCCACCACTTCGACCTTCGAGCGCTTGTCTCCCTCGGGAGTCTCCCAACTGCGCTGCTCGAGCCGGCCGGTGACGATGACGCGCGCGCCGCGGGTAAGGCTCTCGGCCACGTTCTCCGCCATCTCACGCCAGCAGACGATGTCGAAGAACGACGTCGCCTCTTCCCACTCCTGGGTCTGCCGGTTCTGCCACCGCCGATTGACCGCCAGTCCGAAGCTCGCCGTGGCCTGTCCGGTGTTGGTAAAGCGGAGCTCGGGGTCACGGGTGATGTTGCCCACCAGGGTGACGGTGTTGCCGTTCGACATGGCTCAGCTCTCCGCGGAGGCAGTCGCGGCACGGCGCCCGGCGACCTTGTCGGGCAGCCGAACGACCTTGTGGCGCAGGACCTCGTCAGCCAGCACGAAGACCCGCTCCATGTCGGCGACCGCGTCAGGGGTAGCCGTCAGCTCGACGACGACGTAGTAGCCCTCGCGCTTGTGCTTCAGCTCGTAGGCGAACGTCCGTCTTCCCCACCGGTTCACCGATCCCACGACACCGCCCTTGGCCCGCAAGGCCTCGAGCCCACGGTCGAGCGCGGCGTTGACCGACACGTCGTCGGCCGCGGTGTCGAAGATGATCATCGTCTCGTATGGCCGCATCGCGGCATGCCTCCCTCTGGATCGACCACCGACCAGCTCGGCGGACGAGCCCCACCAGGTGGGGCAGGTCGGGCCCGACGACTCTTGGTGAGTCGTTCGTGGGCCCGAGGTTCGACCGGGACATGCTAGCGGCTCGGCCAGCACTGCTCCGGCGCGCCACTGGCACGGCTGGCGCACGGCTGGCATCGGTGAGCCAGCATCGGCGAACCGGTGGCGAGGTCGCCCGGAAGGCTGGCACGACGCCGGTACCGGTCGGCAACGGCACCGCCGACGTCAGTGGTAGCTCTCGTCCTCGGAGGGGAAGTCGCCCGAGCGCACGTCGGCGACGTAGTTCGCAAGTGCCGTCGTGGCGTCTGCAGCAAGGCTGGCGTACGTACGGACGAAGCGGGGCACCTGATCGTTGAAGCCGAGGACGTCGTGGAAGACGAGCACCTGGCCGTCACAGTCGGGCCCGGCACCGATGCCGATGGTGGGCACGTCGACGGCAGCCGTCACCGCGGCACCGACGGATGCCGGCACTCCCTCGAGGACGACGGCAAAGCATCCTGCCTCCACCAGCGCGACGGCGTCGGCCAGCAGCGCTCCAGCCGCTTCCTCGGTGCGTCCCTGCACCCGGTAGCCACCCATGGCGTTCACCGACTGCGGGGTCAGCCCGAGGTGGCCCATCACCGGGATCTCGGCCCCCACCAATGCCTCGACCATCGGCACACGACTTGCTCCCCCTTCCAGCTTGACGGCTGCTGCTCCGGCCCGGACCAACGCGGCGCCGTTGCGGACGGTGGTCGCCGGGTCCAGGTGATAGCTGAGCCACGGGAGGTCACCCACGACCAGGGCCTCTGTTCGAGCCCGGGCGACGGCGGCCACGTGGTGGACCATGTCGTCGACGTCGACGTGGAGGGTGTCCGGGTAGCCGAGCACGTTGTTGGCCACCGAGTCGCCGACCAGCACGATGTCGACACCGGCGGCGTCGGCGATCCGTGCCGAAGGGGTGTCATAGGCGGTGACCATCACCAGGGGCGCCGCTCCGTCACGCCGTTTGGCGGCGCGCACGGCCGGAACAGTCCGGCGTCGCGGCTGGACCGGGGTGCCCGCGGCAGCTCCCGGCGGTGGCTCGGGGTGGGCCGTCTTCGGCGGTGCGGCGCGCTCGTCGGACATGGCGCTCCTTTCGATCGGCCGTCCAGCGCCACAGGCTGCCGGCGGCTCCGGCTGTTGGCCGGTTCGACGAACCGGGCAGACCGACCCGGTCAACAGTGAGCCTACCGCCGGAGCGACAGTTGAGCCCGGGTGGTCACCGGGGTGCCGACGGCTGCGCCCAGCGACGGGTGGCACGCGCTGGGCTTCCTGCCACACCAGCACCGGCCGGGTACATGCGCACCAGGTGGTTCCAGGCGCACTCGGGGCACACTTCGATCACATAGCAGACCACCGGGTCCTTGCGTCGGTGGTACCGGGCCAGCTCGGCTGACGAGGCGACGCACCGCCCTCCGGCGGGCAGGCGGGCACCGAAGACGAAGGTGACGTCGACCATCGACTCGGCGTCGCACACCGGGCAGGCCTCCTCAGCTGCGGCACCGAGGTTCCGAGCCGCCCGCAGCAGCTCGGGGTGGGCGTCGCACACATCGAGCCGAGACAGGCGACCTTTGCGGAACTGGGAGACGACGGCGTTGCGGGCCAGCCGGTACTCCACCCGACCCCCGGTCGGGGACGTCTGGGCCCCGCGAGGGACCCCGGGCATGAAGCTCACGGCACTCAGGGTAACCCTCCGGCCACACCGACACGCCGCCGCGGGCGACCACCCGGGCGGCCACCCGGGCGGGCGGGCACCACTCCGCCGCCGAGCGACCCCGGCGGCAGGTCGCGTCCTCACCGCGCCCTCCACTCGATCAGGGACCGCCCGGGCCTCCTGGCCAACTCCCTGGCGCCAGCAAGGCGGCTTCCACCCGAGCACCGGCAGCACCGGCACTTCTCGCACACCGGCAGCCCTGGCACCGGCACGGTCGGCACCACGTCGATACGTTGCGTCGATATATCGATGTGATATATCGTCCTCTCGTGCAATCCTCGTCACCACGGCAGGCCGACCGGGCCGAGTACGCCCCCAGGTGCGGCGTCAGGCCTCCGGTGCCACCCAGGTCCGGGGAGCGCTGACGTGCTCGATCTCGCCATCCTCGGGCTCCTCGCCGAGCAGGAGCTGCACGGCTACGAGATCCGTCGCCGCCTGCGCGACGAGCTCGGGCTCTTCGTCAACATCTCCTTCGGGTCGCTCTACCCCGCCTTGTCACGCCTCGAGGCAGCGGGCGCGGTGACGGCGGTGGCGGCAGCCCCCGACGTCGCCATCCCCGCCACCGGTTCCTTGGGCGGTGAGCGAGCCGTGCTGCGGGCCCGGCGTGCCACTAGTGGGCGCTCGACCAAGCGGTCGCGCAAGGTCTACCGGATCACCGACGCCGGCCTCGCCCTCTTCGAGCGCCTGCTCGAGGACGACGGGACCAGCACCGACGACGCTCGCACCTTCGGGCTGCGCCTGGCCTTCGCCCACCACCTGGCTCCCCAGGCGCGTCTCCGGCTGCTCGAGCGGCGTCGGGCCCAGCTCGTGCGGCGCTTGGCCTCCGACCGCGCCCGGGTGGCCGGTACCACGCTCGACGTCTACGTGCGCTCCTTGGCCGAGCACAGCACCGAGGCCACCGAGCACGACATCTCGTGGCTCGATCGGCTGATCGAGTCCGAGCGCCGCGCGCTCGCCGCCGCGGCACCAACCACCCCGTCCGACCACCGGCTCGACCGACATCCAGCCACACACTGAAGGGACCCGATCCATGAGCACCATCCGTGTCGCCATCGCCGGCGTGGGCAACTGCGCCAGCTCGCTCGTCCAGGGCGTCTCCTACTACGAGGGAGCGGACCCTTCGGACACCGTGCCCGGTCTCATGCACGTGGTGCTCGGCGGGTACCACGTCTCGGACCTCGAGTTCGTGGCCGCCTTCGACGTCGACGCCGCCAAGGTCGGCGCCGACCTCGGCAAGGCCATCTTCGCCGGCCAGAACAACACGATCCGCTTTGCCTCGGTCGGCGACCTCGGGGTCACCGTGCAGCGGGGCCCCACCCTCGACGGGCTCGGCACGTACTACCGCGACACGGTGGAAGAGTCACCGGCCGAACCGGTCGACGTGGCTGCCGCCCTGCGCGAAGCCCGGGCCGACGTGCTGGTGAGCTATCTGCCCGTCGGCTCCGAGGAGGCCCAGCGCTCCTACGCCAGCGCCTGCCTCGAAGCCGGTGTCGCCTTCGTGAACGCTATCCCCGTCTTCATCGCCTCTGACCCCGAGTGGGCCCGGCGGTTCCGTGACGCAGGCGTCCCCATCGTGGGCGACGACATCAAGAGCCAGGTCGGCTCGACCATCGTCCACCGCATCCTGACCCGGCTCTTCGAGGACCGCGGGCTCGCCCTCGACCACACCTACCAGCTCAACGTGGGCGGCAACATGGACTTCAAGAACATGCTCGAGCGCGCTCGCCTCGAGTCGAAGAAGATCTCGAAGACCCAGGCGGTCACCAGCCAGATCGAGCACGGGGCACTGTCCGACGAGGACGTCCACATCGGACCCTCCGACCACGTGCCGTGGCTCAAGGACCGCAAGTGGGCGTACATCCGGATGGAGGGTCGCAACTTCGGCGACGTCCCCCTCAACCTCGAGCTCAAGCTCGAAGTGTGGGACTCGCCCAACTCGGCGGGCGTCATCATCGACGCCGTCCGGTGCGCCAAGCTCGCCCTCGACCGAGGCATCGGCGGACCCCTGGTCGGCCCCTCGGCGTACTTCATGAAGTCGCCGCCGGTGCAGTTCCACGACGACGAGGCCCACCAGCTCGTCGAGGCCTTCGCCGCCGGCACGCCCGGACCGAGCTGGCCGGAAGACTGAGCTTGGTCGTCGCTCCCCTCGCCGAACCGGGGCGAGGGGAGCACCGACGACCGTCACCGGCGACGGTTCACTTCACCGCCGGTGCGCTCCCTGCTTGCTCCTCCCACCACCGCAGGAGGCGTCGGGACGCTTCCTCGGGGCCGAGCGGGCCCTCGTCCATGCGGAGCTCCATCAGGAATGCCAGCGCTCGGCCCACGACCGGGCCGGGCGGTACACCGAGGAGCTCCATGACGGCGCGCCCGTCGAGATCGGGGCGCATGGCGTCGAGCTCTTCGCGCTGCCGTAGCTCGGCGATCCGCGCTTCGAGCTCGTCCATACGCCGTGCCAACGCACGGGCTTTGGCGGCATTGCGCGTCGTGCAGTCACACCGTGTCAGCTCGTTGAGACGATCGAGCAGGGGGCCGGCGTCTCGCACGTAGCGGCGCACCGCTTTGTCGGTCCACCCGAGCCGGTAGGTGTGGAAGCGCAGGTGCAGGTGGACGAGCTCGGTCACTTGCTCGATGTCCTCGTTGCCGTAGCGCAGGGCCGTCATGCGCTGCCGGGTGATCCGCGCGCCCACCACTTCGTGGTGGTGGAACGTGACGCCCCCGGCGCCGTAGGCGCGCGTTCTGGGTTTGCCCACGTCGTGGAAGAGGGCCGCCAGGCGCAGGATCCGGTCGGGGCTCGTCTTGTCCACCACGGCCAGGGTGTGCGCCAGCACGTCCTTGTGCCGGTGGATCGGGTCTTGCTCGAGGGCGAGGGCGGGTAGCTCGGGGAGGAACTCTCCCGCCAGCCCCGTGTCGACGGCGAACCACAACGCCACCGAGGGGACGGGGAGGAGGAGGATCTTGTCGAGCTCGTCCCGGATCCGCTCGGCCGACACGATCGACAGACGGTGGTGGCCCTGCCGTACCGCCTCGACGAGCTCGACGGTCGGCTCGAGGTCGAGCTTGGCGGCAAAGCGTGCCGCCCGCAACATCCGCAGCGGGTCGTCGTCGAAGGCCACCGCTGGATCGAGCGGCGTGGCCAGACGGTGGGCGGCCAAGTCGGTGAGCCCTCCGTACGGGTCGATCAGCTCGAGGTCGGGGAGGCGGAGCGCCATGGCGTTCACCGTGAAGTCCCGTCGGGCGAGGTCGTCCTCGACTCGGTCGCCGAAGGCCACGTCCGGCTTGCGCGACGTTGGTTCGTAGGCCTCGGCCCGGTGGGTGGTGATCTCGTAGCGACGGCCTGCATGCAGGAGCGCGATGGTGCCGAAGCGCTTTCCCTGCGTCCAGACCGCGTCGGCCCAGCCGCTCACCAGGCGCTCGATCTCGTCGGGCCGTGCGTTCGTGGTGAAGTCGAGGTCGTCGTCGAGACCGCCGCTCCCGGTCTGGCCAGGCGAGCCACCGGCGACGATGGCGTCACGTACCGAGCCGCCAACGAGGTAGAGCGCGTACCCTGCTGCCTCGAAGCGCTCGGACAGCTCGGTCGTGGCATCTACCAGCGGTCGCACACGCTCGGGCAGCACGGTGCCGAGGGTAGTGCGCCTGGCGTAGGCTGCCGGCGAAGTGGACCGGCATCGAGGCAGCGCTGGGGGGCGCCACGCCCTTTCCCCAGGCGCAGTGGCGCGGCGATCGGACCCCCGTCGCCGTCTTGAGCACCGTCGTCGGGACCGAAGCCCCCGATGGTGGACGCGGGTCGCGGCGCTCCTGGCGTCGCTCACACTGGTCACGCTGGTGGCAGCCGGCCCGGTCGTCGGCGCATCGGTGGCGGCGGCGGCGACCGCCACGACGGCACCGAGCGCAACGGCTCTGCCGCCAGCGACGTCCCCGACCGCGACGTCGGCTCCCCCGGTGCTGGTGCGTACTCCTTCGGGGCCCGCCCTCACGCTCGTGTCCCAGTCCACCTGGGTGGGACCGGGCCAGACCTTCTCCCTCGAGCTCCGCCTGGGCTCCTCCGCTCCCCCCTCGTCCTCGCTGGGCCTCACGCTCGCCGTCTACGGATGCCTCTCCAGCGTCTCCGCCTTCGACCAGGCGCTCGCCAACCAGGGCCCGACAAGCGCCCCCGTCGCCCGGTCCACCTCGGTGCTCCCGTGGTCCTCGCTCCCGTCGGCACCGGGGGGCTCACCGGGCACGATCGGTCTCGTCCTGCCGGTCGTGGCACCGGGCGTGCCGACGAGCACGACCGCCCCGGCCGGGAACGCGGCTCCCGCCGCACCCTTCACCATCGTGCTGCGCTCCGGCGGTTGCCAGGCCTATCCCGACGGCGTCTACCCCCTTCGCCTCTCGCTCGTCGACACCACCACGGGCTCGACCGTCGACACGCTCACCACCGACGTCGTCTACCTCGGCACGACGACCGGCACCCAACGTCTGCGCGTCGCCACCGTCGTCCCCCTCGCCGTCGCCCAGCACGCCTCGGGCGCTTCGACCAGCGTCGTGCGCCAGGACCCCTTGGCCGCGCTCGCACGCCTGTCGACCTCCCAGGTCGACGCCATCAAGGGGGCGGCCACCGCCCTCGCGCACCACCCGTCGGTAGCCACCACCGTCGCGCTCACCGGACAGACCGCCCAAGCGGTGCTCGACCACGGCGCGCCCTCGCTCGTCGCGTCGCTCCGCCAAGTGCTCGCCGCGCCCTCCCACGAAGTGCCGGGGGGCACCTATGCCCCGCTCGACGTCTCCTCCCTCGTCTCCTCCGGTCTCTCCAGCGAGCTCCGCACCCAGGTGTCCAGCGGGCGTCAGGCCGTCTCCGGTCTCGCGCCCACTCCCTCCTCCGGCGCGTCGACGACGTTCGTGGGATCGGACCCGCTCGACTCCAGCGCCCTCGACGCACTCGCCGCCGTCGGCTACACGCAGGTCGTCGTGCCGGGCAACGACGTGGTCACCCCGGCGGCCAGCCGTTCGCGGACCGCCGGATCGGCGGCAGCAGCGTTCACGGTCGGCACCGGTCGGGCCAGCCCCGTCACGGTGCTGCCAGCCGATGCCGACCTGACCAACCGCTTCACCGCCGACCCCGGCAACCCGGTCCTCGCCGCCCACCAGCTCCTCGCCGAGCTCGCCCAGGTCTACTTCGAGGCCCCCAACGACGTGACAGCCCGAGGGGTCGTGGCTCTCCCACCGCCAGGCTGGTTGCCACGCGAGACGTTCCTCGACTCCCTGCTCGGTGGCCTGGCCACCGTCCCGGTCGTCGAGCCGGTGACCGTCTCGGGACTTCTGGCCACCGGCCCGTCTCCCGCGCCCTGCCCGTCGTGTCGGCTCGACGCCACGGGACCCGGCACTCCGCCGCTCCCGGCAGCGTCCATCCGCCGAGCCCGGCAGCGCCTCTCCTCGTTCGCCTCGGCTCTCGCCGATTCGGGTCCATCAGCCAAACGGCTGGTGCAACACCTGTCGGACCTGGTGCTCTCGAGCGAGGCCACGGGCCTGCGAGCCTACGAGCAGGACAAGCTGGTCGCGGCAGCCAACGGGGCGCTCGACGCCCAGCTCGCCACCCTCACCGTGTCGGGTGACCAGAGCCTGACCCTCACCGCCCGCAAGGCACGCATCCCGGTCACCATCGACTCGACCGCCGCGTACCCAGTCTCCGCCGTGCTCACGCTCTCCAGTGACAAGCTCATCTTCACCAACGGTCAGACCCACTTCGCCCAGCCGGTCGACCTCGACCACTCGACCAACGTCGTCTATGTGGACGTGCGGACCCGCGTCTCGGGTGAGTTCAAGGTGGCCGTCGAGGTCCGCTCGCCGACCGGTGGCCTGGTGCTCACCGACGGCGTCCTGAGCGTCCGCTCCACCGCCACCTCGGTGGTCGGCATCCTGCTCACCCTCGGGGCGATCGCCGTGCTCGGCGGCTGGTGGATCCGCACCAGCCGGCAGAAGCGGGCCGCCCGGCGCCAGGCCCGCGACGACGAGGTGGTCACGTGAGCAACCAGCGCGGCCCGGGCACCGCGGTCGGGGCTCCCGGTCGCCGGGGCAGTGGCCTGACCCGTCCCTTCGCCGGCAGCATCGCCGGCGCGACGTCCTCGATGGCGGTGGGCACGGCCCTGTCACGCCTCACCGGCGTGGCGCGCCTGATGGCCGTCACCGTCGCCCTCGGCGGAGCGGGCTTCGCCGACGCCTACAACCTGGCCAACACCACCCCCAACATCATCCACGACATCGTGCTCGGCGGCGTGCTCGCCGCGACGTTCGTGCCGATCTTCGTCGACCGTCTCACCACGCGCGACCCCGACGAAGCGTGGCGAGCCATCTCGGCGGTGGCCACCGCCACCGTCCTGCTGCTGGTGGTGGCCACCGTTGCCTTCTTCGTGCTCACCCCCGAGATCGTCCGTCTCTACACGGTCGCCAACACGAGCCCCGACGTCCGCTCACAGCAGCGGGTCGCCACCGATCTGTTGCGCTGGTTCGTCCCCCAGTTGGCCGGGTACGGCCTGTTGTCGCTCTTCACCGCCCTGCTGAACGCTCGTGAGCGGTTCGCCGCCCCGATGTTCGTGCCCATCGTCAACAACGTGCTCACGATCGGCGTCCTGTTGTGGTTCCACGCCATCGTCCCCCACCCCACCCTGGCCACCGTCGCCCAGCACCAAAGCGCCCTGGTCCTGTTGGGTGCCGGCACGACGGCCGGCGTCCTCCTCCAGGCGGTGGCGCTGGTCCCGTCGCTGCGGGCGGCCGGGCTCCACGTCCGGTTCCACTGGGACCCCGCCAACGAGGCACTCCGCACGGTGGTGCGCCTGGCTAGCTGGACCTTCGCCCTCGTCGTCGCCAACCAACTGGTGCTGGTGCTCGTGCTCGCTCTGGCCGACGGCATCCGGACGCCGGGGGCCGTGTCCGCCTACACCTACGCCTACACCTTCTTCCAGCTTCCCTTCGGTGTCGTGGCCATCTCGGTGATGAGCGCGGTGACGCCGGGGTTGTCGGCGCGTTGGGCGGTCGGCGACCTCGACGCGTTCCGGCGCCGCTTCGCCTCGGGGCTGCGAGCGATGCTGGCCGTCATCGTCCCGGCGACCGTGGCGATGGTGGTGCTGTCGCACCCGCTCGTCGACCTCCTGCTCGCCCATGGTGCAGAGACCCCGGCTGCCGCCGGCTTGACCGGCGCCACGCTCGCGCTCTTCGCCCTGGGTCTGCCTGGCTACAGCCTGTTCTTCTACGTGGTCCGGGCTCTACAGGCGATGCAGGACACCCGTACGGCCTTCTTCCTCTATCTCGTCGAGAACGTCGTCGCGGTGGCGACGGCCCTGGCGCTGGTCGGACCGCTCGGCGTCCGGGGCCTCGCCCTCTCGCTCACTGTCGGGTACTCGGTGGCTACCGCCGCCGCCCTCGAAGTCATGCACCGGCGCCTCGACGGGCTCGGCGGAACGATGGTGTCTCGCCCCTTGCGTCGCGTGGCCGTTGCCACCGTGTGCATGGGGGTCGTCATGGTGCTCGCCTCAGGGGTCACGAGCGGTCGCTCCGACACGTCGCTCGTCCTGCGCGTGCTCCTGGCGGGGGTCACCGGCGGCGGTGCGTACCTGGGAGTGGTGGCAGCGCTGGGGGCACGCTCGGCGCGTCGCGGCGCTCCGGAGGAGACCTCGGGGCTCGGGCCGTCACCGGTCACCCCGCACACCGTGGTCCTCCGGCCACCCGGTCGGGACGACCACCCCTCGCAGCCCTCGCCGCGCCCACACCCCTCGCAGCCACGACCGGGGTCACCTCCGATGGCCCCGGGGTTCGACGATGCCCCCTCGGCGCCGACGCCACGCTCGGGAAACCCGACGCCCGGCGTCCGCTGGAGTGGTCAGCGCCCACGGGCCCGGCGACCAACCGACGGACCGTTCCGTGACAGACTCGACGGCCCGGGGACAGGCAAGGACCGCCGACGCCCCGTCGACGATCGACCGAAGGAGGAGGGGCCGGATGAGCCGGGTGCGGGTGGTCACCGATAGCGCCAGCGACCTGACCTTCGAGCTGGCCCAGGCCAGTGGAGTGGTCGTCGTCCCGATCACGGTGCGGTTCGGCTCCGACGAGCTCCCCGACTGGCCTCAGTTGTCCTCCGACGACTTCTGGGCCCGCTGCAAGGCCAGCCCTACCCTCCCTGAGACGGCGGCGCCGTCCCCTGGTGCCTTCGTCGAGGTCTACCAACAGGCTGCCGAGGACGGCTGCGACGGAGTGGTGTGCATCACGCTCTCCTCGGACTTGTCGGCGACCTACCAGGTCGCCCAGGCGGCCGCCCGCCAGAGCCCCGTACCCGTCCACGTCGTCGACTCGCGCATGGTGACCATGGGCGAGGGCCTGATCGTGCTGGAGGCGGCCGGGGAGGCTGCTGCCGGTGGGGACCTCGACGCGGTGGTCCGCCGTGCCGAGGGGTGTATCCCCCGCACCAGCGTCCTCGGCGTCGTCGACACGCTCGAGCACCTCGAGAAGGGCGGGCGGATCGGCAGCGCCCGGGCCCTCCTCGGCTCACTGCTCTCCATCAAGCCGGTCGTCCAGGTCCGCAATGGCATCGTCGACGAGGAGTCCAAGCAACGGACCCGTGCTCGCTCGCTGCGGTACCTTGCCGACAAGGTGCATGCAGCAGGTGACCTCGAGCGACTGGCCGTGGTCAACGGGGCCGCCGAGGACCTCGACGTCTTTCTCGCCATGCTGGGCGAAGCCGTCCCCGTCACGCCCACTGTGGTCGACCTCGGCCCGGTGGTGGGAACCCATGCCGGCCCAGGGACCATCGGCGTCTGTATGCTGCGCCGGGCCTGACCCGGGAGCGGAAGGGTCCGGCTAGCCTGACGGCATGAACGACGTTCTCCACGGCGCTCCCACTGAGCCCAGGTCGTCCTTTTCACCGCCCAGTCCTCCGCCCGGTCCTCCGAGCACGACGAGTGCTGCTGGTGCCGGTTCTGCCGACTTCGCTACAAAGGCCGCCGACGCGGTCGAGTCGGTGGTGGCGCTGGTACGCGACCGTACCGTCCGACCGGTGACCCTGGTCGCCCGGGCCGTCGTGTTCGGCGTGCTGGCGGCAGCCGGCTCACTCGTGCTCACCGTGCTGGTGTCGGTCGCGCTGGTGAGGATCCTGACCGTGTACGCCTTCTCGGGACGCGTGTGGGCGTCCGATTTCTTGGTGGGGGCCGTCTTCGTGGCCACCGGGCTGGTGGCGTGGTCACGACGGGCACCTCGGCGCACCGTGGAGGCACGGCGATGAGCGAGCACCGTCGTCTGGTCGTCGTCGGGTCCGGTCCGGCAGGGCTCACCGCTGCCATCTACACCGCTCGTGCACAGCTCGAGCCCCTGGTCATCGAGGGAGAACCGTCGTCAACCAGCGACCAGCCCGGGGGCCAGCTCATGCTCACCACCGAGGTCGAGAACTTCCCCGGTTTCGTCGACGGTGTCATGGGACCCGAGCTCATGGCCGCCTTCCGCGGTCAAGCGCAGCGCTTCGGTGCCGAGCTCCGCACCGCCAAGGTGACCAAGGTCGACTTCACCGAACGCCCGTTCCGGTTGTGGGTTGCTGGCGACCACGGCGGCGAGCCCGACGTGACAGCGGACGCCGTCATCGTGGCAACGGGTGCCCAGTCGATCATGCTCGGCCTGCCCAACGAGTCGCGGCTGCTCGGCTACGGGGTCTCCACCTGTGCCACCTGCGACGGCTTCTTCTTCCGGGGCAAGGACATCGCCGTGGTGGGGGGAGGCGACTCCGCGCTCGAAGAAGCCTTGTTCCTGACCAAGTTCGCCGATTCGGTGACGATCATCCATCGACGCGGCGAGCTGCGAGCGTCCAAGGTGATGCAGCAACGGGCGTTCGCCAACCCGAAGATCGCCTTCCGATGGAACGCTGTGGTGGTCGACGTCGAGGGCGAGTCGAACGTCACCGGGGTGACCGTGCGCGACGTCGCCACCGGCGAGGAGTCCTCGTTGCCCTTGAGCGGTCTCTTCGTGGCCATCGGCCACGCCCCCAACACCGCCGTCTTCGCCGGCCAGCTGGAACTGCGTGACAACGGCTACGTCCGGACCTTCGACGGGACGAGGACGAGCGTCGAAGGGGTCTTCGCCTGTGGCGACGTGCAGGACGATGTCTACCGCCAGGCCATCACGGCGGCCGGGTCCGGGTGCCAAGCGGCTATCGACGCCGAGCGTTGGCTCGAAGCCAGCCACGAGACCGCGTGACACCCTCTTTCGCCCGCTCTACGGCGAAGCCGGGGTGGTCCGACCAGACACGGGGACGACAGTGTGCACGAGCAGGAACCGGAGGGAATGGTGGGCAGCTGGGTCGGGTTGAGAACTCGGAGCCGGGCGGCGACAGGCCGTCAGGGCGGTAAAGGAGCGCCAGACGATGAGCCAGACGATCACGACCCTCAGCGACGCTAGCTTTGACGAGCATGTCAAGGCGTCCGATGTCCCGGTCCTGGTGGACTTCTGGGCGGAGTGGTGCGGCCCGTGCAAGATGATCGCCCCCATCCTCGAGGAGATCGCCGAGGAGCAGGCGGGCAAGCTGCAGGTGGCGAAGCTCAACATCGACGACAACCTCGACATCACGCGCCGGTTCGAGGTCATGAGCATCCCGACCCTCATCCTCTTCAAGGAAGGCGAACCCGTGGCCCGGTTGGTCGGTGCCAAGGGCAAGAGCCACCTCCTCCAGGAGCTTGCCCCGCACCTGTGAGCCTCCCAGGCCTGCCCCTGGGCGGCCTCGGTGACCGGGTGGGTGGGTACGGGGCGTGACCGACGACGTCCGCGTCATCCCGGGCACGTCGGGGCCGGCGGTGTCGGATGTCCAACGCCGCCTCGGCGCCCTCGGCTTCACCACCGCGCCCGACGAGCCGGGGTGGTACGGGGACGGGACACGGACGGCCATCGAGGCCTTCCAGCACCGCCGCGGGCTTCGCGTGGACGGTGAGTGCGGACCGCAGACGTGGGCCGCCCTGGTGGAAGCGGGCTGGTCGCTCGGCGACCGACTGCTCTATCGCCGGACGCCGATGCTGCGCGGCGACGACGTCGCGGAGCTCCAGCAACGGCTCAGCGCCCTCGGGTTCGACGCCGGACGGGTCGACGGCATCTTCGGGGACCTCACCCTGGCAGCCCTGGCCGAATTCCAACGGAACGCCGGCTTGCCCGACGACGGTATCGCCGGCCGGTCCACCATCACCGAGCTCCGTCGGTTCGGTAGCCGGCACGGAACGTCTGAGCTGGTCTCGGCGGTCCGCGACCGCGAGCTCCTGCGTCGGGCACCCCGCACGCTCCGTGGTCGACGGTTAGCCATCGGCGAAGAGGGAGGGCTCGGGGCGGCCCTCGCCGGTCTCCAACGGATCCTGGTGCGCCAGCATGCCGACGTCATCGCCCTCCACGACCCCGACGAGTCGCGCCAGGCAGCCGAGGCCAACGCTGCGGACGCCGAGGTGTACCTCTGCCTTCGGCTCGATCCCAGTACCCAGCAGTGCACCAGCTCCTACTACGCCGGCTTCCGCTATACCTCGGCGGGCGGTCGCCGGCTGGCAGAGCTCATCCAGGCAACGGTCCCGACCGCGCTGGCGATCTCCGACGGCGGCGCCCAGGGCATGTCCCTCCCCGTGCTGCGCGAGACCCGCATGCCTGCCGTCATCTGCGAGCTGGGGCCCCCCTCCATGGTCGTCGAGCACGCCCCGTTGCTCGCCCAGGCCATCGCCGACGCCCTCACCGCCTGGGTACGGAGCTCGTGGGAGTAGCCCATCGCGCTCTTGGCACCTACTCGCACGCTCGAGTCGAGGTCGAGCGTGAGCGCTTTCCACAACCTCATGCACAGGTTGTGGAAGAACGTCTACTGCCGGTTGAGAGAAGAAGTACCACTATCCGTGAGTTTTCTGGCCAATATTGACCAGTTCTCACCGAGATTGCTACGTTGCGTGGTTAGTCCTCGGTCGAGGTGCCGAGCTCCTGTGGACCAACCATCAGCCTGTAGATCCTCTCGAGGTCCTCGAGGGTTGCGAACTCGACCACGACACGACCCCGTCGCGAGGAGAGGTCGACGGTCACGCGCGTGTTGAGGTGGGTCGAGAGCAGTTCTTCGAGCTCGAGGATGCCCGGGGGTGGCAGCTGCCGAGGTGACCGCCCCGTGGGCCCCAGTGCACGGGCCGCCTCATCGACAACCGATCCCCCGGTCCCTCCTTCGTCACCATCCTCTGCTCCCGGGACGTCTGCTCCCTGAGCCGCCCACGTCCGTACTCGCTCCTCGACCTCCCGCACCGACAGGTCGTCGACAACTGTCTGTTTGGCCAACGCTTCCTGGTAGGACCGATCCGGTGTGCCAAGGATGGCTCGGGCGTGACCGGCGGTGAGCTGCCCATCGGCCAACATCCGTTGCACGGTCGCCGGCAGCTGAAGGAGCCGAAGGGTGTTCGAGACCGTCGCTCGGCTCTTGCCGACCCGAGTTGCCACCTGCTCGTGGGTGTAGCCGAACTCTTCGATCAGTTGCTGGTACGCCGCCGCTTCCTCCAGCGCGTTCAGATCCTCACGATGAAGGTTCTCGACCAACGCTCGCTCAAGGCTGTCCACGTCCGAACTGGACTGGACGAGGACAGGAATGGTCTGGAGCCCCGCCCGTCGCGCCGCACGCCAACGGCGTTCACCGGCGATGAGCTCGTACTCGTCCGGTCGACTGGGGTCCGGAAGTCGAACCAGCACCGGCTGGAGCACGCCAAGCTCCTTGATCGACGCCGCCAGTGAGGCGAGCGATTCCTCTTCGAAGTGAGAACGTGGCTGGAGGGGGTTGGGGGAGATGCTGGCAATGGGGACCTCCCGCAACGCCGAAGTCCGCTCTCCCATCGCCTCGGTCGGGATGAGTGCTCCAAGGCCTCGTCCCAGTCCACTACGGCGTGCCACCACTGACCTCCTTTGCCAACTCCCGGTAGGCGATCGCTCCCCGCGACATGGGGTCGAACGCCGTGATCGGTTGTCCGAACGACGGGGCTTCGGACAGACGGACGCTTCTCGGGATCACGTTCCGGCAGACCTTGTTACCGAAGTGCTGGCGCACTTCCGCCGCCACCTGGTCAGCCAACTTCGTTCGCGCGTCGTACATGGTCAGCACGATCGTCGACACCTCCAACCTGGGGTTGAGGTTCGATGCCACCAAGTGCACGTTGCGCGTGAGCTGGCTCAGACCTTCGAGGGCGTAGTACTCGCACTGGATCGGTACGAGCACTTCGTGGGCAGCGGCCAGAGCATTGACGGTGATCAGTCCGAGTGACGGAGGACAGTCGATGAGGACGTACTCGAAGTCGTCGATGACTGGTTCGAGCGCTCGCCGGAGCTTGAGCTCGCGACTGAAGGCGGGGACCAGTTCGATCTCCGCACCGGCCAGGTCGATGGTCGCCGGAGCGACGAAGAGGTTCTTGAGGCTGGTCGGTTCGATGCAGTCTTCGAGCGAGCTGTCGCGCATGATGACGTCGTACATGGACAACTCGAAGTTCCGGGCATCAATGCCGAGGCCGGTCGTGGCGTTTCCCTGCGGGTCGAGATCGATCACCAAGACCCGGTACCCCAGTTCAGCCAGTGCCGCGCCCAGGTTGACCGAGGTGGTCGTCTTCCCGACCCCCCCTTTCTGGTTGGCGACGGCGAGGATACGGGGGAGTGGCCGTGGCGTCGGTGTTGGCTGGGCCTCTTCGTCTGGACGGGTAGCGGCCGCCGACGGTGCTCCGTCCTCGCTCACCCCAGGCGTCGTCACCGGTTCTCCCGACCCACCGTGATGGGCATCGGCGACCGACACCGTCGCCGACCCGCCGGTCGGCCGTCCAGCCGTTTCGGGCTCCGGGGGACTCCCGCTACTCCCTGGGCTTCCCTCGGATCGGTCGGATGTCTCGACCACCGTGCCATACAGGTGGGTCCCTTCGGGATCACTGGTCACCTGGTTACCCCGTCCCTCTTCTGTCGGCTCCCGTGAGGTACCGGTGGCTCCGGGGACCGAGACGACTGACGCACCGCTATCATCCGTGCGTTCCGGCACGTTCGCGCCGGCCGCACCGTCAGTACCGGCCGGTGGCGAACCGTGGACATCTGTATGTCCCTTCCGGCGACCGCGCATGCACAACTCCTTCGAGTGCGGGAACGGGCTCATCCTTACTGGCACGGCGACGCTGGTCAAGCACTCCCTCGATGCAGTTTCACGTGAAACAAGAGGGTCGGTGATGCATGATGGGTGCTGCTGCTCTTCGTCACCACCAGCTCACCGTGCAGCTCGACGCCCCACCAGGGGTTCTCTTGTCTGGCAGGGCGGTACTACTCCTCGTCTCCACCGTAGCGCAGGCTGCTGCCCTTCTCTTCCCTGCGCCCCGCTCGCTCCTCGACCGGTCGAGCAGAGCGCCAGGCCATCGCTGCTCTCTCGCGTCTGGAGCCGGCCCGCGCCAACCCACCCGACGGTACGCCCGACCTGTTTGGCACGGCTCAACCTGTTTGGCACAACCGAGTACCCTGGTTCGACGTTCCACGTGAAACCACAGCTGCCCGCCCGTGCTGTACTTGGTCGGCGCTCCGCTCCCGACCGTGACAAGCTGGTTCGGCCTGTCCGGCCGCGCTGCCGGTAGTGGTTCAGAACAGCGGGCGCTTGGCCGGTACCCCGGTCCGCCTCGGGTACCGCTCCGGGCACCTGGAAGTCTGCTGGAGCACCTCGTACCCGAACTGGTCGGCCACCCGAAACGCGCCCAGTGGCTCGAGGCCCACGTCGGCGCACCGTTCCGGCGGCCATCGTGCCTGGTCACCTTCAGATGGTGGCTCCGAGACCACCAGCAACCCGCCGCCTCGAAGCAGTGGTGCGGCACACTCGGCCGTCACGCCGGGCCGGCCGAACGACCGAGCGGTGACCACGTCGCACGTTCCTCGCCATCGGCCATCCCGTCCGGCCACCTCGGCACGTCCCTGCAGGACGGTCACTCGATCGGTCCAGGCCCTCGCCTGGACGACCTCGTGGAGAAACCCGGCCCGGCGTTGTTGAGATTCGATCAGGACGAACTCGGTAGCCCGCCACCACTCGGCCAACACCAATGCCGGCAGTCCGCCGCCCGAACCCAGGTCGGCAACGAGTCCCGGGGGTGCTCCTGTCAGGTGCTCGACGACAGCGGCGAACCCAGCGGCATGAGACAGGTGGTCGTCAAGCGACGTCTCTCCGATGAACCCGGCGCGCCGGCTCGCCTCCAAGGTGGCACGCAGCTCCTCTGAGGCCCGCCAGGCGGGAATACCGGCGACGAGCTCTGGCCCACCAGGAGAGCCGGCCACCACCCAGGTCAGCGCACAGGTTCGATGACGATGTACCGGCGGGGCTCGACTCCCTCAGAACGCGTCCGCGCCCCGGCCAGGCTGTTGACCGTATCGTGGACCACTTTCCGGTCGGCCGCACCCATCGGCTCGAGGGCTCGCTCTTCGCCGGAAGCAACCACCTCTTCCACGATGCCGGTGGTGAACCGTTGGAGCGCCGCCGTCCGCTTCTCGCGGTACCCGGCGATGTCCACCAACACGCGATCGGTCCGGGCCTCCGACTGCCGCTGCACGAAGGTGCGGGTGAGGTCCTGCACGGCGGCCAGTGTGGCGCCCCGCGGGCCAACCAACAACCCGAGGTTGTCACCGTGGGCCCGGACTTCGACCGTTTCGGCGTCGCGCAGTTCGACGTCGAAGGTTGCTTCGTAACCGAAGGCATCGAACAAGCCGGACAGGAAGGCTCTGGCTGCCTCGCCCTGCTCCTCGAGGGTCAACGATGCTTCTGCCATCTCTCCACCCTTCTGTGGTCCTTCTTCGTCAACGACCGCATCGCCTGCGGCCGACCGCTCCTTACCCGAGGGCACTGGCGGGCGACCCGACTGTTGGCTACTCGATCGACCACCCGCCGATCGAGATCGGCCGCCCTTCGAAGCGCCACTGGGCGAGGGTGTCCTAGTCGTGGTGTCGCTCGCCGACGGGACGTCTTCCGACCCACTCGACGGGTCGTTTGGCGTCCGCTCCCGAGCACGCTGCCCGTCACTGCCGCCACCACCTGGCCGACGCTCGCCACCTCGTTGCCGCGTGCCACTACGACCTCGTCGCTGGCGTGCCCCCCGCTTGGGTGGGGGAGCGGTTGGGCGAACCCGACCTTGTACCCGGGCGACACCCCGCATCCGACCGAACAGCCCTGGCTTCGGCTCGCTGAGCACCACGAACTCCGCGTCGTCCTCCGCCACCCCCAGCACGTCCAGCACCGCCTCCTTCGCCTCCGCTAGAGAGCGTCCACTCGCTTCGACCCACTCCACTCGTCATCTCGTCCTTCGTGCTCGTTTGTCCTTGGACCGAGGGTGTTCCGCTCCGGCTGGACGTGGCGAGGTCCCGTTAGCTTCCGCCGTCCGTCCCCGGCCCTCCCCGTTGGCCACCGCGCCGGAAGACGACGAGCTCGCTGCCCTGCCGCCTTGCGTCGGACGCCTACCGGACGCCGTCTGGCCCGGTGCCCCCGCCCGCCCACCGGTACCTCTCTTCGCCCCCGCCCGCCCACCGTTCGCCTCGCTGCCCGCTGACCGTCCGGTGGCTTGCTTCCCCGACCCTGCTCGTCCTGCGTCTCGACCCCCAGCTCCTGTGGGGCGTGCCTTCTCCGGAGCCGGCTTCGCTTTGGCCGGAGCTGCCTTGGCTGGTGCCCGTCTCGTCCCACCCTCGGTCGTACCGGGTACGACGGCCGCCGTCGTGGCGACAGCGGCGGTCGCCGCGCCCCCGGGGATCACTCCACGTCGGTACAGGATCTCTTGCGTGATGATCCGGACTGCACTGGAGAACACAAAATAGACATTGATGATCGCCGCGATGTTGATGTAGATGAAGCCGAAAATGAGCGGCATGTACTTCTGAAGGGCGGCGGCCTGCGGGTTAGCCTGCGCCGCTTGGGGATTCCTCGAATTCATCCGGGACATCTGTAGGTACTGGAGACCAACCGATGCCAGCACCAACACCAAGTATGGGATCGCCATGAACAGAGAGCTGTGGTGACCAAACAGCGTCTTTGCCCAGTCCATCCCAAAGGCGCTCAGACGACCGTGAGCTGCGATGATGTCCTTGTACATCTTCGACGTCGAACTGACGTACCGGGGAGCTGCGATCACCTTCTTCGGGATCTGCACGAGCTGCCCATTGACCCGCTCATGCGTGATCGTCACCGTGTTCGTGATCCCCCGGACGACCTCGTAGAGGACAAGGAACGCCGGCATCTGCAGTAGCATGGGAAGACATCCGGATGCCGGGTTCACATTGTGCTCCCGGTACAGCTTCATCATCTCTTCGTTGAGCTGCACGCGGTTCTCGGCGCCCTTGTACTTCTGCTGCAACTTCTTCATTTCGGGGCCAAGCGCCTGCATGGCCGCCATGTTCTTGGTCCCCTTGACCGTGAGCGGTGTGAGGACGGCCATGATGACCAGGGTCAGCAGCGCCACGTCCACGGGGTAGTTGGGGACCAACGAGTAGAAGAACGCCAGCACATCGGCGACGAACCGTAGGAAGGGCTGGAAGATCCGGCCGATGTCGCGAGTCAGCGAGCTCACCGCACGCTCCGATCAGGTACAGGGTCGATTCCGTGACCACCCCACGGGTGGCACCGGGCAATGCGGCGTAGGGCCAACCAGCCGCCTGTCCGCAGGCCATGGCGCTCGATCGCCTCGACCGCGTAGCTCGAGCACGTCGGGAGGAACCGGCAGCTCGTCGGACGCCCGTGGCGGGCAAGCTGGTACACGTGGATCGCCCACAGGACGACGCCAGCTGCTCCGCGGCGCGGCCGCTCTCGTCCGTCGGTGACACCCGAGACCTTGCTCGCCGCCGAGCTCACCGCCTCACTACCCATCGCCGAGCTCACCGCCTGGTCCCCCGTGACGGGCGCTCGTCCGCCACCTCGAGGGCTCGCTCGACCGCCCGCTCGACCGAGTGCCGTAAGGCGTCGAACGGCTGCCGTGCTGCCTCTGGTGAGGCGCTGAACAGGTACGACCCGGGCCGAAGGTGCACGTCGTCGCTGGCGACGACCGAGCGCAGCCGCCGGCGGACGCGATTGCGCTCCACGGCTCCACCAACCGAACGCCCCACCGCGTACGACACGAACACCCCTGGTGCTCCGCCCTCGTGCTCCACGTACCGAACCGTCACCGGACCTGACCTTCCTCGCCGTCTCGTACGGCGGAGCGCCTCGAACGTCCGCCGCGACGTCACCGGCCCCGTGGGGCGATTTCCCGACGCGACCACGCGTCGCTCATGCCGAAAGCCGCTGGCGACCCTTCAGACGACGAGCCCGGATGACGGCCCGACCCGCCTTCGTCGACATCCGCTTGCGGAAGCCGTGCGTTTTGGCACGCTTGCGCACGTTGGGCTGGTAGGTCCGCTTCACCGTTCTCGCTTCCTTCCTCAGCCGCCGACGCCACTTCCGGCACACGACGGGACCTGCTTGCACCACCAGGCGTCTCGTGACCGTCCCGTCTATCCTGCGCGACAGGACGACCGCCTCTCGGCAGCGCGAAGGGCCATGTTAGGCGCGATCACCCGCTGCCACCTAGTCGGCCCACTCCTCCCGCCCCCACCCACGGCGCCACCCACCGGGCGAGGTGTACCGTTCGTGATCTGAACGCGGTCGGGCGTAGCGTTCGGCCGGCGGCTCGCCGGTCGCCACACGGAAGGACCCAGGCGCATGTGCTCGCCGACGACCGAGCCTCGAACCACCACGATGCAGGGTGGTGGGTGATCGTGTCCAGCGCTAGACGCGATCGGCTCCAGGGCTCGTCCACAGCTGTGGACGAGCCTGTGGAGGAACCGAACGGACCAGGGGCGGAGGCCCACGTGATCGACATCGATGGGTTGTGGAAGTTGTGCACGGACGCGCTGCGCGACCAAGTCTCCGAGTCGAGCTGGCAGGCGTACCTGTCGGGTCTCTCGCTGCAGTCCTTCGGCGAGACGGAGCTCGTCCTCGGTGTCCCGAACTCGCTGGTGCGCGAGCGCATCGAGTCGCGCTTCCTCGGCCTCATCGAGGACACCGTCACAGCCACCGTCGGGCACCCGATCGCCGTCCGTCTCGACGTCCTCCCCGTCGAGCTGAACCACCACCATCCCGCCGTCGAGCCGGCGGCGGAGCCTCTCGCCGCCCCGACGACGTCCACCGCCCCCACCGCGTCGTCCCGGGCCTCCCAGGCCACCACCAGTGCCGCCCGGTCGGCGCTCGACAGCCGCTACACCTTCGAGACCTTCGTCATCGCCTCGTCCAACCGCTTCGCCCACGCTGCAGCGCTCTCGGTGGCCGAGTCCCCGGCTCGGTCCTACAACCCCCTGTTCATCTACGGCGATGCAGGACTGGGCAAGACCCACCTCCTCCACGCCATCGGCAACTACGTCGAGGAGAACTTCACCAGCAACCACGTTCGCTACGTCTCGACCGAGACGTTCATGAACGAGTTCGTCGACGCCATCCGGACCAACACCACCACCGCGTTCAAACGGCGCTACCGAGAGTGTGATGTCCTCCTCATCGACGACGTGCAGTTCATGGAGGGCAAAGAGTCTCTCCAAGAGGAGTTCTTCCACACCTTCAACTCCCTCTACGGTGCCGCCAAGCAGATCGTCCTCACCTCGGACCGGCCGCCGAAGTCAATCGCTACCCTCGAGGACCGCCTCCGGAGCCGGTTCCTCTCCGGCCTCATCACCGAAGTGCAGCCTCCTGAGCTCGAGACCCGCCTTGCCATCTTGAAGACCAAGGCCGAGCGCGAACGCGTCTCCGTCCCCGACGACGTCCTCGAGCTGATCGCGACCCACGTCACCGAGAACATCCGTGAGCTCGAAGGAGCCCTGATCCGGGTGACGGCCTACGCCAGCCTGAACCGCCAGGTGCTCGGGCGAGAGCTCGCCGAGCACGTGCTCTCCGACATCCTCTCAGCCGACCAACCCCGTCGGATCACGCCCCAGATCATCCTCGAGGCAACCGCGCAGATGTTCGGCTTCACCATCGACGAGCTCTGTGGGCCCAACCGTCGCCGCCCGCTGGTCATCGCTCGTCAGATCAGCATGTACGTCTTTCGGGAGCTCACCGACTTCAGCTACCCGGCTATCGCCCGCGAGTTTGGCAACCGCGACCACTCGACGGTCATCCACGCCGTTGAGAAGATCTCCAACCTCATGAAGGAGCGCCGCCAGATCTACGACCAGGTCACCGAGCTCATCCTCCTCATCAAGAACGGGTCGTCCTGACTGTGGCACCGATCCTTGGAGCTCCAGCCAAGCACCCCGCCCTCGCACCGATCTCCGAGCCCCACCAGCCGGGACCGATGACGTCGGGGAGTGTGGGTGACCTGTGGACAGCGTGTGACATCCCTGTGTCTAGCGTGTGTCGGCGTCGGGAGTTCTCCAGAGCCCGGTCCCGACTCTGTCGTCACGCCATGATCAGTTGGGGAAACCGTGGACGGACTGTGGACAGCGGGATCGCCCTCCACCTGGGACGTTTCCCTGTTGTCCCCAATCCACACCCCTTACTACCGTTGCTCTCTCAATTCAGAACAGAACAGAAGAGCAACTCGATGAAAGGACCTGGGAGTGAAGTTCCGTTGCGAACGTGACTCGTTGGTCGAGACACTGACCACAGCTGGACGAGCAGCGAGCAGTCGTGGAGGTACGACCATGGCGCTCGGTGGCATCCACGTCTCGGTGGTCGGCAACGCGCTCACCGCGACGGGAACCGACCGCGACCTCACCATCGCCGCTGACACCGAAGTGGTCGGCATCAACGACGGTGCCGTCGTCGCCCCCGCCCGGCTGCTCGTTGACGTGGTCCGGTCACTCGAGCCCGGAGCTGTCACCATCGAGAGCGACGACGACCTCGTCGAAGTGACTGCCTCCCGGTCGCACTTCAACCTCCGGACGTTTCCTCTTGACGAGTTCCCCCCCCTTGACGAACCGTCTCGACCGTCGACATCGCTCCCTGCCCACGCGCTCCTCGATGCCATCCGACAGGTGGTCCGTGCCGCCTCGACCGACGACGCCCGCCCCCTGCTCACCGGGGTGCTCATCACCTCGGAAGGCGAGGGAATCCGCCTGGTGGCGACGGACTCCTACCGACTGGCCTTCTGTGACCTCCCGACCAGCAACCCCGTCCTCGGTGCCGCCCATCTGCTGGTGCCGGCACGAGCCCTGGCCGAGCTCCAACGGGTCCCCGGCATCTCACAACTGGTGGAACGAGACGAGCCCGTGACTCCCGAGGGGGACGTCGACGGTTCTCCTGCACGTGAGGGAACGTCGGGCATAGGCGTGTCGTTCGGCGACCACGACCTGACCTTCACTGCCGGTCCGGTGCGGATCACCACTCGCCTGCTCGACGGGACGTACCCCGAGTACAACCAGCTCATCCCGCCCACGTATCCGAACCGTCTGCACGTGGGCAAGGACAGCCTTCTCGACGCGCTCCGGCGAGTCCGGCTGCTCGTGCGGGACAACACGACCCCCGTTCGCCTGTCGATGCGGCAGGGTGGTGTTGACCTCACCGTCGTCTCCCAAGAGATCGGAGACGCCAGCGAGACCGTCGACGCAGACTTCGACGGCTCCGACCTGACGGTGGCGTTCAACCCCGCGTACCTCATCGACGGTGTCGAAGCAGTGCCCGGCGACGAGGTTGTGGTGCTCACCACCGACGCCAGCAAGCCGGCGACGGTGCGCGCCGCAGAAGAGGCGCGCTTCCAGTACCTGCTGATGCCCGTCCGGGTCTCCTGAGTGGCGAGCGGTGTACCTCCGCTCCCTCACCCTGACCGACTTCCGGTGCCTCCGGGAGCTCTCGTTCGAACCTGACCCGGAGGGCGTGACGGTGGTGACCGGGCCCAACGGGACGGGGAAGACCAGCGTGCTCGAAGCCATCGCCTACCTGGCGACCCAACAGTCCTTTCGCGGCGTGCCGCGTGAGTCTCTCGTCCGGGTCGGAGCGACCGCCGCCGTGGTGAGAGGTGTCGCGGTGGCGGGCGAACGCTCGGTGTCAGTCGACGCCGAGGTATCGCTCGCCACTCGATCTCGGATGTTGGTGAACGGGCAGCCGGTCCGCCGCCGGTCCGATCTCGACAACGGCGTCCAGGCGACCGTGTTCACGCCCGAGGACACCGAGGTGGTCCGGGGTGGCCCCGCCGCTCGCCGGCGGTTCCTCGACGACGCGGTGGCGCTCGTGACCCCTGTCGAGGCCGCCCACATCGAGACCGTCGAACGCGTGCTCCGTCAACGGGCTGCGTTGCTCAAGCGATCGCATGGCCACGTGAACGGCGACCTGGCCACCACGCTCGACGTCTGGGACCAACGCCTCGCCGCCGCCGGAACCGCCCTATCGGAGGCCCGGGAGCGGGTCTTGTCCGCCCTTGCCCCCGAGGCCACCGAGACGGTGACCCAGCTCACTGGGTCACGCACCGCCGTCGGCCTCACCTACCGACGCTCGTGGAACGGCTCGCTCGAAGACGCACTTGCCGCCGGTCGAGCAGACGACTTGGTCCGGGGGACGACACTCGTCGGTCCCCACCGAGACGACGTCGAGCTCACCCTCGACGGCCTGGCGGCGCGCACCCACGCGTCCCAGGGTGAGCAACGGACGCTCGCCCTGGCGTTGCGCCTGGCCACCCACCGCCTGGCCACCCACCGCCTGGCCACCCCACCCGTGCTCCTCCTCGATGACGTGTTCTCCGAGCTCGACCACCACCGGGCTGCGTCGTTGCTGGCCACCGTCCCACCGGGCCAGACCCTGCTCACCACCGCAGTCCCGCCTCCACCGACCGTCCCTGTTGCCGCCACCATCGTCCTTGGTCAGGGAGCGGCGGCGTGACCCGCCGACAGTCGACCTGGGTGCCCGAGGGACGCGCTGGCGAGCCCGTCCGGCTCGGCAGCGCCCTCGGAAGGATCGGAGCCCGGCTCGGTGGGGGAGGAGCAGCCATCGGGCCACTGGTGGCCGCCTGGCCCGAGGTGGTCGGTCCCGCGTTGGCCGATCGCGTCCGGCCCGCCCGTCTGGAGGGCACCGCGTTGGTCGTCGTGGCCGACGACCCGGCATGGGCGACCCAAGCGCGTCTGCTCGGAGACGAGGTGGCGGCCCGACTGCGCCGTGCCATCGGCGAGGAGGTGCCCACCTCACTAGTGGTCCGGATCCGACGGTGACGCCGTAGCCGAGCCATCGGCCGGATCGGCTGCCGCGGTACACTGGGTCATCGGAGCCGAACGGTCGAAGCTCTTCGTCACCGGGGCCGGAGCACCGCTCCGACGGGACGAAGAAGCCCTGGGCAGTGCCGTCCGGGTCCCTGCATCCAACGACGTCGAAAGGGCGCGCCCGTGGCGCTGACCAACCAGGAGAGGGAGCAGGCGAGCTACGACGCCGGGAGCATCACCGTCCTCGAGGGGCTCGAGCCGGTCCGCAAGCGCCCGGGCATGTACATCGGCTCCACTGGTCCAAGCGGGCTCCACCACCTGGTGTGGGAGGTCGTCGACAACGCAGTCGACGAGGCCATGGCCGGCTACTGCGATCGCATCGACGTGACCTTGTTGGCCGACGGCGGGGTCCGCGTCGCCGACAACGGTCGGGGGATCCCGACCGGCGTCCACCCCAAGTACCCCGATCGGAGCGCCGCCGAAGTGGTGCTGACCGTGCTGCATGCCGGCGGGAAGTTCGGTGAAGGGGGTGGCTACAAGGTCTCCGGAGGGCTCCACGGCGTCGGCGTGTCGGTGGTGAACGCGCTCTCCACCCGGGTGGTCCTCGAGATCGACCGCGACGGCAACCATCACCGCATGGAGTTCCGCGACGGCGGCCAACCGGTGGGTCCCCTGACCGTCGTCGGTCCCGCGCCCCGTGGCCGGACCGGGACGACCGTGTCGTTCTGGCCCGATCCGACGATCTTCGAGGAGGTCGAGTTCCGGGCCCAGACGGTCGTCGAACGCCTCCAGATCATGGCCTTCTTGAACAGGGGCCTCGAGATCCGCTTCACCGACGATCGGCCCGGCGCGAATGAGCCACAGACCTTCCGGTACAAGGACGGCATCATCGACTTCGTGCGGCACCTGAACGCGTCGAAGGAGGCGCTCTTCCGCAAGGTCAGCTCGTACGACCAGCGTGAGGAGACGATGGAGGTCGAGGTTGCCCTCCAGTGGAACACCGGCTTCTACGAGAGCATCCACTCGTTCGCCAACGGCATCTCCACGGTCGACGGCGGGATGCACGAGGAGGGGTTCAAGAAAGCCCTCACCAACGTGGTCAACAAGTACGCGCGGGCCAAGGGGACGCTGAAGGAGAAGGACGACAACCTCCTCGGCGAGGACATCCGTGAGGGCCTGACGGCCATCATCTCGGTCCGCTTGCAAGATCCCCAGTTCGAAGGGCAGACCAAGGCCAAGCTTGGCAACGTTCCGGTGCGTTCGCTCGTCGAACGCGCTACCAACGAGAAGCTCGCCGAGTGGTTCGAGGAGAACCCGCGCGAAGCGAACCAGGTCGTCCAGAAGGCGATCCTGGCCGCTCGAGCCCGAGTGGCCGCCCGCTCGGCCCGCGAGCTCACTCGACGCAAGTCCGCGCTCGACGGCGCCGGGCTGCCCGGCAAGCTGGTCGACTGCTCCTCACGCGACCCGCGCGAGAGCGAGCTGTTCATCGTGGAGGGGAACTCGGCCGGCGGCTCGGCCAAGGACGCCCGCGACCCCCGCGTCCAGGCCATCCTGCCGATCCGGGGAAAGATCCTGAACGTCGAGCGCGCCCGCATCGACAAGATGCTCAAGAACAACGAGATCCAAGCGCTGATCTCGGCTATCGGGGCCGGGCTCGCCGACGACTTCGACGTCACGAAGATCCGCTACCACAAGGTGATCATCTTGGCCGACGCCGACGTGGACGGCTCTCACATCCGGACTCTGTTGCTCACCTTCTTCTTCCGCCAGATGAAGCCGCTCGTCGAGGGGGGTTTCGTCTACGTGGCGCAACCCCCCCTGTACTCGACGCTGGTGGGCAAGGAGAAGGTCTACCTGAAAGACGACACAGCGCGAGCAGCGTTCTTGGCCGAGCATCCCAACCACAAAGCCGAGTTCCAGCGTCTGAAGGGCCTCGGCGAGATGGACTTCGCCGAGCTGCGAGACACCACCATGGACCCCGGCAGGCGGTCGTTGCTCCAGATCAACGTCGAGCAGGCGGCACTCGCCGACGAGGTCTGCTCGGTGCTGATGGGCGACGACGTCGACCTGCGCCGCCAGTTCATCCAGACCAACGCCAAGGACGTGCGCTTCCTCGACATCTGAGGGACCACGAGCGGAACGCCGGGCGGGGGGCCCCGAGCCGTCGCGAGGACAGGGACACCACATGCCCAGAGGGAACAACGGTCCGGGAGGGCCTGAAGGAGAACAGCCTGTCTCGGGGCTCGTCGAGCCCATCGAGATCCAAGAGGAGATGGAGCGGTCGTTCCTCGAGTACTCCATGTCGGTCATCGTGTCGCGGGCGCTCCCCGACGTCCGTGACGGCCTGAAGCCGGTCCACCGCCGGATCCTCTACTCGATGTACGACCAGCGGTTGCTTCCGGACCGCCCCCACACCAAGTGCGCCAAGGTCGTCGGCGACGTCATGGGCTCGTACCACCCCCACGGCGATACCGCCATCTACGACGCCTTGGCCCGCATGGTGCAGGACTTCTCGATGCGGCACCCGCTCATCGACGGGCACGGCAACTTCGGTGGCACCGGACCGGACGAGGGGCCGGCAGCCATGCGCTACACCGAGTCGCGCTTGGCCCCGCTCGCCCTCGAGCTGATGGCCGGCATCGACCAGAACACCGTCGACTTCACGGCCAACTACGACGCCACCTCCGAAGAGCCGACCGTCCTGCCGGCCCGCTTCCCCAACCTGCTGGTGAACGGTTCGCAGGGAATTGCCGTCGGGATGGCCACCAACATCCCCCCTCACAATCTCGGTGAGGTCATCGACGCGACCGTCTACCTCCTCGAGCACCCCGACGCCACGTCCGACGACCTCATGGCCTTCGTGAAGGGACCGGACTTCCCCACCGGGGCGCTCATCCTCGGGCGCCAGGGCATCCTCGACGCCTTCCGGACGGGCCGCGGGTCGATCCGGCTGCGAGCCCGTGCCGAGATCGTCGAGGGGCGCGCCGGCGAGACGACCATCGTCGTGACCGAGATGCCCTACCAGACCTCGGTGGCCACGGTGGCGAAGAAGATCGAGGACCTGGTGCGCGCCGGCGACCTCGACGGCATCGCCGCGCTGCAGGACGACTCAGCAGGGGGGAAGACGCGCCTGGTGGTCCGGGTCAAGCGCGACGCCAACGCCAATGTCGTCCTCAACAACCTCTTCAAGCAGACCCCGCTCCAGACGTCCTTCCCCGTCAACACCGTGGCGCTGGTGGACGGGGTCCCTCGCACCCTCAACCTGGCCCAGCTGCTCACCCACTACGTGGCCCACCAGGTCGAGGTGGTCACTCGACGATCGCAGTTCCTCCTCGACAAAGCCCGTGAGCGGGCTCACGTGGTCGAGGGCTACCTCCGGGCGATCGACATGCTGGATGCCGTCATCGAGACGATCCGTGCGTCCGAGGACCGCCCGGCTGCCCGCGAGGCCCTCATGGCCGAGCCCTTCTCGTTCAGCGAGGTGCAGGCCACCCACATCCTCGACCTCACCCTTGGTCGGCTGACTCGCCTGGGCCGCACCGAGCTCGAGGACGAGCTGGCTCGGCTGCGCGAGGAGATCGCCGAGCTCGAGACCATCCTGGCCGACCCGGCCAAGCTCCGTCAGGTGATCGCCACCGAGCTCGGGACGATCAAGGACACCTACGCCGAGGAGCGGCGGACGGAGATCACCCACGACCCCGGAGACATGAACGTCGAGGACCTGGTCGAGGACGAAGAGCTGGTCGTCACCATGAGCCGCGCTGGCTACGTGAAGGCGGTGTCGGCCGACGCCTTTCGTACCCAGGGGCGAGGGGGAAGGGGTGTGCAAGGGGCGCGCCTGAAGGAAGAAGACCTCGTCCACGACGTCGTCCACACGACAGCCCACGCCCACCTGCTGCTGTTCTCCAACCGAGGCAGGGTGTTCCGGCTCCGGGCGCTCGAGATCCCGATGAAGGAGCGGACAGCCCGGGGTACCGCGATCGTCAACCTGCTGCCCCTCGCGCCCGACGAGCGCATCGAGGCCATCGTCGGCACGCGCGACTTCCCCTCCGACCACTACCTGGTCTTCGCCACCAAGCAGGGTCAGGTCAAGAAGACGGCGTTCAGCGAGTACGACAAGTCGAGACGGGAAGGGTTCATCGCCATCAGCCTCCGTGACGGAGACGAGCTGGTGCGGGTGGTGGAGACGTCCGGTCGTGACGACCTGCTCGTGGTCACGAGTGCGGGGATGACCATTCGCTTCTCCGAGGAGGACGTCCGACCGATGGGTCGCGATGCCGCCGGCGTGCGCGGCATCCGGCTGAAAGACGGCGACGAGGTGGTCTCGTGTGACGTGGCGAGCGATGACACTGACATCTTGGTCGTGACGGATGCCGGCTATGGCAAGCGAACCAAGCTCGAGCGGTTCAACCGCCAGGCCCGAGGCGGCCAGGGCGTACGCGGCATCCGGCTAACGGCCAGGCGGGGTCGTGTGGTGGCGGCCTTCATGGTGGGGATCGGCGACGAGATCATCCTCGTCTCCTCGGGGGGCGTGGTCATCCGCACCGCCGTGCGTGAGATCGCCTCCCAGGGCCGCGACGCCACGGGCGTTCGAGTGATGAACCTCGACGACGGCGACGCCGTTGCCGCTGTGGCCCGGATGGAAGCCGAGGAGGCGGGAGAGGGCTGAGCCGGTCACGGAGTGACCTGGTGCCGACATCGGGGTGGGGCGCGTGTCCCCGACGAGCCACGACACCCGACGACACCGGTTGGTCGGAGTTGTAGTCCAAGTCGTAGTCCAAGATCCGAGGGTTCCGAGGCCTTCTCGGGCACTGAGGATCTTCTTCGTCGCAGACCCGCAATCGCGTACGGAGGCAGTGTGTACTGCAGTTCGATATTTTCGAACACCGGTACACCCGGGTATGCTGGCTGGGTGGCCCGGACCAGTGATACCGAAGGCGTGGCCGACCTCCTGGAGGTTCTGGCCCGGCTCGACCTGCCGGCCGCCACGTCACGGCGGCGCGGGCGCGTTCCAGACGATCTGGTCATCCAGATCGAAGGGGAGCAGTTGCCCGTGGTGGTAGAGGTGAGGAGTTCCCCCTCTCCTGCGGGCATTCGCCAACTTGTGACCAGCAGGACCGACGATCAGGCCCACCGCATCCTGGTCGCTGATCGACTGACATCTTTCGACAAGCAGCTCCTTCAGGAGGCGGGGTGGGGCTACCTGGACCGCCGGGGGCACCTCCGCCTGTGGCTCGATCGGGTGCGAGTCGACACCCGTATCGACCCACTCGTCGAGGTGGTACGACGGAGCCCACTGGACACGGGAACCGGGCGCGCCGTTGCGGTGTGCCTCTTGGCAGCGACCGGACCGATGACGGTGCGGGGCATCGCCAAGGAGACCGGGGTGGCGGTGAGCTCGGTCTCGACCGCCCTCGCGGGACTTCGAGCCGAATCCCTGGTCGGGGAGTCGTCGACGGAGGCCGTCGGGCCAGAGCTCTTCTGGGCCCTGGCGGGTCGGTGGGGAGTGCGAGAGCAGACGATCGCGCTCAAGGACGCTCCGGGGCCGGGGGACGTGGGCCGGACGTCGCAGCTCGGACTCGGTCTCGAGGACAGCGAAGCGACCGTGGGTTGGGCGCTTCGCGGTGACGTGGCCGCCGCCGCATGGGGTGCACCGGTCGTGCTGCAGGGGGACGCGCCGCCGGACTTCTACGTGCCCGACGCGCGCACCCTGCGGATCGCCAAACAGCTGTACGGCGAGGCACCGGCCGAACTCGCCCGGGGCGCGACGGTCAGCGTGGCGCCGATGCGCTACGCCGTCACCCATCGCTACGACGCGGCGGCACGCGGGTTGTCGAGCTCGGAGTGGCCGGTCGTCCATCCGGTGATCGCCGCGCTGGACCTGACGCGCAGCGGCGCGCGAGGTCAGGAGATCCTCGATGAGTTCGAGCCACCCGAAGGATTCCGCCGTGTCTGGTGAACGCAGCGACATCATGCTCATTGCCGATGCCAACGGTGCCATGGCCACACTCCTCGGGCACTTGGGGGAGGTGGACCAGGCCGGGCTGAGTGACTGGGCGCTCATCGGGGGCTTGGCGGTGATGGTCCGGCTGGAGAACGCCCACCGCCCGACGCGCGACATCGACACCCTGTCTCGCCAGGTCGACCCTGAACCGAAGTTGACCCTGCTCGGTATCGCCGAGCGAGCGACCCCCACGGGCGTCGTTCTGGCCGACGGCACGAAGGTTGACGTCATCGGCGTCGATCCCAGACTCGACCTCGACGCGCTTCCCGAGGACGTCCACCAGCGGATGTTCGTGCTTTCACATTGGTGGATGGCCGAAACGGCGGAGGTCGTCACGCTGTCGCTCTTCGACCAGGCTGAGAATCATGGGGAGATCATCGCCCGCTGCACGCTCCGCCGGGCACGCCCGGCGGCCCTCGTAGCGGCCAAGCTCCAGTCCATCGAGACGCGTCGTGGCGCCATGGCTACCAAGCGCGAGAGCGACGCCTACGACGCCTACCGGCTCCTACGCGCCAACCATCCTGATGAAATTGCCGAGGAACTGAGTGGCGGGCCGGCCGACCTCGGCTCATGGTGCGCAACCTACCTGGAGAGCCTGTTCGTAGATCGCTGCGGCCAGACAGCGCGGTGGCTGCGCAATGTGTCACCGAATGAGCTCGTGGAGGCCGGCGACCTGTCAGCCCTTGGCGCGCTCTTCGTCGAAGCGTACGGCCGCTTCGCGTAGGGCCCGGTTACCGGCCATGACCGCCACAGGGCCGCTGACCTGGGATAACGAGTGGTGTTGCGTTGTCGCTATTCGAACTCGGGTGAGCTGCTGGCAGGTCTCCGTGCTCTGGGCAGGCTGACCAGCTAGCTCGCGAGGTACTGGTCCAGGGCGCGGCGGATGACCTCGCTGGCGGAGGTGTGCTCCTCGGCGGCCCGGTCGTCGAGTGCCCGGCGGACCTCGGGGGGGAGCCGGACGGCGGTCAGCTCGGCCGGATCGGCGCCGAGGGTGGGACGACCGACCCGGCGGCGCAGCCGGGAGGGGTCGAGGCCGGCGTCTGCCTTCTCCTCGGCCCGCTGCCAGAAGTCGTCGTCCATCGTCTCGCCGGTCTTGGCTTTGCGGGGTTCGGTCATGGGAGCAGCCTCCTGTACTTGCGGCGCATCGGCATGGCGTGGAAGACGATCTCCTCGCCCCGTTCGTCGACAGCGGTCAGCACTTCGAGCAGGGTGCCGGCGATGTCGGGGCCGAGGTAGAGCACGTAAGGATCATCGAGGTCGTCATAGGCAACGAGCGCGTTGGTGATGGCGTGGCGGATGTCATCGGCGCTACAGCCGTGTTTGAGTGCCGACTCTCGGACGTCCACCAGATTATCGTATAACGAAACTAGCGGGCCGAAGAGGACTCGCTGACGAGCCGGTGGCGACCCCTGCACGCAGGGAACCCCGTGGAGCTGCTCGGTCCCCTGTCTGTCAGGCTGACGTGAGACACCTGCTGTAGCCCACCATCCCACCAGGGCGAGACGGGAGCACGTAGAACCGTGACCATGACCACTGCATCCCTGGCCGCGCGCGCCCATGATGGCGAGGTGCACGACGGCGACCCCGCGGCCCGGCCCAAGCGGCGCCGGTTCACCGAGCAGTACAAGCTCGCCATCCTGGCCGAGTACGACCAGCTCACCGACCCCGGGGCCGAGGATGTCCCGAGTTCCGTGGAACTTCGGTGACGGTCGGTGGCCGGTTCAGGCCACGTTCTGATCGTAGTTGGGGGGTGTGACAGTCTCACCCCGCCGGCGGCGGGCGGCTTCGGCCTCGAGGG
>JAJZBK010000035.1 GCA_021798955.1 Actinomycetes bacterium
CGCGCTCGTACCGGTGGAGAGCGTCGTGTTGAGCGCGCTCGTACCGGTGGAGAGCGTCGTGTTGAGCGCGCTCGTACCGGTGGAGAGCGTCGTGTTGAGCGCGCTCGTACCGGTGGAGAGCGTCGTGGTCGCCCCGGCCCCCGACGTGGTGCCACCCGACCCGGACGCCGTGCCACCAGTTCCGGGGACCCCGGTGCCCGAGGTGCCGGATGTCGGGGTCGTCGACGAGGACGGCGATGTCGCCGCGGGGGAAGCTCCGGCCTTCGTCGTCACGCCGGACGGAGCAGCGAACGAGAGGGAGCCGGGAACGGAGCCCGGGATCGGCACGCGCTCCACTGGTTGGACGGACGCAGCGGGGTGGTGGAGCCGGACTGCCCCGGTGGACGCCGGCACGGCGATGCCGATGCCGGCGGCGATCACGCCCACGGCGACGGCGCTGCCGACGGCGCCGGCCGGCGTGAACAGGGGGCTCAACCACGCCCGGGCATGGCGCGCCGATCCGGCTGCGAACCGCACCGGTCGAGCCAACGCACGGAACATTCGGCGCCGGAACACCACGAGCAGGCCCGAGAGCACGCCGGCACCGCCCTCCGGTCCGGCCAACGAGGCGAACTCCCGCTTCAGCGACTGCCGGGCACGCCACAGGAGCGTCTCGACCGCAGCGACACCGACACCTTCGTCGTCGGCGATCCGCTGGTACGACCAGCCGGACTCCTCCCGGAGCTTCAGCACGCGCTGATGACGGGGGTGGAGCCGGGCAAAGGCGTCCGTCACGATCTGGGCGTCGACTTCGCGGAGGACAGCGTCCTCCGTGTCGTAGCAGCCGGGATCGCCGACCTGGAGCTGGGTCGAGTCCACTGGGGTCAGGCGGCTGCGACTGCGCTGGACGTCCACGCAAAGGTTGTTGGCGATGACCGTCAGCCACGGATAGAAGCGCCGCTCGCCAGCGAAGCCGGGAAGGGCGCGCCACGCCCGGGCGAACGTCTCCTGGACGACGTCCTCTGCGTCGTGCCGGGATCGGAGGCGCTGGAGACAGAACCGGGTCAGCCGGAGGTGGTAGCGCTGGTAGAGCACGTCGAAGGCCGATCGATCTCCGGCTTGGCACCGCTCAACCAGCACCCGGTCCCGCTCCAGGTCCACGTCACCCGAGCGGTCCCCGAAGAACTCCCCCCCGATCTCAAGGCCGTCACTACGGAGCGCCATACCCCTGTCCCCCCTCGGCCGTACCGGCCTTTATGCCCCGACCGGACCCGTACCACGGCGCCCGAACACCCAGGCAGGCCAGTTGTCCCGGTCGCAAGTTTACCGCTGTGTCGCGGTGGTGATCTCGCCGAGGGCTGCTCGGCTCCGACGGACCGGGCAGGGCATCGCCCAGGACGTATCCGGCCGGCAACCGAACCGATACCGCAAGGTTCCCCGGCGACGGCCGTTGTCAACACACGAACGAAGCCCGGCGTGGGCAGGGAGGAAGCGGGGACATGGCACTTCGACGCACGACGGCGGTCACGGTGGGGGCGGCAACACTGGCGTGGCTCCTTGCCGGGTTGGCCGGAGCCGAGCCAGCGGGCGCGGCGACGTCCGGACCCGGCTCGTACCAGGGCTCGGCCAGTGCATCGGCCCTCGTGGTCTCCATCGGAGGCCAGAAGCTGACGACCGGAGCCAGTGCCGCCTCGAGCACCTCGGCTCCCACCGCGACCAGCAGTGGAGAAGGTGAGCTGCTGCCCGCGCTCGTCGGTGCGCGCACGGCCACCGAGAGCACGGCAGGTGCCACCGACGCGCTTCCCCAGTCCTGCGGCACGCCGTCAGGCCTGGCGGTCCCAGCCTCGCTCACCGGCCTGGTGTCACTGGGGATCGCCTGTGGTTCGGCCACCGCCTCGGTCACGACCGCCGGGCTACCCTCTGCGAGCGGGAACGGGAGTGCTGCCTCCGTGTCGATCGGGCTGGGATCGCTCCTCGACCAGGTGGTCACCTCGGGCGCACCCCTGGCCGGAACGCTCCAGGGCGTGCTCGGGGAGCTCCCCACGCTCCCCAGCGGGGGCCTCCCCCTCGGCTCGCTGCTCACCCAGCTCGGAGCGTCCAGCACGTCGGCGACCGGCCTCCTGTCGGTGACCGCAGGGACGACCACGTCCTCGGTCGCGACAACGGGCACCGTCCTCACGTCTTCGATGGCCGCCAGCGGGGCCACGGCCGACCTGCTGCCGGGCGTGGGCGTCTCAGGCGGTCCGCTGCTGTCGGTCCAGATAGGGGCGTCAAAGGCGGCGGCGACGCTCGACCGCCAGAACGCAGCGGCGACGGCCACCGACGCGCCGGCGTTGGTGTCAGTCACGGTCGGCACCCCGGCAACCGGCGCACACACGGTGAGCATCGCCCCGGGCCAGTCCCAGACCTTTCTCGCCGGCACGCCGCTGGCCAGTACCGTGAGCGTCGGGTCGGGGACCGTCTCGCAGGGAACCGGCAACGCCAGCGCCTCGGCCACCGGGGTGACGCTCGACCTCGCACAGGGGATCGACGGGGGCATCGACGTCGACCTGGCCAGCGGAACGGCCTCGGTGGGTGGCACCGCCCCCGCCGTGGTTCCGCCGATGACCCTCCCGTACAGCGCTTCGGCCTCATCGGCACCGAGCGTCATCCCCGACGTCACGACCGTCCATACCGGAGAGCCCTGGGGGGGATCGCTCCCCGTCGTCGGGGCCGCCTTCGCCCTCGGCCTCGCCCTCTTCTACCGGAGGCGCTTCGCGTCCCTTGTTCCGGCGCTGGGACGGATCGGCGGAGTCAAACGGGCCGCGTGGATGGGCGGCCTCCGGATGTGGATAGCTGGACGGCGACACAAGGGCACACACGGCACGCTGCGTCCGGACGCACCGCTGCGCCACCTGTCGAAGGATCCGGAGGGCTGACCGGTGGGCCGATCTTCTGGAGGGCACGCTGGGGCCGGGAACGGAGCCGGCTTCAGGCCGACGCCCGGCCACGTCCTCCCGCTGCTCGGAGCGCTCCTCGTCTGGTCGTCTCTGGGGTTCGTCGGCTACGCCATCGGTTGGACCGTGCACCAGCACCACGCTGCTGATCGGCTCGTCACCACAGAGGAGACCCACGATGGCCTCCACACCCGTCGAGCACCGTGCGTGGAGGGAACGCCGAGCGTCGGCCAGTTGGAGGGCATCCTCGAGATCCCATCGATCGGCCTCGACGCGCCGGTAGAGGAAGGGACCGGGGACGCGCAGCTGGCGGTGGCGGTCGGGCATGCGCCGGCCTCGGTACTCCCGGGCGCCAGCGGAACCGCCGTGCTCCTGGCCCACGACGTGAGCTACTTCGTCCATATCAACGAGCTCCACCCCGGAGCCGTGATCCGGTTCGTCGACCAGTGCTCGACGGTGACGTACCAGGTGAGCGGCCAACAGGTCGTTGAGGCGGGCGCTCCCGTCGACAACACGCCCGGTGTCGCGAGCCTGGTACTGGACACGTGCTGGCCGACCAACGCGCTGTTCTTTACGTCGCATCGGCTGCTCGTGACAGCGACCGAGGTGCCGACCACCGACACCGCGTCGGCATCGCGTTCGCTCGAGGAGCCGCCCGTCGACTCGACCAGCTACACGGTTCCCGCACCACCGGCACTGGTCGCACAAGGCCTGACCCTCACCCAGAACGAGGCACCGATGGGCACGATGACCCTGGTGGGGGATCCGGCACCGACCTGGGTGGAGTCGCCGGGCCCGATGGCGCTGGAGGCGGCATCGTTGGAGGCGTACTTCGGAGGCATCCATGCCACCGGAGCGGACAAGGCGGGCTGGTGGGCGGCGATCGCCCCTGGCGTCCCCATGCCCCGACCGCTCGTCGCCGCGAAGATCATCGGTCACGACGCGCCACTCGACGTCACGATCCAGGCCAACGGAGGATCGGCGCAGTCGGTGACGCTGACCACGGAGATCACCGTGGCCGGGGGAAGTTTCCCGGGGGAGTACCTGGAGTCGGTGACCACACCCGTCGACAACGGGACCGTCACCATCGGATCATGGGAGATGAGTCGTGCCTGAAGGAGTCGTGCCTGAAGGAGTCGTGCCTGAAGGAGTCGTGCCTGAAGGAGTCGTGCCTGAAGGAGTCGTGCCCCAGCAGACCATCAGTCTGCTGACGTCCGGGAGCGGGGTCATGGCGTTCCTTGCGAGCGTCCGACAGGCGCGCAAGGTCCCGAGGGTCCGGCAGTGGGTGGGTGTGCACGGAGGAACGACCGTGCTCCTCGTCGGCGGACTGGTCTGCTTGGGTGGCGGGGCGTTGCTCGGCGGATTGGCGGCTCCTGTCGCCGTGTCGCTCCCTGGCATCCACGCGCTGAAGGTCGACCCGACGCGCCCGACGACCGAGCTGGCGACGAACGCCGTGAACGCGTTACCCGTTCCCGGAAACGACAGCACGTCAGCCGACCGGGCCGCTCGGAACATCGCGGGCGCGTCCAGCCCACACGGCACGGAGGCCACATCAGGCGGCACCGGACCAGGTGTCACGAGCACGGGGGCTCCGGCTGGTGCCGCCGGAAGGGCACCAGTCACCACCTCCTCAAAGGGCGGCACGACGGCGAGCCCGACGACGACGAACGTCAGCCCTGCCCCGTCGTCGGGGTCAGGTGCCAACTCCGGGGGTGGTGCAGGCACTCCGCAGCCGTCCGCGGGCACCAGTGGGGGCACGAGCACGAGCCAGTCCGGGACGGGCGCCGGGTCTACGACGACACCCGCCGGCACGGGCACCAGTGGGGGCACGAGCACGAGCCAGTCCGGGACGGGCGCCGGGTCTACGACGACACCCGCCGGCACGGGCACCAGCAGCACACCGGCCGGACCGCCTTCTGCGACGAACGGCCTGGGGACGCTCGTGACCGGCCTGCTCGGCGGCCTCTGACGGCGTCCACCAGGGGTCGTACCCCGGGGTGAGGAGCTGCTCCCAGGAGGACGCTGCTCATCGGCAGCGACGCACCCCGGATCGACACCGGTTGGCGGCTCTTGCGGTCCCGCAGGCGTCGAGTCGGCCATCGCTCCGAAGCAGGCAGCTCCGACCATCTGGGCGACATCCCCATGTCCGACGACGAGGCGCGTGACGAGACGCCCTGGTCTCTGCTCTGCCCCTCTCCTCCGCTGCATGACCCGCTGCCCCTGCGCGATCCGCCGCCTCCCCTCCGGCGTGACCCACAGCGCCGGTCCCACAGCGCCGGTCCCACAGCGCCGGTCCCACAGCGCCGGTCCCACGGCGCCGGTCCCACAGCGCCGGCCCTGACGATCCGGGATATCTGACCGCAAGGTTCGTCGCGGAGCTCCGTTCTCCCCAGCAGGAACGCAATCGGGGGAAGCCAGGAAGGGCCCCTGGCAGGCGCCGACGTCTGCCAGGGCTCGGGCTTCGAAACGCTGCGGACGGCATCGGGTCGTGGGGGATCCGGACCGGACCGGCAGATCAGGAGGAGTGATGTCGGAGGGGGGCGAGGTGGCCGAGGGCGTGGGGACGCTCCAGGGCGACAGCGTGACCGGTGTGAGCGGACCTGGCGGACCCGGCGGCGCGGCCGGACCCGAGAGCATGGACGGGCGGGAAGAGCTCCCTCGGAGCGCCGTGCTCCCACGGCACCGGTCCCCGGCACCGAACCCGCTGGCGGGTCTGGTGCGCACCGTCGCCGAGCTCGGGGCCATGGTGGCCACCGCCCTCGAGTCGCTGCGCCTCGGCCTGCGGCACGGCGTCCCGGTGGGAGAGCTCATCGACCAGTGCTGGTTCCTCGTCCGGGTCACCACCCTGCCGCTCATCCTGGTGTCGATCCCGTTCGGGATGGTGATCGCCCTGGAGGTCGGCTCTCTCCTCCAGCAGATCGGTGCCCAGTCCCAGCTGGGGGCCGCCATGGTGCTCGCCGTCGTGCGCGAGCAGGCCCCGGTGGCCACGGCACTGTTGATCGCCGGCGCTGGCGGGTCGGCGATGTGCGCGGACCTCGGCTCGCGGCGGATCCGCGACGAGATCTCGGCCATGGAGGTGATGGGCGTCCAGCCGCTCCAGCGGCTCGTGCTCCCCCGGCTGCTTGCCGCCACGATCGTCGCCGTCCTGCTCGACAGTGTCGTGTCAGTGGCGGGCATCGCCGGTGGGCTCTACTTCGGGACGCACAGCCTCCACATCTCGGCCAGCGCCTTCTTCGCCACCTTCGGCGAGCTCAGCCAGCTCGCCGACGTCTGGGTCGCCCTGTTCAAGGCGGGCGTGTTCGGGTTCATCGCGGCCATGGTGGCCTGCTACAAGGGCATGTCGTGCAAGGGCGGCCCGAAGGGGGTCGGCGACGCCGTGAACCAGGCGGTGGTGGCCACCTTCATCCTGGCGTTCTTCGTGAACTTCGTGCTCACGATCGTCTACTTCAAGTTCGTCCCCCAGAAGGGGCTCTGACCGTGGCAACGAAGCCCGCCACGATCGTCGACGGCCTCTACGGCCAGCTCGCCTTCTACGGCCAGACCATCCGTGCCCTTCCGAAAGCCCTGCACTACCGCAAGGAGATCGTCACCCTCATCTCGGACATCACGATCGGTGCCGGCGCGCTGATCATCGGGGGCGGGATGTTCTTCGTCGTCGCCAGCATCGCCTTCTTCACCGGGACGGAGGTCGGCCTGGAGGGGTTCGCCGGACTCCAGCAGATCGGGGCACAGGCGCTCACCGGCGTCATCTCGTCGCTGGCGAACACCCGCGAGATCACCCCCCTCGTCGCCGGCATCGCGCTCGCCGCCCAGGTCGGCGCCGGGTTCACCGCCCAGCTCGGCGCCATGCGGATCTCGGAGGAGATCGACGCCTTGGAGGTCCTCGGGGTGAACAGCATCGTCTACCTGGTGGCAACCCGCGTCTGGGCGGCGCTCATCACCATGGTCCCGCTCTACCTCGCCGCCCTCTTCTCGAGCTTCATCGCCACCCAGTTCATCGTGACCGACTTCTTCCACCAGTCGGCCGGAACCTACGGCTACTACTTCCACCTCTTCCTTCCGCCGATCGACGTCTTCGACTCGTTCATCAAAGCCATGGTCTTCGCCGTCGTCGTGGCCTTCATCCACTGCTACTACGGCTACCGCGCCACCGGTGGGCCGGCAGGTGTCGGGGTCTCGGCCGGCCGGGCCATCCGCATCTCGATCATCGTGATCGTCCTGCTCAACTTCCTCCTGTCGACGATCATGTTCGGCGGACCCGGCTCCACCGCGAGGTTGGTCGGATGAGCGCGCCACGGGGTCACTCGGCAACCAGGCTGGCGTTCCGCTCGGGAGTCCTCCTGCTCGTGGCCGCCATCGTGGTCGCCGGAGTCGAGCTGGCCGTCCGGGCATCGGACGGCGCCTACGACGGCAGCTACCCGCTCGTCGGCATGTTCAGCTCGGCGGGCCAGGGGCTCCACCCCGGATCGAGCGTCGACTTCCGCGGCGTGCAGGTCGGGCAGGTCGGGCAGGTCGCGCTCTCCGGCCGGCGCGTGCGGGTCGTCCTGCGCATCGACCACGGGTTTCGCGTGCCGACTGGGACAACCGCCACCATCGAGCCGGAGAACCTGTTCGGTGCCGAGGACGTGGCCTTCACCTCGCCGCGCCGGACGGGCCCGTGGCTGCCGGCGGGAGCAACCATCCCGCACACCGACGTCTCCAGCCAGCTCGACGACCTGTTCGCCGCGGCCGACCCGCTGCTCTCCACGATCAACACGTCGGCCCTGTCCTCCTCCATCTCCGAGCTCGACCAGGCGACGGTCGGGCAGGCACCGGCCATCCGATCGAGCATCCAGGAGAGCGGAAAGCTGGCGACCCTGCTCGCCCGGACCATCGGGGCCCAGCTGACCGCCCTCGACTCCCTCACGTCGCTCTCCGCCGTGCTCGCCCCCGAAGGCCCGACGCTGAACTCCCTCGCGGCGCAGACGAATGCCGGCCTCCCGGCGATCAACCGGTCCGAAGCCGCCTACCAGCGCCTCCTCGAGTCGCTGACCCCGCTGTCGGAGAACCTGGCCCAGTTCCTCAGCCAGTACCGGCCGGACATCGGCACCCTCCTCGATTCCGGCGCCAACGTCACCCGGGTGCTCCTGGCCAACCAGCAGAACATTGAGAGCTTCATCAAAGGCGCCTACGAGTACGTCTCGAACATCGCCCACGTACCGTCCGCGCAGACGCTTCCCGACGGGTCCCACTTCGCCTACTTCCAGATCTTCGTCGACTTCAGCGACGTCAACGACCTGGTTTGCAACCTGATCGCACCGACAGCGCCCGGCATGGCGTTCCTCGAACCACTCCAGCAGGCGCTCGACTACAGCGGCAGCCCGTTCAACTGCTCGAGCGAGGAGGCCACCTTCAAGGCCCTCAACCAGGGATCCACGCCCTCGGCTCCTCCGACGACGACCGCAGCGCCGGCGACCACACCCGCCGGCGAGACAGTGACCGCACCGTCGGGATCGGCATCCGGCGCGATCACCCGGGCTGCGGAGCAGGCAGCCGGAAGCCTGTACCAGTCCATCGGGCAGCCCGAGGGCCAGTCGGGTCAGTCGCTCCAAGGTCTCGTGACGATGCTGCTGGGAGGCTCGTGATGCGGGCGCTGACGAAACGGCCTCGGGCGACGCGCGAGCCACAGGTGAAGCGGAAGGGCCCGGCACGCACCCGGCGGGTGGCGATCTCCTTCGCGGTGTTCGTCGTCGTCTCGCTCGTGCTCCTCGCCGGGCTCACCCAACGGATCGGGAACCTGACCTTCTTCGGCCACCAGACGACGTACCATGCCGACATGGCCGACGTGACCGGCCTCATCTCGTCCGACCCCGTGAAGATCGCCGGGGTCACCGTCGGCCAGGTCACCGGCGTCGGCGTGCAGCACGGCCACGCCGTCGTGACGTTCGCCGTCAACAACGACGTGCACTTCCGCACGAGCACCGAGACCGGTCTCCACGCCCAGAACGTGCTGGGCCAGGAGTTCCTCTACCTGTACCCAGGGACGACGGGGAAGATCCTTCCACCCGGAGGCGTGCTGCCACTGAACCAAAGCCTCACCACGGCCGGAGTCGGTGCGCTGCTCAACGCGCTCGGGCCGTTCCTCTCCGCCATCAACCCGAGACAAGCCAACACGCTGATCGAGAGCGTCGACGCCGCCCTCCAGGGAAACGAGCTCCGGGTCAACTCCCTCATCGACAACGCCGCCACCGTCTCGTCGACCGTGGGGTCGCTGGACACCCAGGTCGGTACCGTCATCGACGACCTCGACCAGGTGCTCAACGCCCTGGCCACCCGGAGCGGCGACGTCGGTACCCTCCTCGACAACCTCCAGACTGTCTCCCAGTCGCTCGCCAACCGGAACTCGCTGCTCGACAGCGTCGTGACGAACCTGTCGAAGGTGACCGGCGAGCTCGCCGACCTGGTCCAGGCCAACCAGGGCAACCTGGCGACCACCATCGGCAACCTCGACTCCGTGACGAACGCCGTCCAGCAGAACGAGCAGCAGCTCTCCTCGGGCCTCTCGACGCTGGGAGCCGGCCTCGCCCCCTACACCGAGGTGTCCTCCTACGGGCAGTTCTTCCAGATCAAGACCGTCTACCTCTGCCTGGCCGACGAGACGACCTGCACCTACAACGAACCTGGGGCGACGCCCGCCGGCTCGCTGCCCGGTGGCCTTGTCGCACCGGACCTGTTCTCCTCGGCCACGACGGCCTCCCCGGCCACGACGCCCTCGGGCTCGGGGGCCGCAAGCGCACCGTCGCCGACGCCGGGTTCCATCCTCCGGATGGTCGCCGGGGACGGGAGCGGGCAATGAGGTCGTTCACCGAGGTCAGCCCGAAGGTCGTCGGCGGGATCGTCGCGGCGTTGACCGCGGCCAGCATCGCCGCCGTGCTGCTCGTGAACCGAGGGATGTTCGAGTCCACGTACCCGCTCCACGCCCGCTTCGCCGACGCCGCCGGCGTGGACCCGGGGACGCCGGTAATGCTGGCCGGCGTCGACGTCGGCTCCGTCGGGACGGTGCGGCTGGCGGGAAACGGCGTCGACACGGTCCTGAACGTCAACGACGGTGTCGAGCTCCCGGCACGCACGTCGGCGGCGATCGGCGTGGAGACCGTCCTCGGCAACCTCGACGTGACGCTCCAACCGCTCGGCGGATGGAGCCACCCGCTCCGACCGGGCGCCACCATCTCCCAGACCTCGGTGCCCACCGAGCTCTACCAGGTCCAGAACGAGGCCGGCGGCCTGCTCTCGCGTACCGACGCCGCCGCGCTGAACCAGCTGATCACCTCCCTCGCCGCCGTCACGAAGGACAAGCAGCACCAGGTCGCTGAGATCGTGAACGGGCTGAACGGCTTCACCGGTGTGATCGACCAGCGACAACGTCAGGTGAGCCAGCTCATCGACGCGGCGAACACGCTCTCGTCCACCGTGGCCCAACGCGACCAGAAGCTGTCGTCCACCGTCGCCGACCTGTCGAAGGTGGTGCAGGGTCTCGCGGCGCGGAGCACTGACCTCGGATCGCTGATCGACAACACCCAGCGGGCCGCCGCCCAGCTCTCCACACTGGTCGGGACCAACCAGCCCCAGCTCAGCCAGCTCGTGAACCACCTCGACTCCGTGCTGGCCGTGCTCTCCAAGCACCAGCTCGACCTGGCCGAGGGGATCTCGTCGGCGGCCTCGGCCGTGACCGGCTTCGCCTCCATCGGGACGTCGGGCTCCACGCCCAACCCGTCGTGGGCCAACGTGTACACCAACATGCTCACCACCTCCGGGGCGCTCGACGTGCTCGGTGCGTGCGGCACGCTCGACCAGGTCCTGAACGAGGCTCTCGGACCCGACCCCCTCCCGTGCAACGAGCAGACCGGGCCACCTGTCACCTCGACCTCGACCTCGACCTCGACCTCGACCTCCCCGGGAGGATCCTCCCCGGCGACGTCACCAGGTGCGTCCCCCGGGGGCGGCTCTTCGGCCGACACCACGCCGGCGGGATCGTCGTTAGGCGGGTTCCTGCAGTCGCTCCTGGGGGGTGGGTCATGACCACGCGTCGTCTCGTGAGAGCAGCCGCCGTGCTGGTAGTCCTGGCTTTGGTCGCCGGGGTGCTCGTCGTGACACTCGCCTCCCCGGGCACCTACGTCGTGCATGCCAGGTTCACCAGCGCCGACGGGCTCTTCGCCGGGAACACGGTCGAGTCGCTCGGCGTACCGATCGGTACCGTGCAGGAGGTCGAGAACACCGGCGACACCGTGCTCGTCACCATGGCCATCCAGGCCGGTCACCAGCTCCCCCGGGACGCGTCGGCTTCCCTGGTCTCGCCTCAGCTCCTCGGCGAGCCGTCAGTGGAGCTCGCTCCTGGGTACACGAGTGGGCCAGCCCTGGCCCCCGGTGCCACGATCCCCGTTTCCCGGACCTCGGTTCCCGTGTCCACCGACCGGCTGTTGAAGGACCTCCAGTCCTTCTTGTCCCAGATCAACCCCCACCAGACCGGCAACCTGGTCACCAACCTGGCGCACGACCTGAACGGCGAAGGAGCTGGTCTCCACGCGCTCCTCGGTAACGCCGCCGGGACACTCCAGCTCCTGGCGGCAAAGGGTGACGACCTGGGCCAGCTCGACGGCACCCTGGCCCAAGTCACCGGCACGCTCCGGTCCCAGACGAGCCTGATCACCAACCTGATCGAGAACTACGACACCGTCTCGGGGGTGGTGGCGTCCCACAGCACGCAGCTCGGCGCGGCGGTGACCGACCTGGCCACCGCTTCCACGCAGCTCTCCGGCCTCGTGACGCCGAACCTCGCACCGCTCGAGTCGGACGTCGCCGGGATCACTCGGGTAGGGAGGACCGTCTCCCGGAACCTCTCGTCCATCGACCAGCTGCTGTCGTCGGCAGTCCTGCTCTTCGCCGCTGCCGAGCGCGCCTTCGACCCGAAGCACAACTGGATCAACCTGAACAACCAACTGGCACCGGGTCTCACGGCTGCCGACGCGGCCGGCCTGCTACGCGACCAGCTGGCCGGTATCTGCCGGCGGATCGCCGCAAACCACGCAGCCGGCCTGTCAGCCAGCGAGCTCTCGACGCTGGAGACGTGCGGCAATCCGTCTTCTGGCTTCTTCGATCCGCTTCTCGGGCTGATCCCGGAGATCACCAACGCTCTGACCAGTGGACCGGACGGCGGGCCGTCGCCCGCTGCCCTCGAGACGATGTTCAGCCACGGCCTGGCCATGATCCCGGGGATCTCCAACCTGAAGCTCCCGTCGGGCGGATCGCCGGCCACGACGGCGGCACCGACCGCTACCTCGGGCTCGTCCTCCCCGTTGGCCTCGACGCCTGCCTCCTCCGGCCGAGCTCCGTCGCTCACGGCACCCGCCGCGTCACAGCTCCCGCCGATGCCGTCCGCCTCGTCGGGGTCGGGAACCGCGTCCTCGGGTGGTGTCGGGGGCCTCCTGAGCGGGCTCCTGGGAGGTCTGTGACATGAGGCACTTCTGGTCGGTCGCCAAGGGCTCTCGGCGCCGGGCGGTGCTCGGTGCGTTGCTGGCTACGGTGGCGTTCACCACCACGGCGTGCTCCGTTCCCTTCGCCACCCCCCCGTCGTTGACGGCGTCGGCCGTCTTCTCCGACGTCGGCGGGCTCGCCAGCGGTGCCCCGGTGGAGCTCGGCGACCTCCCGGTCGGACGGGTCACTTCCATCACGCTCGACGGAACCTCTGCCCGGGTTCGCTTCATCGTGAACCGGTCGGCAAGGGTCCCGGCCGATCTCACCGCGCAGCTCCGGCGGACCACCATTCTCGGCCAGCAGTACATCGAGCTCGCCGTCGACCATGCCCGTGCCGGGCAACCACTGCTCGCCAACGGAGCGACGATCACCCGCACCGAGGTCGTCCCGGGGCTGAGCCAGCTCCTCTCGTCCGGGGCCGCCGTGTTCGGCGCCGTCAACAGCACCGATCTGGCGCAACTGGTCGCCACCGGCGCCCAAGGCCTCGGCGGACAAGGCGCCCGGCTCCGGACCCTGCTCGACAACTTCGGCACCGTGCTCAAGGGTTACGCCGGGCAGACCGGAGAGATCTCCGCACTGGTCGGGAACATGGACCGGCTCACGGCCTCGCTTGCTCCGTCGGCCGGGCCCGATGCACGGGCGGTTTCGACCCTGGCGACGACGACGACCATCCTCGCCGACCAGTCGGCCCGGTTCGAGAACCTCCTCCAGGCGATCGACAACTTGTCCGTCCAGGGCCGGAGCATTCTCCAGACCTACGTGTCGCAGATCGACGCCAACCTCACCGGCCTGGCCTCCACCGCCCATGACCTCTACGCCAGCGAGCACAGCCTGGTCGGCCTCATCGACGCCGTTCCGGGCAACAACGCCGCTCTGGCATCGATCACCTCGGGGAACGAGCTGCAAGTCCTGGCCGACCTGGTGGTCTGTGGCCTGCCGATGGGCGGCGCCACCAGCACCCAGCCCGCCCTGTCCTGCGGAGGGGCTGGATGATCACCCGTCGCGTCGTGGCCAACCTGGTGAGCTTCTTCGTCATCTCGGCCGTCCTCATCTCCTTCGGGGTCTACAACCTGCTCGGGGATCCCTTCCGGACACCTACGGACCTCTCCACGACGCTCCCCGATGCCGACGGGCTCTACCCCGGGTTCACCGTCACCTTGAACGGGGTGGTCGTCGGATCGGTGAGCGACATCGCGCTGACCAGAGGCGGCGCCCGAGTGACGATGGCGATCAACCCCGGAGTCCGGGTCCCGAACGACGTCGCCGCCCGCGTCGAGGTGGCCAACGCCCTGGGCCAACAGCAGATCGACCTCGTCCCTCAACACGGGGGCCGTGACCCGGCGCTCACGGACGGCGCGCAGGTCCCCGTAGCACCCGGGGGCGCTCCGGCCAACATCGGCCAGGTGATCGCCACGGCCACGAAGTTCCTCCGGTCGATCCCGGTCCGGAACCTGAACACCGTGCTCGAACAGACGTCGGCGGCACTGAACGGGGAGTCGGGCAACGTGCACACGGTCATCGACGCCGGAACGCAGTTCGCCCGCGAGCTCCTCCAGTACCAGCAGCAGTTCACCGCGCTCCTCTCCAACGCCCCGCCGGTGCTGAACTCCCTCACCGCAGCGGGCCCGGCACTCCAGAGCTCACTGGCGAACACGGCGGCTATCCTCGCCGTCCTCGCCACCCATCAGCAGGCCATCATCCAGCTCCTCGGCTCCGGGTCGCAGGCCGCCACCCAGTTGAACGCGCTCGTCCAGGCGGAGCGGCCCAACCTGGCCTGCATCGTGCACGACCTGGGGGCGACGACGTCGAACCTGTCGGCCCCTGCCAACCTCGACAACCTCGGCACCGCCCTGGCGACGAACCAAGACTTCTTCGGAGCGGTCAACGCCGTCACGGTCCCCGGACCGGTGCGGGCCCTTACCGCCGGCGGATCGACGACGCCGAACCAGCTGTCGCTCCGGACCAGGCTGCTCCTCCCTCCGGAGCTGTCGCCAACGGCAGCCACCTATACGTCCCCCCGGACCGTGCCGCCGATCCTCCCCGGTGCCGCCTGCGACACGGAGTTCGGAGCCGGGGTCGGAGCCGCGACGCAACCGGGGTTCCGGCCTGCCATGGCTGGGGACCCCGTCGACGAGCCGACGACCGCCGATGCCCGCGTCCGGGGATCGGGCACCCCACTCGCCGATCCGCCCCCCACCACGACGGCATCGGACCGGTCCAGCGGTCCGGAGCCAAGCGGCGGCCCAGCCCTCCCGGCAATGGGAGTGGCTGCCATCGCCCTGCCGGGGCCGGTGCGCCGGAGGTGGCGAGCACGGCGACCCGGCTGGCGGCAGGGAGCACGACCATGACGGTCCATCAACAGTCGACGCGAGGGACGAGGCGGTCGACACGGAGGGCACCGGAGGTACCGGTGAGCCATGCCCACATCGAACCCAACACCGACGGCAAAGGAGCAACGGGGATGAGCACGAAGAGCGAGCGCCCACCGATGAGGGGTGTAGCGACCGTCGACCGCGAGACGGGATCGGTGACCCGACAGACGACCGCATCGACCTCGAGGGGCGGCTCTGGGTCGAACGGTGGTGCCAAGCCGCCGGCAGACAACGCGGTCGTCGACCCGCGGGAGGAGACGGGGACTGGTCGGCCGACATCGGCAGCTACCGAAACCGACGCTGCTGGCACCGGCGAGGCGACCGGCGAGCGCCGGCGCCCTTCGCTGCTCGGCACCCGCTGGGGCCGTCGCGCACTCGCTGTCGTGGCGGTGCTCGGGATCGCCGGAACCGCCGGCTTCGGCCACGCCTGGGCCGTCCAGCGAAACACGCTGAGCCAGGAGACGGCGGCACGAACTACGGCACGGAACTTCCTGCTGGCGCTGACCAACTTCACTTCGAAGAACGTGGATGCCCAGTTCAACGAGGTCCAGGGCTTCGCCACCGGACCGTTCGAGTCCCAGTCGAACCAGTTCTTCGGGTCCTCGATCCGCCAGCAGCTCGAGGCCGCACTTGCTTCCTCGCGGGGACAGATCCGAGACCTCTACGTCCAGTCGGTGAGCGGGAACGCCGCCACTGTCTACGGCGTGGTCGACCAGACCTACGTGAACGACAAGATGAGCTCGCCAGCAGCTGACGTGCTCCGCGTGGTCGTGAACCTGACCGACACGTCGTCGGGCTGGAAGATCTCAGCCGTCACGGTGCTGAACAACCCCTCGTCGAGCACGGCGCCCGCGTCGGGGGCCTCGGCGAGCACGGCCGGTTGAGCAGGTGCGGACCAGCGTGGGCCGGTCCCATCCGGCTCGTCTGAGGCAAGGCAGGGCACCCCGCCATCGCCCCGTGGAATTTTCTGGCTCTCCTGCTTGATCCGTGGGCGCCCTGACCAGGGCCTGACGCGAGCAACGCCAGCTCCTGCCTAGTTTTCGGACTGCTTGACGGTCAAGAGAACGAGGCAAGGAGAGTGGCGTGCTCGCAGCC
>JAJZBK010000054.1 GCA_021798955.1 Actinomycetes bacterium
GGGTGTCGAGCAGGAGCGACGAGCACAGGGCGCGTACCGCTTTGCACTCGGCGTCGAGTGCCTGCTCGCTCGGTGCGTGGACGGTGACGGCGAGGGCGACCCGGAAGAGCTTCTGTTCGCCGCGGGCCAAACCGGCGGCGAGGTCCCGGGCGTCTTCGGCTGCCACCTCGACCTCGGGGTCCGCCAGCCGTCCCTTGGCCGCGGCGGTGCGGCGCCCGGACTCCAAGCGAGCCAGCTGACGGCGGAGCCGGTCGGCAGCTATCGCCGCCGGCACCGGTTCGATGTGGAGGGCGACGTCCAGGCGGCCGGGGTGGGTGGCCAACGGTTCGAGCCAGCCGAGGCCGACCTCACGGGGGTAGCCGGTGATCGAAACGGTCCGGCACCACTCGTCGCCCAGTCGCAGCGAACGGGCATGCACCTCGATGGCGTCGGGACCGAAGGGTGCTGGCGGTCTCTCGGCCGCGCCGGGCAGCACCCGGCTCCACCGATGACGGCGGGCCAGATGACCGTGTGGCCGGGGACGTCGGCGCAGACTCATCGTGCACCTCCAGTGATCACCTCATCGGGTGCGGCGGTCCCGGCCGGGCGGGACGGGCTGGATGGGTCGACCGCCCGGGAGATGCACGCCGTGGCGCCCGGCCCGTCCAAGACGGTGAGGGTCACGCCGGCCGCGGCGAGGGCGCCAGTGGCTTCGGCTGCCCGTCGCCGCAGGTGCGCGGCGACCAGATCGGTGCCGCTGCCGTCATTTGCCGCGCTGTCGTTGGCGGCATGGTGGTTGGCGGCACGGTCCCCGGACGGTTGGCGCAGCACCACCAGTACTTCCCGGCGCAGCAGGGTCCGCGAGGCGGCGAGCTCGGTCAGGAACCGGGCGTGGTCTCGGGCCGCCGTCTCCAGGCCCGGGTGGGGCAGGCTCGGGGCGGCGTCGAGGAGGCTGTCGATCAGGACGGTGAGCTCGACCGGCTCGGCTCGCACCACCAGCTCGACCGGCTCGGCGAGCGAGTTCAACCATCGGGCGAAGCCGGCGACGAGGGCCTCCTGTTCGACCGGAGTGCGCAGCGAGAAGGTGACCGAGCTGGCCGAACAGAGCACCGCCCGGCCGTCGGGGCCGAGGTCGATGGTCCCGTCACCGTCGATTCCCCCGAGCGGGAGACGGAGGGGAGCAGGCAGCGGACCCGCACCTGCGGCCACCCACGTCGGGGGTGCCGGCACGCCCTCGGGTGCGGGCACCAGGCGCCGGGGCGAACGCAGCTGGTGCCAGGCGGCGACGATGAACCGGTCGGCCGGCTGGCCCTCGACCCGGCCGACAGCCAACAGGGTGGAGGCGGCGCCGATCGGGCAGGCGATCGCGAGAAAGACCGCCGCTGGCACCACGTGGCGGGTGGCGGTATACGTTGCCCACAGCACCACGGCGGCCACGCCCAAGATGGCGAGCTGGCGGGCGGTCAGGTTGGCGAGCAGGCGGTCGGGGCGCTCGACGTCGGCGGGGATGCGCACCCGGGATCGGTCTCGGTCGCGGTCCCGGTCGCGTCCCCGCTCGACCGGGGTCACAGCCCGACCCCGGCGGCCAGGGCCTTGATGCCCTTGTAGACGATCACGTCGCGCACCAGCCGCCCGGTGCCACCGTGGCCGCGGCGCGAGCCGGAGAACACCATGCGGCCCACCCAGGTGGGGATCTTGACCAGCACCCAGCACAGACAGGCCGACACCAGCAGGTCGACCAGGCCGCCGGTCGAGGCGATCCCGAGGTTGGCTGGACCGCCGGAGGCGAGAAAGATCCGCAGTGCGGTGATGAGCACCAGGGACTGGGCGACCTGGATCAACAGGGTGCCGGCAAACGCCCGCCACCACAATCTGGCCAGCCCCTCGGTCTGGGGCAGGGCGTGGCAGACCAAGGCGAGTGGCGCGGCGACGACGAGGAGGATGACGAGGGCGAGGCGGATGACGTAGGTGGCGAGGAGCACCACGGCCAGCACCGCCACCACCGCCCCGATGAGGACCAAGAAGATGCCGCCTGAGGCGAGGGAGCCCAGCACGAGCTGGCGGAGCACGACGGCGGCTTGGGTGGGGTCGACGCCTTGGCCGAGGAGGGACTGAGAGATCGAGTCGGCGGTCGAGATGGCCAGGCCTGCCACCCCGAGGCTGGCGTTCACCGCGATGGCCGCCACCACAATCCGGGGCAGGACGTCCTTGATGGCGGTGCGGGTCTGGAGGGTCTCGTGGCTCATGACGATGGCCCCGCCGACGAGCACGAAGAGCACCAAGAAGGCGTCAGCCATGCCCGCCGTCATGCGCCACAGCTGGCCGACCCGGCTCTGGGCGGTGACGTTCGGCGTTGCGAGCAGGGTGTGGCCCATGACGGTCAGCACCGGGTCGAGCGCGCTGGTGACGACGTCGCGGAACCAGGAGTCGATGGCCGCCTCGATGTGGCCGGTGATGTCGAACAGCCCCGGCGAGGGCTGGCTGCCGCCCGACACCTGCCCGCCGCTGCCCGATGCCGGCGTGGTCGGGGTCGTGGTCCCGCCTGGGCCGACCTGGATCGGCTGGGGCTGTGGTATCGA
>JAJZBK010000014.1 GCA_021798955.1 Actinomycetes bacterium
GCGGGTCAGGCGGGTCAGGCGGGTCAGGCGGGTCAGGCGGGTCAGGCGGGTCAGGCGGGTCAGGCGGGTCAGGCGGGTCAGGCGGGTCAGGCGGGTCAGGCGGGTCAGGCGGGTCAGGCGGGCAGCACGTAGCTCGTCATCGACAGGCCGCCGTACGCGTAGCCGTCGACGAGGACCTCGGGCGCGGTGCCGTCTTCGGCAGCCAGCGCGGCCAGGTAGAGGAGAGGCACGAAGTGGTCGGGCGTGGGCGCGGCCAGCGGGAAGTCCGGGTGCTCGCGCAGTCGGAGGACGTCACCGGGCTGGTCGACCACGGTGGCCCGGGCAGCCTCGTCGAAGCGCCGTGCCCAGTCCGTACCCCCTTCGGGTGCCGACCAGTCGAGGCGGCGCAGGTTGTGGACCACGTTGCCGCTGGCCAGCACCAGCACGCCACGATCCCGCAGCGGTGCCAGGCGGCGGGCGAGCACCAGATGGTGCTCGAGGGGCTCGAGGGCGTTGATCGAGAGCTGGACCACCGGTACGTCCGCGTCCGGCAGCACGTGGGCCAGCACCGACCACGTGCCATGGTCGAGACCCCAACTGTCCTCGTCGAGCCCGACCCAGGTGGGCTTGGCCGCCTCGACCACCTCGGCTGCCACCTCGGGTGAACCGGGCGCCGGGTACTCGACGGCAAAGAGCTCGTCGGGGAAGCCGAAGAAGTCGTGGATGGTACGGGGACGCGCCATGGCGGTGACCATGGTGGCGTTCGTGTACCAGTGGGCCGAGACGGCGAGGACGGCCCGTACCTCGGGAAGATCGGCTCCGAAGGATCGCCACGCCTCGGTGTAGCGGTTGTGCTCGAGCGTGTTCATCGGGCTCCCGTGCCCGAGGAACACGGCGGGGAGGCGGGGCGTGCTCACCTGTCCGACCCTACCGGGACGAACCGCAGGCCTCGGCCTTGCCCGGCCTTGCCCGGCCGTGCTCGACACGGTACGAACGAGGCCCCGTCGGCTCCATCGGAGCGGAGCACGTCGATCGAGTCGTGGACGCCGGCGGAACGCACGGAGGGCGAAGCTCCATGGGTGGTGACACAGCGGTTGCGGGGAGAACCCGGCCCCACGGCGATGTCATTTGGAGCAGCACGTCCCCTGGAGCAGCGCCGACAGGGTCGGACATCGGTCTGGCCGCACCGGGACCGTCGCCGTCGCCGTCGCCGTCACTGCGATCGCGCTGCGCTTTGCCGGTGTCCTGCTCGGCGCGTTCACCATCGGACCGTTCCTCGTCCAACCAGCCGTGCACATGGACTGGTCTGCGCCCGCGTCGCGCTGACGTGGTGAGGGATGGCGTGGCCGGCGGCTCATCCTCTGCTCAGCCCGGCTGGCCGAAGACGAGCCGGTTGGTGCTCGTTCCGAGGGCCACGCCGTCGGCGAGTGACAGCACGGTGAGCTCGGGCGGCGTCCCACCCCCGGGCTCCGCCGCGCTCGACCGCCACGCCTGGGCCGCGTCGGGGTCGGCGAAGAAGTGGATGTAGCGGCAGAACCCGGCAACCACGTCGCCGTCAAACGGGGCCGGATGGACGAGGAAGGACAGCACCGCGTCCCCGGGCATCGCCGCGGTCACCCCTGACACCGGGTCGACCTCAACCACGACCTCCTCGCCGGTCGTCGGACAGCGCGAACGGGCAACGGCTGCCCGGCCCACCAGCCCAGGGAGGAAGAGCGTGTCCCAGGCACACCAGGTGGCGAGCGTCGCGTCCCCGAAGCAGAGCACGTGCCTGCCCTCGGCCCGCTGGAGCCCGAGGAAGGCCACGATCGCGCCGTTCGACACGGTGGCAGTGGGCAGGGTGGCAAGCACCGGCGTGACCGTCTCAACCAGCTCCCCGAGCTGCTCCGCCACCGCTGCCGCAGTGGCAGGGCGTCCCTCGACAAGTAGCCGGTAAACGGCGAGCCCGACACGACGCTGATCGCCGTCGAGCGACGGCAGGGCAGCAGCCACCTCGACCGCCAACGCGTCGAGACGTGGCCCCAGTGCTCCTGACGGCCCCGATGTCCTCAAGGTGAGGACACCTTCAGAGCTGGCGGTCGACGAGCGGGACGGGATGCCACGCCTTTAGAATACCGTCCGGAGGCTTCTGCGCCGCCGGATGCCGAGGGCCAGGACCGCCCTGTCGGAGGACCGGCCAGGCCCGCCCTGTCGGAGGACCGGCCAGGGCCGCCCTGTCGGAGGACCGGCCAGGCCCGCCCTGTCGGAGACCATTCCGGGGCGACAGGAGCTGGGGCCGGGCTCCGCCCACTGGGCCGATCGGCGCCCTCCCCAAGGGCCAACCTGCCAGACTCGGTCCTGGCGAATCCGCGCGGGTTGTCAGCAAGCGCTAGCGTCGACGCGCGGCGGCGGCAGCCCAACGCTTGGCTCGGGCCTCCCTCCCGACGACAGTCACGCACCTGGAACTCAACATGGCGGGACGATTGGCCGATAGAGGGAACATGGCGAGGGTCTGGAGCCGCGAGGACGTTCGACGTCTCGCTGGCGGACATCTGGTCATGATGCGTGACGGAAGCGCGGCAACCCGCTCCGTGCCGACCTGGATCGCCCAGGCCGCCCTCGGTGTCGTCGACATCGACTCGGCCGAGTCGATCGCGTCGACCTACCCCGACGACCGCCCGCTCCTCATCGACGCCTTCAGCCGCGCCCTCGAGGAACCCGGCGTGCTCCAGACCGTCCACCTGCGGATGTTGACCGACCACCAGTGGAGCCACGTGGAGCTCACCTGGCTCAACCTCCTCGGCAGCGACGACGTCGCGGGCGTGCTCTGCTTCGTCCGACGGGTGGCCGGCCCGCCCGTCACCCCGCCAGAAGAGGGCGAGTCCGGCGACCACAACGCCACCCACTGGATGGTGATGACCCTCGACCCCAGTGGTGTCATCGTGTCGGTCGACGGTCGGCTCCACGACATGCTCGGCTACGAGCCCGCCGAGGTGATCGGTCATCGACCCACCGAGTTCCTCCCCGTCGAGAGTGCGAGCGACTCCGTCCGCCTCTGGCTCGAGCTGCGCGAACGCCCCGGCAACGTCAGCACTAGCCGGCGGCCGTGGCTGCGCAAGGACGGCCGGTCGATCTGGCTCGAGGCCTCCTACCTCAACCGCGAACAGGACGGTCACGCACCGGTCACAGCAGTTGTGTGGGACATCACCGAGCGCATGGCCCAGGAGCAGGCCCTGCGACACCGCGAAGCAGAAGTACGTGCCTTGGCCGAGGACTTCCGCCTGCTCGCCGACGAGGTGCCTGCCGCGGTGTTCCGGTGCCGAGCCGATGGCACCGTCGAGTTCCACAACGCCCGCTGGGCCGAGTTGCTCCAAGAACGCACCGGTGTCTCCCGCCTCCACGACCTCGTGGCGCCGCGCGACTGGCCCATCTTGAACGCCACCCTGTGGCGGCTCGCCACGGAGCCGCGTTCCGAACAGCGCACCGTTGAACTGCAGGGCAACGACGGCACCTCCGTATGGCGCCTCACCCTTCGTTCCATGGGCGACGTGCAGGCCGGGCCCCGCAGCTTCGTCGGATCGGTCTCCGAGGTCTCCGCGGCGCTCCAGCTCCGGCGCGAAGCCCGCCACGACCCGCTCACCGGTCTGCTCAACCGCCACGGCCTCACCGAAGAGATCGAGGCCTCACTCGCCGCCGACCCGACAACTCTCGTCGTCCTCTTCCTCGACCTGGACGGCTTCAAGGCGGTCAACGACACCTACGGGCACGACATGGGCGACACGGTGCTCCGCGAAGTGGCCCGTCGCCTTACCACCGGGCTCCGCCCCGACGACGTCCTCGCCCGGTATGGCGGTGACGAGTTCGTGGCGGTGTGCCACGTCTCCGACAGCGCCAACGTCGACGCCATCCGCGAACGGCTCATCCTCTCCCTCGGCGGGCCTATCGCCTTCGAGGGCGGCACCTGGCCACCGCGTGCCAGCATCGGCGCCGCTCGACCGGAGCCCGGCGACACACCGGCGACGCTGCTCCGCCGGGCAGACCACGCCATGTTCGAGGTGAAACGGGCCCGCACGTCGTCACGCACGTACAACACCGAGCGTCACGGCTAGCTGGTCACGGCGAGCTGTCTGCTGCTCCCACCCGTGGGTACCCGCCCGCCGAAAGCATCGCCGCCTGTCACCACCGCGTTCCGCTCCACCTCACGGTGCGGTCGACCCAGAGCGCGAACCCGGGCGACAGCACGCCGCTGCCGCCCGGGATGCACACCCGCCACTCCCTGCCGTGGTGCTCGCGTCTCGTCGAGCACCACCGTTCGGCGACGGCTCGTCAGCCCATGCCCACGATGGGCGCATTCAGCGGCTTGCCGCCCATCGAGCCGTAGAACTGGGTATCGCCGAAGGAGAAGATGCCCCCGTCTGCGGCCACCTCCCAGTAGCCACCGCCGTCCGGGGTGGCCACCAGGCCGACGATGGGCGCATTGAGCGGCTTGCCGCCCATCGAGCCGTAGAACTGGGCATCGCCGAAGGAGAAGATCCCCCCGTCAGACGCCACCTCCCAGTAGCCGCCCCCACCGGGGACGGCCACCATGCCGACGACCGGTTTGTTGAGCGGCTTGCCACCCATCGAGCCGTAGAACTGGGCGTTGCCGAAGGAGAAGATGCCCCCGTCGGAAGCCACCTCCCAGTAGCCGCCGCCGTTCGGGGTGGCCACCATGCCCACGACCGGTTTGTTGAGCGGCTTGCCGCCCATCGAGCCGTAGAACTGGGCGTTGCCGAAGGAGAAGATCCCCCCGTCAGACGCCACCTCCCAGTAGCCGCCGCCGTTCGGGGTGGCCACCATGCCCACGACCGGTTTGTTGAGCGGCTTGCCGCCCATCGAGCCGTAGAACTGGGCATCGCCGAAGGAGAAGATCCCCCCGTCAGACGCCACCTCCCAGTAGCCGCCGCCGTTCGGGGTGGCCGCCATGCCGACGATGGGCGCATTCAGTGGCTTGCCGCCCATCGAGCCGTAGAACGGTGCGCTGCCGAAGGAGAAGACGCCGCCGTCGGAGCCGATCTCCCAGTACCCGGTGCCGCTGTTGCAGGAAGTGGCACCCGAGCTTCCACAGCCACGCGTCGGCGGCGAGGTGACCTGGCTAACCGTCAGGGTGGCCGTGGCTGACGAGGTGGCATACGTGGCATCGCCGCTGTAGGTGCCCTTCACCGTGTCGGTGCCGACCGGGGCGTTCGACGCCGTGCACGAACCGGTGCCCGAGGTGAGCGTGGCCGTGCACAGGGTGGTCCCACCGGTGGTGAAGGTCACCGTGCCCGTCGGGGTCCCCCCTCCCGAGCCCATCACCGTGGCCGAGTACGTCACCGACGTGCCGACGGTAGTGGAGGTGGGCGAGACCGACACCGTGGTGGTGGTGGCCAGCCCGGCAACCGTCACGGTGGCCGTGCCCGACGAGGTGGCATACGTGGTGTCACCGCTGTAGGTGCCAGTCACCGTGTCGGTGCCGACCGGGGCGTTCGACGCCGTGCAGGAGCCGGCGCCCGAGGCGAGCGGCGCCATGCACAGAGTGGTGCTGCCGGTCGTGAAGGTCACCGTGCCCGTCGGGGTCCCCCCCGAGCCGCTGACGGCGGCCTTGTAGGTCACCGTCGTGCCAAGGGTGACGGCCGAAGGATTGGTCGACACCGTGGTGGTGGTCGACGCCTGAGAAACAGCCAACGACGCCGTTCCCGACGAGCCGGCGAAGTTGGTGTCACCGCCGTAGGAACCGGTCACCGTGTCGGTGCCGACCGGGGCGTTCGACGCCGTGCAGGAGGCGGTTCCCGAGGAGAGCGTGGCCGTGCACAGGGTGGTGCTGCCGGTGGTGAAGGTCACCGAGCCACCCGTCGGCGTCCCCCCCGAGCTCGTGACGGCGGCCTTGTAGGTCACCGACGTGCCGAAGGAGGCCGAGGTGGGCGAGACCGACACCGTGGTGGTGGTCGACGCCTGAGAAACGGTCAGGGTGGCCGTGCCCGACGAGCCGGCGAAGTTGGTGTCACCGCTGTAGGAACCGGTCACCGTGTCGGTGCCGACCGGGGCGTTCGACGCCGTGCAGGAGTACGTGCCCGACGACGAGTAGTTGGCCGTGCACAGGGTGGTCCCACCGGTGGTGAAGGTCACCGTGCCGGTCGGGGTCCCCCCGGAGCCGCTGACGGTGGCCTTGTAGGTCACCGACGAGCCGAACGTGACAGAGGTGGGCGAGACCGACACCGTGGTGGTGGTCGACGCCTGGGAAACGGTCAAGGTGGCCGTTCCCGACGAGCTGCCGAAGTCGGCGTCACCGCTGTAGGAACCGGTCACCGTGTCGGTGCCGACCGGGGCGTTCGACGCCGTGCACGAACCGGTGCCCGAGGTGAGCGTGGCCGTGCACAGGGTGGTGCTGCCGGTGGTGAAGGTCACCGTGCCCGTCGGGGTCCCCCCCGAGCCTTTCACCGTGGCCGAGTAGGTCACCAACGAGCCGTAGGTGGGAGAGGTGGGCGAGACCGACACGGTGGTCGTCGATGGGGCACCGACCGCCAGCGTGACTGTGCCCGACGAGCCATGGAAGTCGGCGTCGCCGCTGTAGGTGCCGGTCACCGTGTCGCTCCCGAGTGGGGCGGTCGCAGCCGTGCACGAACCGGAGCCCGAGGCGAGCGTCGCCGTGCACAGGGTGGTCCCACCGGTGGTGAAGGTCACCGTGCCCGTTGGAGCAGCGCCCGATCCGATCACCGTGGCCTTGTAGGTCACCGACGAGCCGTAGCTGGCAGAGGTGGGCGTGGTCGACACCGTGGTGGTGGTCGACCCCTTGGCCACGGTCAACGTGGCCGTCCCCGACGACGTGCCCAAGGTGGCGTCACCGCTGTAGGTGCCCTTCACCGTGTCGGTGCCGACCGGAGCGTTCGACACCGTGCAGGAGCCGGTGCCCGACGAGGTAAGCGTCGCCGTGCACAGGGTGGCAGTGCCGGTAGTGAAGGTCACCGTGCCCGTCGGGGTCCCCCCCGAGCCGCTGACGGTGGCCGAGTAGGTCACTGGCGAGGCGAAGGTGGTGGGGGTGGGCGAGACCGACACGGTCGTCGTCGATGCGGCGACCACCGTCACGGTGGCCGTGTCCGACGAGGTGGCATACGTGGTGTCGCCGCTGTAGGTGCCGGTCACCGTGTCGGTGCCGACCGGGGCGTTCGACGCCGTGCAGGAGCCGGCGCCCGAGGCGAGCGTCGCCGTGCACAGGGTGGTCCCACCGGTGGTGAAGGTCACCGTGCCCGTCGGGGTCCCCCCTCCCGAGCCCATCACCGTGGCCGAGTACGTCACCGACGTGCCGACGGTGGCCGAGGTGGGCGTGGTCGACACCGTGGTGGTGGTCGCCAGCCCGGCAACCGTCACGGTGGCCGTGCCCGACGAGGTGGCGAAGTTGGTGTCGCCGCTGTAGGTGCCCTTCACCGTGTCGGTGCCGACCGGGGCGTTTGTCGCCGTGCACGAGGCGGTGCCTGATGCGAGCGGCGCCATGCACAGAGTGGTGCTGCCGGTCGTGAAGGTCACCGTGCCCGTCGGGGTCCCCCCCGAGCCGCTGACGGCGGCCTTGTAGGTCACCGTCGTGCCAAGGGTGACGGCCGAAGGATTGGTCGACACCGTGGTGGTGGTCGACGCCTGAGAAACAGCCAACGACGCCGTTCCCGACGAGCCGGCGAAGTTGGTGTCACCGCTGTAGGTGCCGGTCACCCCGTCGGTGCCGACCGGAGCGGCCGTGGCCGTGCACGAGTACGTGCCCGACGACGAGTAGTTGGCCGTGCACAGGGTGGTGCTGCCGGTGGTGAAGGTCACCGAGCCACCCGTCGGCGTCCCCCCCGAGCCGGTCACCGTGGCCGAGTAGGTCACCGACGTCCCGTAGGTGGCAGAGGTCGGTGAGACCGACACCGTGGTGGTGGTCGACGCCTGGGAAACGGCCAAGGTGGCCGTGCCCGACGAGCCGGCGAAGTCGGTGTCACCGCTGTAGGTGCCAGTCACCGTGTCGCTCCCGACCGGGGCGTTCGACGCCGTGCAGGAGGCGGTTCCCGAGGAGAGCGTGGCCGTGCACAGGGTGGTCCCACCGGTGGTGAAGGTCACCGAGCCACCCGTCGGGGTACCCCCCGTGCTCGTGACGGTGGCCTTGTAGGTCACCGACGAGCCGAACGTGACAGAGGTGGGCGAGACCGACACCGTGGTGGTGGTCGCCGGCAGCGGCGCCTGCAAGTCGGCGTACGCGCCGGGCTGGAAGTCCGTCGGGACCGAGTCGAGGGTGGCACCGCTACCGGTGGTGGTCGTCGCCACCAGCGGCGTGGTGAGACCCGGGGGCAGCATGGGGCCCGGCTGGCTGTAGAGGGCCGGCCCAGGCGTCGTCGAGTTGACGTAGCCCGTCTCGATGCAGGTGTTCGCCGACGACGAACCAGCGCCGTTGCCGCCACCACCGAAGTTCGCGCCGGGAAGGACGAAGCCGCTGGCCGTAGTCAGGTAGAAGGTCCACTTGCTCACACTGGTGAGCCCGATGCCAGCCGTGCCAGTGGTCAGCGTGGTCGGCGCCTGGGTCGTGAAGGCCGTCGCCGGCGTGGCAAAGCTCTTGTCGGTGAAGGTCAGGCCAGCAAAGGGCGCCCAGCCGACGGTCTCGCCGGTGCTGGCCGCCGTCGTCGCCTCGCTGATGGTGATGGAGTTGGAGGTCCCAGCCGCCGTGGTCACCGCGGTGAGGGGGATGCCGGGACCGTAGACGGCAGCGTCCGCGGGGACGTGGGAGAAGTCACCGCTCAGGGTCGTCGAGCCCGAGGAGAAGGTGACGCCGGTCACCACACCACCGGGGTTCGCCTGGGCGGCAAAGCTCGGGGTGGTGTAGGTGTAGCTGCCCGTCGAGTTGGCATCCGTCGGACCGAAGGTCTCGGTGGCCGAGATGTTGAACGACGACGGAGGTGCGCCGAAGACCCCGTTGGCCAGTTGGTTGGCCCCGGCGATCACCGCGCCGGCGAGGGTCTGGCTGACCGTTCCCGCCACGCCGAAGGTCGCCCCCTGGGGCGTGACGGTCGTGGAGCCGGTCGTGGTGTCGATCACCGTCGAGGTGACGAGCGGGGCGTCCTGGGTCGCGCCGGTCGACGTCGTCCCGATGCAGTCGTTCTCGTAGGAGACGGCCGGGCTCGTCGGGTTCGGCGATGGGTTGTTGTTGACGGCACCTGCCGGTGGCGTCGGGGTGAGCGCCAGGGCGAGCACGAGCGTCCCGGCTGCGGTCAAGGCGGCCATGCCCACGGTGAGCATGGCGTGAATGCCTGACCGAATGCTTCGTGACAACGATGACACGCTGGACCTCCCGTCCATCGCCGGACCCGTGGGGGACGTGGCGTCCCACCGCCAGGCTGGCAGTCCTCACTCCCCGTGCGTTCCGGTGTGCCCGCCGCGAACCTGCCGCTCGGACGGCACGCACTCCTTCGCGCTCCCTCCCTGGTCTCCTCTGCCACCGAAGCCGCCTCCCCGAGCCGCAAAGCGCCGGGGGGCGCGTGCACGGACAGGGTGCGACTGGTCGCTCGGCCACTGTGACCGATCCCGCCGGTCGGCACTATCGTCAAGGTTGACGATTTTCTCCCTCTGCCGGGACGCGCTCGCTGCGCTGTGTGGTCTGGTAGCTACGGCACGCCGCAACGTTTCAGCTTGCGCCGTTGTGCCACCACGTTGAGTACCGCCTCGAGGGCACCAGGTGGCCTCGGTCCCCCAACGTCGGTCGGCATAGGCAGAGCCCTCTGGGCGTCGTCCACTCGCCGACTGCGTGCCCTGCAGTCACCCCGACTGCCATCTCTCGGGTCGCCGGGCGTCCGGTCGAGCGAACCGGCCACCGCCCCCGGACTCCGACCCGACGACCGCAGCTGTGCCGCGTCCACGTCGGACACTCGCGCCAGGGCCGGCGAAGCGAGCACGAGGTCCCGTTACCTCTGAGGGGCACCGCCGTGACGGCGTCGGCCCAGAACGGCCGGCCCCCAACCGTTGCCTCGCACCCCCTACCGGCGTCCGGCCTTCGTGGTCAGCTCACCGGCACGACGGCCGGTGAGCTGGTTCGCCGCCCGCGGTCGCACGGCCGGGGAGCACGGCTGTCTCCAGCCCTGCACCATCGCACCGCCGCCACCAGCCCTGCGCTCCCGACCGCTTTACCCGCTGCTCCTCGTCATCGGCAGTCGGGTGCCACCGAGGGGTCGTCCTGCTACGAGCACCCGCTGGTCGACCCGCAGCTGGCGCAGACGTAGCACGAGCCGGACCGCTGCATGGCGTTGCCGCACTGGTAGCAGTAGGGGGCGTCCCGCTGCTCGCTCCTGGCGATCGGGCCGGTGGCCGACCGTGCCGTCGGGCTCGCCCCTGGTGCCGACGGCGTCGTGCGCCCGCCACCGCCGACCGGGGTGGTCGACGTCACCACAGCGCCGGCCGGCGTGCCCAGCTCACCGCTGCCCAGCTCACCGCTGCCGGCCGGTGTGCCCGGCTCCCCGATGCCCGCCGACGGCATGCCCGGCTCCACGATGCCCGCCGACGGCGTGGCCGTCTCCTCCACCCCCGGCAGCGTCGGCTGCAACCGCTCCGAGGTGGACAGCACACCGAGCTCGGCCCGCTCGGAGGCTGGCAGGTAGTCGAGGGCGAGCCGCCGGAAGATGTAGTCGACGAGACTGGTGGCGATGCGCAGGTCGGGGTCGTCGGTGATGCCGGCGGGCTCGAAGCGCATGTTCGTGTACTTGCGCACGTAGGTGGCGAGCGGCACGCCGTGCTGGAGGCCCAGGCTCACCGAGATCGAGAAGGCGTCCATGATGCCGGCCAGGGTCGAGCCCTGCTTGGACACCTTCATGAAGACCTCGCCGGGGCGCCCGTCCTCGTACTCGCCCACGGTCACGTAGCCCTCGCAGTCGGCCACCCGGAAGGCGAAGGTCGACGACGCCCGTCGCCGCGGCAGGCGCTCGCGCACCGCCCCGACCACCAGCGGCTCCGCCCGGTGCGACCGCTCGTGGGCGAGGGCCGCTTCGAGCTCGTCGATGCGGGCGGCCAGCTCGCGGTCGTGGGCTTCGGCCTCGGAGCCGGCCGGCGCGGTGTCGCCTCCGTCGACAACCGTCACGTCCTTCTTCGTCGTCGACAGCGGTTGGCCGACCTTGCAGTTGTCGCGGTAGATGGCGATGGCCTTGACCCCCAACCGCCAGGCATCGATGTGGAGCTGCTCGACATCCTCGACGCTCACGTCTTCGGGGAGGTTGACGGTCTTCGAGATGGCTCCCGAGATGAACGGCTGGACCGCCCCCATCATCCGGACGTGGCCGAGGTAGTGGATGGTGTTGTCCCCCATCGAGCAGGCAAAGACGGGCAAGTGCTCGTCGGCGAGGTGGGGGGCACCGAGGATCGAGTTGTGGGCGTCCACGTAGGCGATGATGTCGTCGACCTGCTCGGGCGAGTAGCCCAGGCGAGCGAGCGCCCGGGGAACCGTCTGGTTGACGATCGACATGGTGCCCCCGCCCACCAGCTTCTTCGTCTTGACGAGGCCGAGGTCGGGCTCGACGCCGGTCGTGTCGCAGTCCATGAGCAGCCCGATGGTGCCGGTCGGGGCGAGCACGCTTGCCTGGGCGTTGCGCACACCGTGGCGCTCGCCCAGCTCGACGGCCAGGTCCCACGACTCCTGGGCGGCTGACAGCAGCTCGGTCGGCACCAGCTCCTCGTCGATCTCGGCCACCGCGTCACGGTGCATGCGCAGGACCCCGAGCATCGGCTCGACGTTCTCGTGGAACCCGGCGAAGGGGCCCATGCGGGCTGCCGTGCGGGCCGACGTGGCGTAGGCGTGGCCGGTCATCAGGGCCGTGATGGCACCGGCCCACGCCCGGCCTTCGTCCGAGTCGTAGGGGAGGCCCTGGGCCATCAGCAAGGCGCCGAGGTTGGCGTACCCGATGCCGAGCTGGCGGAACCGGCGTGAGTTGTCGGCGATCTTGTCGGTCGGATAGTCGGCGTTGCCGACGATGATCTCCTGGGCAGTGAACACCACGGCCACCGAGGCCCGGAAGGCGTCGACGTCGAAGGAACCGTCCTCGTTCAGGTACTTGAGGAGGTTGAGGCTGGCCAGGTTGCACGCCGAGTTGTCGATGTGCATGTACTCCGAGCACGGATTGGAGCCGTTGATCCGGCCGGTGTTCGAGGCGGTGTGCCACCGGTTGATGGTGGTGTCGAACTGCATGCCGGGGTCGGCGCACTCCCAGGCGGCATGGGCGATCTGGCGGAACAGGTCGCGGGCGGCGACGGTGCGCACCACCGAGCCGTCGAGGCGAGCCCGGAGCGGCCACTGGCGCCCCTCGACGACCGCCTCCATGAACTCGTCGGTGACCCGCACGGAGTTGTTGGCGTTCTGGTACTGCAGGCTGATCGAGTCCTTGCCGTCGAGGTCCATGTCGAAGCCGGCGTCACGCAGCACCCGGGCCTTGCGCTCCTCGATCGCCTTGCACCAGATGAAGTCCTCGATGTCGGGGTGGTCGACGTCGAGGATCACCATCTTGGCGGCGCGGCGCGTCTTGCCTCCCGACTTGATGGTGCCGGCCGACGAGTCGGCACCACGCATGAAGCTGACCGGCCCCGACGCCGTTCCCCCGCCCTTCAGCAGCTCCTCGGAGGAGCGGATCCGCGACAGGTTGACGCCCGCGCCCGAGCCCCCCTTGAAGATGATCCCTTCCTCCGTGTACCAGTTGAGGATCGAGTCCATCGAGTCGTCGACCGACAAGATGAAGCACGCCGAGCCCTGCTGGGGGACCCCGGGCACCCCGAGGTTGAACCACACGGGCGAGTTGAAGGCGGCCCGCTGGGTCACGACCAGGTACTGCAGCTCGGCCCGGAAGGTCGCTGCCTCCTCCTCGTCGGCGAAGTACCCGTCCTTCTCCCCCCACGCCGTGATGGTGTCGACCACCCGGTCGACCACCTGGCGCAGCGACCACTCCCGCTCGGCCGTCCCCGGGGTCCCCCGGAAGTACTTCTGGGCCAGGATGTTGGTGGCGTTCACGCTCCACGACGCCGGCACCTCCACCCCGAGCTGCTCGAAGGCGACCGACCCGTCGCGGTAGTTCGTGATGCGGGCGTCTCGCCGCTCCCAGGCGACCATGTCGTAGGGGTGCGTCCCCGGCGACGTGAAGTGCCGACGGATGCCGATGGTGAGCTGCTGCTCGGGTGCGATGGCCATGGTGCTCTCCTCTTGCCTGGACCGGAGCCTGGTCTACCGGCGTGCTGGGTGCTCGACGGGCGGGACGATGGTCTGGCTGCCGTGCTCTCGTCCCGCCAGGAGAGGGTGCCGGTCCCGCGTTCCCCCATTGACCACAAGATATTGGGTCATCCCTCACCTAAGGCACGAGATAGTGGGTTCATTACAGCAGCGTAGTTACACACCTGTCAATGGGACCGGCGTGCTCGAGCCGCGTGGTGGGCCTCCATCGTGCCAGGTCGGGACTGGTTCGCGAAGAATTGCGGATGATTGCACACGCGAGCGCGTCTCGGCTGGGCCCCACCGTCCCCCGGATGCCCACCGTCCCCCCATTGCTCGGTACAGTCCGTCCATGCCCCGCTCGTCGGCACCCGTGGTCATCGCCCTCGACGCCGGCACCACCGGTGTCCGGGCCGTCGTCGTCGACACCTCGGCCCGGGTGGTCGACGTCGCCTACCGCGAGCTGACCCAGCACTTCCCTCGACCGGGGTGGGTCGAGCACGACGCATCGGACATCTGGGCCTCGCTGCGAGACTGCCTCGACGAGGTCGCCGGTCGGCTTGCCGCGGCCGGCCGACGGTGCGCCGCCGTCGGGATCACCAACCAGCGCGAGACGGTGGTCGCCTTCAACCGCCGGACCGGTGACCCGCTCTGTCGGGCCATCGTCTGGCAGGACCGGCGCACCGCCGATGCCTGCCGGGCTCTCGCCGAGGCGGGGCACCTCCCCCTCGTGCGCGAGCGCACCGGGCTCCTCCTCGACCCCTACTTCTCTGCCACCAAGATGCAGTGGCTCCTGGCGGGCGGCTCCGAAGCGGTGGCGGCGGCCGGACGAACCGGCGACCTCGCCCTCGGCACCGTCGACTCGTGGGTGGTCTGGAACCTGACCGGAGGACCGGCGGGGGGCGCCTACGTGACCGATCCCACCAACGCCTCGCGCACCATGCTCTTCGACATCGTGGTGCGACGGTGGTCCGACGAGCTCTGCGACCTCTTCGGCGTGCCCGAGGGCGCCCTCGCCGAGGTCGTCCCGTCATCTGGACGGATCGGCACGGTGTCCCCCGACGTACTGGGCCCGGACAGTCCACTCGCCGGCGTGCCCGTCGCCGGCATCGCCGGGGACCAGCACGCCGCCCTCTTCGGCCAAGCCTGCTTCGAGCCGGGCATGGCCAAGGCAACCTACGGCACCGGCACGTTCGTCCTCCTCAACGTCGGGCCGACCTGCCCGGCACCGGCTGACGGCCTGCTCACCACCATCGCCTGGGACCTCGGTCAGACGGCCGCCGCCGTGGGCGACCGGACCGACGATCTGGGCGGCCCGGCCGGTCACCATCCCTCTGTCTCCTACGCCCTCGAAGGTTCGGTGTTCACCTCGGGTGCGGCCATCCAGTGGCTCCGCGACGGCCTCGGCCTCATCGGGGCGGCCGACGAGCTGGAGCCGCTCGCCCGATCGGTGGGCTCGACCGAGGGTGTCGTGGTCGTCCCGGCGTTCGCCGGGCTCGGCAGCCCACGTTTCGACCCGTACGCCCGCGGGACCATCGTGGGGCTGAGCCGAGGTACCGGCCGGGCCCACCTGGCCAGAGCGGTGGTCGAGGCGCTGGCGTTCGAGACACGCGACGTGCTCGACGCCATGGCCGCCGCCGGCACCGTCCCCAAGCGAGTCCGGGTGGATGGAGGCGCGTCGGTGATGGACCTCCTCCTCGAGCTCCAGGCCGCCCAGAGCGGCATCCCCGTCGCGCGCCCCCGGTCGGTGGAGTCAACCGCCCTCGGTGCCGCCACCCTGGCCGGGCTGTCCGAAGGGGTCTGGGGCTCGCTCGAGGACCTGGCAGCGTTCTGGCACGCCGAGCGGGTCTTCGAGCCGCCGCCAGACCGCGGTCCGGCCGACGTCGCCCACCAGGCCTGGCTCGCTGCCGTCGACCGAGCCCGTGGGTGGGCCAGGTCCTGAGCCGTCCTGCTCAGGAGGCCGCGGGACGGGCAGCCAGCTCGCGCCAGCGATGGTCGGCCAGTTCGGCCAGCTCGGCCAGACGCGTCCGCTCCCGTTGGCGGAGCACCGGGTGGCGGCGGACCACGACCAGGTCGGCGCCGACGGCATCGAGCTTGGCCACGGCGACATCCGGGGCGTTGTGGTGCTCGGGAGACGGGGCCACCGCCACGTGCTCGGCTCCGAAGCCGGCTCGGGCCGCGTCGACGAGGAAGGCCAGGACGTCCTCGGCCCGCTGCTGACGGACGAGCCCGGTGGCCGCAGCCAGCAGCTCGGTCCGAGGGTCCACCGCCGCAGAAGTCACCGGCCGCACCGCCTCGACCGCGGCACCGTCGACCTCGTGGACCTCGCCGACCATGAGCTCGACCAGGGCCGCATCGGCCAGCACGACCCCGATCTCGTCGACCACCACGCCGTTGGAGCGTTCGAGGATGTCGATGAAGACGACGTCCCCGCCGACCGAGCCGATGCGACTGGCCACGGCACCGAGGGCGCCGGGGCGATCGGGCAGGACCACCCGCACCAGCACATCGGTCATGAGGCTGAGCCCAACGTGGTCACCGGCACGGTCGGCTCCGGCCTGCGCTGCTCCTCGGCCGTCGACTTCCCCACTGCCGAGCCCTGGCATACCCCCACCGTAGGGACGGCTGATGAACGGCGGGTTTCCGCCGCGTTACCGCTCACCGTCGGGCTCCCGCTCCACGGCCGCAGGGCCCCGCAGGGTCCGGACCTCGCTGGCGTAGACGTCCACCCGCTCCTGCCCCGACAGCTCGGCGATGGCGGCCATCAGCCGCTCGGTGAAGGCACGCAGGGCCAACGGGTCGTCCCCGGCGGCGGCATCGGCGTAGAGGGGCGGGCCGAACCGGACCGTGACGGCGTGGAACGGGCGCATCACGAGCCGTCCGGGCGGCTGGATCTTCCGGGTCCCCACCAGGGCGACGGGGACCACCGGTGCACCCGTGTCGACCGCCAGGCGAGCCACCCCGGTGCGGCCCCGGTAGAGGTGCTCATCGGGGGCCCGGGTGCCCTCCGGATAGATGCCGAGCAGCTTGCCGTCAGCGAGCACGCCGGCCGCCGTGTCGAGAGCCCGCCGCGAGACGTCCCCGCCGTCACGGCGAATGGGGATCTGGCCGGCCGCCCTGAAGAACCACCCGGTCTTCCACGAGTCGAAGTACTCCGCCTTGGCGACGAAGGTCACCCGGCGGGCGATCACGAGCGGCAGAAAGAACGAGTCGCAGAACGACTGGTGGTTGGCGGCCAGCAGAGCGGGACCCCGCCGGGGCACGTACCGCCTTCCCTCGACGCGCACCCGCCAGAGGAGGAGGAGCACCGGACTCAGGACCGCCTTGAGGCACCAGTAGACCACGGCTCACCGTACCGCCAGCCGGGCCGCTCGGCGCACCGAATGCCGCGGTAGCCTCCAGCGGCCATGGCACGTCGGCTGACTGAGCGAGGAACGCAGCGCAAAAAGGAGCTCCTCGACGTCGCCTCGAGGATGTTCGCCACCGACGGCTACCACACGACCTCGGTGACCGCCATCGTCGACCGGCTCGGGGTCGGCAAGGGCGTCTTCTACTGGTACTTCGACTCCAAGGACGCCTTGATGCGTCAGGTCCTCCTCGATGCCCAGCAGGGGTTGCGCCAAGCCCAGCGCGAGGCGATCGCCGGTGAGCACGACCCGGTACGACGGATCGAGCAGGGCATACGCGCCTCGATCGAGTGGCTGAGCGATCACCGCCATCTCTTCGCCCTGCTCGAATTCGCTCGGACCGAGGAACGCTTCGCCCCAATCGTCCGGGCGGGCGAGGAACAGGCCGTCGCCGACGCGCTGCCCCACGTGGCGGCCGGCGTCACCGCGGGGCTGCTCCGTCGCGAAGACCCGACCGTCCTCGCCATCGCCGTGCTCGGGGTATCGGCGCACCTCGCCCGCTCCCTCGTGCTCGAACGAGGAGCGAACGCCGACCGGGTGGCCGACGCCGCCATCGCCTTCTGTCGCAGTGGGTTCCTCGCCCCCAAGGGGTGACCCCACCAGCCGTCGTCCTCAACCTCGCCGCCTCCGGCGTCGATGAACTGGGTCGCGGGGAGAGACCCCTGGCGACGAGGCGGAGGACCAACCATGGATGGTTGCGCACAACGGGGAGCGCGGGGCGGGCTGGGCCGGTTCAGGCGATGCGGGACCGGCAGGGCTACGACGGGTCCTGCGACGTTCCGGCTCCGGGCCGGCATCGGCGCCGTCCTGGTGGCGCTCCCCCTCGTCCTCGCCGCGTGCCAGTACCGGCTCACGCCCCAAGGTGCTCCCTACCGGGTGGACACCTACGCCCAGACGGTGCTCACCTACGCACCGCCGACCACCGGGGCCAACAACCGCGAGATGACCTGGGGCGCGACGCCCGTCCAGGGGGACGCCACCGAGTGCGCCACCTGGCTCTACGGCCAAGGGATCGCCCAGAACGGACTGGCCTTCGACATCCACTCAACCCCTCAACGGACGACCGCCATCGTCCTCGAGCGGAACGTCTGGATGGCCGGCTTCTGGGACTTCGTCGGGATCGACTTCGACTCGACGGCCCCGACCGGCTTCACGGTCATCCCCGACAGTGGCGTCAACCTCAGCTCGTACCTCGGCGAGGTCCCTGCTCCGACCTACCCGCTGCGGGTCTGCGCCCGGATCGTCGGGACGTCGCTGCAGTTCGAGGTCTGCAAAGGGACCGAGCTCGGCACCCCGAACCCTCCACCGTTCGGCACCCCGGGGCAGGGTGGCACCATCTCCCTGGCCGGGCTGGCCGATGCCACCCCGGGGATGACGGGTGTCTACGAGGCCCACGTCCCTCCGGGCACGCTCTCGGTGGTCGACAACGTCACCCTGGACGGGGCGCCCTACACCCCGTGAGCGCGCCGCCTCCGCGGCCTGTGCCTCCGGGCCGTGGCGCTAGGCCGGGTCCAGACGGGTGAGGGCGCGCCGGAGGCTGCGGATGCCCTGTCCGATCCGCTTCTCGTTCTCGATGAGGGCGAAGCGGACATGACGGTCGCCGCCGGGACCGAAGCCCACTCCGGGGCTCGTCGCCACGTTCGCCTCCTGTACCAGGTACTTGGCGAACTCGAGCGAGCCCATCTCACGGTAGGGCTCGGGGATGGGCGCCCACACGAACATGGTCCCCCGGGGGGGCGTGACCGCCCAGCCGATGCGGTTGAGCCCTTCGCAGAGGGCGTCGCGGCGCGCCTGGTAGGCCTCGTTGATGACCTTGGGGTAGTCGGGTGCCTCGTTCATGGCCACGATCGCCGCGATCTGGATGGGCTGGAAGGTGCCGTAGTCGAGGTAGCTCTTGAGCTTGGTGAGCGCCTGGACGATCGTGGCGTTGCCGACCATGAACCCGACCCGCCACCCCGCCATCGAGAACGACTTGGTCAGGGTGTAGAGCTCGACCGCTACGTCCTTCGCCCCGGGTACCTGCAGGATGGAGGGCGGCTGGTAGCCGTCGAAGGCGATGTCCGCATAGGCGAAGTCGTGCACGAGCACGATGTCGTGCTCCTTGGCGAAGGCGACGATGCGGGTCATCCACGCAAGGTCCACGCACTCGGTCGTCGGGTTGTGCGGGAAGGACAGGACGATCACCCGGGGCTTGGGCCAGGCTGACTCCCAGGCCTCCATCAGGTTTTCGAAGAAGGCGGCCCCCGGGGCCTGGCCGTCGGCGTCCTCGTTCGGACCGTCGAGACGGACGTGGCGGACATCGGCCCCGGCAAAGAGCGGGGCGTAGATGTGGATCGGGTACGACGGTGTGGGGACGAGCGCGGTGTCACCCGGTCCCACGAGCACCCACATCAGGTGCGAGAGGCCCTCCTTCGCCCCGATGGTGGTGACCACCTCGAGGTCGGGGTCGATCTCGACGCCGAACTTCCGCAGGTACAGGTCGGAGATGGCCTGGCGGATCTTCGGGATCCCCCGGCTGGCCGAGTAGCGGTGGTTGCGGGGGTTGTGGGCGGCCTCGGCGAGCTTGTCGACGGCAACGTCGGGCGAGGGGAGGTCGGGGTTGCCGAACCCCAGGTCGATGACGTCGTGCCCGTCCCGACGGGCCGATGCCTTCAGGTCGTTGATGGTGGCGAAGACGTAAGGCGGGAGACCGTTGATGCGCCGAAACTCCATCGTCACAGGCTACCGCTGTCGCCGCGTCCTCCGGGACGGCCGCCTCGTCTCTCCTGCCTGGCGGTCACGCACGGGTCACTCACGGGTGCTGCGGGCGGCCCGGGCGACGACCTCGAGGGACGGCGGCCACGCGCACACCACCCAGTCCGCCCCGGCGGCAGCCAGGCGGGCAAGGTGTCGGGCGGCGCCGTCGACGTCGGTCGGGACGACACCCCCCCACGTCACGCTGTTGCCCCTCGAGCGGGCGGCTTCGACGTCGGCGGGGTCGGCACCCCACAGGTTGAGCGGCACGGACAGGAGTCGACCCAGGGCCGCCACGGGCGCCGCACCCCCTCCGAGCCAGACCGTCGTCCCGGCGTCGAGGAGAGCAGCGGCGACGGCGGCCATCCGCTGGCGGCGACGAGCAGCCGGCTCGAAGGGGAGGCCGAACGCTTCGTTCTCGGCCCGACTGAGCGTGTCCCCCGTCCCGATACCGGCGATGCACCGCCCGGTGGCGATGCGGTCGAGGCTGCGCAGCGAGGCGACGAGGACGTCGTCCTCCACCAGTCCGACACGGGAGACCAGGGTGCCCACCGCCACCTGCGACGTCGTGGCGGCGACGGCGGCAAGCAGCGGCAGTGGGGCAAGCGCGGGGCGGCCAGGTTGCCCCATGGGCCACAGGTGGTCGAAACAGAAGACGCCGTCCAGTCCGAGGTCCTCGGCCTGGTGAGCGGCCTCGAGGGCTGGACGCGGGGTCGGCTCGAAGTGAGGAAGGGTGACGCCGACCCTCACGGGTGGGATTCGACGCGGGCCTTCAGGTCACGCAGCGCGATCGACATGATGCGGCTCTGCGCCCGGAGCTTGATGAAACTGGGGAGCGGTACCTTCAGCTCGGCTTCGAGGTGGTAGGTGACCTCACATCCTCCCCCTGGCGCCGGCTCGAAGACGTAGCTCCCGTCGAGCTTGGAGGTGATGTCGCCCTCGGTCTCCACCCACGAGAGCACCTTGGGCGCCTGCGAGTAGTCGTAGGCGAGGGTGTAGCTGGTCGACCTGCCAAAGGCGGCGGCGCGGAACGTGACGACCGTCGGCCGGCCCTCGTCGTCGCGCTGGCGGACGTTCACCTCCTTGATGTCGCCTGCCCACTCGGGGTACGCGTCGATGTCAGCGCTGACGGCGAAGCACCGCTCGGGCGGCGCTGCCATCGTCATGCGCTCGGTGGCTCGGTCCGCCACGTTCAACCCTCCTCGTCGATCGGACAGGACACCACGGTCGCCCGCGGTCGGTCAGCCTCCCACGCCAGCGAGTGCCGCGGCCAGCCTAGGTGCGAGCCGGTCGTAGTCGAAGGACTCCTCCGCCCGGGCCCGGGCCGAGGCGCCGAGCGCCTCGCGCAAGGACGCGTCCCCGAGCAGTCGCCCGAGGGCAGCAGCGACCAGCCGGCTGTCGCGGGGGTGGTCCACCACGAGCCCGGTCCGACCGTCGACCACGGCCTCGGGCGTCCCGCCGGAGGCCCCCGCCACCTGGGGGACCCCGGCGGCGGCAGCCTCGAGGAAGACGATCCCGAAGCCCTCTTGCTCCAGGCCGCCCCACCGGTTGCGGCACGGCACGCAGAAGACGTCGGCGGCTCCGACCAGCGCGGGCAGGTCGTCGTCGGGCACCGGGCCGACCAGGCGGACAGGAGCGCCGAGCTCGTCGACCTTGGCGGCGAGCCGGCCCTCGTCACGACCCCGTCCGGCGATCACCACGGTCAGGTCGGGAAAGGCCGGCCGGAGCTGCACGGCAGCGTCGATGAGCACGTCGAACCCTTTGCGCGGCACCAGCCGGCTCACCCCGACCACCAGCGGTGCGTCGACCGGCAAGCCGAAACGGGCTCGGGCCTCGGCACGCTCGGCGGCACCCAAGGGCCGGAACCGGTCGAGATCGACCCCCGGAGGGACGACTGCCGTGGGTGGGGGTGGCACGTTTCCCATGGCGCGGATCGCCTCGTCACGCGGGTACCCACCGGCCGTGACGAGCAGTGCGCTCTGCCGCAACGTCCGGGCGAGCAGGCCCCGGGCGAGCGGCAGTCGACCTGGCACGGTCACTTCGGCGCCGTGGAGCACCACGGCATAGGGGATCCCCAGGGACGGCCCGAGCACCCCGAGGGGAAGGGCCGGATCGAGGACGACGAGCGAGGCACCGGTCTGTCGGGCCACCTCTCGCACACGCCGGGCGAGCGCAGAGGTGGGCAGGAGCAGATGCTGGGGGACCCGTTCCACCCGGATGCCCACCTCGGCACAGTGACGGTCGAACGCCGGCGCGTCCGGGTGCGACGACGCGGTGAGGACCGTGAAGGTGGTCGGGTCGAGGCGGCGCCAGAGCTCCCAGAGGTAGACCTGGATGCCACCGACCTTCGGCGGGAAGTCGTTGGTGACGAGGAGGTGGCTCATGCCGCTCCCGCCCCGGCCGCACGATCCGTTCGGCCCGTCGCTCCGAGCGCCACGGGGACGCCGGCAGTCGGGGTGCCGGCAGTCGGTGCACCGGCCAGCCCGAGACGCCTCGCCGCCCACTCGGCGTGCTCGCGGAGCACGGGGTCCGGGTGGTCGCAGTAGGCACCCACGACGCGTCTGACGGCTGCATCGTCGGCCCGGCCCACGTTTCCCAGCACCACCAGGGCGTTGCGCCGGACGACCGCAGGATCCCTGTCGGCGACGTACCAGCGGCCCACCCGGGCCATCACCACCTCGTCCGGGGCCTCGAGCAACTCGACCAGGTCGAGGTCGACCGTCACGGGAACGTCGCCACCAGCATCGGCCACGCTGCTTCCGACAGCGACCGAGTCGGGAGCATCGGAGGGGCTTCCCCCGGACGGGCTGCACCCAGACGATCCCTCTCGGGCCGATCGCCGCCCTGCCACCCGGTTGACGGGGCACACCTCCTGGCAGGTGTCGCAGCCGTAGAGGCGGTCCCCGAGGGCCGTCCGCAGGGCGGGCGGGAAGGTGCCGCCGGCCTGGAGCAGCCAGGCCAGGCACCGACGGGCGTCGAGCACGCCGGGGGCGACCAGCGCCCCGGTCGGACAGGCGTCGAGGCACGCCGTGCACCGCCCGCAGCCGTGCTCCAACCGACGGGCCCGGGCCCCGTTACCGCTGTCGGCCGACCATCGGATGCCGAGCGGGGCGTCGGTGACGACCGTGCCGATCAGGCACCAAGAGCCGTAGCCGGGCACGAGCAGCAGCGTGTTCTTGCCGTAGGTGCCCACGCCGGCTTGGCGGGCGGCCTCGCGGTCGACCAGGCCGTTGTCGTCGACGACGACCCGGGCTCGCCAGCCAGCGGCGGTCAGGACGGCTGCGACGACATGGAGGGCTGCCGCCAGGTCGCGATAGTGGTCACGTACGGCGTAGCGGGCCACCCGGCCCCGAGGGTGGACGGTCGCCTGCCCGATGCGGTCCTCGGGCCGCGCCGGCGCTCCCGACGACGAGGCTGCGTAGGCCCAGGCACCCACGACGAGGCTGCGCGCCCCGTCGAGCAGGCGGGCGGGGTCCGTCGACCGCTCCGGGTTGCGGTAGGTGAACTGCATTCCGCCGTGCAACCCGTGCCGCTTGCGGCGCTCGAGGTGCCCGCGTGTTGCGGCGAAGACCGCCACGGGCGCCGTCCCGACGGACACCAACCCTGCACGGCGACCCGCTTCGAGCAGAACGCCGGCGAGCGATGCAGCCTCGTCCCTGGTGTCGCTGCCATGGAGCGGGTACGGACGCACGCCCCATGGTGGCACGGCCCGACGGGTGCTCTGCTCAGCGGGCGTGCCGGAGCATGGGAAGGAGGCCGGCGCTGCCGAGCAGGCGGACAGCACGAGCCTCGGCGACGTCGACGACCAGCGCGTCGTCGGGCTCACGGCCGACGACGAAGGCGACCACGCACTCCTCGCAGACCGAGCTGTGCTGGTGCACACATGCCGCGCAGTCGATGACGAACGACTCGCCCACTGCGGAGCGGCTGGCATCGCTCGACTCGCCGACCTCGGCCATCGAAGGCGAAGCGGGGCGGCCAGGGGGCGGCGCGGGCACCGGTGCCGGTCGGGGTTCGAGCGTGATCATCAGGGCCTCCTGAGCTGTGTCGCGGGTGTGGCTGGTCTGGGCGGTCCGAAACCGCCTCCGGCAAGCTCCCCGCATGCTCGCCCACCGGTGTGACAGTCACGTCGGGGGCCTCCCTTGCCGCCCGCGGCATCGCCGCCGGACGGCCACCGCCCGCCACCCCACATGGCACCGAAGCGCCACGTGAAAGCCGGTGCAGCCGGTTCCCCCGGCGGCTCGCTCAGTAGCCGGCGGCGACGTCGACGACGCCCACCAGGGGCTCACCGCCGGAGAACCGGGTGACGTTCACCCGGAGACGTTCCGCCAGCAGCGGCCGCACCATCTCGGGCGTGTCGGCCGTGTGCGGCGTCACGATGCAGGACGGGATGTCCCACAACGGATGCCCGTCCGGCAGCGGCTCGGGGTCGGTGACGTCGAGGGCGGCCCCGGCGATCGAGCCGGTCCGCAGCGCCTCGACGACGGCGTCTGTGTCGACGTTCCGTCCCCGGGCCACGTTCACCAGCCAGCCCCGCTCGTCCATGGCGGCGAGCTCCCTGGCGCCGACGATCCTCTCCGTCTCCGGGGTGAGCGCCAGGGCCACGAAGACCACCAGCGCGTCGGAGAGCACGTGGTGGAGCTGGTCGACCGGCACGGTCCGGGTGGCACCCGGCACCGGCTCGCCCGTTCGTCGCACCACCGTCGTGTCGACCCGGAACGGCGCGAGCAGGCCGATGAGCGCCCGGGCGATCCCCCCTCCCCCGAGGATGGTGACCCGCTCGTCGAACAAGCTGGTGCCCTTCGGTGCTCCCCAGGTCCGGGCGACCACACGCTCCGGCAGGTGTCTCAGGCCTGCCAACGCCAGGGCCAAGGCGTGCTCGGCAACCGGCTCGGCATAAGCACCCTTGGCCGAGGTCCACACCCGGCCGGCGTCGAGCAGGCCGGCCTCGGCCACCCGGTCCACGCCGGCGAAGGGAAGCTGCACCCACCGGACGTCCGGTGCGACCGCCAGTGCCTCTCGCAGACCGACGACGTCGGCGGGGTCGAGCCACACCAGCGCCTCCGGGGACTCGTCGAGGGCGACCACGGTGCCGCCACCACTGGCGATGGCGTCGACGGCGAACTGAGCGGGACGAGGACCTACGGCGACCAGCGGCACGGGCACGTCCGGACCCTACCGCCCCGCCCGGAGCTACCCCGACCGGAGCTACCTCGCCACCGGGATCGTCTGCTCGTTGCCGGGCGCGCCGCCGTCCACTCGACTTGAATGGTGCCACCGGCTGGCCGGTCGGGCGGCGACGACGGAGGTGGACAGGTGATCGTTCCGTTCAACGTGCGGGACTTCCTCGACCGGGCCGAGCGGGCCTACCCCGACCGCCATGCCCTCGTCGACGAGCCGGACCAACCAGCCGACGAGTGGGGCACCCTGACCTTCGCCGAGCTGGCCGCCCGCGCCCGGGCCCAGGCAGCCGGGCTCGATGCGCTGGGCGTCGGGCCCGGCGAACGCGTGGCGATCGTCTCGCACAACAGCGCTCGCCTGCTCACCTCGTTCTTCGGTGTGTGCGGGTCCGGTCGCGTGCTCGTCCCGGTCAACTTCCGGCTGACCGAGCCCGAGGTGGCCTACATCGTCGAGCACTCGGGCGCCTCCGTCCTACTGTTGGACCCCGAGCTCGAGAGCTCCCTGGCCGCTGTCGACGCACCGGAACGGTTCGTCCTGGGCGCCGAGTCGGACCAGGTCCTCTTCCCCGAGGGCGCCGAGCCTCGGCCGTGGGAGCCGGACGAGGACGCGGTGGCCACCATCAACTACACCTCGGGCACCACCGCACGGCCGAAGGGCGTCCGGCTCACCCACCGGAACTGTTGGGTGAACGCCGCGCTCTTCGGGTGGCACGTCCAGGTGTCCGACCGCGACGTCTACCTCCACACCCTTCCCATGTTCCACGCCAACGGGTGGGGCATGCCCTGGGCGACGGCCGGCATGGGCTGCCCCCAGGTCGTCCTGAGGAAGGTCGACGGCACCGAGGTCCTCCGTCGGGTCGAGCGCCACGGGGTGACCCTCCTGTGCGCCGCCCCGGCCGTGGTCAACGCCACCCTCGACGCCCTTGCCACCTGGGAAGACCCCGTGCCCGGCCGCGACCACACCCGGGTCGTCGTAGCCGGGGCACCGCCGCCCTCGCGCACCATCGAGCGCATCGAGTCCGAGCTCGGTTGGGAGTTCATCCAGATCTACGGTCTGACCGAGACCGCGCCGCTCCTGACGGTGAACCGCCAGCGTGCCGAGTGGGACGACCTCCCTGCCAGCGAGCGGGCCCGCAAGTTGATGCGCGCCGGGGTCCCCGCCATCGGCACCGAGCTGGTCGTCGACGACACTGGCGAGGTCCTCGCCCGGTCGAACACGGTGATGGACGGGTACTGGCAGCAACCGGAGGCCACCCAGGAGGCACTGGCCGGCGGGTGGTTCCATACCGGGGACGGCGGCGTGCTCGACGAGGAGGGCCACCTCCAGATCCTCGACCGCAAGAAGGACGTCATCATCAGCGGCGGCGAGAACGTCTCGTCGATCGAGGTCGAGGACGTCATCTTCTCGATGCCGGGCGTCGCCGAAGTAGCCGTGATCGGAGTCCCCGACGACCGGTGGGGCGAGCTGGTGACGGCCCTGGTCGTCGTCGACGGGACTACCCCGGTGACCGAGGAACGGGTGATCGCCTACTGCCGCGAGCGTCTGGCCGGGTTCAAGTGCCCCAAGCGGGTCGAGCTGCGCGAGGCGCTCCCCCGCACGGCGACGGGGAAGCTCCAGAAGTTCAAGCTCCGCTCCGAGTTCTGGGAGGGGCGCGAGCGCCAGGTCAACTGAGGTCCGGCCGGCGGGCCCGCCGAGTCAGTCGCCGAGTCAGTCGCCGAGTCAGTCGCCGAGTCAGTCGCCGAGTCAGTCGCCGAGTCAGTCGCCGAGTCAGTCGCCGAGTCGGCCCGCCGAGTCAGCCCGCCGAGGCCACGACGAAGTCCCGCGTCCAGCCCACAAGGTACTGGTCGGCAGGACGGTTCTGTCCGGGTACGGCGGTCTGCAGGGCTCCACCCGGCACCGGGGCCACCACGGCCTGGACCCACTCCGGGTTGATGTCGAGCTCCATGCCCGTGACGACCCCACCCTGCACCAGCGCGTTGGCCAGGTCGGCGGGCGTGGCCGACATGCTTCCGGCGTAGACGATGTTCCCCGCGGCGTCCTCGCCCACCCCGCTCCGGGCAACGGCGGCACCGCCACCAAGGGTCGCTCCCCAGGCGGCCACGTCCCCCACCGACGGGCTGGGGACACCACCCGAGACAAGCGGCACCAGGTTCTGGCGGACGCTGGTGACCTGCTCACCCGGATGGGGCAACTGCGAGCCCCACACGCCAACGTGAGCCGTGCCGTTGGCGTCGATGACGAAGCTGGCCCGACCGGCCACCAGCGGCTCGAGCACCTGACCGTCCACCTCGAAGCCTCCCGAGCCGGTCGAGGCGAGAAAGCCGCCGTTGAAGGCGCCGACCATGGTGGCCTGCTCGGAGGCGGGGACCGCCGACTGAGCGTCGGCCGGCAGGGCGAGCGAGCCGCGAGGAGGGTCCGTGCTGCCGTCGTGGAGGGTGAAGTGGACGACCCCCGCCCGAAAGCGGATCAGCTCGACGTGCGCCCCGCCGGGCGTCACCACCGCCCGTTCGTCGACCAGCAACGTGCTGCCCTGGTAGGTCACTGGCGTCCAACCGGGCTGCTCGGTGGTGGTCGTGGCGTGAGCCCCTTGCCCGCCCGCTACCGGCAAGCCTCCCGGGCCCCGATGACTGGCGGGGGCAGGAGCGGTCCGACGGGACGGAGCGGTCGGTGCAGCAGACCCAGCCGAGCACGCGGCAGCGACCAGCGCCACCGCCACCAGGCAGGTCGCCGTCGTCAGGCGGGCACGGCAGCGACGAGGCAGGACGAGCACGCCACAACTGTGGCCGGACATCCTGACGGACGCATGACGGACGCATAACGGACGTGGGCGTCGGGTGACGACGGGCTCAGTGCAGGCCGACCGTCGCGGCCTGGATGCCGATGCTGGTCAGGCCAACCGCCACCCACAGCACGGCACCGAGGCCGAGCGGGCGGAAACCGGCACGTCGGATCTCGCCGATGTGCGTCGAGCAGCCGATGGCCGCCAAGGCGATGGTGATCATCCACTGTGCCGCCGTCGATGCCAGTACATGGAGCGAGACCGGAACGAGACCGACCGTGTTGACGACGACCGCCACCACGAACCACACGATGAACAGCGGGACGAGGCGGCGGGCGGTGCGGCTGGGTGCCTCGGCCACGGTCTCGATCGGGACGGCCACCGGGACGGCCCCCGACGCCGTCCCGACCACGGGGACGCCTGCCGGTTCGAGCACGGCACCGGTGGCACCAGAGGGATCGGACGGGACGGTCGACCGTGGCCGGCGGCTGCGGTACCAACCGAGGACGAGGGTGATGGGGATGATCATCAACGTCCGAGTGAGCTTGACGACGACTGCCGTGCCCGCCGCACCGTGCCCGAAGATGGTGGCCGCCGCCACCACCGAGGACACGTCGTTGATCGCCGTGCCAGCCCAGAGACCGAACCCGTGGGGCGTCAGGTGCAACAGGTGGCCGATGGTGGGGAACGTGAGGACGGCGGCCACGTTGAAGGTGAAGATGGTGGCCACGGCGTAGGCGACATCGGCCTCCGATGCCTCGATGACGGAGTCGGTGGCGGCGATCGCAGACACCCCGCAGATGCCCGTGCCGACCCCGACCAGGGTGCGCGTGTCCCGGTCGACCCCGAGCGCCTTCCCGACCACGACGGCACCCCCCAGGGCGACGGCGAGCGAACCCAGCATGACGGGGAGCGACGTCACGCCGGTGTGGACCACCTGGCGCAGTGAGAGCGTCGTGCCGAGCACGACGACTGACGCCTGCAGCACCCGTGACGAGGCGAAGCGGATGCCAGGGACGAGTGCGGGACGACGACCGCGTACGAGCGCCACCGTGATGCCACCCAAGATGGCGAAGACCGGAGCGCCGACCACGGGCACGAACGAGCCCAGGAGCTCACCCACGGCAGCGACCGCCACGGCCAGGGCAAGCCCGGGAACGATGGACGCAACGGTGGGGCGGCGGGCGGGAGGACGGACGGGGGTAGCGAGTGTGGTGTCCACGGTCATGGACGACATGGTGCGGGCCCCGGTGGCCGACGAGAACCGGGCGGTCCCTGATGAACCTCTAAGCTCTCCTTATGCCTGTTCCGGAGCCCGTTCCCGACGTCACGTCGCTCGACCTGCTCCGATCGGTTGCCGACCTGGGGTCGATCAGCCGAGCCGCCGCGGTGCACCGCATGAGCCAGCCGGCGGCGTCCATGCGTCTACGCGCCCTCGAACGTCAGGTGGGGACGGCCCTGCTCCACCGTCGGCCCACCGGGGCACGCCTGACACCCGCCGGAGAGGCAGTCGTCGAATGGTCCGCCCCCGTCCTCGACGGCCTGACGTCACTCGTCACCGGGCTCGGGACCTTGCGCGAGCAGGAGCGCCCCACCCTCCGCCTGGCGGCATCGATGACGGTCGCCGAGTACTTCGTCCCCGCCTGGCTGACCCGCCTGCGCACCACGGCGCCCGACATCGTCGCCTCGCTCCAGATGGGCAATTCGGAGCACGTCCTCACCGTCATGCGGACTGGCCAGGCCGACCTCGGCTTCGTCGAAGGGGCCGTCGTCCCCCGCGATCTCCGTTCGACGGTCGTCGACCACGACGACCTCGTGGTCGTCGTCGCCCCCGGACATCCGTGGAGCCGCCGACGCCGGCCCATCACCGCCGAGCAGCTGGCCCGGACCCCACTGGTGGCACGTGAGCCGGGCTCGGGAACCCGCGCCGTGGTCGAGCACGCGCTGGCCCGCCACGCGCATGCTCCGGTGGTCGGCCTCGAGCTCGGCTCCACCACGGCCATCAAGGCGGCCGTGGCGGCCGGCGCGGGAGTCGCCGTCATCGGCAGCTCGACGGTGCGTACCGAGCTCGAGAGCGGCCGGCTCGTCGAGGTTCCCGTGTCGGAGCTCGACCTCGGCCGTGAAGTGCGGGCGGTGTGGCGACGCGAGGAGCCTCTCGCGACGACTGCCCGACGGCTGCTCGCCGAGGTCACCGCTCCGTCAGGCGACCGTCGGAGTACTTCGCCGATCGGCCGGAGCCGGACAGCTGACCGGTTCCACGCACCCATCGCGTGATCACCTCCACCGTCCACGCCGGCACCTCGAGCATGGGCGCGTGCCCGGCATGGAGGGCCACTTCGAGCCGCCAGTCAGGGTGGTCAGCCACCAGGGCACGTGCCACCCCCAAGGGGACGATCCGGTCGCAGGCCCCGTGGAGCACGACCGTGGGCCGGTCGACGCGGTCCAGCGCAGCGAGCGTGGCGGCCGGGGCGACATAGCGTCCGGCCAGTGACCGAGCCGAGGTGAGGTAGGCGGCGTCTGCCGCCGAACGGTCCATGCCTTCGGTGAGCACCACGTGCGCCTCGACCACCGACCTCGGCAGGCGCTCCGGGTCGACGCAGCACCTCCGGAGCACCCGCAGGACGCTCTCCTCGGCGGTCGTCCGGCGGCGCCGGGCACCGAGGTACGCCTCGCCCACCCCGGGGATCGCACAGGCGACGAAATTGGCCACCACCGAAGGACGGAACCGGGCGATCGACCGGACCGGTAGGGCCGGGTCGACCAGGACGAGCCCTGCCACCAGCTCGGGCTCCTCGGACGCCACGAGTGCTGCCACCAGCGCTCCCATCGAGTTGCCCACGACGATCGCCGGTCGACCGACCACGCGGTCGAGGAAGCCCGTCAGCAGCCGACAGTGCCCCTCCACATCGGGCACGCGTCCGGCGGCCGGGGTCAGCCCGTGGCCGACCAGGTCGGGGGCGAGGACGTGGCCGAGCTGAGCGAGCCCTGGTGCGACCGCCAGCCAGTTGCGGTGCGAGCCACCCAGTCCGTGGACGCACACGATGGTCGCCCCGTCCGGGTCGCCCCCGAAGTCGGCGTAGTGCACGGGACCGTCGACGTCGACGGTCCGACTCAGGGCTGGGGCTGGAGTGGCGGCTGGGGCTGGAGTGGCGGCTGGGGCCGGGGTGGCGGCTGGGGCTGGGGCAGCCGGGCTGTCCACGGTCGGTCGGTCCCGTGCCGGGAGCCAAAAGGCGCGTGGTGCCGCTCGCACGGGTCGAGCGTACCGACCAGCGTCGCCTGCTCCTCCGGAAGCGTCTCCGGAGGCTCGTCCCAACGGGCATGGACGACCCACTCCCGTCCTCGTCGCACGGCGGCCGACAGTGCGCACCCTAATCTGGCCCCATGTCGTCCTCCGAGGGAACCGTCGCCGAGCTCGTCGTCCGCTGTCTCGAGAACGAAGGCGTGCGCTTCGTCTTCGGCATCCCCGGGGAGGAGAACATCCACCTCGTCGACGCACTGGCGCGCTCCCCCATCCGCTACGTCCTCGTCCGCCACGAGCAGGCCGCCTCGTTCATGGCCGAGGTGTACGGGCGGCTGACCGGCCGTGCCGGTGTGTGCTCGTCGACACTCGGCCCCGGCGCCATCAACCTGCTGCTCGGTGTGGCCGACGCCACGACCAACTCCACTCCTGTGGTGGCCCTGTCTGCACAGGTCTCCACCACCAGGATGTTCAAGGAGTCGCACCAGGGCGTCGACCTCGTGTCGATGTTCGCCCCGGTGACCAAGTGGTCCGAGCTCGTCGTCACACCGGCCGCCGTCCCCGAGATGCTCCGCAAGGCGTTCAAGCTCGCCGAGACCGAACGGCCGGGTGCCGTCTTCCTCGCCATCCCCGAGGACGTCGAGAAGGCCCCCGCTCCGAGCGACGCCAACCCGCTCGAGGTCAACCGTCCTCGTCCCGACGAGCCGTCGTCGCTCCAGCTGGAGCGGGCCGTCGCCGTCCTGCGCGAGGCGCAGCGCCCGATCGTGCTGGCCGGGCACGGTGCCGCACGAGCCGGCGCCGGCGAGGCGCTCGTCCGCTTTGCCGAGCGACTGGGTGTTCCGGTGGCCACCACCTTCCACGGCAAGGGGGTCTTCCCCGACGACCATCCTCAGGCCCTGGGCGCCGTCGGCTTCATGCGCCACGACTACGTCAACTTCGGCTTCGACCAGGCCGACGTCATCGTGGCGGTGGGCTACGAGCTCCAGGAGTTCGACCCTGTCCGCATCAACCCGGCCGGGGACAAGCGCATCATCCACGTCCATCGCTTCCCGGCCGAGGTCGACCGTCACTACGTGGTCGACGTCGGCCTGCAAGCCGACATCGGTCGCACCCTCGACGCCCTCGGCGAGCGGGCCGGCGTCCGCTTCCCTCCCTCGGATGAACCCCAGCGCATCCGAGCCCTACTGGCCGACGAGCTCGACGCGGGACGGGCCGACCAGCGGTTCCCGCTCTCCCCTGCCCGCGTGGTCGCCGACACCCGCGCCGCCATGGGGCGGGACGACATCGTCCTCGTCGACACCGGCGCCCTCAAGATGTGGATGGCCCGCCTCTACCCGACCTACGCTCCGAACACCTGCCTCATCTCCAACGGGCTCTCGACGATGGCGTGGTCACTGCCCGGGGCCATCGGCGCCAAGCTGGCCCGGCCCGAAGCGCGCGTGCTGGTGGCGACCGGCGACGGCGGCTTCCTCATGAACTCCCAGGAGATCGAGACGGCCCTGCGCGAGCGGGTCCCCGTCGTCATCTTGGTCTGGGTCGACGACGAGTACGGGCTCATCACGTGGAAGATGGACCTCGAGCTCGGCCACAGCACCGGTACTGGGTTCACCAATCCGGACTTCGTCGCCTACGCCGAGAGCTTCGGGGCGAAGGGCTATCGGATCGAGGCAGCGGACCAGCTCCTGCCCGTGCTGCGCGCAGCGCTGGCCGACGACACCGTCTCGGTGATCGCCTGCCCGGTCGACTACTCGGCCAACCTCGAGCTGACCAGCTCGCTCGGCGAGCTCGACGAGTCGCTCGCCTGACGGCCGAGCGACCAGCGCCCGGAACCACCACATGACCGAAGACGGCCACCGGTACCGTGGAGGCGTGCCGTCCCCCTTCGACCTCAGCCTGGACGAGCTCGCGGGGCTGCTCGACGGCGAGCCCTCCTTCCGGGCCAGGCAGGTCTGGGACGGTCTGCACCGCCGGGGGCTCCGCCCCGAGGAGATGACCGATCTCCCGCTCGGGCTTCGGGAGCGCTTGGCCGAGGCCCTCCCGCCCGGGCTCACCGCGGTGGCGTGCCGCTCGTCGGACGAGGGCTCGACGCAGAAATGGCTGTGGCGCCTGGCTGACGGCAGCCAGGTCGAGAGCGTGCTCATGCGGTACGAGGACCGCGTCACCGTGTGCGTCTCCTCCCAGGCCGGCTGTGCCATGGGCTGCACCTTCTGCGCCACCGGCCAGGGTGGGTTCGAGCGACACCTCACGACCGGCGAGATCGTCGAGCAGGTGGTGCGGGCGCGTCGGGCTGCCGCCCCCGACCGCCTCACCAACGTGGTGTTCATGGGGATGGGCGAGCCGCTTGCCAACTACGACCGGGTCTGGTCGGCGGTCCGGCGCATCCACGACGAGCTCGGCCTGTCAGCCCGGCGGCTCACCCTCTCGACCGTCGGGGTCGTCCCTGGTATCGACCGCCTGGCCACCGAGGACCTGCCCGTCACCCTCGCCGTGTCGCTCCATGCCGCCAATGACACGTTGCGCGACCAGCTCGTTCCCCTCAACCGCCGCTACCCGCTGGCCGAGCTGGCGGCCGCCTGCCGGCGCTACGTCGCGGCCAGCGGCCGGCGCCTCTCCCTCGAGTGGGCGCTCATCGACGGGGTCAACGACCGCCCGAGCGACGCAGCCGAACTGGCCGCCTTTGCCCGTCCGCTCCGAGCCCACGTCAACCTGATCCCCCTCAACCCGACCCCTGGCTACCCGGTGCGTGGCACACCACGAGCGCGGGTCGGCGCCTTCCGTCGCCACCTCGAGCACGCCGGGGTAGCCGTGACGGTGCGGGACACGCGGGGCAACGACATCGACGCGGCCTGCGGCCAGCTTGCCGCCCGAGCAGCCGATGGCACCACGACATCAGGCCGGAGGCACCTCGGTCGCGTCACAATGAGACATGCAGCCCGACCGGGCCGTCCGTGAACCGTCCGGCCCCTCGGGGACGTTGCGACGCCTGCGCAGCGGGCTCGTCGCCCTGGCCGTCGTGGTCGGTGCCGGGACGGCCGGCTATGTCGGCTTCGGCCTCACGCCGCTCGACGCGCTGTACCAGACGGTCGTCACCGTCTCCACGGTCGGCTTCGGCACGACCAGCACGTTCGGGGCGGGCGAGAAGGTCTTCACCATCGGGCTCATCCTCGCCGGCGTCGGCACGGCTGCCTACACGTTCAGCCTGCTGATCGAGACGTTCGTCGAGGGGTACCTGCGGGACACGTTCGGGAGGCGTCGCATGGAGCACCGGATCCGCCAGATGCACGGGCACGTCATCCTGTGCGGATGGGGGCGGGTGGGGCGGTCGATCGCCACGCACCTCAAGACGGCGCCCGCAGACCTGGTCGTCGTCGATACCTCCTTGGAGCGTCTGGCCACCGTGGACGCCCCCTTCGTCGCCGGCGATGCCACCGACGAGGGCATCCTGCTCGCCGCCGGCATCGACCGCGCCCGAGTGCTCATCACCGCCCTCAACACCGACGCCGACAACCTCTACGTCACCCTGACCAGCCGCTCGATGGCCCCTGACCTCTTCATCGTGTCGCGTGCCGCGTCCGAGGCCGCCGTGGCCAAGCTCCTGCGTGCGGGAGCGGACCGGGTCGTGAACCCCCAGGACCTGGGGGGCGCCCGGATGGCGGCACTGGCCGTCCAGCCCCACGTCGCCGAGTTCCTCGACGTCGTCATGCACGACGGCAGCCTCGAGTTCCGCCTCGAGCAGATCGACGTACCAGCCGGCTCGCCCATGGTCGGCCAGAGCCTGCGCGGGGCGCGGGTCCACGCGCACACCGGCGCGCTGGTCCTCGCCCTCCGCCATCCCGGTGAGGACTTCCGGACCAACCCACCGCCCGAGGCGATCGTCGAGGACGGCGACGTGCTGGTAGTCATCGGCAACGCCACCCAGATCGCCGCCCTGCGGGACCTCGCCGACGGGACGATCCGCTTCGACCCCAGCACTTGACACGTTCTGCGGTCAGCCGGTGACTCAGAGTCTGGCTAGCCTGTGGGACAGGCGTACACCGGGGCAGGGAGGAGTGCGATGAACTGGGTGGCGGGCGACGCGGACGGACGGTTCGCCGACCGAAGGGCGGGCCGGTCGGCGACCCGCCGGGCGCTCGGCGGACCGGCGGCCATCTGGGCGCTGCATGCTGGCGGGAAGCGTGGTGGCCAACTGTCCGACCGGAGCTCCACTGCGGTCCTGCCGGCCGACCGGAGCTCCACTGCGGTCCTGCCGGCCGACCGGAGCTCCACTGCGGTCCTGCCGGCCGACGAGGACGCCGACGGCATGCGCGCCGCCGTCCTGACCGGCGGCCGTCTGGTGGTGCGAGACATGCGGCAGCCCGTTCCCGGTCCGGGCCAGCTCCTCCTGCGCGTGCGCCTGGCTGGCGTCTGTGCCACCGACCTCGCCGCGCCGGCCGCCGGCATCCCCGACGGGACCGTGCTCGGCCACGAGCTGGTCGGCGACGTCGTCGACGTCGGCCCGGGCGTCGCTGCCGGTGGTCTCCTCGGCATTGGCCGGCGCGTCGTCGCCCTGCCCGTCCAGTCGTGTGGGGCCTGCGTTGCCTGCCTGGGCGGCGATCCCGTCCACTGTCCGATGGCGCGGATCGTGGGAACCGGACCCGGGGCCACCGGTGCGTTCGCCGAGCTCACCGTGGTGAGCCGGCACGCCGCGTTGCCAGTTCCCGAGGCGGTGCCCGACGAGGTCGCCGTGCTGGCCGAGCCGCTCGCCGCCGCCTTGCGGGCGGTCCGGCGGGCCGGGGTCGGGACGGCCGACCGGGTCCTCGTGCTCGGTGCCGGTGCGATCGGACTGGGGGCGGCGGCCTGGGCCCGGGCGGTGGGTGCTCGGGACGTGGTGGTGAGCGACCCTCTGCCCATGCGGCGCTCCCTGGCCCTCGGTTGCGGAGCGAGCGCGGCGATCGACCCGTCACCAGGCGGTACCGCGGTCGCCTACCGCGCCCTGGGTCGCAAGCGGCCCACCGTCGTCGTGGACTGCTCGGGGGCCGAAGAGGCCCTCTGCGGTGGGATCGATCTGCTCGGCCGAGGCGGGCGCCTGGTCGTCGCCCATCTCCATACGGAGCCCGTCCGCCTGGGGCTCCGCTCCGCTCACTTCAAGGAGCTCACCGTCACCTTCTCGGCGTGGTACGAGGTGGACGACTTCGCACGCACGCTCGAGGCGTTGTCCAGCGGTTCCCTCCCGGTGGCCGGCGTCGTCACCGACGTCATCGCGCTCGACGAGCTCCCCGACGCCTTCGTGTCGCTCCGGCGCCCGACCAGCCAGGGCAAGGTGGCCGTCGACCCCCGGCGGTGACGAGCCCCCGGGGGGACCGGGAGCGACCGCTCCCTGCAGGCGTCAGGAGGTGGCGGCGACGAGCTCGGCCACCACGCGGGCGACCTCCGGTCCCCGGTCCTCCTGCAGGAAGTGGCCGGCGCCGGCGATGGTGACGTGGTGCTGTCCCGCCGCCCCGGGCACGGTCCGCCGGAAGACGGCGTCGCCGCCGGCGGTGATGGGGTCGGAGTCGGAGAACGCGCACAGCCACGGCCGCTCGAAGCGGGCGAGGACCTCCCAGGCGGCGACGTTGTCCTCGTGGGCCGGGTCGTCGGGCCGGGTGGGGACGAGGGAGGGGAAGATGCGGGCCCCCGCCTTGAAGCTGGCATCGGGGAAGGGCGCGTCGTAGGCGGCGACCACGTCGTCCGCCATGGGCTGCGCACAGCCGCCGCGCACGATCCTGCCGACGGGGAGGTCCTCGGTCTCCTGCGAGAAGCGCTGCCAGGCGAGGAAGGCGTCGCTCATCGGCGCGTCGCCGGTGGGCAGCCCCGTGTTGGCCACGACGACCCGGGCGAACCGCTCGGGCTGGGCGGCCACCAGGCGGAGGCCGACGAGCCCGCCCCAGTCTTGGCAGAACAGCGTCACGCCGGTGAGGTCGAGGTGGTCGAAGACGACAGACGACATCCACGCGACGTGCCGTGCGTAGGTGTAGTCGGTCGTCTCGGACGGCTTGTCGCTGCGGCCGAACCCGACGAGGTCGGGAGCGACGCAGCGGAGCCCGGCCTCCACCAGCACCGGGACCATCGTGCGGTACAGGAAGCACCACGACGGCTCGCCGTGCATGAGCAGCACCACCGGCCCGTCCACCGGCCCCTCGTCGAGGTAGTGGACCCGCAGGGCGCCGCCGTCGCCGTCGGCGACCTCGGCGTAGTGGGGCGAGAAGGCGAAGCCGGGAAGGGCCTCGAACCGCTCGTCGGGCGTGCGCAGTGCTCGCATCGTTGCTCCCCTCCTCGTCGTGTCGTGGTCACCCGGCAGCCCGGGGCAGTCGTGACGGCACCGGTCGGCTCACGCCGGTGCCGCGCCCGGGCCTGGCGCAGCACCGCTGCCGTGGAGGCCGAGCTCGGCGAGCGCCTCGTCGACCTGCGCCTCGCGCGCCGCGGCGTCGCGCCGTGCCGAAGACGGCCGCCACCTCCCCCGCAGGAGGAAGATCGTGGGCAGGAACACCACCTGCCCGGCGACGCACGCCCACCACCACGTCTGCCACTGCCCGGGGGCCGCCTTGCGGGCGGCGAGCACGGTCGGGGCGTGGGAGCGCAGGTAGGCGAGGTCGCGCTCAGGGACGTGCTTGAGCGCCACCAGGCGCGCCACGGCCTCAGGTGCGCTCACGTGCTCGGCGGCGCGGACCTTGGCGACGGCCTCGGTGAGGGCCCCCGGTGCCGGCGGCGTCGTCCGCAACCGGGCCAAGATGGTCGGGCCCACCTCGGCGATCGTGCGGACCTGGCCGGGGTAGGCGGCCTGGATGGCCTGCAGGGTGGGCCCGTAGTTGGCGATCGGTGACACGGCGGTCACGACGAAGGGCGCGACGAGGAACGACAGGGCGGCGATGCCCCGGAGGATCCAGCCCCACAGGGCGAGCCCGGTGCCGACAAGGGCGGGGTTGCGCGCCTCGAGCGTCTCGGAGAACGCCGTCATCCACGGCGAGTAGGCCGCGCCCCGGGCAAACGACAGGACCGAGATGATCACCACGAAGGTCGCGTAGGTGGTCAGGGGATCGGTGGCCCGGGTGGCGAAGATCGAGGTCATGGTGATGCCGAGGACGGTCCCCGCCAGGATGAACGGCTTGCGGACCCCCACCCGGTCCGACACCAGCCCGACCACCACCACGGCAGTGGCGTCGGCTGCCCAGAACCAATTGCCCAGCCCGTTCGAGCGCGCCTCGGTGAACCCGAAGACGGAGTTGAAGTAGATGACGAAGAACCCGACGGCCGCGTAGTAGATGAGCAGGAACGTGCTGATGCCGATCGACGGCAGAAGGATGTCGAGGCGGAGCATCTGGCGCCACGGGTTCCGGACGCTCTCGGCCAGGTCGAGCCCGCGGGCCCGGGCTTCGACCAGGGCGCGTTCGCGCGCCGAGACCATCAGCTGGTCGCGCAGCCCCGGGGAGAGCTCGCGCAGGGCAACGAAGGCGACGACGAAGAGCACGAGCCCGGTGGCCCCGGCGATGTGGTATTGGTCCTGCCAGGCATGCAGATGCCCGAGGGTGTTCGAGGCCACCTCGGTGACGACGAGGCTCCCCACCACCGGGCCCATCGTCCACAGTCCCATCGCCGCTCCTCGTCGCACTTGAGGAGAGAAGTCGCGCACGAGCGCCGGTGTCGCCACGAGCACCATGCCTTCGACGAAGCCGACGACCGATGCGAAGACCCCGAACTCGTAGCCGTTGGTGGCAGAGGGGACGCCGAAGCAGGTCGCCGCGCTGGCGACGAGCAGTCCCCAGACGACCAAGTTGGCCCGGCCCCACCGGTCGACGCGCGCCGCCAGCAGCGAGGCCAGGGCGCCGAGGACGTTCGAGACCACGATGACGGTCAGGTAGAAGTGGAAGCTGATCTGGTAGTGGGCGAGGATGGCCGGCCCCACCGACCCGCCCACGTAGGCCTCGTAGTAGAGGACGATGGTGGTGACCACGATCACGAGGAGGAACCCGGCACGTGCCCGAGCGCTCGGGTAGGTGTCGAGCTGGCGGTCCCACAGCCGCTGCCGGCGCTGGGCGGCCGTCACGAGGTCATGCCGCCCAGTCCCACCAGTCCGCGCGCCAGCTCGACCTCGCTCGGGTGCGGCAGCCGAGCCGGTCGAAGCCGGGGTCGTCCACCGTCACCGCCACCAGGCCCGCTCCGTCCGGCCCGACCGGACAGCGTGGGCCACCGCGGGACGGGCTCGTGACGTGCTCGTCCGAACCGACAGCGGAGCCCCCGCTCCGACCTCACCACCGTGGCACGTTCCGCGTCATCGCAGCCCCCCTGTCCACCCCAGGCCCTGGGGCATCCGACTCTGTCCCCGACCTCGGCACTCCGGAGCGAGGCCGACCGGTCGGCCCAGTCAATCCGTTGTCACAGGTACCGTCAACTGTTACCCTCCGGTCATGACGTACTTCGGCCCCTCTCGAGGGGCCGTTCCCACCAGGCGCGGTGCTCTCCCTACTCCCCGTCGTGGAACGCCAGCCCCGACCTCGGTGGCGTGCACCGTGCCCGCCCGGTGGGGGTGGGCGTAGGGTGGCGGCCATGGGCGCCTCCGAGCACGACGCGGTGGACTTCCACTTCGACCTGATGTGCCCCTTCGCCTACCAGACCTCGCGCTGGATCCGCGAGGTGCGTGACCGGACCGGCCTCGAGGTCACCTGGCGGTTCTTCAGCCTCGAGGAGGTCAACCGACAGGAGGGCAAGAAGCACCCTTGGGAGCGGGCGTGGTCGTACGGCTGGTCGATGATGCGCATCGGGGCGCTGCTCCGCCGTCACGACATGGCCGACCTCGACCGGTGGTACGAGCGGGCCGGTCGGGCCCTCCACGTCGAGGGGCGCAAGCCGCACGAGCCGGCCGTCGCCCGCGCCCTCCTCGAGGAGCTGGGCCTCGACCCCGGGCTGGTCGACGAGGCCATCGCCGACCCGACGACCGGCGACGAGGTGCTCGCCGACCACCGCAGGGTCGTCGACGCCGGGGGGTTCGGCGTGCCCACGCTGTTCTTCCCCGACGGGCAGTGCCTCTTCGGGCCCGTCCTCGTCGACCCGCCCACCGGGGAGGCCGCCGTGCGGCTGTGGGACGCCGTGGCGGCGTGGCGGGAGTTCCCCCACCTCTACGAGCTCCAGCGCCCGAAGTCCACGGCCGACGAACAGGTACTCGTCGACGCCCTGCGTCCCTACCTCGAGGCCCGCGACTGGGTGAGCGTGAACCGGGGCAAGGTCGTCGACTTCGGGAAGCTCGGGGCCACCCGGGACGACGCCCCACCAGGAGGAGCCGATGCCTGAGCAGTCGCCCACCGAGACGGGCGAGCGCGCCCGCGTCGTCGCCCTGCTGCGCGAGGAGTGGGGCTCTCTCGCCGAGCTGCTCGCCGGGCTCGACGACGACGCCTGGTCGGCGCCGGCCCTGCCGGGGTGGGACGTCCACGACGTGGTCGCCCACCTAGTGGGGACCGAGCGGATGCTGGCCGGCGTGGCTGTCCCTACCGTGCCCGAAGCGGAGACCAGCGGCCCACACGTGAAGAACGAGATCGCCCGGTCGAACGAGGCGTGGGTCGTCACGTTGCGCGCTCGCACGCACGCCGAGCTGCTCGACGACTTCCGGTCGGTCACTGCCGAGCGGCTCGCCGCGCTCGAGGCGCTGTCGGACGCCGAGTACGACGCCCCGTCGTGGACGCCCGCCGGCGATGCCACCTACGGCCGGTTCATGGAGATCCGGGTCTTCGACTCGTGGATGCACGAGCAGGACATCCGCGCTGCCGTCGGTCGCCCCGGCCACGAAGCAGGGCCTGTCGCCGAGCAGTCCGTCGAGGAAGTCGTCCGTGCCCTCGGCTACATCGTGGGGAAGCGGGCCGGGGTGCCCGCCGGCTCGTCGGTCACCCTGCGGCTCACCGGGCCAGTCGAGCGCACGGTGCACGTGGCCGTCGACGGGCGGGCCACCGTGGTCGACGCGCTCCCGGAGCCGGCCACGGCCGAAGTGGCGCTGTCGTCGAGCCTCTTCATGCGGTTGGCGGGTGGACGCGTACGGGCCGAAGACACGCTCGAGCGGATCGACCTGTCCGGTGACGTCGCGCTGGCCCGCCAGGTCGCTTCCCACCTGGCGTTCACCATCTGACTGCCGAGCGACCCACCAACCCGTCACCATCCGGCTCCGAGCCACCCACCAACCCGACCGCCGAGCACCGAGCCGGCATGGAGACCCTGTGACCTTCGAGACGAACGACCCGGCCCCGGGGCACGGCGACGATGCTCCTCCGGTCGCCCCGACTGAGGAGGCAGACGGTCGCCGCCTCCGCCGCCAGCGCAATCGTCAAGCAGCGGTCGAGGCACTGCTCGACCTCTACGACGAGGGCAACCTCCACCCGTCGACCGCCGAGGTGGCCGAGCGGGCCGGGCTGTCACCCCGCTCGCTCTTCCGCTACTTCGACGACGTCGACGACCTGGCACGGGCGGCCGTCGAGGGCCAACTGCAACGGGCGGCTCCGCTCGTCCCGCTCACCGTCGGCCCGGACGCCCCGCTCGCCGTCCGGGTAACAGCCCTCGTCGAGCAGCGCTTCCGCCTCTTCGACACGGTGGCGCCTGCCGCCACCGTGTCGCGCCTCCGCTCACCGTTCCAGCCCGTGCTGGCGACGCAGCTGCGCCGTAACCGCGCCTACCTGCGCGACCAGCTACGGACCCTGTTCGCCCCCGAACTGGCCGCCCTCGACGCCGAGCGGGCCGACGAGGTCCTGGCGGCGTGCGACGTCGCCGCCTCGTTCGAGGCCCACCAGCTCCTCCTCCACGACCAGCGCCTGTCCCCCGAGCGCGCCCGACGAGCCATGGCCCGCTCCCTCGCTGCCGTCCTCGCCGTCGCTCCAGCCGACAGCGCGAACCGGGGGCCGACGGGGCGCACGAGCCCGTGATCCCCCAGCGCGGCTCGATCCGCCGCCAGGTCCGCGTGACTCGTCCCGCGGCGGAGGTGTGGGCGCTCGTCGGGGACCCGGCCCGCCTCGCCGAGTGGTTCCCCGGCGTCACGTCCGTCACCGTCACCGGCGACCGCCGGCAGGTGACGACGGCGGCGGGCATCACCTTCGACGAGGACTTGCTCACCGTCGACCCGCTGGCGCGCCGGTTCCAGTACCGGGTGACCGGTGGCCTCTTCCGCGAGCACCTCGGGACGCTCGACGTGGTGGACCTCGGGGACGGCACGAGCCTCGTCCTCTACGCCACCGACGCCGACCCGGCGACGCTCGCCCTGGTCGTGGGCGGGGCGGCGGGGGCGGGGATCGAACGGGCGCGCCGCATGTTGGAGGAAGAGACGGACCTGGAGCAGAAAGCCTGATGGGACGCCGCAAGATCCTCTTCGTCACGACTGACCAGCAGCGCTACGACACCCTTGGGTGCAACGGCGGCGCGTTGGCCCGGACGCCGGTCGTCGACGCCCTCGCCGCCGCGGGCATCCGTTACGCGCGAGCAGTGCCCCAGTCGGTCGTGTGCATGCCGTCACGCTCGACCATGCTCACCGGTCAGCACCCGTCGACCCACGGCGTCTGGATGAACGGCGTGCCGCTGCCACCCGACGCCCCCTCGGTCGCCGCCGTGCTCCACGACGCGGGCTACCGCACCGCGCTGGTGGGCAAGGCCCACTTCGAGCCGTTCCTCGACCCCTTCCTCCGCTTCCCCGAGAACGCCCTGGCCCGCTCCGGCACGGTGCCAGTCGGCGGGCCCCACCGGGGCTTCGACCACCTCGAGCTCGCCACCCATGGACCGGTCGGCCCCCTCCACTACGCCCGCTGGCTGGCCGAGGAGCACCCCGAGGCGATCGGGGGCTTCTACCGTGTCCTCGACGCGTCCCTGCAGGTCAGCGCCGAAGGCGGTGGCGATACCGGCGCTCCCCAGGTCGGGGTCAACCCCATCGAGCGCGGCCTTTACCACACCGACTGGGTCGCCGATCGCACGATCGCCTGGCTCGACAGCCTCGGGTCCGACGACGACTGGTTCTGCTGGATGAGCTTCCCCGACCCCCACCACCCCTGGGACCCTCCCCAGTCCGAGGTGGGTCGGGTCGACTGGCGGGAGGTGCCCCTCCCTGCGGGCTATCCCACGCAGGCGGCCGAGCGCGAGCGGATCCTCGACGCCAAGCCGCGCCACTGGCGGCTGTGGTACGACGGCGAGCTCGTCTCCAACTACGAGGCGCCCGCCCGGTGGGTGCCCGCCACCCTCACGCCCGACCAGGTGCGCGAGGTCAACGCCCGCAACGCGGTCGAGTGCGAGCTGATCGACGAGGCCCTCGGCCGGGTGCTGGCTCGGATCGCCGAGCGTGGGTGGGAAGACGACGTCGACGTCGTCTTCACCACCGACCACGGCGAGCTGCAAGGAGACTTCGGGCTGCTCTTCAAGGGCCCGTACCACGTCGACGCCCTGATGCGCCTCCCGCTCGTGTGGCGGCCCGCCCCCTCGGCCGGCGTCGCGCCGGCCGTCGTGACCCACCCGGTCGGGCTCGTCGACCTGGCACCGACGTTCTGCGCCATCGCCGGGCTCGAGCCCGCGTCGTTCCTCGAGGGCCGTCGCCTCCCTGTTGACGACGCCGACGCCGCGGCCCGCGGGTTCGAACGGGTCCTGACCGAGTGGGACAGCGAGCTCTTCGGCGTCGACGTCCACGTGCGGACGCTGACCCGTGACCGTTGGGTGGTCACGACGTACCAGCCGGGCACCTGTCACGACGGGACCGAGGGCGAGCTCTACGACCTCGTGGACGACCCCCTCCAGCGGGTCAACCGCTTCGACGACCCGGCGCTGCGCCCGCTGCGCGACGACCTTGTCGCCGACCTGCGCGACCACCTTCTTCGCCCCCGCGTGCCCCGCCTCGACGTCGAGGCGCCGGTGTGACGGTGCCCGGCTACTGGCCGGGACCGTGGTCGGGCGAGGACGGGGGGCCCGACCGCCGCCAGACCGTGCCGGTCGGCGGGCTGCTCGGCCCGGATGGCGGCCTCGAGGTCACCTCGCGCACCGCCGTGGCCTCGACGATGGTGGTCACCCGCGAGCCCGGCGAGGTCTTGCTCCTCGGCCACACGGCCGGTGACGACGCCGTCTCCTTCGTCGAGCGCATCGACCCCCGCACCCTCGAGCCCCTTCAGCGCTCGGCGGACCTCGACGGCGGGCCTGCCTGGCCCGGGAGCATCGCCGCCCACGCGGACGGCTCGCTCGTCGTCGTCTTCGGCAACCACGCCCACAAGCTCACCGCGGACCTCGCCGTCGAGGCGTCGGTGTCCCTGCCGCGCCCGCGCCCCTACAACGGCTTCGTCGTGCTCCCCGACGGCACCATCGTGACGAAGGACTTCGCCGGCTCTCGCCCCGGCTCCCCCCTCCCCGCCGACGAGCGCGAGCCCTGCCAGCTCGTCGCCCTCGACCCCGAGCACCTCGGGGTGGTCGCCACCCTCGAGCTCCCCGAGCCCTCCGTCGCCCGACTGTCGGCCGACGGCTCGACCGTCTACGTCGTCGGGGACACGAGCCTGCTGCGGGCCCGCTTCGACGGCTCCTTCCACTTGGACGAGGCCTTCGCCCCCCGCTACCGGACCCGGCCCGGCCAGACCTACGGCTGGGACTGCGTCGTCGTCGACGGAGCTGCCTACCTCCTCGACGATGGCGAGGGGTCCGACGCCTACGACGGGACGCTGCGCGGGCACGGGACGTCGACGGCGCCGCTCCAGCTGCACCGCGCCGACCTGACGACCGGGGCGCTGTCGGCAGTCGAGGTGTCCGGCCGACCAGGGGGCCTCGTGGCCAACCCACCCATCGTCGACCCGATCCGGCACGTCGCCGTCGCCTACGACAGCGGCAACGGCGTCCTGGCGGGCTTCACTGTCGGTGCCGATGGAGACCTCGCTCTCCGGTGGCGGCGCGACCAAGACCACGGCGCCCACCTCGTCCTCTTCGCCGAGACGGGCGAGGTGGTCACCGGCGACTACGACGCGACCAGCGGCCGCGACCAGGTCGTCGTCCTCGACGTGGCCACCGGCACCGAGCTCGCCCGGGCGGACACCGGCAGCCCGCTGCAGGGCGTGCTCTTCCCGGCGCGCGGCTTCGACGACGACGTGTACCTGTGCGCCTTCTCCACGGTGACCCGGCTGGCTCCACGGTGACCCGGCTGGCTCCACGGTGACCCGGCTGGCTCCACGGTGACCCGGCTGGCTCCACGGTGACCCGGCTGGCTCCACGGTGACCCGGCTGGCTCCACGGTGACCCGGCTGGCTGGGTGACCTCAGCGCCGGCCCGCCCCGGGGCGGCGAAGCCAACAGAGGACCTCGACGTCACCCTGCAGCTCGAGCCGTCGTCGAAGCACGGCGTTGTCGGTGGCCTGGCTGGCGTGGCAGGCGATTGCCCGGAGCTGGTCACCGCGGTCGACCGGGACACGGAAGTCGGGATCGCCGGTACCGCTGAAGCCGGTTGCCAGCTCGACGTTGAGGGCAGCCGCCACCGACGCCTCCAACGTCCACACGAGGAGCGGCAGCCCGAAACGGTCGGCCGCAGCCAGCGCGGCTTCGGTCGCCCGGGCATGGTCGGGGTGGCCGGTCACGCCGTCCGGTGCGAACCCGAGCAGCAGATCGGCGCCGGCCGCCACAGCGGCCGCGGACACCTCGGCCGCCAGGACCTCCAGTGGCTCGACGGCCAGCTGGCCGTCGGGGTGGTCCGACAGCACGACGGCCCCGACCCCCAAGGCGGCGGCGGCGGCTTCGAGCTCGGCCGCCCGGACCCGGTCGAGGTCGGCCGTGGCGCCGAGCGTAGAGGCTTCGCCTCGAGTGAGGCACACGACGGTCGTGCGTGCCCCGGCGGCGACGAAGGCGGCGAGCACAGCACCGAGCCCGAACGCCTCGTCGTCGGGGTGGGCGCAGACGGCCACCACGGAGCGGGCCGCGGGCAGGCCGTCGAGCGCGGCGCCCGGATGCTCGAAGGTGGCCATCCCTCGACGCTAGCGCCACTCGGATCGACGGTCGTAGCCCGGTCCGCCGGCCCGCCTCGGGAGCGGGGCAGACCGGCTGGGGTAGCCTCGGTGGTGGTGTGCCGGGAAGGCTGGTCGGCGAGCACTCGACCGATCCCGCGACCCGGAAGGCCCTGTCGTGACCGCCACCGATCCATTCGTCCTCGCTGTGGCGCTGGCGGCAGCAGCCGGCCTGGTAGCGGTCCTCTCGAGCCGGGTCACGACGTGGTCGCGGGTGCCGGCACCAGCGCTGTTCCTCGTCGCGGCAGCAGTCGCCGCTGCCCTCGACCACCACCTCCGGGCTGCACCACACCCCACCGTCGAGCACCTGGTGGCCGTGGCCCTCGTCGTCATCCTCTTCAACGGGGGCATGCACCTCGGACGAGCGCGGCTCACCGCTGCAGCAGGCCCGGTGGCGGCGACCGGACTCCTTGGCACGTTCCTCACCGCAGCGGGGGCGGCCGTGCTCGTGCACGCCGCCTTCGGGCTCGGGTGGTACCCGGCCGCCCTGGTCGGCACAGCGGTCGCCCCGACCGACCCGGCCGTCGTCTTCTCGGTGCTCGGACGACGGGAGGTGACCGGCCGGAGCGGGACCATCCTCGAAGGGGAGTCGGGGGCCAACGACCCTGTCGGCATTGCGCTGATGGCCGGTCTGGCCACCGTCGGCGGGCTCCACACCGGAGCCTTCGGGGACATAGCCGGCACGTTCCTCCTCCAGATGGCGGTCGGCCTGGCCGTCGGGCTCGTCGGCGGCCGCGCCCTCGTCTGGCTCGGACAGCGGGTCCACCTGCCCAGCGAGGGCCTCTATCCGCTCCGTACCCTGGCCGGGGCCTTCCTGCTCTTCGGCATCGGCACGCTCGCTCACGGCTCGGGGTTCCTCGCCGTCTTCGTGGCGGGGATCGTGGCCGGCGACGAGGAAGTGCCCTACCGACGCGAGATCGAACGCTTCCACGGTGCGCTCGCCTCCCTCGGCGAGATCGTCGCCTTCATCGCCCTCGGGCTGACCATCGACCTCGGGGAGCTCGCCCACCTCGACGTCTGGCTTCCGGGGCTCGCGCTCGGCGCGGCCCTCACCTTTGTCATTCGACCCGTCGCCGTCGAGCTGTGCCTAGCGCCCACTCGCCTCAAGCAGAACGAGCGGCACTTCGTCAGCTTCGCCGGGTTGAAGGGGGCAGTTCCGATCCTCCTCGGCACCTACCTGTTCGGCAGCACTGTTCGTCAACCGGTCCGGCTCTACGGCATCGTCGTCGTCGTCGTGCTCTTCTCCGTTGTCGTCCAAGGCGGGCTCGTGCCGTTCGTCGCCCGGCTCCTGTCCATCCCCATGACCTCCGTGGAGCCCGAGCCGTTCTCGTTCGGTGTACGACTGCGCCGTCAACCCGAGCGCGTGTCACGCATCACCGTGGCCAGCGCGGCACCGGCAGCAGACCGGACGGTTGGCGAGCTCGCTGCCGACGGGCTGCTGCCCGACGGGGCGTGGATCAGCCTCCTCGTCCGCGACGGGGTGCTCGTACCGGTGCGTGGATCGACCCAGCTCGTGGCCGGCGACGACCTGGTGCTCCTCGTCGAGCCGAGGCGGCTCGACGAGGTGGTCCGCCTCTTCCATCCCGAAGGAACCAGCTGACGGTGCGGCGAACTGGGCGGGAACCAGCGCCCGGTGGGAATAGCTGTAGTCCTCCCTACAGTTGATAACGAGCGAGGCGGGCAAGTCGGCGCCGCCGAGGTGGCGTCCGACCGGCCCCACGGGATCGCCACGAGCAGCGACGCGGAGCGAGTTGTCGCGCCACTCCGGTCGGCGGTCCGCGATGGAAGGGAAGGACCAATGGTCACGACAGCTTCTCCACGGAGCGAGCGCACCGCTCCTCCGCAGGGCGAACGAACGGCGTCGGCCCGTCAACGGGTCGTCACGCGAGAGGAACCGCAGCCCGCGCTGGGGTTGGGGTTCCGCCTCGGCCGGCTCGGCCGTGCCCTGCGCCGTGACTGGGCTGACGAGCTGGCCGAGCTGGCGCTGTCGCCACCGCTGGCCGCCGTCCTGCGCGGGATCGAGGTCAGCCCTGGTTGTTCGCTACGGGCGTTGGCCCGAACGCTCGGGTCGGACCCCATGAACGTGAAGCGGTGCGTCGACGAGCTCGAGGAACGAGGTCTGGTAGCCAGCGCCCATCGCTCGACCGACCGCCGCTCGCGAACCCTCACGCTCACCGATTCCGGACAGAGCGCCGTCGTCCACGTCGGTGCGCTCGTCGACCGCCATGAGTCGTGGCTGACCGCGGCCCTGGGGAGAGAGGGCCGCCGTTCGCTCGAACAGGCTGTCGGCCGGCTGGAGGTGCTCCTCGGCCTCGCCGCCGCCGACGCCACCCCGACGGGCGCCAGGAGAGACGGGCGATGAGCACGGTCCCGACTGTCGGCACCTCGACACCAGCAGCCAACCCGGACAGCTCTGCCGGCGTCGCCGCACCGACACCACGCAGGCACCACGGCCTCGCCCTCGTCGCCATTGCCGCAGCCCAGCTCATGGTCATGCTCGACCTGACCATCGTCAACATCGCCCTGCCGTCGATGCAACGCGAGCTGCACTTCTCGAGCACCAACCTCACCTGGGTCATCGACGCCTATGTGCTCGTCTTCGGCGGGCTCCTTCTGCTCGGGGGACGGGCGGGCGACCTGTTCGGTCGGCGCCGGGTCTTCCTCTTCGGCATCGCGCTCTTCTCCGGAGCGTCGCTGTTGGGCGGGCTTGCCACCACCCAGGCGTGGCTCATCGCTGCCCGGGCGCTGCAGGGCGTCGGCGCCGCCGTCGCTTCGCCGACCGCCCTCTCCCTCATCGCCACGACGTTCGACGAGGGAACGGAGCGCAACCGGGCCATGGCCGTCTACGCCGGCATGTCCGGAGCCGGGGCTGCGCTCGGGCTCCTGCTTGGAGGTGCGCTGGTCGACGTCGCCTCGTGGCGGTGGGTCCTCTTCGTCAACGTGCCCATCGGGGCCGCCGTCCTCGCCATTGCCCCCTTCGTGCTGCCGCGCGTCGCCGGCCACGGTGGCCGTCTCGATCTACCCGGAGCCGTCACCGTATCGGCGGGCATGGCGTCCCTCGTCTATGGGTTGGTCCGAGCTCCCGACGTCGGCTGGCTGGCTGGCTCCACCGTCGGTGCCTTCGTCGCCGCTGTCGTCCTGTTGGTCGCCTTCGTCGTCATCGAGGCCCGGAGCTCCGAGCCGGTCCTACCCCTTCGCTTCCTGGCGGACCGGAACCGAGCCGGGGGCTACGGCATCATGCTCCTGCTCGGCGCGTCCATGCTGTCGCTCATCTTCTTCCTCACCCAGTTCCTCCAGGAGGTCCTCCACTACAGCCCGGTGGTCGCTGGCGTGGCGTACCTGCCCATCCCGGTCCTGGTCGGTGCGACGGGACTGGTCGTCTCGCGGCTCGTCAAGCGCTTCGGTACCCGGCCCTTCGTGGTCGCCGGCCCGGCCGTGGTCGCCGGGGGGTTGGCCTGGGTGTCGTTCATCACGGCTTCGTCGAGCTACGCGTCGATCCTCGGACCGCTTGTCCTCGTCGGCCTGGGGATGGGGCTGTCCTTCGTCCCGCTCACCTTGAACGCAGTGTCGTCGGTGGCTCGTCGCGAGTCGGGCCTCGCGTCAGCGCTCCTCAACACCAGCCAGCAGGTGGGTGGGTCGCTCGGGCTCGCCGCCCTGGTCACGGTGGCGGCGACGGCGACGCGGGACACCTTGCGCCATACGCCGGCCACCGGCGCCCACGCGGCCGCCAGCCGAGGGGCCAGTGCGCTCCACGCGGCCGCAGTTGCCGCCTCCGTCCACGGCTACCAGATGGCCTTCCGGACGGGAGCGGCCGGCGCGGCCCTCGCCTTCGTCATCGCCGTGGTGGCCGTCCGGCCCCGAGGCGTCCGGGCCGGGGCGGACGAAGAGCTAGCGGCAGCCGGCGGCGTGGGCTGACCGGCGGTGTGGGCTGACCGGCGGCAGCGCCGCTCAGATCGAGAAGTCTTCGCCGCGCCACACGCCGTCGTCGGAAGGGCGGATAGCGGGCACGCTCACCCGACCGTGCACCTCTTCCTCGAGAGCGTCGACCCGGCGCTGGAGCGCACCGAGGCTGACGCCGACGAGGTCCGGTAGGACGCCGTCGTCGATCCCCGTCAGCGGCGACCGGGGGCGACTGCGGGCGATCACCTGACCGGGCACGCCCACCACCACGGCGTCGGGCGGCACGTCGCGCACGACCACGGCGTTGGCCCCGATACGGCTGTCGTCACCGACGACGACTGGACCGAGGACCTTGGCCCCGGCCCCGATGGTCACGCGGTGGCCGATGGTCGGGTGACGCTTGCCGGGCTCGAGGCTGGTGCCGCCCAGAGTGACGCCCTGGTAGAGGGTGACGTCGTCGCCTACCTCCGCCGTCTCGCCGATGACGACGCCGGTGGCGTGGTCGATGAACAGCCCGGCACCGATCACTGCGCCGGGGTGGATGTCGACGCCGGTCGCGACGTGGACTGCCTCGGCGAGCAGGCGGGCGGCGAGCCGGTGGCCTCGCACCCACAACAGGTGGGCGATGCGGTGCCCCCAGACAGCATGGAGGCCGGGGTAGGCGAGCACGATCTCGACGGTCGAGCGGGCCGCGGGGTCACGCTCGCGCGCCGCCTCCACGTCACGACCGAGCGTCGCTCGCAGCCCCGGCTCGGTGCGCACGATCAGTCGCCCAGCCCCTCGAAGAGCTGCGTGCTCAGGTACCGCTCGCCGAAGGACGGGATGACGACCACGACGAGCTGACCGGCGTGCTCGGGACGGCGGGCGACCTCGAGGGCCGCCCAGACGGCGGCTCCGGAGGAGATGCCCACCAAAAGGCCTTCCTCGCGGGCCAGTCGGCGCGCCATCGTGAAGGTGTCCTCGTTGCCGACGGTGACGACCTCGTCGACCACGCCCCGGTCGAGGACCGAGGGGACAAAGCCCGCTCCGATGCCCTGGATGGGATGTGGGCCCTTCTCCCCACCCGAGAGGACCGGGGACGCGGCCGGCTCCACCGCCACCACCCGGACCGACGGCTTGCGTTCCTTGAGCACCTGACCGACGCCGGTGATCGTCCCGCCGGTCCCCACGCCGGCGACCACCACGTCGACCCCACCCTCGGTGTCTGCCCAGATCTCCTCGGCCGTCGTGCGACGGTGGATGGCGGGGTTGGCCGGGTTCTCGAACTGCTGGGGGATGAAGACGTTGGCGTCCGCCTTGGCAAGCTCCTCGGCCTTGGCGATGGCTCCCCCCATCCCGTCGGGACCGGGCGTGAGCACCAGCTCGGCGCCGAAGCCGCGCAGGAGCATCCGCCGCTCCCTGCTCATGGTCTCGGGCATGGTGAAGATGCAGCGGTACCCTCGGGCGGCGCACACCATGGCCAGGGCGATGCCGGTGTTGCCGCTGGTCGGCTCCACGATCACGGTGTCGGGCCCGATCAGTCCAGCCTCCTCGGCGGCGTCCACCATGGCGACGGCGATCCGGTCCTTCACGCTCCCGGCCGGATTGAAGAACTCGAGCTTGGCCACCACGTCGGCCCCCACGCCCTCCGTCACCCGGCGGAGCCGGACGAGCGGCGTCCCTCCGATCAGCTGTGTGACGTCGTCGGCGATGCGCATGGTTCCCTCCGTCCGGCCAGGCGGCCTTGGTCGCGGCTTCGGTGGCGACGGCCCCAGAAGCCGATTCTTGACCCAATCTATTGACTTTTCTCGCGGAGTGGTGCACCAGATCGGTCGGCGCCGTTGCGAGGCAGACGGCAGCGGGGTCCCACCCACTAGCTCCCGGGACGTCGGCACTGCTCGGTAATCGGGCGTCGTCCCGGCAGGTCGGCACGTCACGCGCGAGAGTTACTACTCACCGGGAGGACGCCCACGGCGAGCGTTCACCTGACGCCTACGGAGAGTCCATCATTTTTGACGACGACTCGGCCGGGTCGCCCGTGAGACGGTTGCTTGGCTCATGCATGGGCAGGGGCTCTGAGGCTGGCAAGTTGCGCCTCGGACGTGAGTCAGCAAGGGGCACGCATGCGATATCGAACTCCGTTGGTCGCGGGCGTCGTAGGAGCCGGGGCGCTGACCCTGGTCCTCGTCGGACCCGGTAGCTTCGCCAGCTTCGTCAGCACCACGTCTGCCAACCAGTCGTTCAAGGCAGGAACGTTCCAGCTCGAGTCGGTGGCCGGCACGCCGTCGGTGTCAGGACCACTCATCGGCGACGCCAACTCCATCGGCCAGCCGAAGCTGTCCTCGTCGACGGGAGCCCTGCCTGCCGTCCCCAACGGGAACGCACTCCAGTTCACCCTCGACAACCTCAACCCCGGGGACACCTACACCGAGCCGGTGACCATCTACGACGTAGGCACGCTGCAGGGTCAGGTCGACAAGGTCACCTACACGCCAGACGCGAGCGCTTCAGCGCAGGCACTCGAGCGCTACCTGACGGTCGAGGTGCAGGTGCAGGTCAACGGCGTGTGGACCGACGTCCACACCAGTGACAGCAGCGGTGCAGCCGGTACTCCGATCCCGGCGAACGTCCCCTCCACCTTCTACCTCGACTACTCGTTCGGGCCCCAGTACCTCCAGCCGAACCCGAACCTCTACTCGGCCAGCCAGGCGAGCGCCAACGGCTTCAGCACCAACGAGCTGTCGGCGTCGTTCCGCATCGTCTTCGCCTTCACCGACTCGACGACGAACCCGAACGGGGCGAACGGGTCGATCCAGAACCAGAACAGCGCCCAGGGCGTGAGCGCCTCGCCCACGGTGAGCTTCGTCGCCACCAACACCCCGTAGCGACCTGACGCCGCGAGTCGGTCCCGCCCCGGGCCCGTCGTCGTGCACCGCACGTCGACGGGCCCGGGGCGACCGGCGCGCCAGGCGCTCCGAACCCAACTGAGGGACTGACCTCGAGTCGTGAACGGGGAGGACGACATGGCGACACCGACCACCGCAGCGAGCAGGCAGGACGCCACACGACCCGCCCGCGAGCGCGCTCGTCGGCGGGCACTCAAACGGCTCGTCACCGCGACGGTGCTCGCAGCCCTCGTCGCGGCAGCGACGACGGGGATTGTCGGCGTCGCCTCGGGTGCATGGCAAGTACGACCCATCCTCTCGGGCAGCATGCGCCCGGGGTTTCCCGTCGGCGGCGTCGTCGTGACCCAGCGCGTGCCCCTCGACAGCCTGCACGTCGGCGACGTCGTCGTCTTCCATATCCCGCATGATCCCGGGGCGACCTACGTCCACCGCATCGTGTGGCTCGAGCACCGTGGTAACGAACTTCTCGTGCGCACGAAAGGTGATGCCAACACGGTCCCCGACCCCTGGACCCTCAACGTCCACGGTCCCGTCGCCTACCAGGCGCGCTTCACGCTGCCACTCATCGGCTACGCCGCGGTGTGGCTCCACTCCCCCGCCGGCAGGAACGACATGGTGGCTGTCGCCGGGCTGGCCTTCGTGGTCGGAGCGCTGGCCCTCGCTTTGGAGCTGGTCCGGGAGCGCCGCGCCCGCGGAGCGGCGGGCGACCCGTCGGACACGCTGTCGTCGGTGTCCTGAGCGACCAGCCGAACGGGGAACCGGCTTCGGCGACGGGCTGCTGCCCGCAACGCCTCGGGTCCTCGCTCGTCACGACACCATCGAGGGGCGCTGGTCAACGCCGTGGCCGTTCTGGACGCAGCTCTACGCAGTCCCGTCCCGACCCTGCCCTCCAAAGCCCCTGTCCTCCTCGCCGTCAGCAGTGGTGCGCCGGTGCATCGAACGTGGCCACCAGAAGTGCCAGCCGCGCAACGCGGCGATCGTCGGCACGATCCGAGTTGCCAGCACGTTGGCCGTCAGGAGCACCCCCAGGGCGACGGCCAATCCGATCTCTTCCAAGAGCGCGATCCCGGTCAGCACCAGCGACGCGAACGTGCCGGCGAGGACGACGGACGCTGCCCCGACAGCCGGAGAGCCGTAGAGCACCGTGGTCCGGGCCGCTTGCCGGGGTGAGGCACCGGATCCGAACTCCTCGCGCAGGCGGGCAGCCATCAAGATGTTGTAGTCCGTGCCGACCGCCATGACGAAGAGGTAGCCGACGACCGGCAGGACGAAGTCGAGCCCGGAGAAGTGTGCGGCCGACAGGAACACCAACGAGATGGACCCGAGGGTGGCCACGTAGGCCAGGATCACCCCGACCAGCAGGTAGGCGGGCGCCACGACGGCACCGAGGAGGGCGCCGAGGATGACTGCGATGACCGCGAGGGCGATCGGGAACACGAGCTTCATGTCGTGGTCGAGGGCGGTGCGGATGTCGGCAACCTGCGACGTCGTGCCACCGACCAGGGTGCTCGCACCAGGCACCCCGGTCCGCGCCGTGGCATCGATCGGTCCGGTCACGGCGGCCAGCGCCGCAGCCGAGTACGGGTCGGTGTCCAGCACGACCACGATCAGCGCCGAACGACCGTCGGGCGAGTACTGAGGGGCCTCCACCAGGCTGACCCCGCGGTCCCGGGAGAACCGGGCGGCCAGGTCGACGACAGCAGGGTGCGCCAGCCGGTGGCGGTCGACCACGAAGACGTCAGTCGGTCCGAGCTCGCCAGCGGGGAACGCCGAAGCGATGGTGTCGTAGGCCTGACGGCTCGGCGTGCTGGCAGGCAGCTCGGAGAGCTGGTCGTAGGTGGTCCGGTAACCGGCCAAGCCGGCGGCCAGGGCCCCGAGCACGGCGACCGAGACCACGAGCACGAGCGCCGGTCGACGGGCAACAGCCCTGGCGATCAGCTTCGACCGCGACCAGCGGGATCGGCGAGGGCGGGCCGGGTCGGAGGGCCAGAAGACGGCGGGGCCGACCAGCACGAGGACCGCAGGGACCAGGGTGAGGGCGGCCAAGGAGGTGAGCGCAACCCCCACGATGAGGCCGGGGGCGAGCGTCCGCAGCTCGCCGAGGCTGGAGACGAGCAGCGTGGCAAAGGCCGCCATGACGGTGGCGGCGGCCGACACGATCACGGTGCCGGCCCGGACGACGGCGAAGCGGAGGGCGCCAGTCGGGCTGTCCCCGGCAGCCCACCGCTCTCGGAACCGGAAGACCAAGAACACGAAGTAGTCGGTTCCGACACCGAACATCACCACGATCAGCAGCGGGGCCATCACCGAACCGACCTGGTACCCGAACCAGTCGGCGAGGTCGGCCGTGAGCGCCTGCGCCACCTGGTGGACGATGGCGATGACCACCAGGGGCAGGATGGCGATGATCACGCTCTGGAACACGAGGGCAAGCAGGACCAGGATGATGGCGACGGTGGCCACGTCGATGATGGTCTCGGCGTGGGAGAACTCCGCGGTGGAGTCGACGCTGATCGCCGCAGTCCCGGTCAGGCCAGCCACCAGACCGGTGCCGGCGAGCAGGCGGCTGCTCTGGCTGCGGATGGCAGCCACCGCCCCGTTGGTGGCCGGCGCAGCGATCTGACCGGTGAAGGTCACCTGGATGATCTGGACCCGCCGGTTCGGGGACACCAGGAACGGCGAGGTGCTCACGGAACCGACCGCACGCAGGTGGTCGGCATCGAGACGGGCCGCGAGCGACGCCACCGTGGCCTGGTCCTTGGCGGTGAGCGGCCCGCGGTGCGCTCGGGTGACGGCGATGGTGCCCGAAGCACCGGCAAGGGACGGGAAGGAACGATCGGCCACGTCCTGGGCCCGAACGGACTGATAGGACGAGGGCAAGAACGCCGAATCGTTGGTGGACGTGAACCGCGACAGGGGGACCGACGCACCGAGGACGGCGACCGTGATCACTGCCCAGCTGGCGATGACGGCCCACGGGTGCGCGGTCACCACCACCGAGAGCCTCCGCACGAGTGCCTACCCGATTCCTCGTTGTGGCCGTCGGCGGTCCGGGCGACCGGGTCGTGGAGGGCCGCCTCTCACGGCCCGACCGATCCCGACGGGCCGGGCCAACCGGGCTTCGCGTTTCCCGGCTCCACCGGGTCGCTCGGCGGGCCCCCCGACCGGTGCCGGGTGGGAGCGAGCAACACGGTCACCACAGTCCGCCGTCGACGGCCACCGGTCCATCATCGATTCCGACGTGGGGGGTCTGGAAGGGACAAAGGTCCCAACCAGCAGATGCTGCGCAGGGCCCCCTGCACCCCTGCAGCGACGATGCCGTGTGGTCACGGTGGAGCACCACGGCGGAGAAGGGCTGGCCCAATCGGTCCGATACCGAGCGAGCGCTGCCGGGTGACAACGGCGCCACGGTGGGCCGCCAAGCCCCAGCACCACGTCAGCCGGGCTCTCGCCTCGGCTGACCTGCGATATCGAGTGGCAGTCCCAACGGGGTTCGAACCCGTGTCTCCACCTTGAGAGGGTGGTGTCCTAGGCCGCTAGACGATGGGACCACGTGCCGAACCCTCCGGGGAGGCTACGGCGTGAGCTCGGGGGGGAGGGCTCGAACCTCCAACCTCATGAACCAGAATCATGCGCGCTGCCAGTTGCGCCACCCCCGAACGGGCGCAGGCCACTCTATCGGAACCGATCGAGCCCGTGGCCAACAGCAGCGCCTCCACCGGCCCGCTCTCGCCTCTGCCCACAGGAGCCTGCCCTGAGGAGCCTGCCTGGCACCGCCCTCGAGCGGGTGCCTTGTGTTTTTCCTTGAGTCATTTACTCTACGTAGTGTGACTGAGTCCTTCCATCTGGCAACCGGGCACCACACAGGGCCGCTGCTCCACGCCGCGAGCCCACCCGACTTCTCGCGGGCGCCGATGACCCTGGCGTGGGAGCTGACCCGGGCGTGCCCACTGCGGTGCGTCCACTGCCGCGCCGAGGCCCAACCTCGGCGGAACCCCGGTGAGCTCACCACCGACGAGGGCCGTGCCCTGCTCGACGACGCGGCCGCCATGGGGACCAAGGTCGTCGTCCTGACCGGTGGTGACCCCCTCGCCCGGCCCGACGTCTTCGACTTGCTTGCCCATGCCGCCGGCACCGGTGTCCACGTCGGTTTCTCTCCCTCGGTCACCGGTCGGCTGCGTTCAGGCGCCCTGGCCAGGGCCGTCGAGGCCGGGGCCGGGACCATCCACCTCAGTCTCGACGGCGCCAGCGCGGCGACCCACGACGGCTTCCGAGGCATTCGCGGCCACTTCGAGCGCACGCTGGAGGCCATCCGCACGGCCGCCTCGCTCGACGTCCGCCTGCAGGTCGGCACCACGGTGTCTCGACGGACCGTGGCCGAGCTGCCCGCCATGGTCGAGCTGCTCGACGGCCTGGTCTCCACCTGGACGCTGTTCTTCCTCGTCCCCACCGGTCGGGCACTGGCCGACGACCTTGTCGAGCCCGAGGTCGAGGAGGCCGTGCTCGACTGGCTGGCCACCTCCGAGTTCCCGTTCCAGGTCCGCACCGTCGAAGCCCCTCAGCTCCGAAGGGTCCGCGCTCAGCAGGGGCGCCACGTCCTGCCGGGCGTCACCGACGGCAACGGGTTCTGCTTCGTCTCGCACGTCGGTGACGTGCAGCCCTCGGGCTTCCTGCCGCTGACGGTGGGGAACGTCCGCGACCGGCCCGTGTCGTGGTGGTACCGCGAGGCGCCGCTCTTCCTCGACCTGCGTGACCAGGCCCGCCGCGAGGGCGTCTGTGGTCGCTGCCCGTTCCTCGGCGTCTGTGGGGGCAGCCGCGCCCGGGCATGGGCAGCCACCGGCGACCCGCTGGCAGGCGACCCGTCGTGCGCCTTCGGCAAGGCGCTGGCCACCACCACGGCGTGGGCGGCGACCAGCACGGCGAGTGCTGCGGCGCTCACCGGGCGGTGACGACGCCGACACCTGGCCTCTCCGCTCGCGAGCGCCCGAGGTTCCCGACTGCCGCAGTGCAGGGGAGGCGCGGGAGCCGCCATCGGGCACGTAGACACGCTCGACCAGCTCTTCTCCGGTAGCGACCAGCACTGACCCGTTGCCCTGCCGGGTGTGCTGGACGACCCTCGGCACGAAGGGCGACCCCCAGCACGAAGGCCGACCCTCGGCGCGAGCTGTGCTCCGACGACGTCTCGGGGTCGGATCGCCGGGGGCGGGTGCCGACCGGGCCCCTTCAGGGTCACCCGAGGTCGCGACGAATGGCGGTCAGATGGTCGAAGCCGATGATCCGGCCGAGGGCCACACCAACGGCCTCCTTGGCGTAGTACGGCACCACCGACCAGCCGCGGATGGGCGACGTCTGGGTCGGCGTAGGAGAGGCGTGAAGCCCGACGTCCGTGGCGATGGCCAGGCTGCGGTCCTCATGGAACGGATCGGTGACGAGCAGGACGTCGGTCGCGTGCCGTGCCGTAAGGAGCGGGGCGGCGTCCGCCAGGTTCGACCACGAGTCACGTCCACCCGCTTCGAGGACGTCGGCCGCCGGCACGCCGTGGAGCTCGAGGTAGGTCGCGCCGGCCTGCGCTTCGGTGTACTGGTCGCCCGGTTGCTTCGACCCGGTGACGGCGATCAGGGGTGCCAGGTGCTGGCGCCACAGGAGCAGCGCCTCGTCGAGGCGAGCGCGTAGGTCAGGGGACGGTGATCCGTCGTACTGGGCCGCCCCCATCACCACGATGGCTTGGGCAGGGTGCGGGTCGTAGTGGCGGCCGGTCAGCCACACCTGAGCGGCCGTCACCCCGACGTAGACCACTGCCGCCATCACCACCAGCACGATGATCCGAAGCACGAACCGGAGCAGCCGGATGCCGGCGAACAGGCCGAGGAGGGCCAACGTTCACGCCGTCCCGGCGCCGCCCGGTCCACCGAGAGCGGCCCGGGCGCGCTCGATGCGCTCGAGGACCCGTTCCGGACCGAGGACCTCCATCGATTCGAACAGCGGCGGTCCGACTCGACGTCCGGTCACCGCCACGCGCACGGGCGCCTGGGCCTTGCCAAGCTTGCGGCCGGCCGACTCGGCCACACGCTCAGTGGCTTGGTGGAGCACATCGGCCGTCCAGGTACCGGCAGCAGCGAGCTCGCGGTAGGCCGTAGCAGCGGCGTCGAGCAGCTGCCCCGCCCCCTCGTCTCCGGCCACCGCCTTCTGCCACGAAGCCGGGTCGATCTCGACCTCGTCGGTGAAGAAGAAGTCGACCATGTCGGGGACCTCGCCGAGCACGGCGACCCGCTCCTGCACGAGTGGAGCCATGCGGGCGAACACTTCGGGGTCGAAGTCCTCGGCGCTCCACCGGGCGAACGGCCCCGTCGTCCACGGCGTGCACGCTTCGACGAAGGCCTCGGTCGACAGGGCCCGCACGTGCTCGCCGTTCAGGTGGGTGAGCTTCGCCACGTCGAAGAAGGCGGGCGAGTGGTTGACGTCGGCCAGGTCGAACCACGAGACGAGCTCGTCGACCGAGAACAGCTCGCGGTCCACCGGAGGGCTCCAGCCCAGCAACGCCAAGTAGTTGACGAACGCCTGCGGGAGATAGCCCTCGTCGCGATAGCGCTCGACGGCAACCGGATCGCGTCGCTTCGACAGCTTCTTGCGCTGCTCGTTGACCAGCATGGGGAGGTGGGCGAAGGCCGGAAGCGGGATGCGCTCCGCTCCGGAGGTCAGCTCGTCCTCCGCCGGCCCGTCCTCCAACGGACCGGATGGATCCGAGGACACAGCGCCGCCGGCCGAGGTGCCCTCGGGCTGCCACCCGGCGGCTGCCAACGCCCGCCAGACGAGGATGCCCCGCGGCGTGGTGGGCAGGAGGTCCTCACCGCGGATGACGTGCGTGATCGCCATGTCGATGTCGTCGACCACATTGGCCAGCACGAACAGCGGTCCACCGTTTGCCTTGACGGCAACGAAGTCGTCCAGAGCTGAGCAGGGGAACTCCACCCGTCCTCGCACGACGTCGTCGACCACCACCGTGCCCTCGTCGGGAGTCCGGAACCGGAGCGCACGCGGTCGCTCGCCGGGGCCGGCCTCCCGGGCCAGGCCGCGGTCGCGGCAGTGGCCGTCGTAGCCGGGGGTGAGCACGCCCGCCGCCTTGGCTCGCGCCTCGACCTCCTCGCGGGTGCAGTCACAGGCGTAGAGGGAGCCTGCCTCCCACAGCAGGTCGATGGCCAACCGGTAGCGGTCGGTGCGGGCCGACTGTCGGTACGGGCCTTCGTCGGCCTCCATGCCCAGCCACGCCAGGGCGGCGAGGATGCCGTCCACCCACTCCTCGCGGTTGCGCTCGGCGTCGGTGTCCTCGATCCGCAGGACGAACGTCCCTCCCGTCCGACGGGCCACCAGCCAGTTGAACAGCGCGGTACGAGCGCTGCCAACGTGGAAGTACCCCGTCGGCGACGGGGCGAAGCGGACCCTCGGTGCGACTCCCGGCACGCCGGGAGCTACTCGTCCTCGAGGAGGGTGATGGCGCCCGTCGGGCAGCTGTTGGCCGCCTGGCGCACCTTCTCCCACAGCGGCTCACCCGGGTGCTCGTCGAGCACGTAGAGGTACCCGTCGTCGCGCACCTCGAAGACCTCGGGCGCGATCCCCATGCAGACGGCGTTGCTTGCGCAGACGTCGAAGTCGACGACGACCTTCATGGGCCCTCCCGTGGTCCGAGGCAGCTGGGGCGCCGGTGATCGCTCCACCGGGCATGGCGGTGTCACCCTAACGCGGCGTATGCCGCTGCAGGTGCCGGGGCCGGTGCCACGCCGGCCGTCCTCTGGGCCCGGTACCGTTGCTCCGGTCGCGGGCGGCATTTCGGACGGCCCGAGGCCGGGCACAGGGAGCCCAGGAGCGGCTGATGGCACGAAACGGCGAGCACCGGAGCAGCCCCGGGGGTGGGTACCCGAACCGCGCTGGTCGGCGGGTACCACCAGGGCCTGCCTGCGGCCGGCCGGACCACCCGCCGAGGCCCACCGTCCCCACCCTCGTCGGTCGCGTGGTGAGCACCGCTCGGTGACCCGGCGGCAGGACGTCGACGCCGTGGTCGTCGGGTCGGGACCCAACGGCCTGGCCGCCGCCTGGACCCTCGCCCGAGCCGGGCGGTCCGTCGTCGTCGTCGAGGGCGCCGAGACCGCCGGCGGCGGTTGTCGGACGCTCGAGGTCCTGCTGCCGGGACACCGCCACGACGTCTGCGCCACGGTCCTCCCGCTGCTCGCGGCGTCGCCGTTCGCGGCCACCAGCGGGCTCCTCGCCGACGGCACGGTCGAACTGCTCACGCCTGAGGTGTCCTTCGCCCACGCCCTCGGCGCCGACCGAGCCGTGGCCGTCCATCGGTCGCTCGAGGCCACGGTCGACGGGCTCGGGCGCGACGGTCCCGCCTACCGCCGCCTGGTGGCTGCGCTGGTCGCCCGGGCCGACACCTTGGTAGGCGACGTGCTCTCCTCGCACCGCAGCTGGCCGTCGGACCCGGTCGCCCTGGCCGCCTTCGGCCGTCTGGCCGTCCAGTCGGCCACCTCCCTGGCACGTCGGTTCGACCAGGATGGCGGGCCAGCGGTCCTCGCCGGGCTCGCCGCCCACGCCGGCCGACCGCTGAACGCCCCGCTCACCGGAGGGCTCGCCCTCTTCCTGGCCGTGCTCGCCCACCACGTGGGCTGGCCGCTCGCCGCCGGAGGCACTTCGACGGTCACTTCCGCCCTCCTTACCCGCCTCGCCGACCTCGGCGTGGAGGTCGAGACGGGCACCACGATCCGCTCGCTCGACGATCTCGACGCCTGGGGGCCGCCCCGGTGGGTCTTCCTCGACGTCACGCCTCGCCAGTTCGCCGACCTTGCCGGATCCCGGCTCCGTCCTCGGCAACGGCGGGCCTACGCGCACTACCGCTACGGCCCTGGCGTGCACAAAGTCGACTGGGTCCTGAGCGGACCGGTCCCCTGGCTGTCCCAGGTCTGCCGCGCCGCTCCGACCGTGCACCTCGGCGGCGACTTCAGGTCCGTCGCCCGGACGCTGTCCGAGGTCGCAGCGGGACGCCACCCTGTCCGCCCGAGCTGCATCGTCGTCCAGCCCTCCGTCATCGACCCGTCGCGGGCCCCGGCCGGCCGCCACGTGCTGTGGGCCACGTGCCCGGTTCCCCACGGCTCGACGTGCGACGTGACGGACCGGGTCGAAGACGAGCTCGAGCAGGTCGCCCCGGGTTTTCGCGACCTGGTGGTGGCAAGGGCGTCGACCACTGCGGCAGCCAGCGAGACGTCCAACCCCAACCACGTCGGCGGTGACATCAACGGCGGCGCTGCCACCCTCGGCCACGCCCTGGTTGGACCGCGGCCACGCTTCGACCCCTACCGGACGCCGCTACCCGGCGTCTGGCTGTGCTCGTCGTCGGTCCCTCCGGGGGGCGGGGCGCACGGCATGTCCGGCTGGCTCGCCGCCCAGTCGGCCCTCGGTGCACAGGCAGCCAGGGCCTCGAAGAACGGCAGGTCGGCGAGGAGGGGGACGTCCGAGAGGAACATCTTGCCGTAGCGCTCGAAGTAGAGGAGCTGCTTGCCGAGCAGGAAGGCGCCGCGATCGAAGGACGATGCCGTCCCGCCCGATTGGTCGGCCAACCGGCGCAGCCGGCGCTTGGCCCGGAGGCGCCCGAGGGATGCTCGGAGCGAACGAGCCCCGGCGTCGATGCCCTGAGCGTGGGCGGCCTGCAGTTGGGGCGCCTGGATGAGCGCACCCAGGCTCACCTCGCCGAAGGGCCGTAGGAGGGTGGGCTCGACCAACGAGCGGATGAACCCGGCCAGCTCCTCGTCGGTGAGGCCAAGGCCTTGTTGCATGGTCGGGCCGTACGTGGCGACCATGTGCCGGGCCACGTCGGACCAGGCCGTCTCGTCGCCGAGGACCCCGTCGAGCACTCGGACGAAGAAGCGGTGCGTCTCCGGGTCGAGGCGCCCGACGATGCCCCAGTCGACGATCCCCAGCCGGCCGTCGCGCAACAGGAGCATGTTGCCGGCGTGGATGTCACCGTGGAACGTGCCCCAGCAGACGGCGGTCACGAAGAACGACCGCACGACCTCCTGCACGAGTGTCCCCGGGTCGATGCCGAGGGCCGACGCGCCAGCCAGGTCGTCGATCGGGACGCCGTCCAGCAGTTCCATGGTGACCACGTCACGACCCGAGCGTTCGGGGATCGGCCGGGGGACCACCAGCCGGCTGAGCGAGCCGCCCGGTAGGTCCGGCCGGGAGAACAGATCGTTGAAGGCAGCGAGGGCACGCGCTTCGTTGCGGAGGTCCAGCTCCTCACCCACCTGGTCCCGGAACCCGAAGAAGATCTGTGTGAGAACACCTGCCGCCTCGTCACCGGTCTGGCGCGCCACGAGCTCGAGGAGGGGCTGCAGGAGGGCAAGGTCGACGGCGACGAGGGCGTCGATCCCCGGGCGGAGGATCTTGACCGCCACCGGGCGTCCGTCGGGAAGCGTGGCGCGGTGCACTACGGCGATCGACGCTCGCCCGATCGGCTCGGGGTCGAAGGTGGCAAAGGCATCCTCGAGGGGCATGCCAAGGTCTTCTTCCACCACGGAGCGCACGGCAGCGAACGGCACAGCGGGACCCGTGTCGAGGCAGGTCCGGAACGCCTCGGCCGTCTCCTCGCCGAAGACCCCGGGCGAGGACGCCACGAGCTGGCCGAACTTGACGAAGGTGCCCCCCAGCTCCTCGAAGGTCCGACGCAGCGGGACGGCAAGGACGGAGAGTGGCGGGCGCCGCCTCGGCCGGCGTCTGGCTTCGGCGACAACGACCGGAAGGAAGTGCCGAGCAGCCAACCGCCCGACCTCGACGCCCCGGCGCACGCGCTCGGCACGCCCGGGACGAGGCAGGCGCCGCGGGAACACCCGGGGTGCACCGGCAGGGGACATGGCTGCACACTACGGCGCACCCTTGCCCCACCGGTGCCAGTAGCTCGAGCCGGTGCCAGTAGCTCGACGGCCCCGCTTGGGGCGAGGAGCGTGGCGGTAGGGTCCTGGAATGGCCATGGGAGGACGTGGTGGCGGCATGGGAGCGGGCCAATTCGGCGCGGTCATGCGCTCGATGCGACGCGACGAGTCGGTGCTCACCCAGCAGGTCACGCCGGGGACGGCCCGGCGCATGCTCGGCTTCGCCCGCCCCTACCGACGCATCCTCACGTTGTTCCTGGTCCTGATCGTGGTCGACGCCGTCATCGGCGTGGCCAACCCCCTGATCTTCCGTGCCATCATCAACACGGGGATCCTCCACCACGACACACGTTTGATCGTGGCCCTGGCCGCGCTGGCGGCCGGGCTTGCCGTTGTGGACGCCGGCCTGTCGATCGGCGAACGGTGGGTGTCCGCCAAAGTGGGTGAAGGGCTCATCTTCGACCTTCGCTCACAGGTCTTCGCCCACGTGCAGCGGATGCCGCTCGCCTTCTTCACCCGCACCCAGACCGGGGCGCTCATCACCCGCTTGAACAACGACGTGCTCGGGGCTCAGCAGGCGTTCACCGACACCCTCTCGTCGGTCGTCTCGAACCTGGTCGGCGTGACGTTGGTGCTGGCAGCGATGTTCCTCCTGTCGTGGGAGATCACCCTCGTCAGCCTGGTGATCCTGCCCATCTTCGTGCTCCCCGCCAAGCGGGTAGGGCGCAAGCTCTCGGTCATCACCCGCGAGTCCTACGCCCTCAACGCCCGGATGAACACCACCATGACCGAGCGCTTCAACGTGGCAGGTGCCCTGCTCGTCAAGCTCTTCGGCCGACCCGGCGCCGAGAGCCGCTCCTTCGACGACAAGGCAGGGCGAGTCCGCGACATCGGGGTGACCCAAGCCATGTACGCCCGGTTCTTCATCGCGGCCCTCATGCTCACCGCGTCGCTCGCCACCGCCCTCGTCTACGGCTGGGGCGGCGTCCAGGCGGTGGACGGCGCCCTGTCGGTGGGGACCGTCGTCGCCCTCGCCAGCTACCTGAACCGCCTCTACGGTCCGCTCACCGCCCTGTCCAACGTGCAAGTCGACGTCATGACGGCACTGGTCTCCTTCGACCGCGTCTTCGAGGTCCTCGACCTCGAGCCGATGATCGCCGAGCGGCCAGGTGCGGTGCCGGTCCCGCCGGGCCCGGTGACCGTCGAGCTCTCCCACGTCGACTTCCGGTACCCGTCTGCCGAGGAGGTGTCCCTTGCCTCGCTCGAGTCGGTGGCCGTGCTGGAGACGACGGCACCCCGTCAGGTCCTCTTCGACGTCTCCTTCACCGTCGGCCCCGGACAGCTCGTGGCGTTAGTCGGTCCTTCGGGTGCCGGCAAGACGACCATCACCCACCTGGTGCCCCGGCTCTACGACGTGACCGCCGGCGCGGTGCGGCTCAACGGCGTCGACGTACGCGACGTCACGTTGACGTCGCTCACCGACACCATCGGCGTCGTCACCCAGGACGCCCATCTCTTCCACGAGACTGTTGGCGACAACCTCCGCTATGCCAAGCCCGACGCCACCGACGACGAGCTCCGCTCGGCGTTGGCTGGAGCTCAGATCCTCGACCTCGTCGAGGGCCTCCCCGACGGGCTCGACACCGTGGTCGGCGACCGCGGCTATCGGCTCTCCGGCGGAGAGAAGCAGCGCCTCGCCATCGCTCGCCTCCTGCTCAAGGCACCTCGTGTCGTCGTGCTCGACGAGGCCACCGCCCACCTCGACTCCGAGTCGGAAGCGGCGGTCCAACAGGCGCTCGCCACCGCGCTCGCCGGGCGTACGTCGATCGTCATCGCCCATCGCTTGTCCACCGTGCGCGACGCCGACTGCATCCTCGTCCTCGACGAGGGCCGCATCGTCGAGCGGGGTCGCCACGACGAGCTCCTCGCCGCCGGCGGGATGTACGCGGACCTCTACCGGATCCAATTCGCCGGCCAGGCGGTCGGCGAGCACTGAACGGGCGCGTCAGGCGACAGCCCGCTCACCCGACCAGGGACGCGTCCGCCCGCCCCGGTCCGCCCGCCCCGGTCCGCCCGCCCCGGTCCGCCCGCCCCGGTCCGCCCGCCCCGGTCCACTCGCGGCGGCGCCCGACGGCGGCGTCAGGCAGCGGCGTCAGGCGGCTTCGCCGACGCACAGCGACAGCTCGCCGCGCACGTGGTCGTCGCCCTCGGCCACGGCGTCGGCCGGGCTCCACGGCACGCGGCCCGGGCCCACGGCGTCCCTTCGGGTCGACGTGGTCGCGACGGCGCGGTCGGCCAGCGCGTGCGCGACGGTCGCCGCCGGGCCGGCAGTGGTGGTGTGTGACGTGCTTGTCGTCATGGTTCCTCCTCGATCGTTGCTGCTTTGGTGCTTTGCTGCTTTGGTGCTGACTTCACTTCGTTGGCCACTCCAGCGCCTGGCTGGTTGACGCCCTCGGGGTGCAGCGACGGGTGCCGCAGCCCTGCGATCGGTGCGCTCGCTGCTGGACCGGCGCCATCCCTCCCTCCCACCAGGTCGGGTACCAGGCACCCTCGGCGGACAAACGGGTCGCGAGCTCGAAGAGCCCGAAAACGGGAGAGGCCGTCGAACGGCCGGGGTCCGACGCGACCGGGTGCGGTCAGTCGGCGAGGACTGCTCCCATCGCCCAACGGGCGACGGGACGGCCTACCCACGAGGCCGGCGAAGCAGCCGGTGACGCACCTGCTGCCACCGGGCACGTGGCCCCGCCGGCGGCGGCAGCCGACATTCGCCGCAGTGCGCGGGAACGGTTGGCGGCTGCGTCGTGCATGGACCAATGGTACCAGCGCGCTCGCCGGATCGTGCCGCGGCCTATCCGGTGCCACGGGACAACCCTCGCCAGCGACGCCCACCACGGCTCGTCGTTGCGGACGGCGTCAACGGGCGGTACGTTCCAGACCGTTGACGGCCAGAGGGGTGTGGACCCTGCCCACCTGGCCGACGCGTCGCCCGGACCTGGCGCCGTCGAGCTCTGCACGTCGGAACCAAGGAGAGGCGCACATGTTCGGCACAGGTCCGTCCGGCACAAGCCCGGGGCCACCATCGACGAGCCGCAGGTCGGCAGTCGGGTTGACCGGCGAGGAAGCACTGGGCATCGTCGAGTCGCTTCCCGACGCGGTCGTCGTGCTCGGTCCCGCCGGGATCGTCCACTACGGCAACGACGCTGCGACGACGCTGTTTGGCTACTCGTTCGAGACGCTGGTCGGTCGTGCGTTCGAGGACCTCGTCTCGAGCACTCCGACCGACCACCGTCGCCAGCCGACCGACGCGACCGAAGGCGGCCCCGGGACGTCCTCGTGGGAACGCGGTCCGGAGCTGGTAGCGCGGTGCTCGAACGGTTCCGAGCTGCCGGTGGAGGTCCACCTCGTTCCTCTCGTCCCGCTCGGCAGGCCGGGCGAGCCGACGGCTGTCCTCGTCGTCCGTCCCGTCACCGGGCCGACCGACGACGAGACGGCTCGATCCTCCCTGTTGGCCGCTGATCGCGAGCGGGTGGCGAGTGAGCTCGGCGGGCACGTCGTCCGCCGACTGTTCCAGGCCGGGATGGCTGTCCATGGCCATGAAAAAGTCCTCGCGTGTGGCCACTTCGAGGTCCCCGCGTGTGGCCAAGGAGAAGTCCCCGCGGGTGGCCAGGTAGAAGTCCTCACCCCTCGCTGAACCATCCACCGGGAAGAT
>JAJZBK010000003.1 GCA_021798955.1 Actinomycetes bacterium
ACCCCGCGAAGAGGCCGCGCAAGGACGGCACGAACGCCGCGAAGCACACCGCCACGAGCAGGGCCAGGAACATGGCCACGCCTCCCGCTTCGGGCGTGACGCGCTGGTGCACCTTGCGGGCATCGGGCTGGGCCACGTAGCCGACGACGGTGGCCAGGCGCCGAGCCGGAAAGGTCAGCAGCCACGAGGCGACGGCGGCGACGGCGAAGACGACGGCGTACCAGTTGAGCGGAACGGAGCCGGTCACCGCACCGGGCAGGTCCCGCTCACCGGAGCCGGCCGGTCAGGCCCCGGCCGTGCCGAGGGTCGGGTAGGGGGCGAACCGGGCACACAGCTCGGCGACCTCGTGGCGGACGGCGGCGATGACCGCCTCGTCGCTCCGGGACCGCAGGGCACGGCCGATCATCTCGCCGACCTGGCGCATCTCCATCGGGCCCATCCCCGCCGTCGTCTCGGCCGCCGTGCCGAGACGCAGCCCCGAGGTCACGAAGGGCGAACGCGGGTCGTCGGGGATGGTGTTGCGGTTGCACGTGATACCGGCGCGGTCGAGGACCTCCTGGGCTTCCTTGCCGGTCAGTTCCTCGTCGAAGGTGCGCAGGTCCACCAGTACCTGGTGGTTCTCGGTGCCCCCGGACACCAGCCGGAACCCGCCGTCAGCAAGCGACGCGGCCAGCGCGGCGGCGTTTGCCACCACGGCGGCAGCGTAGGCTCGGAACTCGGGGCGGGCGGCCTCGGCGAAGGCGACCGCCTTGGCCGCGACGACGTGCTCGAGGGGGCCGCCCTGCAGGCCGGGAAAGACCGCCGAGTCGATGGCCTTGGCCAGCTCGGCGCCGCACAGGATGGCCCCGCCGCGTGGGCCTCGCAGCGTCTTGTGCGTGGTGAAGGTGACCACATCGGCCACCCCAACGGGAGAGGGATGGACGCCACCGGCGATGAGCCCGGCCGGGTGGGCGGCGTCGAAGAGGAAGCGGGCGCCGACCGCGTCGGCGATCTCGCGGAAGGGGACCGGGTCGATGATGCGTGCGTACGCCGTCGATCCGGCCACGATGAGCTTGGGACGCTCGCGTCGGGCCAGGTCGGCCACCTGGTCGAAGTCGATCACCTCGCCGGGCTTGTCGGGGTCGCCGGTGGCCGGGGAGACCCCGTAGGCCACGAAGCGCCAGATCTTCGACGTGATACTGGCCGGCGACCCGTGCGTCAGGTGCCCACCGTGGTCGAGGCGCATGGCCAAGATGGTGTCGCCGGGCTCGAGCAGGGCCTGGTAGACGGCAAGGTTGGCCGTTGCCCCAGCATGGGGCTGGACGTTGGCGTGCTCGGCTCCGAACAGCGCCGTCGCCCGGTCACGGGCCAGGTTCTCGACTTCGTCGATCACCTGGTTGCCCCCGTAGTACCGGCGACCGGGATAGCCCTCGGCGTACTTGTTGGTGAGGATCGACCCGGACGCCGCCAACACGGCAGGGGAGGTGAAGTTCTCCGAGGCGATGAGCTGGAGGGTGGAGGCCTGGCGCTCGGCCTCGTCACCGAGCAGCCGGGCGACCTCGGGATCAGCCGCCAACCAGGCGTCGAACGGCGATGCGGCAACGGGGGTCATCGGGTGGGCGCCTGCCTTTCTCCCTGGTCGTCTCGGTGGTCTCCCTGGTCGTCTCGGTGGTCTCCCTGGTCGTCTCGGTGGCTTCCCTGGAGCACGGACCGACCGACAGCGTCAGGCCGGTCGGCCGCCTCCGAGGCCCGGCCCGTCTCGCTGCGAGTGATCTCGTCGATACGGCGCTGGTGGCGCCCCCCCTCGAACGCCGTGGACAGGAACGTCGCCATGGCGTCGGTGGCCTGGGCCAGCCCGGTCGTCCGCCCACCCAGGCACAGTACGTTCGCGTCGTTGTGCCGCCGGGCCAGTGACGCCGTCGTCACGTCGTAGGCAAGGGCGGCCCGGGCGCCGGTGACCTTGTTGGCGGCGATCGAGATGCCGATGCCCGTCCCGCACACGCACACGCCGTAGTCGGCATCGCCCCCGACGACGAACTCCGCCACGGCGCGTCCGTACACGGGATAGTCGACCGGTACGTCCGCCGACTGGGTCCCGAAGTCGACGACGTCGTGGCCGGCGTCGGCGAGCTGGCGGGCCAGTTCAGTCTTCAGCTCGTAGCCGGCGTGGTCCGAGCCCACCGCGATGCGCATCCCCCGAGCGTAGCGCCCGCCGAGGACCCGACGGCCTGCCGGGTACGCTCGGCGCCAGCCATGTCGATCGACCCGCGCGCGCCGGTGGTGGTCGGGATCGGACAGGTCACCGACCGCCCCGACGGCGGCGGCTCGGCCGACCTCTCGGCCCGCGACGAGCCGGTGTCGCTCATGGCCCGGGCGGTAGCCCAGGCGCGAGCGGACCTCGCCAGGAGCGGTCGGTCCCTGGTGCGGCAGACCGAGGCGCTCGTCGTGGTCGACCCCCGTTCGTGGCAGTACCGTGACGCCGCCGCCGCCCTCGCCGGCCTCCTCGGGATCGACCCGGCGCGGCGTCTGGTCACCGCGCCGGGCGGCCACGAGCCCCAGCGTCAGGTCAACCGGGCTGCACTGGCCATCGCCCGCGGTGAGCTCGACGTGGCGCTCGTGGTGGCTGGCGAGCGGGGTGAGACGGTCGCCGCCGCTCGGCGCCACCCGGACCGCCCGGTCCTGCCCTGGGATGTGCAGGACCCCTCGGTGCCACTCGCCCTGCGAACCGGCCCCGAACGCCGCTTCACCACCGAGGCCGAGGAGCGCCACGGGCTCGGCGACGTGACGGTGGCGTCCGCGCTCTACGAGCACGCCCTGCGGGCGACGGCCGGCCGGCCGCTCGACGAGCACCGGTGGCGGCTCGCCCGTCGGTGGGCGATGCTCGGAGCCGTGGCCGCCGCCAACCCGGCGGCATGGGACCGCCGGAGCCCCACCGCCGAGGAGATCGGCTCGGCGGGGACTGGCAATCCGATGGTCGCCGACCCCTACACCCAGCTCCTCTGTCCCAACGAAGAGGTCGACCAGGCAGCCGCCCTTTTGGTGTGCTCGGTCGACGCAGCCCGGAGGGCCGGTGTGCCCACGGAGCGTTGGGTCTTCCTAGCGGCCGGTGCAGACGTCGACGACCACTGGTACCTCTCCCACCGGACCACCTTCACCGAGTCCCCGGCGGCGCGCGCCGCCGCCAGTGCCACCTTGGGTACCGTCGGGATCGGGATCGACGACGTCGCCCACCTCGACGTGCACGCCAGCTCACCCGCTGCCCTCGAGGTCGTCGCCAGCGAACTGGGCGTAGACGCCGACGACCCGGCCCGGCCACCGACGGTGACCGGCGGCCCGACCTTCGCCGGTTCGCCTGGCGACGGCTACGGCGTCCACGCCGTGGCCACCGTCGTCCGTCGCCTGCGCCAAGACCCGGCCGCGTGGGGGCTCGTCACCTCGGTGGGGTTCGCCCTGAGCGCCCATAGCTTCGGGCTGTACCGATCGGCGCCCCCGCCGCCGGGGGGCTCGGCACCGCCAGGGGGCACCCGGGTCGAGGAGCGGGCCGGCTTCCGGTGGGCGGACCCGCAGGCAGCCGTGGCCGCCCTCCCCCAGCGGGCCTCCGACGCCGACGCCTCCGGCGAGGTGACCGTCGAGACCTTCTCGGTTCCCTACGGGCCAGACGGGTCGCCGGCCCGCGCCGTGGTGGCCTGTCTCACGCCAGACGGAAGACGGTCGTGGGCGTCGGTCGCCGATCCCGACCAGCTCGCGCTCCTCGTGACCGAGGAGTGCTGCGGTCGCCTCGGGCGCCTGCGCGACGGCGTGGTCGACCTCCGCTGAGCGGCCTTCCGGGCGGTGGCGCCGGACCGGGTGGCGCCGGACCGGGTGGCGCCGGACCGGGCGGTGGCGCCGGACCGGGCGGTGGCGCAGCAGGCCTCGCTGCCCGGTGGCCGTATGCTGACCGGGTGGCCGACCGTCAGGTCGGCTCGGCACGAGAGGGGCCGACGCCGATGTCGACAGCGCAGGCGGCCGTGTCGGCCGTGGGACTGGTCAAGACCTACGGGGACGTGCTGGCGGTGCGCGGGATCGACCTCGAGGTGGCCCCCGGGGAGACCTTCGGGTTCCTCGGGCCCAACGGGGCCGGCAAATCGACGACGATCGGCATGCTCTGCACCCTGGTCACGCCGTCGGGCGGGCAGGCGACGGTCGCCGGCTTCGACGTCGTGCATCAGCGCGACGACGTGCGCCGTCATATCGGGCTGGTCTTCCAAGATCCGACCCTCGACGGCTACCTGAGCGCCTGGAGGAACCTCCGGCTGCACGCCGAGCTCTACGGCGTCCCCCGTGCCGGTCTCGAAGACCGGATGCGCCAGGTGCTCGAGATGGTCGGCCTGTGGGACCGGCGCACGAGCAAGGTCGCCACCTTCTCCGGCGGGATGAAGCGGAGGCTCGAGATCGCCCGAGGGCTCCTGCACTCCCCCCGGGTCCTGTTCCTCGACGAGCCCACCGTCGGTCTCGACCCGCAGACCCGGGCCCTCATCTGGTCCTACATCGGCGAGCTGAAGCGGAGCGAGGACATCACCATCTTCATGACCACCCACTACATGGACGAAGCCGAGTACTGCGACCGGATCGCCATCATCGACCACGGTCAGATCATCGCTCTCGACACGCCCGAGGCGCTCAAGGCCTCGATCGGCAAGGACCGGGTCCAGATCCGCACCGACGACGACGCTGCGGCCATCGCTGCCCTCCACGAACGCTTCGGCATCGAGGCGACGTTGGCCGAGGGCATGGTCACCTTCGCCGTCGAGTCGGGGGAGCGGTTCGTGCCCCGCCTGTTCGCCGAGCTTCCGGTGCCCATCCACTCGGTGAGCGTGGCCCGGCCCACCCTCGACGACGTGTTCATGTCCTATACCGGCACCACGATCCGCGATGCCGAGGTGTCGGGCAACCAACGGGGGCGCGAGGTGATGGCGCGCTTCGGTGCCCGGCGGTGAAGTCCCTGTCCACCACCACCGCACCGAGCGCTCCCGCGCTCGCAGCAGTACGCGTGGCGCGCCGCACCCGCGGGTCCGAGGTGCGGGCCGTCAAGATCGTCTGGGAGCGGGAGGTCGTCCGCTTCTTCAGCGACCGGCTCCGGATCGTGACCTCGCTCGTCCAGCCGCTGCTGTTCCTCTTCGTACTGGGCACCGGGCTCTCGCAGCTGACGTCGAACGTGTCGGGCGGGCTCTCCCTGCGCACCTTCCTCTACCCGGGCATCCTGGCCATGGCCGTCCTGTTCACGGCGCTGTTCGCCGCCGCTTCGATCGTGTGGGACCGCGAGTTCGGCTTCCTGCGCGAGATGTTGGTCGCGCCGGTGCACCGCAGCTCGATCGTGATCGGCAAGTGCCTGGGGGGAGCGACGGTCGCCGGGTTCCAGGGGATCATCGTCATCGCCCTGGCCGGTCTGGTGGGCGTTCCCTACGCCCCGCTCTTGATGCTCGAAGTGTTCGGCATCCAGCTGCTGCTGGCCTTCACCATCACGGCCTTCGGGGTGATGGTCTCGGCCCGCATCACGCAGATCCAGTCGTTCATGGCGCTCACCCAGATGCTGGTGCTCCCCCTGTACTTCCTGTCCGGCGCCATGTTCCCCGCCTCGCACTTGCCTACCTGGTTGACCGTGCTCAACCGCATCGACCCGCTGACCTACGCAGTGGTCCCGATCCGGCACCTCGTGTTCGCCCACCTCGCCATGTCGCCGATCGCCCGAGCCCGCCTCGATGCTGGCGTGAGCTGGGCTGGCTGGCAGGTCCCCACGCTGCTGGAGATCGCCATGGTGGCCGTCTTCGGTCTGGTGATGACGGCCGTGGCCGTGCTGTCCTTCAGTCGGAGCGAGTGACCACGAGGCCGGCCGAGGCGGCCTCACCGGCGGCCTTGCCGGGTCAGCCGGTCAGCGAGCCGGCGGCAGCGAGGACGAGGCCCATCCCCCGCGGGTCGCCGACGAGCCCGCTCTCCATCCGGTTCATCACGTAGCAGACCGTCAGGCGAGCGTCGAGGTCCATGACGACGACGGAGCCGCCGTAGCCCCCCCAGTAGCAGGCCCGTGGACCGATGGGCACGAGGTCGGTCCTCAGCCCATATCCCATGCCGAAGCGCAGCGGGACACCGAGCACGAGGTCGGTGCCGTAGGACTGCTCCTCGAAGATGCGCTCCGAGGTGCGCTCCCCGAAGAGGCGGACCCCGCGGGCCTCCCCTCCTCCGGCGACCACCGACTGGACGAGGGCCACCGACCGGGCGTTCCCGTGGCCGTTGGCGGCGGGGATCTCGGCGCGACGCCACCAGGCGTGACGGGTCTGGGTGGCATCGAGCGGCGGGTTGGAGAAGGTGCGTACGGCGACGTCGGAGGCTCGGACCGCTCGGAGGTCGATCGGCGGGGGCGGCACGAGCGACGCCACCCGATGGTCTTCGGACTCGGGCAAGCCGATGTGGAAGTCGGCGCCCAGCGGGCGGGCGACCTCTTGGGCGAAGAACGCACCGATCGACACCCCGGTGATACGCCGTACGACCTCGCCCAACAGGAACCCCTGCGTCACGGCGTGGTAGCCGGAGGCCGAGCCCGGCTCCCACCACGGGGCCTGGGCCGCCAACGCCGCGGTCGCCCGGTCCCAGTCGGCGAGGTCCTCGGGACGCATCGGAGCATCCCAGCCCGACAGCCCGGCGGTGTGGGACAGGAGGTGGCGAACGGCGACCCGGTCCTTGCCCTCGGCGGCGAACTCAGGCCAGTAGGTGGCGACCGGAGCGTCGAGGTCGAGCTCGCCCCGGTCGGCGAGGATCAGGCAGCACACGAAGGTCATCGTCTTGGTCGTCGACCAGACGTTGGCGATGGTGTCACGCTGCCAGGGCCGGGTGCGGTCCTCGTCGGCCCAGCCGCCCCACAGGTCCACCACCAGCTCGCCATCGAGGGCGACGGCGACCGATGCCCCGACGTCGGCTCCCGACTCGAGGTTCCCCTCGAAGGTCTGTCGCACCGCCTCGAAGCGCTCGTCGCACGTCCCGCTGACCTCGGCCACGTCTGGACCTCCCTCCATCGACGCACCTGTCGGGCTCGACGCCCGGTGTGCTCGGCCGAGATCTTCGCACGGGCCGGCCGTCACCGAGGTGCCGGGCCCAGCGACCCCAACCGGTAGCCTGGTGGGCTGTGAGCGACCCGTCCACCACCACCCTGACCAAGGACACCTACGAGCGGCTCCAGCGAGAGCTCGAGGACCTGACCACCCGCGGCCGGGTGGAGATCGCCGCCGCCATCGAGGCGGCCCGGGCGCTCGGCGACCTTTCCGAGAACGGCGACTACCACGCGGCCAAGGACGCCCAGGGCAAGATGGAAGCCCGCATCCGCCAGCTCCAGGCCCTGTTGAAGGACGCCCAGGTGGTCGACGGCGCTGATGCCCATGGCGACGGGACCGTCGCTGCCGGTTGCGTCGTCACGCTCCGCTACGAGGGCGACGACGAGGACGACACCCAGCAGTTCTTTGTGGGCTCCATCGAGGAACGCCAGGGCGACCTCACCGTGGTGTCGCCGGGCTCCCCGCTCGGGCAGGCTCTCCTCGGCCATCAGGCAGGCGAGACCGTCGAGTACGCAGCGCCGGGTGGCACCCTGCGCGTCGAGGTCGTGGCGGTGGGGGCGTGACCCCGGCCGGCGGACAGCCTCGGACCCTGTCGGAGAAGGTCTGGGACCGACACGTCGTCCACCGCGGCGGAGACAGTGAGCCGGACCTGCTCTTCATCGACCTCCATCTGGTGCACGAGGTGACGTCCCCACAGGCCTTCGACGGGCTCCGGCTGGCCGGACGGCGGGTACGGCGTCCCGACCTCACCATCGCAACGGCCGACCACAACGTGCCGACGGTCGACATCGACAAGCCGGTGGCCGACCCCATCTCGGCCAAGCAGCTGGCGGTGCTGGCGGCCAACTGCGCCGAGTTCGGCATCACCTGCTACCCGATGGGCCACGCCGACCAGGGCATCGTCCACGTCATCGGCCCGGAGCAGGGCCTGACCCAGCCGGGGATGACCATCGTCTGCGGCGACAGCCACACCTCCACCCACGGCGCGTTTGGAGCGTTGGCCTTCGGCATCGGGACGAGCGAGGTCGAGCACGTCCTCGCCACCCAGACGCTCCCCCAACGCCGTCCGTCGACCATGGCGGTGACCGTCGACGGCGAGCTCCCGCCCGGCGTGTCGGCCAAGGACGTCGTGCTCGCCGTCATCGGGCGGATCGGCACGGGCGGAGGGATCGGCCACGTCATCGAGTACCGGGGATCGGCCATCACCTCGCTGTCGATGGAAGGTCGGATGACGGTGTGCAACATGTCCATCGAGGCGGGCGCACGCGCCGGCATGATCGCCCCGGACGACACCACCTTCGCCTACCTCGAAGGACGCGACCACGCTCCCAAGGGCCCGGCGTTCGCCGAGGCCGTCGCCGAGTGGTCCTCGCTGGCCACCGATCCGGGAGCCACCTTCGACCGCGAGGTGCGCCTCGACGCCACCACCCTCGTCCCCCACGTGACCTGGGGGACCAACCCGGGCCAGGTCGTGCCCATCGACGGGGTCGTGCCCGACCCGACGTCCTTCGACGACACCACGGCCAGAGAGGCGGCGGCGAGAGCGCTCGAGTACATGGGGCTGACGGCAGGCACGGCGGTCCGCGACGTCACCGTCGACACCGTGTTCATCGGCTCGTGCACCAACAGCCGGATCGAGGACCTCCGGACGGCTGCAGCCGTGGTCGCCGGGCACCGGGTCAAGCCGGGCGTCCGCGCCCTGGTGGTGCCCGGCTCGCACCGGGTGCGTGCCCAGGCCGAGCGAGAAGGACTGGATGCCGTGTTCACAGCGGCCGGGTTCGAGTGGCGGCAACCCGGTTGCTCGATGTGCCTGGCCATGAACCCCGACAAGCTCGCCCCGGGGGAGCGGTGCGCGTCGACGTCCAACCGCAACTTCGAGGGCCGACAGGGCCGGGGCGGTCGGACCCACCTCGTCTCACCCGCCGTCGCCGCTGCCACGGCGGTGGCCGGCCACTTCGCCACCCCGGAGGACCTCGAGCGATGAAGCCCGTGCACGTCATCACCGGACGGGCGGTCCCCCTCGACCGCTCGGACGTCGATACCGACCAGATCATCCCGTCCGACTGGTTGAAGCGCGTCGAGCGGACCGGGTTCGGTGCCGGTCTGTTCGGGGAGTGGCGCGACGACCGCTCCTTCGTCCTCAACGACCAGCGCTTCGCCGGCGCCGTCGTGCTGGTGGCCGGCCCGAACTTCGGTACCGGCTCGTCCCGCGAGCACGCGGTGTGGGCGCTGCAGGACTACGGCTTCGAGGCCGTGGTGTCCCCCCGGTTCGGTGACATCTTCCGCAACAACTGCACCAAGGCAGGCCTCGTGCCCGTGCAGGTGGACGCCGAGATCGGTCGCCGCCTCCTCGACGAGGTCGCCGCCGATCCGTCCCTCGAGGTGACCGTCGACGTGGCGCGTGGGACGCTCGAGGTGCCGGCGGCGGGCATCGTCACCACCTTCCCCCTCGACGAGTTCACACGTCAGCGCCTGCTCAACGGTTGGGACGACATCGGGCTCACCCTCCGCTATGAGGACGAGATCACCCGGTTCGAAGCGGCGCGTCCACCGTGGCTGCCGACCACTGTCTGAGCACCCCCAACCCACCTCGCACGTTGCCCCGGCCGACCGAGGTCGGGTCGATGCCACACACAGGTGGTAACGGTATGCCACCGTCGGCGGTGCTTCGGACACTGTCGGGGAACCTGGTTGGATGGCTCGCGCGCGGGAGACACTGCGACAGGTTCCCACCGGATGTGCACCCCGAAAAACCCCGGACCCCCGGCGCCGACCACCACGAGGGGCAGGGGGGCGGACGACGGCCCGGGGGTCCGGAGGATGAGGGGCCGCCGTAGATGCGCACCCGCGATGTGCTGATCACTCTAGCTGCTCAAGTGCGCCGAGGGTGGGTTCACGGCGGTCGACCGGGGGCGTCATGTGAGCGCCAGCTTCCGCGGGCAGACTCGTTGTGCCATGCACGCAGGTACCGACCGCCCCGATGCCCCCTCGCACCAGGGACCGACCCGCCCCCGGACCGAGCAGGACCGGTCCGGCGCCGGGCTGCACGCCGCTCGCCGGCCCCCATCAGGCTCGGACGATCGCTCGAGCGAGGGCGAGCCCTCCCGCCCGGCCGTCCTCACCGTCCCCGCCTCGCCAGGCGCGAAGCTGCGACGGCGACCACGGCAGGACCCGGGCGTCGAGGCCAACGCTCGGCTGACCGGCGTGACCGCCGTGGTCCTCCTCGTGCTCTTCGCCGTCGAGGGTCTCACCGTGCTCCGGATCAGTACCCGCCCCATGCTCACCGCCCACATCGTGGTCGGCATGGTGCTGGTGCCGCCGGTGCTGCTGAAGCTGGGCAGCACGCTCTGGCGCTTCGTCCGGTACTACACCGGGAACCCCGCGTACCGCCGGAGAGGCGCCCCGCCACCTCTGCTGCGCGTCCTCGGACCGGTGCTCGTGCTCCTCACCGCGGTCCTTCTGGCCTCGGGGATCCTGCTCGTGCTGCTGAACGGCCAGGTGCGCACCACCCTCCTCGCCGTCCACAAGGTGAGCTTCGTCCTCTGGTTCGTCGTGCTGGCCGTCCACGTGGTCGGCCACCTCGCCGAGACGTCCCGCCTCGCCCCGCGAGACTTCGTCGCCCGCACCCGGCGCCGCGTCCGCGGTGCGTCGCTCCGCCTGTGGCTGGTGTCGACAAGCCTGGTGGCCGGCGTGGTCCTCGGGGCGGTGATCGAACCGAGGATCGGGCCGTGGCTGGCCTCTGGCGGCATCTACCCGCATTGAGCACCCTGTCGGAGCGACGCCCGTCGAAGATGCGCCCGTCGAGCAGCCCGCCAGAGCGGCGCCCGTCGGGACATCGGGGCCGGCTCGTCGTGTTGGCGGACGGCTGGCCCCGCCGCCATCGGAGGTGGAGGCCGTGAGGGTCCTGGTGGCAGAGGACGATCCCGGCGTCCGCTCGGTCCTCGAACGGGGTCTGCGCGAGCACGGCTACGTCGTCGATGCCGTCGCCGACGGAGCGGCGGCGTTCACCCACTTCGCCGCCTACGAGTACGACGTCGCCGTCGTCGACTGGCGGATGCCGAAGGTGTCCGGGCTCGAGCTGGTCGAGCGCCTCCGCTCCGGTGGGAACCGGACGCCCATCCTCATGCTCACCGCCCGAGACGCCACCGAGGACCGGGTCACGGGGCTCACGAAGGGAGCGGACGACTACCTGGTCAAGCCGTTCTCGTTCTCCGAGCTCGTCGCCCGGCTGGGTGCTCTCCAGCGCCGTCCAGCGCTCACCGTCGATCCGGTGGTGCGCTGCGGCGACCTCGCCTTCGACCCGGCGACCCGTCAGCTGCGCATCGGCGACGAACTGGTCGTGCTGACGGCGACCGAGTCGATGCTCGTCGAACTGCTCCTCAGGCGCTCGCCCGCGGTCGTCACCCGGCGGACCATCGCCCTCCATGTCTGGGAGGACGAGGCAGACGCCGTCGGCTCGAACACCATCGACGTCCACATCGCACGGCTGCGGGCCAAGCTGGCCCGGGCCACCGCCCGCATCGAGACCGTGCGCGGCAGCGGCTACCGCCTGGTGCCACCATGAGCGGCAGGCGGACCGACCCGGGTCCAGTCCTCGTCGGGGCACCCGGACGCGACGGGAGGCGGGCGCACGCTGCCAAGGTCGCCGGGGTCGCCACCGTGGTGGTCGCCCTGGTCGTGGCCGTGGTCGCCCTGGTGTTCAACACCGTCGTCATCGACCACCTGGACACGTCGGTCGACCTCCGCCTTGCCGACCAGCTGGGTGACGCCAGCGCGCTCGAGCCCGGTGGGGGGCTGGTGGTTCCCTCCAGCGCCCCCGACCGTGACGTCGACACCGCACCGGTGTTCCTCTGGCGCGTCAGCAGCTCGGGAGCTGCCCGCCCAGTGACCGTCGGCGCCCCGGCCCTCCCCCGCCGGGAGTGGAACCGCGGACCGACCGAGCTGACCGTGGCCGGGAGCACCTTTCGGTTCGTGAGCCAGTCGACGGCTTCGGGCTGGCTGGTCGCCGGCTCGAGCGTCCGCCAGGTCCAACGGGTCAGCACCGAGCTGACCGTGGCCGAGCTCCTCCTCGGTGGCGTGCTCCTCGTGTCGACCTTCGTCGGCGCGCTCGTCGTCGGCCTGCGGGCCTCGGCCCCCGTCGAGGCCATGCGGCGCGCACAGGCCGAGTTCACGGCCGACGCATCACATGAGCTGCGCACCCCGCTGAGCGTCATCCGGGCCGAGGTCGACCTGGCTCTGGGCCGACGGCGATCGGCCGACAGCTACCGCGCCACCCTCGAACGCGTGGGCGACGAAGGCCGGCGCCTGCAGTCGATCGTCGACGACCTCCTCTGGCTCGCCCGCGAGGAGGCTGCGCCGCCCGAGCGGACCCGGACCCACGAACGGGTCGACTTGGCCGCCGTGGCGGAGGCCACGGCCCAGCGGTTCGCTGCCGTCGCAGACGCCGCCGGGCAGCACCTGGTCGTCGAGCACGGGGCACGAGGGGCCGCTGTCGTGCAAGCCACCCCCGAGAGCCTCCAGCGCCTGGCAAGCGTCCTCGTCGACAACGCCTGCCGGTACGCCGGAGCCGGCGGGACGATCCGGGTGGCGACCGGGCTGACCGGTGGGCGAGCCACCTTGTCGGTGGAGGACTCCGGGCCTGGCATCCCCGAGGACGAACGGCACCGGATCTTCGACCGCTTCCACCGTGCCAGCGACGAACCGGGTGGGACCGGACTGGGGCTCGCCATCGCCGACGCCGTGGTCCGGCGGACGCACGGACGTTGGTCGGTCGGACGGTCCAACCTCGGGGGTGCACGGGTCGCCGTGGCCTGGCGGCGACCCCCGCTCCATCCGGCCGGGCTCGGCTCCTCGGAGCTCGAGGAGCACCCCGATCCCCTGGAGCCATCGTCGCCCGCTCGGCCAGCCGGCGACGGCGAACCGGGCGCGTCCTGGGTCCACCCTGGGGGACACCCCATGCCCGGGGCAGAGTAGGGCTCCGAACGGCATCAGCCGGCGTCGGTGCCGTGCTGTGCAGTCCGGCAGTCCGGCAGTCCGGCAGTCCGGCAGTCCGGCAGTCCGGCAGTGGGCGACTACCCTGCGACCATGCGTCGAGCCCTTGTCATCGTGGCGACGGTGGCCACCGTGCTGGTCGCCCTGGTCTTCACCCGTCGCCAAGGAGCAACCACCGCCTCGTCGCCCACCGACCTGTGGCCCCCGGTACCGAGGAACCCCGCTGGCTCGGCTCGGACGGCCGGGTCCCTCGAGCTGGGCTGACTGCCGAGCTGGTCGCCAGGTCCTCGTCGCGGGTGGCCGCCCGGCGGTCATCCGACCACCGGGCGGCCCGTCCCGGTCGACAGGGACCTGCCTCGGAGGAGGAAGTCGAAGGTCAGACCTCGATGGTGTGGACGTCGCTGATGCCGTCTTGCGACCGGAGCTGATCGAGCACGTCAGCCGGCACCTGCCGGTCGGTCGAGAGGACCATGAGCGCGGTGTTGCCCGACGCCGAGGGCCCCACCGCCATCGACGAGATCGACACGCCGGCTTGGCCGATCACCGTTCCGACGACGCCGATCATCCCGGCCCGGTCGTCGTTGCGCACCACGACCATGTGCGGTGCGGGCGGGACCTCGACGGTGTGGTCGTCCACCATCACGAGCCGAGGCTCGGTCCGTGGGCCGGTCAAGGTGCCCGACACCGAGTGCCCACCTCCGCTCAGGGTGATCAGGTTGACGTAGTCGTGGGCGGTGACCGTCGACGTCTCCCGCACCTCGAGGCCGCGCTCCTGGGCGATCTGGGGGGCGTTGACGTAGGAGACGGGCTCCTCCGTGCCGGCGGCGAACACGCCCTTCAGTGCGGACAGGGTGAGGATGCCGGTGCCGGCACCGGCCAGACCCCCTTGGTACTCGATCTCCAGCGAGGAGGGCAGCCCGTCGTTCAGGCAGGCCAGGATGCGACCGAGCTGCTCGGCAAGTCCCATGAAGGGGCGAACCGTCTCCGAGACGTCGGTGGCGGCCACGTTGACGGCGAAGGGGACGAAGTCGCCATTGAGGGCGAGGATGACCTGCTCGGCAATGGTCACGCCGGCCTTGTCCTGAGCCTCGGCCGTCGACGCACCGAGATGGGGGGCGACGACGACGGACGGGAGCTCGAAGAGCGGCGACTCGGTGGCGGGCTCCTTGGCGAACACGTCGAGGCCTGCCCCCTGCACCCGTCCCGAACGGATGGCCTCGGCGAGAGCGTCCTCGTCGATGATGCCGCCACGCGCCGTGTTGACGATGCGGATCCCCGGCTTGACCTTGGCCAGCAGGTCGGCGCCGAAGAGGCCGATCGTGTCGGGCGTCTTGGGGAGGTGGATGGTCACGAAGTCCGCCGTGGCCACCAGGTCCTCGAGGCTCATCAGCTCGACGCTCATGTGCCGGGCCCGGTCGGCTGACACGTAGGGGTCGTACGCGACCAAGTGCATGCCGAAGGCCAGGGCACGCTGTGCCACCAGCGCACCGACCCGACCGAGCCCCACGATGCCGAGCGTCTTGCCGTAGAGCTCGACGCCCTCCCACTTGGACCGCTCCCACTTGCCCGCCACCAGGGCGGCGTGAGCCTGGGGCACGTTGCGTGCCTGGGCGAGCATGAGCGCCATGGCCTGCTCGGCCGCCGAGAGGATGTTCGACTGCGGGGCGTTGACGACCATGACGCCCCGCTCGGTTGCCGTCGTCACGTCGACGTTGTCGAGGCCGATGCCGGCCCGACCGACCACGACGAGGTCGTTGCCGGCGGCCAGCACCTCGGCGGTGACCGTGGTGGCCGACCGGATGATCAGCGCCTCGGCGCCGACCACCGCCTCGAGGAGCTCGTCGGGCGAGAGCCCCAGCCGGACGTCCACGTCGTGACCGGCCTCGGCCAGCAGGTCGAGGCCGCGCTGGGCCAACTTCTCGGTGACGAGCACCCTAGCCATGGTGTTCCTTCCTCTCGGGGGTCGGGCCCCGAAGGGCCGCTTGGATGCGGCGAAGCCGCTCGTAGCACGATGTCACGACCGCGGCCGCCACGGCAGGCGCCCCTGGCCGACGCGTTGCCGGCTCCGTCGCCCCGAGGGCGACCTCATCCGGTGCGCCTCACTCGGCGGCTCCGAACAGCCGGGCCAGGCGGCCCACGCCCTCTTCGAGGGCGTCGTCCCCCAACGCGTACGACAGGCGGAAGTAGCCGGGGGCGCCGAAGGCCTCACCAGGCACGACGGCCACCTTGGCCTCCTCGATGGCCACCTCGGCCAGCTCGGCGCTGGAGGTGACCACCCGGCCACCGACCCGGCGACCGAGCAGGCCAGCCACCGACGGGAAGGCATAGAAGGCGCCCTGCGGCTCGATGCACGAGACCCCGTCGATGGCGTTGAGCAGCCGGTGGATGGTCGTCCTGCGTCGGTCGAAGGCCGTCCGCATGGCGACGACGGCCTCGAGCCCCCCGCTCACCGCGGCAAGGGCGGCGCGCTGGGAGACGTTGGCGACGTTGGAGGTCTCGTGCGACTGGAGGTTGGTGGCGGCGGCGACCACGTCGGGCGGGCCGACGAGCCAGCCGACCCGCCACCCCGTCATGGCGTAGGTCTTCGCCACCCCGTTCACCACCACGCACCGGTCGGCGAGCTCGGGCACCACCACGGGCATCGAGTGGTGGCTCGCCCCGCCGTAGACGAGGTGCTCGTAGATCTCGTCGGTGACGACCCACAGGCCGTGCTCCGTCGCCCACCGCCCGATCGCTTCGACCTCCTCGCGGGGGTAGACCGCCCCGGTGGGGTTCGACGGCGACACGAAGAGGAGGACCTTGGTGCGCGGCGTACGGGCGGCTTCGAGCTGCTCCACGGTGGCTCGGAACCCGGTCGACTCGTCGGTCGGCACGACCACGGGCACCCCCCCAGCCAGGGCGATGGCTTCGGGGTAGGTCGTCCAGTACGGGGCGGGGAGGAGGACCTCGTCGCCCGGATCGCACAGCACGGCGAAGGCATGGGCGACCGCCTGCTTGCCGCCGTTGGTCACGAGCACCTGGGAGGCATCCACGGCGAGGCCCGAGTCGCGCCGGGTCTTCTCCGCCACCGCCGCCCGGAGCTCGGGCAGGCCGGCTGTCGGCGTGTAGCGGTGGTTGCGCGGATCGCGGCACGCCACCACCGCGGCCTCGACAATGGCCTCGGGGGTCGGGAAATCGGGCTCGCCGGCCCCGAAGCCGATGACGTTCTCCCCGGCCGCCACCAGGGCCTTCGCCTTGGCGTCGACCGCCAGGGTGGCCGAGGGTGCCACGGCGGCGGCCCGGGCCGAGATGCGCGTTGGTCCGGGGCCGGTTTCGGTGCGGGTGGCCATGGGTGCAATGATCGCATACGTGACTGACGCCCCTGACATCCGCATCCCCGCCAACCTCCTCCCCGGCGACGGCCGCTTCGGCTCCGGGCCCTCCAAGGTCCGTCCCGAAGCTGTCACCGCCCTCGCCGAGGCCGCCTCCACCTACCTCGGCACCAGTCACCGCCAGAAGACGGTCAAGTCCGTGGTCGGCAGCGTGCGTGCCGGGCTGCGCGAGCTGTTCTCGCTGCCGGACGGTTACGAGGTCGTGCTGGGCAACGGCGGGACGACGTGCTTCTGGGACATCGCCACCTTCTGCCTGGTCGAGCACAAGAGCCAGCACCTGAGCTTCGGCGAGTTCTCGTCCAAGTTCGCCGCCGCCGCGGCAGCGGCGCCGCACCTCGCCGAGCCCGAGGTGATCACCGCCCCGGCAGGCACCCATCCGACCGCCGAGGCCCACCAGGATGTCGACCTCTACGCCCTCACGCACAACGAGACCTCCACCGGCGTCATGATGCCGATCGCCCGGCCGGAGGGAGCCACGGGCCTCGTCGCCGTCGACGCCACCTCGGGGGCGGGGGGCCTGCCCGTCGACCCGGCCCAGTACGACGCCTACTACTTCGCACCCCAGAAGTGCTTCGCCTCCGACGGCGGGCTGTGGCTGGCCGTCCTCTCGCCGGCGGCCCTCGAGCGCGTCGCCGCCCTGAAGGCCTCGGGCCGGTGGGTGCCTGCCTTCCTCGACCTCACGATCGCCATCGACAACTCCCGGCTCGACCAGACCTACAACACGCCGGCGCTGGCCACGCTGTTCCTCTTCGACCAGCAGTTGCAGTGGATGAACGAGCAGGGCGGGCTTGCCTTCACGACACAACGGTGCGAACGCTCGGCGGAGATCCTCTACGCCTGGGCGGAGGCCTCGGAGTTCGCCACGCCCTTCGTGGCCAACCCCGACCAACGCAGTCGAGTGGTAGGGACGATCGACCTCGCCGAGAGCGTGGACGCCGCCACGGTGGCAGCCACCCTGCGGGCCAACGGGATCGTCGACACCGAGCCCTACCGGAAGCTGGGCCGCAACCAGCTCCGCATCGCCATGTTCCCGGCCGTGGAGCCCGACGACGTGGCCGCCCTGTGCGCCTGCATCAACTACGTGGTGGGGGCGCTCTCCTCGTAGGGGGCGGGCTGGCCACCGGGAGCGCCGGACGGTGGTCTCCTGGTACCGTGTCAGCAGAGGCGACCACGAGGTCGAGGGGCCACGTCCGTCGACATGGCGAGGTAGTGGGGTGCTGGCACTCGTCAGGGCTGACCGAGGCACGATCCGGGACCGGTTCACCGTGGCCCTCGCTCTCCTCGCCGTGCTTCTCGTCGTGCTGGCGGGCTTCACGGTTGTCGTACGGATCCGGGTCAGCCACGCCCAGAACCGCATCGACACGGTGCTCATCCCCGCCGTCCGCAACGTGTCGGCGCTCGGCCAGGCGTACGCCGAGCAGCAGTCGGCCGAGCGGGGCTACCTGCTGACTGGGAGCCCGGCGTCGCTCACCAGCTACACGCTGGCGAAAGACACGGCGGCGCGGCTCGAGGCCACCGTCGCCGTCCAGTTGCGCGAGGATGCCGCCGCGACGCGCCTGCTCGCCGCCGTGTCGGCAGCCGGCCAGGCCTGGCAGGCCCGAGGGGCGGCACCCGAGATCACCGCCAAGCAGGACGGGACCTTGCCGGTCGGAGCTGCCCTCGTGCTGGCCATGGCAGCCTCGCACGCGCTCTTCGGCCAGTTGAGCAACGCCACCACCACGCTCCAGCACCACCTCGGCGACGTCATCGCCGCCGAGGTCAACACGGCCGCCGATGCCCAGTCGGCGGCCAACATCGCCGCGGCGGCAACCGTGGGGTCGACGGTGCTGGTCGGCGTGGCGGCGATCGCCGTCTACCGGCGCTCGGTGGCCCGGCCGCTTGCCCACCTGCTCGACCAGGTTGGCACGGTGGCGGCCGGCCACCTCGACCAACCCGTCGAGGTGAGCGGCCCCGAAGAGCTCGCCACCATCGCCCGGAGCGTGGAGTCGATGCGCAGCCGCATCCTGGCCGACACCGCCGAGGCGGCAGCACGCGACGAGCAGCTCGCCGTCCGAGCCGAGAGCGACCGGATCGCCCGCGACCTCCACGACGTGGTCATCCAGCGTCTCTTCGCCTCCGGCCTGCGCCTCCTGTCACTGAGCAACCACCACCCCGAGGTGGCCGTCGAGAGCCGCGAGCTGGTCGACGAGCTCGACGCCAGCATCCGCGAGCTCCGCGCCGTCATCTTCGGCCTGACGGTCCACCAGGTCACCGGCGGGCTGTCCGACCGGGTCCAGTCGCTCGTCCACCACAGCGAGCGGAGCCTTGGCTTCCTGCCCGCCTTGTCGGTGAACGGTCCGGTCGACGAGGTCGTCGACCGGGCGACGGCCGACCAGGTGGTCCCCGTCGTCGGCGAGCTTTTGACCAACGTGGCCCGCCACGCTCGGGCGAGCAGCGTCTCGGTGCTCCTCGACGCCGGCTCCGACCGGCTCCGTCTGGTCGTGGCCGACGACGGGGTGGGCATGCCGGTCGTCTCCGGGACGTCCGGCTTGGGCGGCGGCCGGGGACTGGCCAACCTGCACGCCCGGGCCGAGGCGCTGGGCGGAACGTGCCACGTCCGGCGGAGCGAGGACGGGGGCACCGTCGTCGAGTGGTCGGTCCCGCTCGCGACCAGCCCGGTCACCTGACCTGGAGCGACGTCACGCCGTGGTGCGCGCACCGGTCCCGACGAGCAATGCGCCGCTCAGTGGCGGCCCACGTAGGCACGACCCTGGTCGCCGACCAGCGCGACCAGGTTGCCGAGGGCGAGGTTGACGTCGACCAGGTGCAGTCCCCAGGTCGGACCGAGTGTCTCGTGCACGACCGGACGCGTGTCGCCCGGTATGCCAGTGGTGTCGACCTGTAGCCAGCTGGCACCGTCCTCGCGCTCGCAACGCGCTCGGTAGCGGTCAGGGTAGGTCACCCACGGAGTGGCGACGTGGGCGGAGACGCCCACGCCAGCAAACACGCCGGCGGACCCATCGGTCCCGACCGGGAAGTACGGGTCGAGCAACCCGGAGCGTCCGGGGTGGGCGAGCGACGCCGGGTTGACGCAGAGCACCTCGAGCGGCGACGAGGTGGTCGACGCCGGGCCGCTCAGGGCGCTGACGCCAGACCCGGCTCGCCCGAACAGGCTGTTGGCAGGCGGCGTTCGGTCGAAGCTCGAGTAGGCGACCACGCACCCGGTCTCGGTCGTAGCCGTGCACGCCGGGATGTGGGCGAAGTCGCCACCCACCAGCTTGCCTGCCGGCACCTCGACGTTGCCTCCGAGCAGGATGGCCGACACCAGGAGCTTCCGCTCGGCGGGGTTGGGGTCGACCTCGGCGCGCAAGAGGCGGATGAGCATCGACGCCCCCTGCGAGTGACCGATGACGACGACCCCCCGTCCGTGGTCGTCGTGAGCGAGGAAGTACCTCCAGGCCGCCACCACGTCGCCATAGGCGAGAGCGATCGACGGCGGTGTCGTGGCCTTGCCCAGCAGCGAAGCGACGGTGAGCTGTCGGTACATCGGCGCCCACACGCGGCACACCGTCGAGAAGCGCGCCGCCTGGTCGGCGGCCACCGCCAGCTCGGCGGGCTGGACGGCGAGGTTGGCGTTGCCGGTCGACTGGAGGCTCACGGTCGGGTACACGTAGAAGCAGTTGACCGGGGGGTTGGCTGCCGGCCGCGCCTGCTGGAGGGACGTCGTGCCGTCTGCCCGCACCACGGTCGCCGTCAGGTCGCCGGAGCACGGGTCGTGGGCCATGCCGGGACGGCACAGCCAGACCGGTGCACCGGGGGCGGGGGCGGTCGGAGCGGAGGCCCGCGTCGTCGCTGGCGCGGCCGCGGGTGTCGACGAGCAGGCGGTCAAGGCGAGGGCGCCGACGGCCACCAGGGTGACGACGACGCCTCGGCGCGTCACCCCGGCGTGCCCGGCGAGCCGCCCGCCGTCCCTACCTCGACGGCTGCTCCACCATCCCATCGGGCCCATCGGGCTCCTTCCGTCGCCACGTTCCCTCCACGGCGGGGCAAGCCGACGGCGTGCCCCCGGCCCCGGGTCGTCCTGCGGGCCGGCCGAGCCTGCTGGGCCGGCCGGGCCTGCTGGGCCGGCCGTCGTGCCGGGCCGGCCGGCCCTGACCCCGTCAGCCTCCCGAGACGTCCTCGATGCGCTGGCGGCCGGCCGTGATGAAGGGCATCATGGCCCGCAGCTCTGCTCCCACCTTCTCGATCGGGTGCTGGCGGCCGGCCTCCCGCAGGGCGGTGTACGTCGGTCGGCCGTTCCGGTTCTCTTCGACCCACTCGGCGGCGAAGGAGCCGTCGCGGATCTCGCCGAGGATGCGGGCCATCTCGTCACGGACGGTCTGGCTGATGACGCGCGGACCGCGGGTGAGGTCGCCGTACTCGGCGGTGTCGGAGATCGAGAAGCGCATGCCGCTGATGCCCTGCTCGTACATGAGGTCGACGATGAGCTTGAGCTCGTGGAGGCACTCGAAGTAGGCGGACTCGGGCTGGTAGCCGGCTCCGACCAAGGTGTCGAACCCGGCTTGGACCAGGGCGGTCAGCCCCCCGCACAGCACGACCTGCTCGCCGAAGAGGTCCGTCTCGGTCTCCTCGGCAAAGGTCGTGTCGAGGACGCCGGCGCGGGTGGCCCCGATGGCATGCGCGTAGGAGAGGGCGAGGTCGTGTGCCTTGCCCGACGGATCGGCAGCCACGGCGATGAGCGAGGGAACCCCGCCTCCCTCGGTGTAGGTGCGTCGCACCAGGTGCCCGGGCCCCTTGGGGGCGACCATGGCGACGTCCACCCCCTCGGGTGGGGTGATGAGCCCGAAGCGGATGTTGAAGCCGTGGGCGAAGAACAGCGCGTCCCCGGGCACCAGATGAGGCGCGATCTCGGCCTCGTAGACCGCCGCCTGCTCGGTGTCGGGGAGGAGCAGCATCACCACGTTCGCCTCTGCCGCCGCCTCCGCGGGCGAGGTCACTCGCAGGCCGGCCTCCTCGGCCTTCCGTCGGGACGACGACCCGTCCCGCAGCCCGACCCGCACGTCGACCCCGGACTCGGCCAGGTTGAGGGCGTGGGCGTGGCCCTGGGAGCCGTAGCCGATCACCGCCACCTTGCGCCCCTGGATGAGCCCGGGGTCGGCATCTCGTTCGTAGTAGAGGGTGGCCATGTCGTCAACCTGCCTTTTCGCTCTGAGTGGGGTCGTGGTCGTCGAGGACACGTGGCCTCCCACCGGGGGAGGCCGGCATCCGGGCGGCCGACCGGTCGAGTTTAGGCAGGGCGACGCGTCCGGTCCGCTGGAGCTCCACGATGCCGTAGCCGCGCACCAGGTCCTCGAAGTCGTCGAGCTTGGCGGGCGCACCGGCCACCATCACCGTGAGCCGGTCAGCCCCGACGTCGACGATCTTGCCTTCGAAGACGCCGACGAGCTGGATGACCTGGCCCCGTTCGGCCTCGCCGGCCTCGATGGTGGCGAGCAGCAGCTCGCGCTCACGGGCGTTGACCGGGTCGAGCTCGGTGATCGAGACGACCGGGACGAGCTTGTCGAGCTGCTTGACGACCTGCTCGAGGGGCGCCGACTCGACGTCGACCACGATGGTGATGCGGCTGAAGCGGGCGTCGTCGGAGGGGGCTACGGCCAAGCTGTAGATGTTGTAGCCACGTCTTGAGAAGAGCCCGGCCACGCGGGCCAGCACGCCGGCTTTGTTCTCGACCAGGACGGTCAAGGTGTGGTGGCGCTTGTCGGTCCCGAAGGCGGGCATCACCGGCTCCCCTCGCGCTGGCTGGGATCGACGACGATGTCGTCGTTCGACGCCCCCGCCGGGACCATCGGGAACACCTTCTCGAAGGCGTCGGTCCGGAAGTCGATGACCACCGGGCGGTCGTCGATGTCGTTCGCCTTGTCGATGGCCGGCCCGACTTCGTCGGGCGACTCGACCCTCAGGCCGACGCAGCCCATCGCCTCCGCCCACCGGACGTAGTCGGGCAGGTCGGGCGAGAGGTAGACCTCCGAGTAGCGCTCTTCGTAGAACATCTCCTGCCACTGGCGGACCATGCCGAGGTAGGCGTTGTTGAGGATGGCCACCTTCACCGGAATGCGCTCGGCGCTCGCTGTCACCAGCTCCTGGGCCGTCATCTGGAAGCAGCCGTCACCGTCGACCGCCCACACCATCCGGTCGGGTCGCCCGACCTTGGCGCCGATGGACGCCGGGACGGCGAACCCCATGGTGCCGAGGCCCCCCGAGTTGACCCAGGTATAGGGGTGGTCGAACCGCCACCACTGCGACGCGAACATCTGGTGCTGGCCGACCCCGGACACGACGATGGTGTCCTCGGGCGTGGCGTCCCGCAGCGACTCCAGCACGAACTGCGGCTTGAGCCCGTTCGCCGATGCCTCCGGCGACCGGTCGTAGACGAGGGGGTAGCGCTCCTGCCACTCCGAGAGCTGGGCGTGCCAGGCGGCAAGTCGGCTCCGGGGCAGGGAGGCAGCCGGCGTGCCGGCCACTGCCTCGGCGCCCAGCGGGGCGTCGACGGGCCTGCCGCCTCCGGTGGCCCGGCTCGACGGTGACCCTGGCAGCCCGAGCGACCCGAGGGCGTCGAGCAGCGCCTCGGTGACGACCCGGCAGTCCCCGGCGATGGCCACGTCGGCTCTGCGGATCTTGTTGAGCTCGGCCGGGTCGATGTCGACGTGGACCACCGTCGCCTCCGGGGCGAAGGCGTCGACCTTCCCTGTCACCCGGTCGTCGAAGCGGCTCCCGAGAGCCAGGAGCAGATCAGCACGCTGCATGGCCATGACGGCCGTGTAGTTGCCGTGCATGCCCGGCATGCCCAGGCACAGCGGGTGTGAGTCGGGGAAGGCGCCACGGGCCATGAGCGTCGTGACGACGGGGGCGCCGGTGCGCTCGGCCAGCTCGCGCAAGGCGTCTGCGCCACGCGCCTTGAGCACGCCGCCGCCGGCGTAGATGACCGGGCGCTCGGCGGCGAGCAGGAGCTCGGCCGCCTTCTTGACCGCGGCGGGATCTCCCTCGAGCACCGGGTGGTACCCGGGAAGGTCGAGCTCGTCAGGGCCGGGCCAGTACCACTCCATCTCGGCGTTGGAGACGTCCTTGGGCAGGTCGATGAGGACGGGGCCCGGTCGGCCGGTGGTGGCCACGTGGAAGGCCTCGGCGACCACGCGGGGAATGTCGGCGGCGTCGGTGACCAGCCAGTTGTGCTTGGTGATCCCCATGGTGATACCGGTGGTGTCGCTCTCTTGGAAGCCGTCGGTGCCAATCAGCGACGTGGCCACCTGGCCGGTGACCACCACCAGCGGGATGGAGTCCATGTAGGCGTCGGCGAGCGGCGTCACGATGTTGGTGGCAGCGGGCCCGCTCGTCACCATGGCCACCCCAGGGCGACCGGTGACGTGGGCGTAGCCCTCCGCCATGTGCCCAGCGCCCTGCTCGTGGCGCACCAGGACGTGACGGATCGACGAGTCGATGATCGGGTCGTAGACCGGCAGGATGGCCCCGCCGGGCAGGCCGAACATCACCTCGACCTCCTGCATCTCCAAGCTCTTGATCAAGGCCTGTGCTCCGGTCAGTTTCATCGGTGCTCCCTGGTGGTGTGTGCGGTGTGGTGGTGGTCGGTTCGCCCCTGGCCTGGCGACGGACAGTGCCGTCGGTGACGAGATGGCGGTGTGGGCTCGGGGCGGTCTCCGGGTGGGCAGCAGTGCCCGAACACGAAAACGACCTCCCGTGAGGGAGGTCGGACGGCGCGCACAGGAGACAGCGTCGTGCGCGCTAGGTACGGCGTACCAGAGTGGTCAGCAAGGAAGGCTCGGTCGACATCGCACCAATCTTGCCACGAGGACGAGCCCCCCACAAGCCCCCGGCCCCCGGCCACCGGCCACCGGCCACCGGCCACTGGCCACTGGCCACCGGCCTTCCTACGCCTCGGTGACCGCTCCCCGGTCGGCACCCGTCACCAAGCGGGCGTACTTGGCCAGCACGCCCGTGGTGTATCGGGGGGCGGGGTGGGCAAGGTCGGCGCGCCGGCGGGCAAGCTCGTCCTCGTCGACGAGCAGGTCGATCGAGTGCTGCTCGACGTCCACCACGATCCGATCGCCGTCGGCGACGAGGGCGATGGGGCCTCCGTCGACCGCTTCGGGGGCGACGTGCCCGATGCAGAAGCCGTGGGTCCCCCCCGAGAACCTTCCGTCCGTCACCAGCGCGCAGTCGCCGCCACGGCCCACGCCCTTCATCGCCCCGGTGACGGCGAGCATCTCCCGCATTCCCGGACCGCCCTTGGGACCTTCGTAGCGGATCACGACGACCGTCCCCGGCTCGATCGACCCGGCCAGGATGGCCTCCATCGCCGCGTCCTCGCCGTCGAACACCCGGGCGGTGCCGTCGAAGTGAAGCTGGTCGATGCCGGCCACCTTGACCACCGAGCCGGCCGGAGCCAGGGAACCGGTCAGGACGGCGATCCCTCCCTGGGCGTGGATCGGGTCGTCGATACGGTGGACGACGTCGCCGTCCGGCGCCGGCGGAGCCAACGCAGCCAGGTTGTCGGCGACACTGCGTCCGGTCACCGTGAGGCAGTCGCCGTCGATGAGCCCGGCGTCGAGCAGCTCCTGCATGACCACAGGGACACCGCCGATGCGGTCGATGTCGCTCATGTGGTACTTGCCGTGCGGCTTGGTGTCGGCGAGATGCGGGACCCGGGCGGCGACGGCGTTGAAGTCGTCGAGCGACAGGTCCACCCGAGCCTCGTTGGCCAGCGCCAACAGGTGCAGGACGGCGTTCGTCGAACCGCCGAGGGCCATGACCACGGCGATCGCATTGCGGAACGCCTCGATGGTCAGGATGTCACGCGGCCGGATGCCCCGACGCAGGAGCTCGACGACCGCCTGGCCCGAGGCGAAGGCGAAGTCCTCCCGACGACGGTCGACGGCGGGGGCGGCCGAGCTGCCCGGCAGGGACATGCCGAGGGCCTCGGCAACCGAGGCCATGGTGTTGGCAGTGAACATGCCGGCACACGAGCCCTCGGTCGGGCAGGCATTGTGCTCGATGAGGGAGAGCTCCTCGTCGCTCAGCGCGTCGACGGCATGGGCACCGACGGCTTCGAAGACCGAGGTGATGTCGAGTGCCCGGTCGCGCAGTCGGCCGGGGAGGATCGTTCCCCCGTAGAGGAACACGGTGGGCAGGTTGAGACGGGCTGCCGCCATCAGCATGCCGGGCAGCGACTTGTCGCAACCGGCCAGGGTGACCATGGCGTCGAACCGCTCGGCGTGCATCACCGTCTCGACGGAGTCGGCGATCACCTCGCGGCTGACCAGCGATGCCCGCATCCCCTCGTGGCCCATCGAGATGCCGTCCGACACGGCGATCGTCACGAACTCGAAGGGAAAGCCGCCAGCAGCGGCCGCGCCGGCCTTGGCCCGGTCGGCCAAGCGGGCAAGCGGCACGTTGCACGGCGTGACCTCGTTCCACGACGACGCCACGCCGATCTGAGGCTTGTCCCAGTCGGCATCCGTCATCCCGACGGCTCGCAGCATCGCTCGGGCCGGAGCACGGGTCGGACCGTCGGTCACCTCGCTGCTCCGGGGCTTGATCCCTCGGAGTGGCTGTGCCGACGGGTCGTGGGCGGGGGCGTCAGTCATCGGGTGCATGGTACGGCCCCGGCGAGACGCGGCGCACCACGGCCGGGAGATCGACGCCAGGACAGCTCACCACGGCCGAGAGATCGGTGCCCGGTAACATCGCCTGTGGTCCGGAGCGTCCGCGCCTGCCGGGACGCGACCCCCAGGGCCGCGGAGGGCCATGGGGGCGGTGGCGCTGGAGCCTGAGGGGTGAACGTGGGCAGACCCGGGGACTGGAAGGCCCGCTATCGAGACGACTGGACGTTGCGCCAGAAGGGGCTGGCGGCGCTCGCCCTCCCGATCGTCATCCTGCTCGGCGTTGCCTTGGGCCTCTCAGTGCTGTCGGCAGCGCGGAGCCACGACCTCTCCGCCGAAGGGAACGCGCTGGTCGTCGAGCGGGACGCCACCGTCGTCGAGGAGCAGAGCGTGGTGGCCGTCAGCGCCGAGCACGGGGTCCCCACGGCTCCGGCTCGAAGTGGGACGACCGCGGCTCCGTCCTCCCGGGCGACGGCGACGGCATCGGCGCTTCGGCACAGCCTCTCCACGTTGGCGGGGGCGGTCGCCGTGCTCGGCCAGGACGCCGCTGTCCGGACCGCCCTCGGGCAGGTGCGCGCCGCTGTCGGCGACGAGCTCACGCTCCTCGCCGCCCACGAAACGAGCGGCCCGTCGCCACCCGCCACCTCCGGGCAGGTCGTCGGGTCCGGGCAGGTCGTCGGAGCACGGACCACCCAGGCCCTTTCCCGTGTCCAAACCGCCGTCGGCGCCCTGTTGGCCGCCGCCCTCACGCGCCGGGACGCCGCCGCCGCCGCCGGGGCGAGGGCCGGCATGTGGCTGGTCCTCGTGCTCTCAGTGGGTGGCTCGCTCGGACTGGCCGGCACCGTTGCCGCGGTCAGCGCCACCAATCGCTCGATTGCCCGCCGGGTCGACCGCCTGCGCCGGGCAGTGGACCGGATCGAACGGGGTGAACCGCTCGGAGACCTCCCGGCCGGCTCCGACGAGCTCGGCTGGGTCGCCGCCGGCCTGACCCGTGCCGCCTTCCTCGTCGAGGACCAACGCCAGGTCCTCCACCAGCAACGGTCGTTCATGGAAGCCCTGCTCGAGCACTCGCCGGTGGTGGCCTGGCGGGTCGACCTCGACGCTGGCGCCGTCGCCTACGTGAGCCCCAACTGCGCCGACCTGATGGGCCTCACCGTCGAGGACGCCTCCCGCTCCTACCAGGCCGTCACCGACCGCCTCGACGAGGAAGACCTGACGGTGGTGCGGGCCACCGTCGAACGCATCCGGCAGACGGGCGGTCGAGCGACCTTCGGGGTCCGCTACCACCACCCCGACGGCCGGCCCCGCTCCTTTCGGATCGACCTCCTGCCGGTCGGCCCCCAGCCAGACGGCTCGAACGCCCTGTGCTTCTGCACGGACGTGACCGAGGTGCGCGCCGCCCGCGAACGGCTGCTCGAGCAGAAGAACCTCCTCGAAGCCGTCCTCGAGGCCTCGCCGGACATCTACGTGGTGCGCGACCTCGACCTGCACGTGATCGACGTGCACGGTGCCGTCCGTCGACTGCTCGGCTGGGAACGCCACGAGTACGCCCAACACGCCGAGCACGTCGACGTGCTCGGCGTGGAGGACCACGCCCGCTTCGTCGACACCCTGACCAGCGTGGGAGCGGGGCGGTCGGGAGTGACCGAGCTGCGCTTCGACGTCGCCGACAGCGGGGGCATCCGGCACGTCTTCGACATGCTGGTGAGCCCGGTGCGAGACCACGAGGGAAGGATCATCGGGACCCTCGCGGCCAGCCGCGACATCACCGCTCGCCTCGTCCTCGAAGCCGAGCTCGACCGGGCCCGGGTCGACGCCGAACGGGCCAACCAGGCCAAGAGCGAGTTCCTCTCCCGGATGAGCCACGAGCTGCGTACCCCGCTCAACGCCATCCTCGGCTTCACCCAGCTCCTCGAGCTCGACGAGCTCCCCGACGAGCAGGCCGACCAGCTCGCCCACATCCGGCGGGCCGGTGCGCACCTGCTGGCACTGATCAACGAGGTGCTGGACGTCACCCGCATCGAAGCAGGCCGGCTCGAGCTCGCGCCCGAGCCCATCGACCTCCGCTCGGCCGTCGCCGAGGTCGTCGACCTGTTGGCGCCGTTGTCGTCCGCTCGCCACCTGGGCGTCTCCGTGGCGATCGCCGACGGCCTGCCCCCCGTCCTCGCCGATCGGACTCGTCTCGCCCAGGTCCTCGTGAACCTGGTGACGAACGCCGTCAAGTACAACCGCGACGGAGGCACCGTCACCATCGAGGCGACGCCGACGGAGACCGGCCCGACCGGAAGAGCCGTGCGCATCGCCGTCACCGACACCGGTGCCGGTATCGCCCCGCAGCTGATCGACCGGTTGTTCGTCCCGTTCGACCGGCTCGGGGCCGAGCAGACCGGCATCGAGGGGACCGGCATGGGCCTCGCCCTCACCCGGGCGCTCACCGGGGCCATGGGGGGGACGATCGAGGTGTCGAGCGAGCCTGGAGCAGGCTCGACGTTCGCGGTGACCTTCCCGGCGGCCACCCCGGTGCCAGCGACCACCCAGCCAGCCCCAGGCGACGACGGCCCGGCTGGCGCCCCGCCGTCCCCGTCCGACCGAGAGCGGGTGACCCCGGCTGGCGCCCCGCTGTCCCCGTCCGACCGAGAGCGGGTGACCGGCACCGACGAGACCCGGCCGGTCACCGTGCTCTACATCGAGGACAACGCCTCGAACGTGGAGCTGATGGCCGAGGTCCTCCGCCGCCACGGGGGTGCGCACCTCCTCGTGGCCACCGACGGCCAGTCCGGGCTCGCCCTCGCCGCCCGCCACCGGCCCGACCTCGTCCTGCTCGACCTCCACCTCCCCGACCTGACCGGGGAAGAGGTCCTCCACCGCCTGCAGCCATCGGCGGCGACCGTGGTGGCGGTCAGCGCCGACGCGACCCGTGCCCAGATCGACCGGGTCCTCGCTCTGGGCGCGGCGACCTACGTGACCAAGCCGTTCGACGTCTCGGTCATCGGCCGGCTCGTCGACGGCTGTCGGACGGACGACCAGGGCGCTGCTGCCGGCTAAGGGGCGGGTCGAGTTCGATCAAGCCTCGCGGGTCCGGGTGACGAAGGCGAGGTGGACCGAAGACGGCCGTGCGCTGCCGGGAACGCCGGGCGGCACCTCGAGGCTGACCTGGAGGTGGGCGGTCGTGCCCTGGCCGGAACCGACCAAGCCCGGCAGCGGCAGCTCGCCGCCGACACGCCCCACGACGGCGCTGGCCAACTGGCGGATGCTCCCCTGACAGACGGACACACCCGACGAGGCAACCGATGTCCAGGTGCCCGAACAGGCGCGCACCGTGACGGTCAACGCCGGGGAGCCAGACGCCGACGGCTGGGACGACCAGCCACTCGGCGTCACCTCGAGGACGACGCCGTCGAGCGCACCCGTCGACGTCGCCATCAGGTCGACTTCCGAGGTCACCGGCGTGCCCGGCACCAGTGCCGGGTGGGCACCGTCGATCCCGGTGAGCCCGGCCGGGGTGCGGGCGCTCAGCGCGCTCGGGGCGACGGGGACCACCATGGTCCGGCCGTCCAGCGAGACCACGGCAGCGACGGCCATGCCCACACAAGCGACGGACACCGCCCACGTCTCCCACCGACCACCGCTCCCTCGACGTCCTGCCCGTCCTCGACGGCGGTCCAACTGTTCGGTTGCTAACCTCGTCGTACCCACCCCTTGTGGTCACTGGAGACGGCGGACATGGTGTGGCATTCGTCGTCGCTGGGTGTCAGACTCGTACTTCATGGAGTTTCTCGACCACCCAACGTGGTCCGCCGAGCAACGACATCACAATGAGTGACAATGCAATGACAACCTGTGAAGACGAGGCGGCGTCGGTGGCGCACGGTACGGCGGTGCGGTTGTTGGTGGCCGAAGACGACGCGTCCAGTCGACTGGCCACCCGCCGCTTCTTCGAGCGGATGGGCTACCTGGTCGACGAGGCGACCGACGGGCCCGCCACCCTGCAGGTGCTGGCCCGAGGGGAGACCGACCTCGTCCTGCTCGACCTCGGGCTGCCCGGCATCGACGGCGACGAGGTGCTCGTCAAGACCCGCCGGGACAGCGGCGTGCCGGTGATCGTCTGCACCGGTCGCGACTCCGAGGAGGAGCGCATCCGGGTCCTCGACCTCGGCGCCGACGACTACCTGGTCAAACCACTGTCCTTCCCCGAGCTCGAGGCTCGCATCCGAGCGGTCCTCCGCCGGGGCCAGTCGGCTGCGCCAGGGGCGGTGCTCGACCACGGCGACTTGCGCATCGACCGCGGCACCCGGACCGTCACGCTGCACGGTGCCCCCGTCGAGCTCACCCGGCGCGAGTTCGACCTGCTGGCTTTCCTCGCTGCCGCACCCGGGCAGGTGTTCACCCGGGAGGACCTCCTCGAGCACGTGTGGGGGTCCACCGAGTCGTGGCAGGTGCCGGCCACGGTCACCGAGCACATCCGGCGCATCCGGGCCAAGGTCGAGGCCGATCCCGACCGGCCGGGTTGGATCGAGACCGTCCGGGGCGTCGGCTACCGCTTCGTCGCCAGCCACCCCTGACCGACCAGCCAGGGGTCAGGCCGGTCAGGCCGACGGCTGCGCCGGTGCCACCGTCTGGCGGCTCACCGGCTCTGAGAGCGGCCCCGGGCCGCGACCGCCTGGCGACGCCGCTCGACCTCCTCGGGTCGGGCGTTGCCGGCAGCCAGCCACTGACGGGACGCTTCGGCTTCGACCAACCGGGCCTCGCCGGCCGTCACCTCCGACCCCTCGGCGTAGGTGCGCAGGATCCGGCGGACGCCGGCGCGATCGTTCGAGACGATGTCGGCGGCCAGCGCCCGACAGAACGGCAGCAGGTCGGCGTGAGCCACCACGTGGTTGACCAGTCCCCACGACAACGCCGTCGACGCGTCGAGGAAGTTCCCGGTGGCGCTCAGCTCGCGCGCACGCCGCACGCCGACGGCCTGTGGCAGCAGGACGGTCAGCCCCCACCCCGGCTGGATGCCCACGCGGGCGTGCGTGTCGGCGAACCGGGCTCGTTCCGAGGCGACGAGGAAGTCGCAGTGGAGGGCGAGCTCGAAGCCTCCGGTGATGGCCACGCCGTTGACCGCACCGATCAGTGGCTTCGTGATCGCAGGGATCGGACCGCGGGTGCCGGTGGCGACGACGGTCGAAGTGAGGTCGTGGTCGCCCCGGGCCAGCTCCTTCAGGTCGAGACCGGCACAGAAGGCGGGATCGGCCCCGGTGAGGACCACCACGTCGACCTCGTCGTCCGCCTCGAGCTGCTCGAAGGTGGCAACGAGGGCGCGACGCAGCTCGGCACTGAGCGCGTTGCGCGCCTCGGGACGGTTGAGGGTCACGGTGGCGACGCCCTCGGACACGTGCACGACCACGACGTCGGAGGAGGCGCCTTCGGGCCCGGTAGACGGGGTGTCGACGGGAGCGCTCACGGTCCGATCCTGCCACGCCTCAGCCGGGACGGGGCGGGGACTGGGCGGTCGCTGCTCGTCGCCGACGCGTGACAAGGAGCCACGCCGCCCCGAAGTCGACGACCAGCACCACGGCTGCCCCGAGGGTGAGGGCGAGGCCGGTACGCACGCCGGCGGGCTGGTAGGTGAAGACGAGGACACCGCGTCCGGCTGGCACGTCGACCGCCTGGACCACCCCGACGTGGTGGATCGCCACCTGCTCCGGCCGGCCGTCGCCACTCGGCGTCCACGTGGCCTTCCAGCCGGTGATGGCGGCGGCGGAGCGGACGACTTCGACGCCAGCGGACGAGCTGACGAGGAGGCGGGACGGGGCAACCGGCGGGCCGGCCAGCACCCGTAGCGTGCCCGGTGACCCGCTCGGCGAGGTGCCCCCCGACCGCCGACGCAGCACGACGGCGGGACTGGCCCGGTGGTCGTGGAAGACGGCGAAGGGGCCGTCGTTGCCGACGAACGTCCAGTGTGGCGAGGTGAGCGCTGCCTGCATCGGGCCGTCGGCCACCACCACCTGGCCGTGGCGTTCGGTCACCCGAGGCGGCTGGACGGCGAGGGCGCCGGTGGAGCCCCCGACAGCGACCACCACGCCCACCGCTGAGCCCGTCGTCGAGCCTGGCCCGTGGGCTGGTACGGCGACGTACTCGTTGCCCGGGAGCTGCGCCCGGGCGAGCCAGGTGACCGACCCCTGCGTGCCCACCAGCCCGACCCGGACCGACGGGGTGGCACCCCTCGCCCCGGCCAGGGGCGTGACGTGGACGGCCACCTCCCCGACGTCGAGCGGCTCGCCGAAGTACCAGGTCCGTCGCGACCCAGCACGCACCGGTTCGGCACCGATGTCAGTGCCCGAACCGGCGGCTTGGGGCTCGCCCCAAGCGGGGAGCCGGACGAGGTAGCGGGGCAGGGTGAAGAGCGTCGACGTCCCGAGTTGGTCGAGGGTGCTGCCGGCGACGGCAGCCACCGACAGGACGTCCTGCCCGGCGCCCGAGGCCTGATGGGAACCGGTCGCCACGGCGTAGGGTCCGTTCACGATCGAGCTGTAGCCCTGCACCGAGTAGGTCCGGTCCAGCACGTTGAGGTCGGGGACCCCGAGCTCGTTGAGGGCTGTCCCGTGGTGCAGGTCCGGGTCGAAGACGGCGAAGCGGCCCGACAGGTGGAGCGAGGCGATCGAGTGCGTCGGGCCCGGGGCAACCGGGAGCGCGTTGTTCGAGCTCGCCGGGGCGGGGGGGGCACCGAGGCGGCCGGCCACCTCGACCACCGACGTGACGGCGAGCGCCACCAGGTCCACCGTGACCAGTACGACGGCGAGCGTCGCCCGGCGACGCGGCGCCAGCCGACGACCACCCGTCACGACAGCGATGGCGGCGAGCGCCAGGACGAGGAAGGGGACCACCACCGGGCCCAGGTCGCGGGCACGGCTTGCAGGGGCGCTCGACACCCCCAGCCAGCGGAGGAACCCCGGACCCCACGCCAGCACCGCTGCGGCCGTCGCGGCGGCTGTCACCAGCGGGAGGAGCGCCGGGGCCGTGCGTCGCAGGACGGAGCGCACTCGTTCGACGACGCGCCGCTCGGCGACCAGCCAGTCGTCGAGCCAGTAGGCGAGCAGGACGGCCAGGGCGAAGTCGGCGACCAAGATGTTGCGGCTCTGGAGCCGCTGGCCGCCGTAGAGGGGGAGGTGGATGAGGAGATGCCACGCCGGGGTGTTGCCGCCAAGGGCGAGGACGACACCGGTCACGGCGACGACCAGCCAGATCGTCCACTCGGCCAGCGGCCGCCGCCACCGGATCCGGGCGGCGAGGGCGAAGGCTGCCGCGAGCGGGAGGAGGCCCACGTAGCCGGTGACCTCGGTCAGGTTGTAGGAGGCGAGGAACGGCGGCGTGCCGAACGAGCCGCTGCCCCCGAGCACGCTCGGCACCAGCAGGAGGAGAAGCCGGCGAGGCGTGAACGACCCGGCGTTGAACAGGTTGAAGGTCACCGCAGAGCGCTGCGAGGCGTGCACGGTGACCAGGCCCGGCAACCACTGCAGGGCGCCCAACGCGACGCCGACGACAGCGGCGGCTCCGACCCAGGCAAGGAACGGCCCGGCGTGCCGGCCCAGACGGAAGGCCCGCCAGAGCACGTACCAGGCGACCACCACGAGCGCCGTGTCGATGGCCCGCGGCTCCCCGGCCAGCACGCAGAGGCCCGCCCCTCCGGCAAGCACGGCCGTCCAGCCGAGGCGCGCCGGCAACGACGCCGGTCGGGACAGGTGCAGGAGGGCGAGGAGCATGAGAGGGGTCCAGCTCATGCCGGCGACCAGCCCGAAGTGCGGGATCTGGCCGACCATTGCCCCGCCGAAGGAGAAGGTGAGGGCACCGAGCAGAGCAGGGGTGGTGCGGAGCCCGGATCGACGGAGGAAGGCGTGGGTGCCGAGGCCCGCCACCCATCCCACCAGCATCTGGTTGAGCGCCCAGGCCAGGGTGACAGGCAAGAAGGCGAAGAGCAGGGTCGGCGGGTAGGCGGCGCCGGCGTTCCACCCACCGAGCAGGGGTGCTCCGCTCCAGATGTAGGGGTCGAGCACCGGAAGGTGGCCGTGGCGCACCTGCCGCCCGACCAGCGCGCGCAGCGGCTCGTTCTGGATGAGGTCGTCGCCGGGCACGACCGGGTGCCCGAGGGCGGCAGGGAGGCCGAAGACGACGACGGGGACCACGACGAGGACGGCCAGGGCGACGCGCTCACCCGTGCTCAGCCCGGCACGTCGGCGCACCAGCGGGCCTGCTCGGCCCACACGGCGCGGCCGGCTCACCGCCGCTGCCGAAGCGGCGGCACCGGAGCCGCTACCGGCCGCTGGCGGGTCGAGGGCAGTCACGGGGTCAGACTCTCTCACGCGGCAACGGGTCGTGGCGTGCCGGGGAGCGAACGCTCCCGGTGCACGCCGTAGGGGGCGGGCCGTAGGGGGCGAGACGTAGGGGGCGGGCCGTAGGGGACGAGACGGAGCCGCGGTAGCGTCGCTGGCCGACGAGCCCGGCTGGAGCGCGACTGGTGCCCGGCAAGAAAGGACCGCCCGGTGATCCGTAGCGTGATGTTCGACTTCGGTGGTGTGATCACGGCCAGCCCGTTCGAGTGGTTCGACCGCTACGAGCGCGAGCACGGTCTCCCGCCGGGCAGCATCCGCCGGCTGAACGCCACCGACCCCGAAGCCAACGCGTGGGCGCGCCTCGAACGCAGCGAGGTCACTTTCGACGAGTTCTGTGACGCCTTCGAAGCAGATGCGGCAGTCGCCGGGCTGCGGGTGGACGCGCGCGAGCTGATGTCCGGCCTCGAGGGGGCTGTCCGCCCCGCCATGGTGGAGGTCGTACGCGACTGCTCCCGGCGCTTCAGGACCGCCTGCCTCACCAACAACTTCGCCGCCGTCGAGCTGCCGGCTCGAGCGGAGACCGCCGACGTGCTCGCGCTCTTCGACGTGGTGCTCGAGTCACGCGAGCTGGGGATCCGCAAGCCCGACCCACGCTTCTACGAACTGGCTTGCCAACGCTTGGCAGTCGCTCCCGACGAGGTCGTCTACCTCGACGATCTGGGCGTGAACCTGAAGCCGGCCCGTGCCCTCGGCATGACGACCATCAAGGTCGTCGACCCTGGCCAGGCCATCGCCGAGCTCTACGCTGCCATCGGCGACCAGCCGCCACCCCCGGCCCGCTGAGCGCTCCGCCACCCCCGGCCCGCTGAGCGCTGCCGGCCTTCAGCCCGGAGGCCTCGAGTGCAACGGCTCCCGACCGGTGGGCTGCCGGGGTCGGAGTCGGGGGGCGGGCGGGGGGACCGTCAGGGTCAGCACCTCGCCTTGGGAGACAACGGCAGGCGCCCCATGGTGAGTGATGTCGAGGGGCTCGCCTCGCAGCAGCACGTACGACGCCTCCTCGCTTCGCACCTCGACGACGAGCACACGGTCGCGGAAGACGATCCGGAAGGAGATCCGGACGAGGGCACCGGGCAGTTGGGGAGCGAAGTGCAGGGAACCGTCGTGGTCACGCAGGCCTCCGAAGCCGGCGACGACGGCCGTCCACGTCCCGGCCAGCGAAGCGATGTGGAGGCCGTCACGCGTGTTGTGCTGGAGGTCCTCGAGGTCCATGAGCGCCGACTCACGCAGGTAGTCGTAGGCGAGGTCGGGATGACCTGTCTCGGCCGCTACGACCGCCTGGGTGCTGGCGGACAAGGACGAGTCACGCACGGTCAGCTGCTCGTAGTAGGCGAAGTCGCGAGCCTTCTCCTCGTCGGTGAAGGCGTCCCCGCGCAGGTGGAGGGCAAGCACCAGGTCCGCCTGCTTCACCACCTGCTTGCGGTAGAGGTCGAAGTACGGGACGTGGAGGAAGAGCGGGTACCCCTCGGCCGGCGTCGAGTCGAAGTCCCAGACCTGGTGCTCGGTGAACGCCTCGTGTTGGGGATGCACCCCGAGCGCTTCGTCGTAGGGAACGGTCATCGCCGAGGCGGCTCGGCGCCAGGCGGCGACCTCCTCTGCTCCGACGCCGAGGGCGTCGGCCTGCTCGGGGAACCTCTCGGACTGGTCGGCGGCGGCAGCGAGGTTCCGTTGCGCCATGAGGTTGGTGAAGACGTTGTTGTCGGCGACGGCGCTGTACTCGTCGGGCCCTGTCACCCCGTCGATGCGGAAACGTCCCGTCCCGTCGTGGTAGCCGAGCGAGCACCACAGCCTCGCCGTCTCGACCAGGAGCTCGAGGCCACTGGTGGCGGCAAAAGCCTCGTCGCCCGTCGCAGCCTGGTAGCGGACCACTGCGTCGGCGATGTCGGCGTTGACGTGGAAGGCCGCCGTCCCGGCCGGCCAGTACCCCGAGCACTCCTGGCCTCCGATGGTGCGCCAGGGGAACGCCGCCCCGGTGAACCCGAGGACGCCCGCTCGTTGGCGGGCGAGCTCGAGCGTTCGCCACCGCCACCGCAGGGCGTCGGCGGCCGCCGTGGGCGCGGTGCAGGTGAGCACCGGAAGGACGAACGTCTCGGTGTCCCAGAACGTATGACCGTCGTAGCCGGGTCCAGTCAGCCCCTTGGCGGCGATGGCCCGCTCCTCCCCGCGGGCACCCGCCTGGAGCGTATGAAAGAGGGCGAAGCGCACCGCCTGTTGGAGCTCGTCGTCACCGTCGATCTCGACGTCGGCCCGCTCCCAGAAGCCGTCGAGGTAGGAACGTTGGGCGGCGACGAGGCCATCCCAGCCGGCGTGCAGCGCCTCGGCCAGGGCCGCGTTGACCTGGTCGCGCACCGCCGGCAGCGACCGCTCGTCGGACCAGCCGTACGCCAGCAGCTTGACGACCCGCAGCGGCCGTCCCGGTGCGGCAACGGCGCTGAAGGTCACTCGGGCCAGGTCCTCGAAGGCCTCGACGTCGGCGTGGGTCCCCGGCGGACCGTCGACCACGTGGTCCATGGCCGCCCCGATGCGCATCCTGCTCGTCGCCGTCGACTGGACGAGCACGGCTCTCGTGCCGTGGCCCACGTGGAGCTCGTGGCGCAGTGGGGCGGAGGGGACGCTCTCGGCTCGTGGATCGCCGGCACGGGCGGGCAGCGGCTCGTTGGCCACCAGCTCCGACTGGACGACCACGGGCAGTTCGACGTCGAGCGGCTCGACGTCGTAGGCGATGGCGGCGACGGCACGCTGGACGAACGACACGAGCCGGGTGGAGGTGACCCGTACGCCCTGGCCGGTCGGAGAGCGCCACGTGGCGCGTCTGCGCAGCACGCCAGCACGCAGGTCGAGCACTCGGTGGTGGTCTACCAGCACGCCGGTGCGGACGTCGAAGAGCTCGTCGTCGACCAGCAAACGGATGAGCTTGCCGTTGGTGACGTTCACGACGCTCTGGCTCGACTCGGGGTTCCCGTAGCCGGCCTCGGCAGTTGGAAGCGGGCGCAGCTCGTAGCAACCGGCCAGGTAGGTCCCAGGCAGGCCAGACGGCTCCCCTTCGTCGAGGTTCCCGCGGAGCCCGATATGGCCGTTGGACAGGGCGAAGAGCGACTCGGTCTGGGCCAGTGCCGCGAGGTCGAGCGAGACCTCCGAGAGCGCCCACGGCTCGGTCGGGAAGGCGGGGTGCCGGATCACGGTGCGCTCAGCAGCTCGGCGAGGTCGTCGACAACGATGTCGGCTCCGTTCGCCCGCAGCTCGTCCGCCTGCCTGGCTCGGTCCACCCCGACCACCCAGCCGAAGTGGCCGGCTCGACCGGCTGCCACGCCAGCCAGGGCGTCCTCGAACACCGCGGCGTCGGCAGGGGGAACGCCGACCAGACGGGCGGCGGCGAGGTAGGTGTCGGGCTCGGGCTTGCCCGCCAGATGCTCACGGGCAGCGACCACCCCGTCGACCACCACGTCGAAGAGCCCGTCGATCCGGGCAGCGGCGAGCACCGCCCGACAGTTGGCGCTCGCCGACACCACGGCGCAACGCAGGCCGGCGCGACGTGCTGCCTGCACGAAGCGGACCGAGCCCTCGTAGGCTTCGACCCCGCCCGTAGCGAGCAAGCTTACGAGGGCGGCGTTCTTCCGGTTCCCGATCCCGCAGACGGTCTCCGCGTCCGGAGGATCCCCGGGATCGCCGTCGGGCAGGGTGATCCCCCTCGAGGCGAGAAAGGTACGCACGCCGTCGTAGCGCGGTCGACCGTCGACGTACTCGTCGTAGTCGGCATGCTCGTCGAAGGGGACGAACGGCTCACCTCGTTCCTCGGCGCGGCGGCGCAGGTAGTCGTCGAAGGTCGTCTTCCAGGCTGCCGCGTGCACGCTGGCCGTCTGGGTGAGGACGCCGTCGAGGTCGAAGAGGCACGCACGTGTCGAGGCCGGTAGGCCCAGCTCGCCGACGACGACCGATCGGGGGCGACGAGGCTTCTGGGCTCGCGCCGGCACCTTCGCACCACCGGCGTTCGCCGCCCGGTCAGGCCGTAGCGTCGCCCGCGATCCAGTCATGGTCAGAGGGTGCGACACACCAGGCCCTGTCGGCCAGGGTCCAAGGTCACCTCGGTCCCGTCTCGGCCGAGCTCGCCGAGGGCAACCCGCCCGACGCGGCACAGGCCCGCCCGACACCCCACGGCCGAGACCTGCCGTTCGGCCCTGGGCATCGTGTCCCTATGCTCCTAAGGTGGCGAGGCGATGGCACGAGCAACGGGAACCAGGCACCGCTCCGGCTGGGCTGGACGCTCTGTCGTCGGAGGAACGGTGAGCCGGTGAGCACGGGCCCACTCGACACGAACGGGCTCGAGCTGCTCGACGCCTACTGGCGAGCAGCGAACTACCTCTCGGTCGGGCAGATCTACCTGCTCGACAACCCGTTGCTCGACGAGGAGCTCCGCCCCGAGCACATCAAGCCGCGCCGGCTCGGCCACTGGGGCACGACACCCGGGCTCAACTTCGTCTACGCCCACCTCAACCGGGTGATCCGAAACTGGGACCTCGACGCCTTCATGGTCTTCGGACCGGGACACGGTGGACCCGCTGCCGTGGCCAACGCCTACCTCGAGGGGACCTACTCCGAGGTCTACCCGCACGTCAGCCGCGACAAGGACGGCATGCGAGCCCTGTTCCGACAGTTCTCGTTCCCCGGCGGCGTGCCGTCGCACGTGGCTCCCGAGACACCCGGCTCCATCCACGAAGGCGGCGAGCTCGGCTACTCGCTGTCCCACGCCTACGGGGCCGCCTTCGACAACCCGGACCTCTTCGTCTGCTGCGTCGTCGGAGATGGCGAAGCAGAGACCGGACCGCTCGCCACCTCGTGGCACTCCAACAAGTTCCTCAACCCTGTGACCGACGGCGCCGTCCTGCCCGTCCTCCACCTGAACGGGTACAAGATCGCCAATCCCACCGTGCTCGCCCGCATCCCCGACGACGAGCTCACCTCCCTCCTCGAGGGCTACGGGCACACCGTGCACTGGGTCTCCGGCGACGACCCGGCGACCATGCACCAGCTGATGGCCGAGACCCTCGACCAGGTCGTCGCCGAAGTCCTCGAGATCCAGCGCCGAGCCCGTCAGGGCGGCGACACCGGACGGCCGCGGTGGCCGATGATCGTGCTCGAGACCCCGAAGGGCTGGACGGGGCCGAAGACCCTCGACGGCGTCCCGGTGGAGGGGACGTGGCGCGCCCACCAGGTACCCATTCCCGACGTCGCGACCAATCCGGAGCACCTCGCCGCGTTGCGATCGTGGCTCGAGAGCTACCGCGCCGACGAGCTCTTCGACGAGCACGGCTCGCTCCGCGCCGAACTGGCCGAGCTCCCTCCCCGGGGCCCGCGGCGCATGAGCGCAAACCCGCACACGAACGGTGGGCTCCTGCTCTCCGACCTAGAGCTCCCGGAGTTCCGCGACTACGCGGTCGAGGTCGGCGCTCCGGGTGCAGCGACCAGCGAGGCGACCCGCGTCCTCGGCACCTTCCTGCGCGACGTGGTGCGGGCCAACCCGCACACCTTTCGCGTCTTCGGACCGGACGAGACGGCGTCCAACCGCCTCGACGCCCTCTTCGAGGCGACCGACCGCCAGTGGGAGGCCGAGCGCCTCGACACAGACGACCACCTCGCTCCCGAGGGCCGGGTGATGGAGATGCTCTCGGAGCACCAGTGCCAGGGGTGGCTGGAGGGGTACCTGCTCACCGGGCGCCACGGCCTCTTCAACTCGTACGAGGCGTTCGTGCACATCGTCGACTCGATGTTCAACCAGCATGCCAAGTGGCTGAAGGTGACCCGGCAGCTCCCGTGGCGCAGGCCGTTGGCCTCGCTCAACTACCTGCTCTCCTCGCACGTCTGGCGCCAAGACCACAACGGCTTCAGCCACCAGGACCCGGGGTTTCTCGACCACGTCGTCAACAAGAAGGCCGAGATCGTCCGGGTCTACCTACCGCCCGACGCCAACTGCCTCTTGTCGGTGATGGACCACTGCCTGCGGAGCCGCCACTACGTGAACGTCGTGGTGGCGGGCAAGCAGCCCTCGCTCGACTACCTGGCCATAGACGACGCCGTCCTCCACTGCGCCCGGGGTGTGGGCATCTGGGAGTTCGCCTCCAACGACGAGGGCGACCCCGACGTGGTGATGGCCTGCTGCGGAGACGTGCCCACCCTCGAGACGTTGGCCGCCGTCGACCTCCTCCGCCGAGGGCTGCCCGACCTCAAGGTCCGCGTGGTGAACGTCGTCGACCTGATGCGCCTCGAACCCGACACCGAGCATCCCCACGGCCTCCCCGACCGCGAGTTCGACACCCTGTTCACCGAGGACAAGCCCGTCGTCTTCGCCTTCCACGGCTATCCCTGGCTCGTCCACCGCCTCACCTACCGGCGGACCAATCACGCCAACATCCACGTCCGCGGCTACAAGGAGGAGGGCACGACCACCACGCCCTTCGACATGGTGATGCTCAACGACCTCGACCGCTTCCACCTCGTCATGGACGTCGTGGACCGGGTGCCGGGCCTCGGCTCGCACGCCGCCGAGCTGCGCCAGCGGATGGTGGACGAACGGGCACGGTGCCGTGCGTACGCGCGCTCGGTCGGCGAGGACCCTCCCGACATCGCCGAGTGGACCTGGCCGGCGTGAGCCCACCGGGCCCGCCCCCGACCGGCGGCCCACGGGGCGAGGACGGTCCGGGGCATCCGACCGGGAACATCCTGACGGTCAACGCCGGCTCGTCCAGCCTGAAGCTGTCGGTCCTCGACGGTGCCGACCGGCTCCTCGCCGAGGCGTCGGTGCCGGCCAAACGGGGTTCGCCGGTGTCGCAGGTGCTCGACGACGAGCTCGGCCGCCTGCTCGACGCTGCCGGCGCTGCCGGCGCTGCCGGCGCTGCCGGCGCTGCCGACGCTGCCGGCGCTGCCGACGCTGCCGACGCTGCCGACGCTGCCGACGCTGGCGCCACCTACCGCCTGGCTGCCGTCGGGCACCGTATCGTCCACGGAGGCAGCGACCTGGTCGCTCCAGTCGTGGTCGACGAGGACGTCCGTCTCCAGCTCGAGGAGCTCTGCGACCTCGCCCCGCTGCACCAGCCGACCTCGCTCGCCGCCCTCGACGCCGTCGGCCGGCACCTCCCAGGGGTGCCGGCGGTGGCCTGCTTCGACACCGCCTTCCACGCCCACATTCCGGCGGTGGCGGCCACCTACGCCCTGCCCCGCGAGTGGCGGCGGCGCTGGCCCCTCCGTCGGTTCGGCTTCCACGGCCTCTCCCACGCCTACGCCTCGCGGCGCGCCGCGGTGCTGCTCGACCAGCCGCTCGAGTCGCTCCGGCTGGTGACCTGTCACCTCGGCGCCGGCGCCTCGTTGGCTGCGGTAGCCGGCGGCCTCTCGGTCGACACCACCATGGGCTTCACCCCGCTCGACGGGCTGGTGATGGCCACGCGCTCGGGCAGTCTCGACCCGGGGCTCGTCCTCTGGCTCGAGGAGCATGTCGGCATGCCGAGCGCCGAGCTGGCGTCGGCGCTCGAGCACCGATCGGGCCTCTTCGGGCTGGGCGGGAGCGCCGACCTGCGGGTCGTGCTCGCGGCCGAGGAGCGCGGCGACGCGGAGGCCGCTCTCGCCGTAGGCGTCTACCTCCACCGCTTGCGGGCCGGCGTCGCCTCCATGGTCGCGGCGCTGGGTGGGCTCGACGCGCTGGTCTTCACGGGCGGGGTGGGCGAGGCCTCGGCGGTGGTCCGGTCAAGGACGGCGAGCGGGCTCGGCTTCCTCGGGGTGACCGTCGACCCGGCACCCAACGAGGCAGGTCGCGGCGACCGCGACATCGGCGAACCAGGGGCACCGGTCCGGGTCCTCGTGGTCACCGCTCGCGAGGACCTCGAGATCGCCCGTGGCGTGCGCAGCGCGTTCGGTGCCGCCCCGTCGACTGCGGGGACGGCAGGCGGCTGACTACCGGCTCGAACGAGCCCCCGGCTGCGACCATGCAGCGGTTGGCGACGACGTCGGCGGCGTCCCGAGGACACCAGCCACGGCGGGCGGGCAACCGCCCCGGGGCAGGATGCCTCTCCGGTGGTCCCGGCCAGCACGCCCGTACGACAGCGAGGTCGCAGCCGATAGGTTGCCTGCATGTTGGGGCTCCGGGGGGCACGTTCGACGTGGTTGGAGGCGCCGTCGGAGCGCTCCGTCGAGCAGGTGCTCACGACCCTCCATCTCACCGGTCACGCTCGCAGTGCGCTGGTCTCGCTCGAGCAGCTGCTCGTCCGGTGCCGGCGTCTCCCCGTGGTCGGCCGCTTCGCCGACGCGCAGCTCGCCGCCATCCACCGCCGGCTCCGTCACGTCTTCGGACCAGACGAGCTCCTTCGCGTGTGTGCCGCGCTGGACGAGGAAGAGGTCCGCTACTTCGTCGGGGGCGGGTGGGGGCTCGACCTGCTGGCGGGCTGCCAGACCAGGCTCCATGGCGACCTCGACCTCTGCCTCGAGGACTTCGATCGGGACCTCCCAGCCGTCGAGCGGGTGCTGGCCCGCCTCGGCTACCACGTGCTCCCGGCGTTCCCGGGCGGCGTCTGGTTTCCCGACGTCGCCGTGCACGAGGACGGTCGGGGCCACCACATCGAGGTCCTCAGCGTCAACTGGCCCGTGCTCGACGCGGCCCGTCGCCTCTTCGCTACCGACGCCGACTCGACGGCCGAACCGTCGGCGACCGCCGCCAACGGCAGCTCGCCGTCGGTCCCAAGGTGCACCGCGCTGGGGTCGATCGCCGGCACGACGCTGCGGACCTTTTCGATCCCCGCGCAGCGCCTCTTCCACCTCGGCTACGGGCACCTCGATGACAGGCCCGAGGACGTGCTGGCCGAAGACGTGCTGGCTGCGTTGTCGGCCCGGCCGGGAGCACCGGTCGTCGTCCCTGGCCGCCTCGACGAGCAAGCGGGCGATCCGCCACTCGTACCGGCGACGCTCCTGCTCGTCCCGATCTTCTCCCTCCCCTACGGTCTGTGGAGGTTGTGCAAGCAGTTCGGGAACGACTTCGACGCCATCCCGCCGCACGTGACGGTGGCCTACCCCTTCCTGCCGGCGCACCGGGTCGACGCCACCGTGCTCGACGAGCTGGCGAGGATCTTCGCCGGCCACGAGCCGTTCGACTTCGACCTCGCCAGCCTCGGTTGGTTCGGCGACGACGTCGTCTACCTCGAACCGCCGCGTCCCGAGAGGTTCACGACGATGACCGCTGCGCTCCAGCAGTCCTTCCCGGACTTCCGCCCCTACGACGGCGCGTTCGACGCGGTCGTCCCCCACGTGACCCTGTCAGCCCACGAGACGGCGACCGGAGAGCAACGGCGGGTGCTCGCCACGTTGGGCCGCCGGTACCTACCGGTCGCCGCACGAGCAACGCACGTCTGGCTGATGAGCAACAAGCGCCATCCCGACCACTGGTCGATCGAGCGCTTCTTTCCGCTCGGAGCGGCCGCCACTGGGCGGGCCACCACCTGACCGGGCGCACTGGCGAGGTTCCCTCGCCCGGCCCGGTGGCACTCCATCGCGGCGGCCGATCTCCGTCGTCAGCCGGCCACCGGTGCCGTCACCCCGATCGTGCCAGCGAGCGCACCCGACCGGACATCGCATGGAGCAGGTTCGTCCGCTCGGGGAACGCCAGGGCTGGCGTGGACCTGAGGTCGTCGACGGCCACGAAGCGGGCCCCGCGCCCGACGAGCACCTCGCAGAACGCCTCGAGCGCCAGCGGCGTGACCTGTGGCCACGAGTGCAGGAGCACCACCGCATCGCGCCCCTCGTCACCGCTGACGCAGGTGTCGATGCCTTCGAGCGCCGCGGCTGCGACCGTCTCGGCCTGACCTCCCTCGTAGTCCTTCGGGTCGACGTCCCAACCGATGTGCCGGTAGCCCAGTCTGCGTAGCTGTCGCCGGAGGCCCAGGTCGTCGCTCCCCGCGCCGTAGGGCAGCCGGAAGTACGGGAAGGGGTCGACCCCGGTGACGTTGGCGATCCGCTCGCGTGCCCGGCTGAGGTCGGCAGCCACGCCCTCGCTGGAGAGCTGACGGAAGTCGACGTGTGAGTAGGAGTGGCTGGCGACGGCGTGGCCGGCGTCGGCGACCGCCCGGGCGATGTCCGGGTTGGCGTCGACCCACCGCCCCTGCAGGAAGAACGTCGCTCGGACGCCGACGCGGCCGAGCACGTCGAGGATCGTCGTCACCGAGCTCGGCGCGTTGTGCCAGGGGAGGTCGGGGTCCTCGACGTCGAAGGTGACCGCCACCCTCGCACTCCGGGTACGCCCCGTCTGTCCGGAAGGGCCCGTCCGACCCGAAGGATCGGTCTGTTCGGCAAGCTTCATCGATGATCAGGGGTGCCCTGGCGTCCTGGCCCAGGCCCCCGTCCCCCTTTCCGTCATCACATCCCTGCCTGCGGTGTCGCGACGACTACCTGTCCTTCTTCTCGGCACGATCGCGCCGCACCTTCAGTTCCGTCGCGATGTCGACGGGACCGAACGGGCGTTCGCAGCCGGACCCGCTCGTGAGAACGCGATCGTACCCGGTGACAAAACACACGTGAAGTGGTCAGTGCACCACGTGATGAAGCGAGTCCGTGGTCGTCTCACGTCGACGACCAGCGCGGGTGGGCCTGCCGAACTGCAACCCCCGCCGGTCGGGGCGGGACGGCGCGCTCCCTCTCCGTCGTCCTCGACCGGACGCCGACGGTCCGACTGCCGCCCGGAAGGCCGGCGGTCAGGAGCTTGCGTGGTCAGGACGCCGACGCGGCGGTAGCCGGGAGCGGCGACGAGACCGGTGGCACCCTACCCCCGTGGGCCGCCAGGACCGCCAGAGCCTGGTCGAGGCTGGTCACGGCGTAGACGTGCAGGGAACGGGTCGCCTTCGACAGGGCAACCTTGTACTCCTGCTTCGGCACCAAGAAGATCGTCGCTCCGGCGCGCTCGACGGCGATGGTCTTCTGGGCCACACCGCCGACGTCGCCGACGGCTCCGTCCGGCGACATCGTCCCGGTGGCGGCGACCGTCTTCCCGCCGGTGAGGTCGCCTCCACCCAGCGCGTCGATCACCCCCAGGGTCATCGCCAGGCCGGCCGACGGCCCGCCGATGTTGGCCACGTCGATGGACACGTTGATCGGCAGCGTGAAGTCGACCTGGTCCTCGACTTGGACACCGAGCTCCTCGCGATGGTGGACCCCGAAGCCCAAGTTGACCAGCGTGTCGTGCAGCGTGACGGCGACCGGTCGCGCCGGACCGGTACCACCCCTCTGGACGGAGAACACGACCCGTTGGCCCGAGTGGTACCGGCTAAGCACGTCGACGAGGGCAGTGGCCGACGTCGTCGGCACACCGTCGACAGCAGTGATGACGTCGCCCACGTGGAGGACGCCCCAGGCTGGCGTACCGGGGTAGGTGGCGAACACGACGGCACCGGCCGGTCGGGCCGGCACCGGGTACCCGAGACGGCGCAGGGCGGCGACCTCGGCCGCCTGCTCGGCTTGGGACATCTCGAGCACGCCCTGAGCTCCGAATTCGGAGGCCGGGGTACCGCCGGTCACCGTGTCGACCTGGTCGAGCGACGTGTTGCCCTGGAGCTTGAAGTAGAGGTACGAGAGCGCTGTGACCCGGGCGATCTCGACGTCGGTGAGGAGCACGGGGTGGGCGACTGGATGGGCCCTGTCGGCCGGAACGGAGATGAACTGCTGGACGGACTGAGCGGTCCCCGGTTGGAGCGCGTAGTAGTCGAGGTTCACCCGCGACGCCACGGCGACAGCGATAGCGAGGACGACGAAGGCGACCCAGCCCCAGCGGTGTCGTCGCCGACCTCGCTGGCGGCCACCGTCACGCCTGTCCGGGCCAGCACCGGGTTCCCTCACCGCGTCGGGCCCGAGCAGGTACGCGCTCGCTGGACGGTCCGCGCCGGCGTCAGCCGGGCTGCCCGCCAAAGGGAGCGTCCCTCCGTCGCCCTGCGGGGTAGCCCCGTCCGGCCCGGCCGCCTGCGGGCCCTGGCCCGGAGGGCTCGTCGTACCGTCGTCGTCGCCAGCAGTCATAGTGGTGGGGTGCGTGCTCCTCGTCCGTCAGGTGCCACCGGCCCGTCCCGCCCCGAGGACGGACCGCCGGTCAGCCAGCCTGGCACGGAACGACCGCCTGGCGGGGTCACCGGCACCACCGACGCGGTTCGACCACGGCTCGGTGACCCCGAGCTTCGAGCGCGTCGGCTGGCCGTGGTGCTCGCCGGCCACCTCGGCGACGAACCAGCGGCCCGGGCGGGACTCGGCGAGGAGTCCGCGGTGGTCCGCGCCAGCGCACTGGGAGCACTGGAGCGACTGGGGGCCCTCGACGACACCACGCTCGGACGCTCCTGCGGCGACCCAGACCCGGTGGTACGGCGCCGGGCGTGCGAGCTGGCCGCTACCCGTCCGACGGTCGACCTCCGAGGAGCCCTCGACGACACCGACCCGCTCGTGGCAGAGATGGCGGCCTGGGCGCTCGGCGAGCAAGGCGCCACGACCGCCATCGACGCCTTGGCACAGATGGCCACCGGGCACGACGACCCCCTCTGTCGCGAGGCGGCGGTCGCCGCCCTCGGAGCGATCGGGGACCGTCGTGGGCTCCCCGTCGTGCTGGCCGCGCTCGACGACCGACCAGCCATCCGGCGAAGGGCGGCGGTCGCCCTCGCCGCGTTCGACCACCCGTCCGCCGACGACGGGCTCCGGCGCTGCCTGACCGACCGGGACTGGCAAGTGCGCCAGGTCGCCGAAGACCTCCTCGGCGTCGACCCCGCCTAGCCGGACGGCTCTCCCCGCCTCCCCGCCTCCCCGCCTCCCCGCCTCCCCGCCTCCCCGCCTCAGGCGTCCGAAGCGGCGAAGGCGGGGCGGTGACGGTCGAGGCTCGGAAGGCACAGTCCGGCCCCGTTCACGACGCACTCGAGCGGCGTCGGGACCAAATGGACCGCCACCTCGGTCTCGTCAGCCAGCCGGTTGGCCAGTCCCCGCAACATGGCGCCGCCCCCGACCAGATGGATCCCCTGGGTGATGATGTCGTGGGCGAGCTCAGGTGGGGCGCTGGCCAGGCAGTCGACGGTGGTGGCGACGATGAGGTCGACCTGCTCTTTGATGGCCGAGCGCACCTCGGCAGGAGCGAGGACGACCGTCTTGGGCATGCCGGTGGCCACCAGCCGTCCGCGCACCTCGGCCTTGACCTCGTTGGCGTAGGGCAGCGCCGACCCGATGGCCAGCTTGAGCTCCTCGCCCGTCCGCTCGCCGATGGCAATGCCGTGCTCGGCGCGCACGTAGGCCTGGATGGCCGCGTCCATGTCGAACCCACCACAACGCACTGCACGAGAGGCAACCAGTCCGCCCAACGAGATGACGGCTGTCTCGGTGGTGCCACCGCCCACGTCGACGACCATGCTTCCCACCGGTTCTTGCACGGGCAGGCCGGCGCCGATGGCCGCGGCCATGGGCTGCTCGATGAGGTGCGCCGAGGCGGCACCGGCCCGCCGTGCCGCGTCGCGAACGGCGCGGCGTTCGACCGAGGTGATCGCCGAGGGCACGCAGATGAGGACACGGGTCCGTCCCAGCCGGGAGACACCAGCCCTCCGCAGGAGGAGGCGGATCATCCGTTCGGTGATGTCGAAGTCGGTGATGGCGCCCTCACGGAGTGGACGCACGGCCACGATGTACCCGGGTGTGCGCCCGATCATCTGCCACGCCTCGTCACCGACGGCCAAGACCTCCCGCGTGCGCGTGTTGAGCGCGATGACGGTCGGCTGGTTCAGCACGATCCCTCGACCCCGGGCATAGACGAGCGTGTTGGCTGTCCCGAGATCGATGGCAAGGTCCCGAGCCACGGCGACATCGTAGGACGCAGGGCGTCCCGCGTCGGTCCGGCCCGCCCTGCCCCGGCGACCGCGCAGGCGCCGTCCGCGTCAGTAGCCTTCGCCGGGTGGACGGTCACGAGGGAGCGCGCCGTGGGCACGACCCCGGCGACGAGGGGAACGACGGGCCCGTCGGTGACGGTGGCTCGCGAGGAGACGACTCGATCGACGACCTCGACGACCACCTCGACCTCGACGACCACCTCGACCTCGACGACCACCTCGACCTCGACGACCACCTCGACCTCGACGACCACCTCGACCTCGACGACCACCTCGACCTCGGTGGCTTTCGGGGCTGGGTCGCCCCCGAGGACCGCTTGTGGCGTCACCCCTCTGAGCTCGGTGCGGCCTCCTGGGCAGGTCGTAGCGGGAACCTCGGAAGAGGTCGGCTCCGGCCGGCCGGCCGTGGCGGCGTCCAGCGCCGGCCCGCCCCCCCGTGGATCGTCGGGACGGTTGCCGTCGCTGCCGGCGTGCTGCTCGCCACCGGCTTGGTGCTCGCCTCCTCGGGCGCCGACCCGGGCCTCGTCGCTCGGCGGGTGGTCGCCACCGCGTCGACCTCGACACCTTCGCCGGTGACGGCCACCACCATGGCGGGCACCCCCGGTCCAGGCGCCGCGGTGGTGGGCAGGGTCGAGCGCCAGGTGCGTCCGTCCCTCGTCGCACTGGTGGTCCATCGGGCCACCGGGGCGGTCCTTGGAACGGGGGTGGTGGTCGAGCCGGGCGGGATCATCGCCACCACCGCCAGCCTGCTCCGCGGGGCGGTGTCCATCGTCGCCGAGGAAGCGGGAGGGACACGCGAGCCTGCCCGGCTGGTAGGAGTCGACCGGACATCGGGGGTCGCCGTGGTACAGGTTGCCGACCAGCTGCCAGCCGTCACCGTCGACTCCACCGATCCCAGCCCCGGTTCGGTGGACCTGGCGATCGCCTTTCCTGCCTCGAGGGGAACCATGCCTCAGCCTGCTGTGTACGCGGGAGCCGTCGTCGCATCTGGCGTTCCCGCCGGCGTCGATGGCCCGACCACCGAGTTCGCGTCGACCGTCGTCCGGGCACCGCTCTCCGGCTCCGAACAAGGCGGCGCGTTGGTAGACGCCAGCGGTCGGCTCGTCGGCATCCTCGACGCCGTCAGCTCCACGCCGAACGGCTCCGTCGGCGTCTTCCTCCCCTCCACACTGGTCTCGGGCGTCGCCGAGCAGCTGGTCACCTCGGGAACCGTCGGGCGCGGTCGGCTGGGTGTCGACGGCAGCGACCTCGCGCCACCGGCCGGCAGTCCGACCAGCGCACCGGTCGGCGTGCTCGTCGATGCAGTCGACCCGGGTGGTGCGGCCGCCCAGGCCGGGGTGCAGCAAGGCGACGTGATCGTCGCCGTCGACGGCAGCACCGTCCACTCGATGGCCGAGCTCCGGGCCTTGCTCTACCCCGATCCACCGGGCACGTCCCTCGAGGTCACGATCAAACGAGGCTCCTCCACGTTCGTGACCACGGCCGTGCTCGGAACCTCGACGGCGGCCGGTGCTCCGGCGCCGGTCTCCAGCCACGCGCCGTAGCATGCTGGTATGACACCTCCGCCCTCCGGTGAAGGGCAGAACCCGTTCGAACTGCTCTTCGGCGACCTGATGAAGCTCCTCGGGTCGCAGGGATCACATCAGTGGGAGACGACCCGGGCCTTCGCCGTCCAGGTCGCCACCGGTGGCGAGCCCGAGGGCAACGTCGATCCCGTCCAACGCATCCAGGTCGAAGAGCTGGCCCGCGTGGCCGAGCTGCACGTCAGCGAGGCGACGGGCATGCCGATCGCTCCTGACGGGCGCCGTCTGTCCTGCGTCCCCGTCGGGCGGGCCGACTGGGCCCTGCGCGCCCTCGACGCGTGGCAGCCGGTCTTGACGGCGATGACGCCCGCTGCCACAGCACCAGGCGCGATGCCCGACACGTCCGCCCTCGAGCCGTCCGGCGAGCCGGGCGACGCTCTCGTCAACCTGCTCGGCCAGTGGGCGGGGATGATGGGGCCGATGTTCTTCGGCCTCCAGGTCGGCTCGGTGGTCGGCCATCTCTCCCAGCGGGCACTGGGTCAGTACGTGTTGCCCGTCCCGTGGCCCGTCAACGACGAACTGCTCGTCGTGCCCGCCAACATCGCCTCGTTCGCCTCCGACTGGAGCCTGCCCGAGGAAGAAGCGCTCGTGTGGGTATGCGCGCGCGAGCTGGCGTCGCACTCGGTGCTGGCCCGTCCGTCCGTCCGGGCCCACCTCGATCGCCTCCTGAAGGCGTTCGCCGCGTCCGCCAGTACGGCGCAGCAGGGCCTCATGGACCGCCTGTCGTCGATGGGCGACGAGCTCGACCTGCCCGGTGTCGGCGGTGAACCAATGGACATCGCCGCCCTACAGGGGATGCTCGGCAACCCCGAAGCGCTGCTGGGCAGCCTCCTCACCCCAGACGTGCGGCGCACATCAGACCAGTTGACTGCCATCGCTATCGTGGTCGACGCCTACGCCGACCACGTGGCCGACCTCGTGGGTCGCCACCTCGTCGGCGCTCATGCTGCCCTGGCCGAGGCCTGGTACCGACGGAGGATCGAACGAGGCAAGGGCGAGGAGGCAGCCGGCGCCCTCTTCGGCCTCGACCTCGACCAGGTGCAGGTGGACCGGGGACGGGCGTTCGTCGCCGGTGTCATCGAACGAGCCGGCGAGGAACAGCTCGGACGCCTGTGGACGTCAGAGCGCACCCTGCCCACTCCCGCCGAAGTCGACGCGCCGGGCCTCTGGCTGGAGCGCATCGACCTGCCAGAGCTCGATCCACCGTCAGCCGCCAGTGGCGACGCCCCGGAGGCCTAAGCGCCCTGCAGGGGACCGTCCCCCTGCGCACCACGGCGTGTCCGGGCTCCTCACTACCTGCGGAGGACGAGCTGGGCCTACCTGCGGAGGACGAGTTGGGTCAGGCCTCTGCCGTGTGGTCGCCGCCTCCGGCACCCTCGGCGCCTTCCGCGGCAGGGGATGAGTCGACCGGCTCGCCGAGGTCCCAGTCGAGCTCGATGTTCTCGCGCTCAGCGTCACGCACCACGCGTTCACGGTTGCGACGAAACTGCGGGTCGTGCGGCGGCAGGAGCACGAGGCGGGCGAGCGTACGCTGACGGAACTCCTCGATGAGCGCGGCGTCGCCATAGTCGGATTGGACGTCCCAGTGCGGAGCCACCGGGCCCAGGTACACCACGCGGACGTGGCCAACAGGAGGCTGGGGCTCCTCGGGCTCGTCGGTTGCGCTCGCTTCCTCGCCTACGGGGGTCATCGCCTAGGTCCTCCTGGATCGTGGCCGGAGATGAGCCTACCTGTCCGCCGTGCCCATACCGAGCGCTCCCCGGCCACCATCCAACCGAACCGCGCCGTCGGCCAAGCTCCCCGAGCACGGCGCTTTCTAAGAAGGACCGGGATGCTCATAAGAATTCGATGAGGATTCCATCAAAGCTGGCCCATTTCGTACCCCTCGAGCCCGCAGAATGCGACACTAACTGACGTAGCGGACAGGCCCGCACAGTTCGCACGGCGGCGAGCTCGGGCCGAGAGGGCCGCCCCGACATCTCACGAGGAGGACCGATGGACACCGATTGGATGGCAGAAGGCAAGTGCCGCGAGCTCGACCCTGCGATCTTCTTTCCGAGCGACGGCATCGGCGTCCAGGTTGCCCAGCGGATCTGCGCCGAGTGCGCCGTCGCCGAGCAGTGCCTGCAGTACGCCCTCGACGAGCGGGTCGACCACGGCGTCTGGGGTGGCAAGTCCGAGCGCGAACGGCGTCGCATCCTCCGTCGGCGGCGCCTCTCCCACGTCTCGGTGCGGGCCTGAGCCGCCCGAAGGGGCCGTGGCGGCTGCGTGGTCGCCGTGGTCCCGCCTCGTGACCTCGAGTGCGTCGTCAACGTCAGCGAGGGACGTGACCTCGCCGTCGTCGACCGGATCGCCACGGCCGGAGGAGCGTGCCTCCTCGACGTGCACTCCGACCCGGACCACAACCGCTCGGTCCTCACGTTGGCCGGTACGGACACGGACCTCTGGGACGCCGTCCAGGCCGTCGTCGCCGAGGCGGTCGAGCATATCGACCTCACCTCGCACCGCGGCGTCCATCCTCGGCTCGGCGCCGCCGACGTAGTCCCGTTCGTCCCGTTGCTCCCGGCAGGGCAGCCCACGGCGGCGGGCGGGGCCTCGCTCGACGTCGCGCTCGGCCTGCGCGACCGGTTCGCTCGCTGGGCAGGCACGGCGCTCGCCCTCCCCTGCTTCCTCTACGGGCCCGAGCGGTCGTTGCCCGAGGTGCGCGCCGGTGCGTTCAGCAGCCTCTCCCCGGACACCGGTCCGGCCACTCCCCACCCGACGGCCGGCGCGTCAGCCGTCGGTGCCCGACACGCCCTCGTTGCCTACAACCTCTGGCTCGCCCCGGCAGTCGATGACCCACGACACGCCGACGACCTCGTCGCCGCCGCCCGACGCATCGCAGCCCAGCTGCGGGGGCCCGGAGTCCGAGCGCTCGGACTGGCCGTGGCGGGGACGGCCCAGGTCAGCTGCAACCTCATCGACCCGGTCCACGTCGGGCCGGAGCTGGTCCACGACCGGGTGGTCGCCGCCGCCGAGGCCGACGGGCTGAGGGTTGCCCGAGCCGAGCTGGTCGGGCTGGTGACCGACGCCGTCCTCGAGCGCGTCCCGGCTCGGCGATGGGCCGAGCTGGGCTTGTCAGCGGAACGGACCGTCGAGGCGCGCCTCGCCGAGAGCAGGTGACAGCACGTCGAGCCCCGGAGGGCTCGCCACGAAGTCGAGGCCGACTTGAAGGCTAGGAGGCGTTCGCCGGCACGCGACGCTGCAGCGTCCGCTGCCGACGCAGACGCCGCCGTTCCCGCTCCGAGAGCCCGCCCCAGATGCCGAACTTCTCACCGTTGGCCAGGGCGTACTCGAGGCAGTCCTCGAGCACCACGCACCCGCGGCAGACCTCCTTCGCCTCACGCGTCGAAGAGCCTCGCTCGGGAAAGAACAGGTCAGGGTCGACACCCATGCAATTCGCCCGCTCCTGCCAACTGCGCTCTTGGTGGCCGTACATCAGCGACACGATGTCCACCGGTACGCCTCCCCTCGCCATTGAGCAACGCCGACCGCCGGGCCACGCGTCGCACGGATGTAACTACAACCCTGTTATCTTTTCGCATCTCGCCACTGGGCGCAAGGTGCTTTCCACGGAACGCGGCAGGAAGACGGCCGGGGCCAGGGCAACAGCAACAGGGTGTACAGCAACAGGGTGTGGGGCGAGCAGCGCCGGTCACGACACCGACCACCACACCGACCGCCACACCGGCATGCCCGGGCGGGCGGATCGGCGCTCAGCCAGCTCGACGCGAGCGGCGGGTGGTGCGATGCCGCAGGAAGTCGACGAGCACGTAGTCCCCCAGCTCGCCAGGCGTGGTGGCAAAGGCGCGGCCCTTGTTGATCCGGGTCAGTTGCTCGATGAAGCCCTGAAGCCCGTGGTCGGGCTCCAGCAGGAACGTGTTGATGGTGATCCGGGCACGCGTGCACCGGAGCACCTCGGCGAGGGTGGCTTCGAGGGTTTCGGGGACTGGTGGGTAGTTGAAGAAGACGTCGACGTCGGTGCCCGAGTGGTCGGTGACGATATGGGCCGTCGGCTCGCCGTCGGTGACCAGGATGATCTGCTTGGTACCCGGCTGGTGGGCGAGCATCCGCCGGGCGAGGATGAGGCCGTGCTGCAGGTTGGTGCCGTAGACGTAGTCCCAGCTGACCGTGGGCAGGTCGTCGGGTTCGATGACGCGTGCGACTTCGGAGAACCCGACGATGCCGAGGTAGTCGCGGGGGAACCGGGTCGTGATCAGCGAGTGCAGGGCGAGCGCCATCTTCTTCGCCGGAACGAAGTTGTCGCGCATCGGCATCGACAGCGACAAGTCGAGCAGGAGCACGGTGGCCGTCCGAGTGAGGGCCTCCGTCTCGACCACCTCGAAGTCCTCCGGTGTGAGCCGGACGGGCACGCCGCTCCCCGACCGCCGCAGGGCGTTGTGGACCGTCCGTGACAGGTCGAGGTTGAACGGGTCGCCGAACTCGTAGGGCTTGGTGGTCTCCTCGCGGTCGTGGCCGGCACCCGACCACGTCGTGCGATGACCGCCAAGCCGGTCCTTGCCGAGCTGGTCGAAGAGGTCGGCGAGCGCCTGGTGGCCGATCCGCCGGATCCCCTTGGGCGTGAGCTCGAAGCGACCCTCGCGCTGGTCGATCAGCCCGGCATCGGTGAGCTGACGGGCAAGGCGGGCGAGCCGGTCGAGGGAGCGGGCGGCGTCCTCGCCGAGGTGGCGGGCAACCTTGTCGAGGTCGACCTCTAAGAGCGCGGCCGGCGAGCTAGCCGACCGCAGGTAGGCCTCGAGCTCGTCGAGATCACGCAGCCGGGCGGCAGCATCCGCCGCGTCCCCCAAGCCGAGCGGCTGGTCACCGCTGAAGCGGTACCGCTGGTCCCAGCCGGCGGCGGGGAACGCCTGCCGCAAGTTGCCGGCGAGCCGGTCGACCTGCCAGCGCAGGTCGAGGTCCTCGAGGAGCGACTCGGCGAGCCCTTGCAGCTGGGCCCGCTGCTCGGGGGACATCGAGTTCCACATCGCTTGGGCGGCGGCCATCGAGGCAGCAAGCTGCTCGAGGAGCTCGTCGAGGGTGGTCGGATCGCCGGGGAACAGGTCGCCGAAGCGCTCCATGAACGACTCGAAGCCGGGGTCGAGCTCCTCGCCCGCCTGACGTTGCTCGAGCATCCGGTTGAGGGCGTCGAAGGCGTCTCGCATCCGGGCCAGCTGCTCGGGGTCGGGGTTGGCCAGGGCCTCGGACACCTGCTCGAAGTAGCTCCGAGTCACCTCCCGACGGAGCCGGTCGACGAGCTCCTCGAAGTGCTGGCGAGCCTCCGACGACACGAACTCGTACTGCTGGAGCCCCCGGACCATCCCCGACAGGTCGGGGGGCAAGAGGTCGAGCTGCAGCCGGCGCTCGTCGGCGACCGCGTCGGTCACCTCGCGCCGACGCTCGTCTCCTGATGCCTGCGCCTCCGCCTGCAGGGCGTCGATACCGGCACGCTCCTCGCCGAGGACCTCGGCCAGCTCGTCGGCGATCTCGCTGAAGGCGCCGCCGAGGTCGCCCCGCTCGAGCTGCTCCTGGCGCTCCTGGCGCACCCGGTCGAGCAGCTCGCGCAGACCTTGGACGTCGTGGCCGTCGGAGGTGCGCCACCCCCGGTTGAGCATCCGACGGAGCGCTTCGTGGAGATCGCCGTTGGCCAGCAGGTCGTCGGTCAGCTGGGCCAGGACGGCATCGGTGTCGTCGACCAGCTCCTGTTGAGAGCCGTCCCATCGCCGGTACTCGAACTGCCAGGGCACGGCCGAGCCCTCAGCCCCGTCCCCGGTACGTCGCCCGGAGCCCGACCGCTTCCTTGTTGAGCCGCTTGGTCAGGTGGAGCCCCTCGAGCACGAGCTCGCAGGCACTGGCCACCACACCGGGCTCCTCGGTACCTCCGGCGAGCGCGAGTACGGGCTCGGCGAGCGCCGGGAGCCGCTCGAGGGTGTCGAGGTAGGCGCCCGAGGGCAGGTCGTCGCCGGCGTGGACGACGGTGCCCTCGGTGAACGCCCCCACCACCTCCTGGGGATTGCCGAGGCGCACCCGCCGCCGGAACACCGTCACCACGGCGGCGGACACCAGTTGACCGATGAGGAGGTCCTCGCGTCCCTCCTCGAGGGTCTCGACCTCGACCTTGCCCTGGGTAGAGGCGACGAGCGCCTGCAGGTCCGAGACCCGTGGCACGGCGTCGGACTCGCCCGTGCGCAGGGAGCGGCGCACGGCGCTCGCCACCATCGTCTCGTAGTTGGCCACCGTGAGGCGGACCGACACCCCCGAGCGTTGGTTGAGGTGCGGGCTCTCGCGGGCAAGCTGGCTGAGCTCGGCCACGACCTCGGCCATGAAGTCGGGGACGACCACCCGAGGCAACCCGTCGTCGGCCGAGGTGCCCGTCTCGTCGAAGGCCCCCGGCAGCTCGGCCTCCTGGCGGGCGATCGCCAGCTCCGTCGCCGCGTCCGGCGGGTAGTGCGTGCGGATCTGGGCGCCGAAACGGTCCTTGAGGGGCGTGATGATCCGCCCACGGTTGGTGTAGTCCTCGGGGTTGGCCGTGGCCACCAGCACGATGTCGAGCGGAAGCCGGACCCGGTGCCCGCGGATCTGCACGTCGCGCTCTTCGAGCACGTTGAGCAGGCCTACCTGGATGCGCTCGGCCAGGTCTGGAAGCTCGTTGACGGCGAAGATGCCCCGGTTGAGCCGAGGGACCAGGCCGTAGTGGATGGTGAGCTCGTCGGAGAGGTAGCGCCCCTCGGCCACCCGGATCGGGTCGACCTCGCCGATCAGGTCGGCGATGGAGGTGTCCGGGGTGGCCAGCTTCTCGCCGTAACGGTCGCTGCGGTGGACCCAGGCGATCGGGGTGTCGTCGCCCTGCTCGGCCACCAGGTCCTTGGCGTAGCGGGAGACCGGGTTGGTCGGGTCGTCGTGGATCTCCGAACCGGCCACGACAGGGAGCCACTCGTCGAGCAGGTCGACGAGCGAGCGCACGAGGCGCGTCTTGGCTTGGCCGCGCTCGCCCAGCAGGATGATGTCGTGCCCGGCGAGCACCGCGTTCTCGAGCTGAGGAAGGACGGTCTCCTCGAAGCCCAGCACGCCGCTCACCAGCGGCTGTCCGGCAGCGATCCGAGCCGCCGCGTTGCGCCGGAGCTCGACGGCGACCGGCACCGACCGCCAGCCCGAAGCCCGTAGCTCCCCCAGGGTGGAGGCCGCCGGAGGAGAGGTGGAAGCGGTCGGGGTGGCAGGCTCCGGGGCGCTCATGGAAGCGAGCCTAGGCGTGTCCCCCACCCCGCCGTTCGCCACCCGGAGCACGGTCGGAGCACGGTCGGAGCGAGCTCGGAGCGGGGTCCCGGCGCCTTGGACGAGCAGCGCTCCGGGCCCGGTTTTCACCTCGTGGCCGTTCGGGTGGAAAGATGGCCGCGACACGCGGCTCGAGCCTTTCGGCTCGCGCGGCAACGCGGGACCGCCCGGCCGAGCCGGGCACGCCCCGCCCAGCAGCCAGGGAGGAGTGCAGTGACAACCTTGGAGGACGTCTCGACGACCCCGGTCGTGCTCGGCGGTGTCCGCGGTGGGCCGCCGGTCCCGACCCTGCGCAAGGACCGATGGTGGGTCCAGCCGATCGTGACCGTCGTCGTGCTGACCGCGTTCGTCGCCTACGCCACGTGGGCGGCGTTCGTGAACAAGGACTACTACGCCGGCGCCACCATGCACCGCGACCTGATCTCGCCCTTCTACTCACCCTGCCTCACCGAGAGCTGCGTGCCCGGTAGCCACCCCGGCACCATCATCACCTGGTGGCAGATCTCGCCGGCGCTGCTCATCCTCATCTTCCCGCTCGGGTTCCGGCTCACCTGCTACTACTACCGCAAGGCCTACTACCGGGCGTTCTGGTGGGCCCCGCCCGCGTGTGCCGTGGCCGACGCCCACGGGAGCTACAAGGGCGAGTCGCGCTTCCCGCTCATCCTGCAGAACATTCACCGGTACTTCTTCTTCGCCGGCCTGATCTTCAACGTGCTGCTGACCATCGACGCCGTCATGGCCTTCCGCCAGCCGGGCGTGGGCATCGGCTTCAGCGTGGGAACCGCGGTCCTCTGCGTCAACGCCTGCCTGCTCTGGCTCTACTCGCTGAGCTGCCACGCCTGCCGCCACCTGTGCGGCGGCGGCTTGAAGAAGTTCTCCGAGCACCCCATCCGCCACCGCATCTGGAAGGCGCTGACCCCGCTCAACGCCCACCACATGGTCTTCGCCTGGATGAGCCTCGTCTTCGTGGCGCTGACCGACGTCTACGTGCGGCTGGTGGCGAGCGGCGCCATCCACGACTACGGCTTCCACTTCTGATCGCGAGGGACCCCGCCCACCATGCCTGAGATCGAATCCCACGACGTCGACGTCGTCATCATCGGGGCCGGCGGCGCCGGCCTGCGAGCAGCCATCGAGGCCAAGGCCCGCGGGCTGCGCGTCGCCCTCGTCTGCAAGTCACTGCTGGGCAAAGCCCACACCGTCATGGCCGAAGGAGGTGCCGCTGCGGCCCTCGGCAACGTCTATCCCGAGGACAACTGGCAGGTCCACTTCCGTGACACCATGCGGGGCGGCAAGATGCTCAACAACTGGAGGATGGCCCAGCTCCACGCCCAGGAGGCGCCTGACCGCATCCGCGAGCTGGAGGAGTGGGGCGCCCTCTTCGACCGCACCAAGGACGGGCTGATCCTCCAGCGCGACTTCGGCGGCCATCGCTACGCCCGCCTCGCCCACATCGGCGACCGTACCGGCCTCGAGCTCATCCGCACCCTCCAGCAGAAGGCCGTGGCCGACGGGGTCGAGGTGTTCATGGAGCTCAAGGTCCTCCGTCTCCTCCACGACGACAGCGGTGCGGTGGCTGGCCTCGTCGGCTACTGGCGCCCGTCGGGAGCGTTCGTCTCCTTCACCACCAAGGCCGTCGTGCTGGCGACCGGCGGGATCGGCAAGTCGTGGAAGTACACGTCGAACTCGTGGGAGTCGACCGGCGACGGTCACGCCATGGCGGTGTGGGCCGGCGCCGACATGATCGACATGGAGGCCGTCCAGTTCCACCCGACCGGCATGGTCTGGCCCCTGTCGGTCCGCGGGATCCTCGTCACCGAGGGCGTCCGGGGTGACGGCGGCGTGCTGCGGAACTCCGAGGGGCGGCGGTTCATGTTCGACTACATCCCCCCGATGTTCGCCGCCGAGACGGCCGACTCGGAGGAGGAGGCGGACAGGTGGTACACGGACCACTCGGCCGGCCGGCGTCCGCCCGAGCTGTTGCCGCGTGACGAAGTGGCCCGCTCGATCAACAGCGAGGTGAAGGCCGGACGCGGCAGCCCCCACGGCGGAGTCTTCCTCGACATCGCCTCCCGCCGGACGGCCGAGGACATCCGCCGCCGTCTGCCGTCGATGTACCACCAGTTCAAGGAGCTCGCCGGCGTCGACATCACCGCCGAGGCGATGGAGGTGGGCCCCACGTGCCACTACGTGATGGGTGGCGTGCGGGTCGACGCCGACACGGCAGCCACCACCGTCCCGGGGCTCTTCGCCGCTGGTGAGGTCGCCGGCGGCATGCACGGCTCCAACCGGCTCGGAGGAAACTCCCTCTCCGACCTGCTCGTCTTCGGGCGCCGGGCCGGGATGGGCGCGGCCGACTACGTCGAGGGCCGCTCGGGGACGGTCTCGGTCGACCCGGGAGCGGCAGAGGAGGTCGTGCGCGCTGCGACCGCCCTCTTCGAGCGCGAGTCGGGTGAGAACCCCTACGACATCCAGCACGATCTGCAGGAGACCATGCAGAGCCTGGTCGGGATCATCCGCACCGGCTCGGAGCTGGAGGAGGCGATGGGCAAGCTGGAGGAGCTCGAGGAGCGTGCCGCCAACATCGCCGTCACCGGGGGGCCGCAGTACAACCCAGGGTGGAACCTGGCGACCGACCTCCCCTCGATGCTGACCGTGTCGCGGTGCACGACCCAGGGAGCCATCCACCGGACCGAGAGCCGGGGCGGCCACACCCGCGACGACTACCCCGCTCCCGACGCCGAACTGGGCAAGGTCAACTTCGTCCAGCGCGTCCCGGCGGGCGGCGCCCAGCCCGGCGGCGCGGTGGGCACACCGTCGATCCGCTCCATCACCATCACCCCCGAGCCGCTTCCGGTCATGCCGGACGAGCTCCAGGCCCTGTTCAACGAGGAGGCGCACTGATGGCCGACGACACCACCACCCCCCGCACCGACGGAGGCGCTGGCGCCGCCGGCGAGCGGACGGTGACCATGCGGCTGTGGCGAGGCGACGCCTCCGGTGGCGAGTTCGTCGACTACGTGCTTCCGGCCGTCGAGGGCGAGGTCGTCCTCGACGTCGTCCACCGCGTCCAGGCGACCTTGGCACCCGACCTGGCGTGCCGGTGGAACTGCAAGGCAGGCAAGTGCGGCTCGTGCTCGACCGAGATCAACGGCAAGCCAAGCCTGATGTGCATGACTCGCATGGACACGCTCCCGACCGACGAAGCCATCACCGTCGCGCCGATGAAGACCTTCCCGGTGCTGCGAGACCTGGTGACAGACGTGTCGTACAACTACGAGGTCGCCAAGCGCATCCCGCCCTTCAACCCGCGGCCCAAGACCGACGACGAGGTGGCCGCTGGGGGCTACCGCATGCAGCAGATCGACGTCGAGCGGAGCCAGGAGTTCCGCAAGTGCATCGAGTGCTACCTGTGCCAGGACGTCTGCCACGTCATCCGTGACCATGAGGAGAACAAGACCGCCTACGCCGGCCCCCGGTTCTTCGCCCGGTCGGCCGAGCTCGAGATGCACCCGTTGGACGCCACCGACCGCCGCGAGCTCCTCCAGGAGGAGCAGGGCCTCAACAAGTGCAATATCACCAAGTGCTGCACCGAGGTCTGCCCCGAGCACATCAAGATCACCGACAACGCCATCATCCCGCTCAAGGAGCGGGTGGTGGACGCTCGCTACGACCCGGTGGCCTGGCTTGGCCGCAAGATCCTCCGCCGGACCAAGGGAACGGCCGCGGCGGCCGCGGCCACCGCTCCGGCGCACGGTCCGGCAGCCGTCCAGCCCGCTGTCGAGGTGACAGGGATCCCCGGCCCGCAGCGCCGCTGAGCCACGGGGTGCCCCGCTTCCTCACGCCCGAGTGGGTGGCGGCGTTCGACGCCGCCCTGGCCGGCGCCACCCTGCCCCGTCTCGGTGCCGAGGCGGGGCTCGCCGCGGCCGGTGGGCACTTCGCCGTGCGCCAAGAGGTCCGAGGGGGTCCCGACGGGGACGTCGCCGTCACCCTGCGGGCCGAGGACGGAGCGCTGCGAGCATCCTGGTCGCGCCTCGACGAGCCTGCCGGTGACGCGCCGGGTCCCGACGTGACCGTGATGCTCTCGTACCAGGACGCCCGCGACCTGGTCGCCGGCACGCTCACCCCCGCGGCCGCGCTCGCCGAGGGACGGATCAAGGTACGCGGCGACCTCTCGGTCCTGGTGGCCAGCCAGACCCTGCTGGCCGCCGCGCAGCCTGCCATCGAGCCCGTCGCCGCCGCTACGACGTACTGAGCCACCGCTCCCCCTCGGCGGCGGGAGGGACCCACCCCCGCGCTGCTCAGGGCCGGTTCCGGAGGGAGCGCACGGCCTCCGCGTGGCGGCACACGGACAGACGTGGCACGCTGCCGACATGGAGGTCCTGAGCAGCCGCACCATCATCCACCCCCGCGACCTCGAACGCTCGACCGCGTTCTACCGCGACAGTCTCGGCCTCGCCGTCGCCCGCGAGTTCGGCTCGGGGCGCTTTCGGGGCACGGTCTTCTTCGCCGGCGGCGGGCTGCTCGAAGTCGTCGGGGGACGGGGGGACGACGGTGCCCGGCCCCAAGGGGCGGTTGCCCTGTGGCTGCAGGTGCGCGACGCGTCGGCCGCGGTCACCGAGCTCGAGAGCAGGGGCGTCGCGATCGCCCGCCCGCCGGTCAGCGAGCCATGGGGGCTCGTCGAGGCCTGGGTGGAGGACCCCGACGGCATCCGGGTCCACGTGGTCGAAGTGCCCGAGGACCACCCGCTCCGTCGGGACACCCGCTCCCTGTGACGCCCTGGCCTGGCAGTTCCCGACGCCCGAGCGGCGCCTGACCCGTTCGTCGTGCTCGAGGCACGAAGTGCGCCAGAGCCGGGGGCGCGGCTACCAACGCCAGGCAGTAAGGTCGGACCGGAGCACCGACACGAAAGGGGACCCACGTGGACCTGACCGGAGTCTGTGACGACCACGTGCTCACGCGCTACCGCGAGCTCCTCGACGCCGAGGACGCTGCGTTCGACGCGCTGGAGCACGACTGCGAGGACGGCGACCGGGCCCGGTGGGAAGTGGACGTGGCGGCCTGGCAGCAGGCGCTCACGAAGAAGATCGCCTTCCTCCAGGGTCTCGGGTTCGAGGTGTCCATTCCTGCCTGAACGCCCGCCGGCTACGGCCATAGCGGCTTCGCTCGGCAGCTCGACAGCTCGGCAGCTCGACACAACGTGACGGCCGCCCACGACGGCGCCCTCCACGTCGGAGGGCGCCGTCGTGGGCACGTCCTTCAGGACATCGGAGAGCGTCTCGCTCAGGGAAGCAGCGAGGCCACCTCGGACCGCTCCCCCTCCAGCTCCTCGACGGTCAGGCGCACCCGCTCGGCGGCGAACGCGTCGTGCTCGAGGCCCTCGACCACCGACCACGAACCGTCGGCTGCCACCCGCACGGGGAAGCCGAACTGCAGGCCCTCGGGGACCCCGTACTCGCCGCGTGACACCACGGCCAGGGAGGTCCAGTCGTCCCCTTCCGTCGGCGTGCGGATGCTGACCACCGAGTCGATGGCCGCGTTGGCGGCCGACGCGGCCGACGAGGCACCTCTGGCGTCGATGATGGCGGCACCCCGCTTCTGCACCGTGGTGAGGAACTCGCCCTGCAACCACGCCTCGTCGGCGATCACGTCGGGTGCCGGTCGTCCGCCGATGCGAGCGTGGGCGAAGTCGGGGAACTGCGTCGAGGAGTGGTTGCCCCAGATGGCCAGGTTGGTGACGTCCGCCACCGGGACGCCGGCCCGCTTGGCCAGCTGGGTCTTCGCCCGGTTCTCGTCGAGCCGGGTCATGGAGAAGAAGCGGTCCGCCGGCACCTCGGGGGCGTTGGCCCGGGCGATCAGGCAGTTGGTGTTGCAGGGGTTCCCCACCACCAGCACCCGGACGTCGGAGGCGGCGTTGGCGGCGATCGCCTTGCCCTGGGGGCCGAAGATCCCGCCGTTGATCGAGAGCAGGTCGCCCCGCTCCATGCCCGCCTTGCGCGGCACCGATCCCACCAGGAGGGCCCAGGACGTCCCGTCGAACCCGGTCTTCAGGTCGGAGGTGGCGACGATATCGGCGAGCAGCGGGAACGCGCAGTCGTCGAGCTCCATCACCACACCTTCGAGCGCCTTCATCGCCGGCTCGATCTCGAGGAGGCGAAGGACGACGGGCTGGTCGGGTCCGAGGAGGTGCCCGGAGGCGATCCGGAAGAGGAGCGAGTACCCGATCTGACCGGCCGCTCCGGTCACGGTGACCTGGACGGGGGGCTTGGTGGAGGAGTTAGCAGCCATGCAGCCGAGGCTACTCGGCCGCCCTGTGGACAGGCGAACCGGCAGCGCCGCCCGGGGCGGTCGAGGCCCTGGTCAGGCGCCCAGGCCGAGGGCGGCGTAGATCTCCCTGGTGGCGCTCGACCGGTTGAGCGTATAGAAGTGCAGCCCCGGGGCGCCGCCCTCGAGGAGCTCGCGGCACAGGTCGATGGCCAGGGCCACACCTTGGTGGCGGACGGCTTCCGCCCCCCCGGTCCGAAAGGCAGCCTCGAGCCGTTCGACCATCCACGTCGGCACGGCCGCCCCCATGGCACCCATGCGCGAGATGGAGGCGATGCTGGTGACCGGCATGATCCCCGGGAGCACCGGCGCTCGGACGTCGCGTTCGGCCAGGTCGGCAACCAGCCTCCAGTACTCCCCCGCTTCGAAGAAGAACTGGGTCACGGCGAAGTCGGCCAGCCGCAACTTGGCGGCCAGGTGGTCACGATCGCTGGTCAGGTCCGGGGAGTCGGGGTGCCCCGCCGGCTGCGCCGCCACGCCGATGGAGAAGCCTCCGATGGCGCGGGCCAGTTCGACCAGCTCGATGGCATGACGGAGCTCGCCGACGCCCGCGGCTCGGTCGACTGGCGGGTCGCCACCCAAGGCCATGAGGTTCTCGACGCCGGCCTTGCGGTAGTCGACCAGGATGTCGGCCAGCTCGAGACGGGTGTGGGCGGCGCAGACCAAGTGGGCCATGGGCGTGAGCGTCGTGGTCGTGAGCAACCCGGTGACCAGGTCGAAGGTGCGCTGGCGCGACGCCGCCCCACCCCGGTAGGTGACGGAGACGAACGACGGTGCCAGCGGCTCGAGGTCGCGCATGGTGGCCACCAGGCGCGCCTGTTCGGCGTCGGTCTTCGGCGGGAAGAACTCGAAGGAGTAGGTCGGACCCTTGGCCAGCAGGTCGGTGATGCGCGTCATGGGTCGGGCCAGCCTACCGAGCACGCTGCACCCGTGCCCGGGTCGAGCGCGGGCGCCCGCCGTCCCCGGTCAGAGCATCGGCCGAGAACGTTCAGTCGACCCGGCCGTAGTCGTCCTCGAGGCGGACGATGTCGTCCTCGCCGAAGTACGCGCCGTGCTGCACCTCGACGAAGACAAGCTCGTGGGCACCGCGGTTCTCGATGCGATGGGCGGTGCCGGCTGGGACGTCGACCGCGTCGCCCGGCCCGACCGTTCGCTCGGTGCCGTCGAGCACGACCACCCCCTCGCCCGAGACGACGAACCAGTGCTCAGATCGCCGGGCGTGCTGCTGGTAGCTCAGCCGCTTGCCCGGGAGCACCTCGATCCGCTTGACCTTGTGGGAGTCCTCGTCGGACAGCACCGTATAGCGGCCCCAGGGTCGCTCGTCGGTCTCGAGGCCTGCCGTCCCGTCCGTCGTCGCCATCGACCTCGCTCCTCGTGCTCGTGCAGCCGGTGCCCGGGTCGGCATCCGGCTCGCTGGCCGGTCGTCGTGTCGCCGGACCGGCGACCAGACCGTCGCGCCAGCCAGACGTTAGTGCGGTCAGAGCTGGGCCCAGGGCGCCCCGGCGGCGACCATCACCGGCATGCGTCGAACGACGAAGGCCCGCGGTCGCTCACCGCGCCCGTTCGGCTGCCTGTACCGCGTTGCGCAAGAGCATGGCCCGGGTCATCGGACCGACCCCGCCGATGCGGGGGGTGATCCACCCAGCCACGTCGGCCACCGCGTCGTCCACGTCGGAGAGGAGGCGCCGGCCCTCCCACGACGTCCCGGCCCCGACCACGGCGGCTCCGGGCTTCACCATCTCCGGGGTGACGAGGCCCGCCCGGCCGGCCGCGGCCACCACCACGTCGGCCTGGCGGACGAGCCCGGCCACGTCGGCCACCCCCGTGTGCACGACGGTGACCGCGGCGTTGCACCCCGGACGTTTGAGGGCGAGGAGCAGGGCCAGCGGTCGACCGATGGTCAGGCCCCGCCCGATGACGACCACGTGGCGCCCTTCGACCGGGACGTCGTAGGCGTGGAGCAGCTCGATGATCCCCGCCGGCGTGCAGGGCAACGTTCCAGGGCTGCCCATCACCAACCGGCCGAGGTTGACGGGGTGGAGGCCGTCGACGTCTTTCGCCGGGTCGACGGCGAGCAGCACTCGCTCCTCGTCGAGGCCAGCCGGGAGCGGGAGCTGGACGAGGTAGGCGTGGACGGCAGGGTCGGCGTTGAAGCGAGCCACGGTGGCCTCGAGCTCACCCTGGGAGACGTCTGCCGGCAGGTGCTCGTGGACCGAGCGGATGCCGACTTCGGCACAGTCGGCGTGCTTCATGGCCACGTAGCGGGCGCTCGGTGCGTCGTCGCCGACGAGGATGGTGCCCAGCCCGACCTCGACGCCGGCGTCGCGCAGCCGCGCCACCCGGTCGGTCACCTCGGCGCGCACCCGAGCCGCCAAGGCCTCGCCGTCAAGCAGTGTGGCGCTCATCGCTGTCGTCCTTCCGTGTCCGCTGCGGTCCCCGGCGCCGTGGTGTCGTACCCGAGCGGCGTCAATGCCGGAAGTGACGCTCGCCCCGGGCGGTCACCATGGCGATCCCGGCGGCATCGGCGGCCGCCACCACCTCGGCGTCACGGATCGAGCCACCCGGCTGCACGACGGCGGCAACACCGGCCCGGGCAAGTACTTCGAGCCCGTCAGGGAAGGGGAAGAAGGCGTCGCTCGCCGCCGCCCCACCGCGCGCCCGGCTGCCAGCCTTGGTGACGGCGAGCTCGGCAGCGACCACCCGCGACTGCTGTCCGGCACCCACCCCGACGCCTTGGCCGTCGGTGGCCACCACGATGGCGTTCGACGTGGTCCGGGCGCATAACGTCCAGGCCAGCTCGAGGTCACGCCACTCCTCCTCCGTCGGGACGCGGGTGGTTGCCACCTCCCACTGCGACCGAGGTACGAGGAAGCGATCGGCATCTTGGACGAGGGCACTGCCGCCCAAGGAGCGGACCTGACGGCCGAGGGGCTCGGGAGCCGGGGCGGAGAGCAACCGGGTGGCCTTGCGCTTGGCCGACAGCCTGGCGAGCGCCGTCTCGTCGTACCCCGAGGCAACGATCACGTCGGCCTGGGGCCCGCTGGCGATCACCTCGGCGATCTCGTCGGTGACCCGACCGTGGACGGCGACGATGCCACCGAACGCAGACGTCGGATCGCACTCGAGTGCCCGTCGATAGGCGTCGGCGAGCCCGGTGTCGAGCGCCGCACCGCACGGATTGGCGTGCTTGATGATGGCGACGGCCTCACCACGGTTTAGGTCGGCGAGCTCGTGGACCAGGCGCCAGGCCGCGTCGGTGTCGAACAGGTTGAGGTAGGAGAGCTCCTTGCCGGCGTGCTGGACGGCGCCGTCCCACCACGACGTCTGTCCGACTACCCGGTAACGGGCACCGTGCTGGTGAGGGTTCTCGCCGTAGCGGAGCGAGCCGGCCCGTTCGAGGGTGAGGTGGATCGTCGGTGGCAGCACGGCTGCCTCGGGAGCTGCCTCAGGAGCTGCCGCGTCGACAGCGTCGAACCACGACACGATGGCTGCGTCGTACGCGGCCGTGTGGGCGAACGCCTCCCGGGCAAGCCGTCGACGGGTGACATCCGACAACCTTCCCGCGGTGCGCAGCTCGCCCAGCACGTCGTCGTACGCATCCGGCGAGACGACCACGCCCACGTGTGCATGGTTCTTGGCGGCGGCTCGCACCATGGTGGGCCCGCCCACGTCGATCAGCTCGATGGACGGGTCCGACGAGAACGGGTAGAGGTTGCATACCACCAGGTCGATCGGGCCGATGCCCTGCGCCTCGAGGTCAGCGAGGTGGTCGGGCTTCGACCGGTCGGCCAAGATGCCCCCGTGGACCACCGGGTGGAGGGTCTTGACCCGGCCACCGAGCATCTCGGGTGCTCCCGTCAGCTCGGAGACCTCGAGGTGGGGAATGCCGGCAGCAGCCAGGGCCACCGACGTGCCGCCGGAGGACACGAGCTCCCAACCCAGCTCGACCAGGCCGCGGGCGAGGTCCTCGATCCCCCGCTTGTCGTACACCGACACCAGCGCCCTCATCGCTCCACCTCTCGTTGCTCTCGCTCGCCCCCTGATCTTCCTGCCTCCAGTGGGCAGCGCGCCAACCCGGCGACGAACTGCCGGATGGTCGCCGGGTAGAGCCGTCGCTCGACGGTCTTGATCCGCTCGTGGAGGGACTCGACGGTGTCGCCGTCGAGGATCGGGACGGCCTCTTGGGCCAGCACCGGACCGGCGTCCATCTCGAGGGTGGCGAGGTGGACCGTGGTTCCGGTCTCGGTCACGCCCGCCGCCAGGGCGTCCTCGACCGCATGCCAACCGGGGAAGGCGGGCAGGAGGGCTGGGTGGGTGTTGAGGACCCGGTCGGGGAACGCGTCGTGGACGGCCCGGCCCAGTACCGTGCCGAACCCCGCCATCACGACGACGTCCACGCCTCGACCGACCAGCTCTGCGGTCACCGCCTCGGTGAAGGTGTCACGTTCGAAGGCCGGGCCGAACCCCCCGAACCGCCCGCGGTCGACCAGCACGGCGGGCACGCCCCCTCCGTGGGCCACCTCGAGCGCCCGGCACGGGCGGTCGGCGACCACCACCGTCACCGGGATGCCGTCGGCCAGGATCGCCTCGAGGATGGTGCCGCTGCCCGACGCCAGGACCCCGATGGCAGTGTCGGCGGAGCACGGGAGGCCGTCGGGCACGGGCGCAGGCTAGCAGTGCCGGCCCACCCCTTCTCTCGCAGCCGCGTTGACTCATCTAAAACCTCCGCGTAGCCCCATTCATTGCCTCACGTCGGACCTCCGCATGGCGAGGGGCCACCGTCCGGGGACGGCACGCCGGGCGCGCTTCGTCGGGCGGCAAGGCCCGCCAGCCCCCGGGCAGTCCCGGTCCCCTGCCGGACCAGGACCGAAGGACGGCCGCCCGTACGACGCGGCCCGACCGGCCTGCCACCGGTCCGGGCCGACGCCGTTCGGTCCCCCCTGCCCCGTGCTGCCCCTCGTCAGTGGTATCGGCACGAACGCCCGCCAACCCAAGCGCGACCACTCAAAAACGGGGCTGGCCGGTCTCCCCGGGGCTGACCTGGTGACCGCCGGGAGGACCCTGGGCGACAGGCCTCAGCGAGCGCCGAGGCGGTGCAGGAGCGCTGGATCGAGCTCCTCCAACGAGTCGATCCTGGCATCGCAAAAGCCCCACCGAGCCGACGACGCTGTCGCCTCCTCGGGCACGACCACGACTCGCATGCGAGCCGCCTTGGCGGCGATGGCACCGTTGAACGAGTCCTCCACCGCCAAGCAGGCGGTGGGGTCGACGCCGAGCTTCGCCGCCGTCGTCAGGTAGGCGCCGGGGTGAGGCTTGCCCAGCGGCTCCCACTCTGCCGAGTGCCACACGCCAACCAGGTCCGAGATGCCCAGGCGGTCGAGAGCCGCCTCGATGACGACGGCGTACGAACCCGAGCACACGGCCACCAGGAGGCCGAGGTCGCCGCAGCGCCGCAGCGCCTCGACGGCGCCGGGCATCGGCTCGCCCGCCGCAGCGACGAGCTCGGCGACACGGGCCGTGACCGCCCGCTCGACCTCGGCAGGGTCGCGTCCCGACCACGGTCGGCGCTCGAACCAGTGGCGCACGGCGTCGTCGATGCGGAGCCCCATCGTCTCGCGGGCGTCCGCCTCGGTGAGCACGACGCCCACCTCGGCGAACACCTCGATCTCGGCCTGACGCCAGAACGGCTCCGAGTCGACGAGCACCCCGTCGAGATCGAAGACCACGGCAGCCAGCGGGTGGCCGTCGAGGGCGTCCGCCGACGGGATGCCGGTCGCCCCCACAGGCCTGCTCAGCCGAGCTTTCGGACGACGTCCACCATGGCCTCGCCGGCTTCGGTCGGGTTCTGGGCGACGGTGACGCCGGCCTCGGCGAGCGCCTGCATCTTGGCCTGAGCGGTGCCCTTCGAGCCCGAGATGATGGCGCCAGCGTGGCCCATCTTGCGGCCCGGGGGTGCGGTCACCCCGGCGATGTAGGAGACGATCGGCTTCGTCATCGACGCGGCGATGAACTCGGCCGCCTCCTCCTCGGCGGAGCCCCCGATCTCGCCGATCATCATCACGGCTCGGGTGTCGGGGTCGTCCTCGAAGGCGCGGAGACAGTCGATGAAGCTCGTGCCCGGCACCGGGTCGCCGCCGATGCCGACGCAGGTGGTCTGGCCGATGCCCTGCTGGGAGAGCTCGTGGAGCGCCTGGTAGGTCAGGGTCCCTGACCGGCTGACGATCCCCACCGGTCCACCGGCCAACGCGATGTCACCCGAGGTGATGCCGATGTTGCACTTGCCGGGCGAGATGATCCCGGGGCAGTTGGGCCCGAGGAGACGGGTGCCAGGGAAGTCCCGCACCAGGCGGTTGTACGCAAGGGCTTCGTCCTGGGCGGGGATGCCTTCGGTGATGCACACGACGAAGGGCACGCCGGCGGCGGCGGCTTCGAGCACGGCGTCGGCGGCGAACGGCGGCGGGACCGAGATGAAGGACGCGTTGGCCCCCGTGGCCTCCACCGCCTCGGCGACGGTGGCGAACACCGGGATGCCTTCGATCTCCTCGCCTCCCCGCTTGGGGTTGGTCCCGGCCACGACCTGCGTGCCGTACGCCCGGTTGCGCAAGCCGTGGTAGAGGCCCTGGCTGGTTGGGCTGACGCCCTGGATGACGACCTTGGTGGTCTCGTCGACGAAGATGCTCATGACTGGCCTCCTGCAAGTGCGACCACACGGCGTGCGGCATCGAGCATGGTCGGCTCGGCGACCAGGCGGTCCGAGAGGTGGTCGGCCAGGATGGCCCGGCCGGCTTCAGCGTTCGTGCCGTCGAGCCGGAGCACGATCGGCGATCCGATGTCGACGCGGGAGAGGGCCTCGAGCACGCCCTTGGCCACCTCGTCGACGCGGGTGATCCCCCCGAAGATGTTGACGAAGATCGCCCGTACCTTGGGGTCGGAGTTGATGACCTCGAGGGCGGCCGCCATCACGTCGGCGTTGGCACCCCCTCCGATGTCGAGGAAGTTCGCCGCCGCGCCGCCGACCTGGTTGACCACGTCGAGGGTGCTCATGGCCAACCCCGCACCGTTGGCGATGATGCCGACCGTGCCGTCGAGGCCGATGTAGTTGAGCCCACGGGCCTTCGCCCGGGCCTCGCGCTCGTCTTCGACGTCGCTCCCCTCGAACTCGGCCCACTCGGGGTGCCGGTAGGTGGCGTTGGCGTCGAGGGTGACCTTGGCGTCGAGGGCGTGGACCCGACCGTCGGGGGTGAGAATCAGCGGGTTGATCTCGGCAAGGTCGCAGTCACCCTTCGTGTAGCAGGTGTACAGCTTGACCAGCAGCTCGGCGGCCTGCTCTCGCGCCTCCTCGTCGAGGCCGGCACGAGCGACCCAGGCGCGGGCCTCGTCGAGACCAAGGCCGTCGACGGGGTTGACTCGCAGGGTGGCGATGGCATCGGGGTTGGTCGCCGCCACCTCCTCGATCTCGACCCCGCCTTCGGCCGACAGCATGCCGAGGTGGCACTTGGCGCTGCGGTCCAGCGTGAAGCTGGCGTAGTACTCGCGGGCGATGTCCGAGGCGTGCTCGATCCACAACCGCTTGACCACATGCCCTTTGATGTCGAGCCCGAGGATGTTCCCGGCGTGCGTCCGGACCTCATCTGCGTTGGCGGCGAGCTTGACCCCGCCGGCCTTGCCGCGGCCGCCCACCTTCACCTGCGCCTTGACGACGACGGGGTAGCCGGCGGCATCGGCCTGGGCCACGGCCTCGTCGACCGTGTCGGCGACCCCGCCGGCCGAGATGGGGATCCCGAAGCGGGCGAAGTACTGCTTGCCCTGGTACTCGAACAGGTCCACGTTACGTTCCTCTCCTCAGTCTCCTCGTCGGCCGCCGCCGGAGGGCGGCCGAACGCCGCCTCCGGTCCGCCTAGCACCACCCTGCCCGCCGCTTCTCCCTCGCCCGAGAGCTGCGCCTCGTCCGGACCCGTTCCCGTCGTCAGGGCGCCGCGTTCGCCCCTTCCTCCCGGGCGTCGAGCGCGTCAGCCAACCACGCGCCGATGGCGGGGAGGGGCGTCCCCGGGGTGAACACTGCGGCGACCCCGTGCTCCTTCAGGACGGGGATGTCCGCCTCAGGGATGATGCCACCCACCATGACCAGCACGTCGTCACGGCCGGCGGCTCGTAGCCCCTCGACCACCCGAGGGACGAGCGTGAGGTGAGCCCCCGACAGCAGCGACAGGCCCACGGCGTCGGCGTCCTCCTCGACCACCGCCCGGACCACCTGTTCGGGGGTCTGGTGGAGGCCCGTGTAGATGGCCTCGAAGCCGGCGTCACGCAGGGCGAGGGCGATCACCTTCGCACCGCGGTCGTGGCCGTCCAGCCCCGGCTTGGCCACGACGACTCGGTACGGGCGTTTCACGGAGCCCGATACTAAGCGCGGCCTACCCCGACGGCGCCAGCCGGGCCCGTGGGGTCCAGTGAACGGCCTGGGGAGACCCACCTGGGGAGACCGGCCCGACAGGACGGGGCCGTCTCCGATCGCCCCCATGCTACCGTCGGGCTCCGGACCCACCCATGACGCTCGACGCGGAGAACACCCTGCCCACCCCCATCGACCCCGAGGGTCTCGCCGACGCCGTCAGCGCGCCCGCGCGCCCGGGTCTGGCCGCAGGCCTCCTCAGGGTGGCCCGCCCTCACCAGTGGCTGAAGAACCTGCTCGTCTTCGTCGCCCCCGGGGTGGCCGGCGTCCTGTTCCACGGCCCCGTGCTGTGGCGCACCGCGGCCGAGTTCGGCATCTTCTGCGTCAGCGCTTCCGGCAGCTACTTCTTGAACGACGCCCTCGACGCGGACGCCGACCGGCGCCACCCCCGCAAGCGGTACCGGCCGGTGGCCTCCGGGGTCGTCCCGGTCCCACTCGCCGCCGGGCTCGGCACCGTGCTCCTCGTCGCCGGTGCGCTGCTCGCCTGGCCGGTCGCCGGCTGGCGGCTCGTCCTCGTCATGGGGCTCTATGGAGCCATCAACCTCGTCTACTCCCTCGGTATCAAGCACGAGCCCGTCCTCGACCTGGTCGCCGTCAGCTCCGGGTTCGTCCTCCGGGCCGTGGCAGGCGGCGTCGCGGCCAGGGTGCCCCTGTCGAATTGGTTCCTCATCGTCGCCTCGTTCGGCTCCCTGCTCGTCGTCACGGGCAAGCGCTCGGGGGAGAAGCACCTCCTCACCACCACGAAGACCGACCACGGTGAGGTGCGCCGGGCGTTGGCCAGCTACTCGTCCTCCTTCCTCACCACCGTCCGGACGCTGGCCGCCGCGGTCACCGCGACGGCGTACTGCCTGTGGGCGTTCGAACGCGCCTCGCAGGTCCACCCGGGCCACGACCCGGTCTGGTTCCAGTTGACCATCGTTCCCTTCGTCATCGCGCTGCTCCACGTCGTCCGCCTGCTCGACGCCGGCGAGGGCGCCGCCCCCGAGGACCTCGCCATCCACGACCATCGGCTCCAGCTCTACGGACTGGCCTGGGTGGGCCTCTTCGCCGTCGGCCTGTACCTCGCATGAGCACCTCCATCGCATGAGCACGCCCACTACGCCCACCACGCCAGCCGACGCCTTCCGGCCGGCGCCCGTTCGCACCCTGCTCACCGGCTGGGGGCGGACCGCTCCGAGCGCGGCCGACGTCGTCGAGGCGGTCCACCCTGACGTCGCTGCCACCGTGGTAGCCGACGTGGCCGCCGGACGGCTCGGGTCGGGCCGGGGCGTGATCGCCAGGGGCATGGGCCGCAGCTACGGGGACGCCGCCCAGAACGGCGGGGGCGTCGTGCTCGACGGCACGTGGATGGACGGGGTCACCGCCGTCGACCTCGTGACGGGACGGATCACCGTCCGGGCCGGGACCAGCCTCGAGTCGCTGATGGAGCGCTTCGTCCCCCTCGGCTGGTTCGTCCCGGTCACCCCGGGGACCCGGCAGGTGACCGTCGGCGGCGCTATCGCCGCTGACATCCACGGCAAGAACCACCACCGCGATGGCAGCTTCGCCAGCCACGTGCTGTCGCTCACGCTCGTCACCCCCACCGGAACGGTGACAGTCGGCCCCGAAGACGACCCGGAGCTGTTCTGGGCCACGGCTGGCGGCATGGGCCTCACCGGCGTGATCACCGAGGCCACCCTCGCCATGCTCCCTGTCGAGACGAGCTACCTGCTCGTCGACACCGAGCGGGCCCGCGACCTCGACGACGTGATGGAGCGGATGGTCTCCGGTGACGACGGCTACCACTACTCGGTGGCGTGGATCGACTGCCAGGCCACCGGCGCCCGCCTGGGCCGCTCGGTCCTCACCCGAGGCGACCACGCCCGCCTCGCCGACCTGCCGGCGAGGTTGCGCACGAACCCCCGCCGTACCCGGGCCTTCGTGCCGCGCACGCTGGCCACGGTGCCCGTCACGCCGCCCAGCGGCCTGCTCAACCCCCTCACCGTCGGTGCCTTCAACGAGGTGTGGTTCCGCAAGGCCCCCCGGCACGAGGTCGGACGGCCGCACCACATGACCGGGTTCTTCCACCCCCTCGACGGGGTGGCGGCGTGGAACCGCCTCTACGGCAACCGAGGGTTCCTCCAGTACCAGTTCGTGGTGGGCGACGACCAGGGAGAAGTTGTCCGGCGCGTCATCAGCCGCCTGGCCGACGTCCGTCTGGCCTCGTTCCTCGCCGTGCTGAAGCGGTTCGGGCCGGGCGACCCCGGACCGCTCTCGTTCCCGATGCCCGGCTGGACGCTCGCCCTCGACCTCCCGGTCGGTCACCCGGGCCTCGGGCGGCTCCTCGACGAGCTCGATGACGAGGTCGTCGGTGCCGGGGGACGCATCTACCTGGCCAAGGACTCGCGCGTGGCTCGTCGCCACGTCGAGGTCATGTACCCGCGCCTACCCGAGTGGAGGGCGACCCGGGCGCGCGTGGACCCCGAGGGCGTCCTGCGCTCCGACCTCGGGCGCCGCCTCGGCCTGTGCGACGAACGCCCCCTCCGCCAGTGACCACGTCTACCTACCACGCCCGGACCTCCGGCGCAGCGGACACCCAAAGGGAGCAACCCAGATGATCGACGCCGTCGGACAACCGCAGTCGCTCCTCGTCCTGGGCGGTGCCTCGGAGATCGCCCAGGCCGTCGTAGACGCGGTGGCAGCCCGGCGCTGCCGGACGGTGGTGCTGGCCGGGAGGGAGAGCCCCCGCCTGGCCGAGGCAGCCGAACGAGCCCGGTCGGCCGGGGTCGAGCAGGTGGAGACCGTCCCCTTCGAGGCGACCGACGTCGAGGGGCATCGGGCGCTCGTCGACTCGCTCTTCGACCGCTTCGGGGGCTTCGACGTCGTGCTGGTGGCGGCTGGGGTGCTCGGCGACCAGGAGGCCGACGAGCACGACCCAGCGGCGGCCGCCCGAGTCATCACGACGAACTTCACCGGCCTCGCCGCCGCCATGGTGGCCGTCGCCGACCGGCTGCGTACCCAGGGGTACGGGCGTCTCGTGGTGCTCTCCTCGGTGGCCGGCGACCGGGCCCGGCGGGCCAACTTCGTCTACGGCTCGTCGAAGGCGGGCCTCGATGCCTTCAGCCAGGGGCTCGGCGACGCGCTCGCCGGCACCGGGGCGTCGGTGATGGTCGTGCGACCGGGGTTCGTGAAGGGACGGATGACCGAGGGCATGCAGCCGGCCCCGTTCGCCACCACCCCCGAAGCCGTCGCCGAGGCCGTGGTCCGCGGCCTCGAGCGCGGTAACGAGGTCGTCTACGTGCCCGGGGTGCTCCGGTGGGTCTTCGCCCTGCTGCGCCATGCACCCCGAGCCCTGTGGCGACGGATGCCCGCCTGACGTCAGCCGATCGGGGCCGTGAGCCACGGCCAATCGCTCAAGAGCCCGACGTCCGCTCGGACCGGGTGGCCTGGCAACAGCCCCCCCGGACGGGCGCCGCGCTCAGGCCCGCACCAGCGGTGCCATCCGCAGGAGAAGCTGCTTGCGGCCAACCCCCGGGAAGACGACCGTCGCCTCGGCCTGCTTGCCGCTGCCCCGGGTCTCGGTCACCCGCCCCTCGCCCCACTGCCGGTGCACGACGCGGTCGCCGACGGCTAGCCCCAGCAGCTCGGCTCCCGTGGTGGCCGGCACCTTCGTGTCGCCGGCAGGGGCCGAACCGCTGCCGAAGCGGGTGCGACCCGGTGTCCCGGCGGCGTCGTCTGCCTCCACTCGCGACCGGTGCGCTCCGCCGCCAGGCGACGATCGGCCCGTCGTCGAGCCGACGTCACGGACGAGCTCGGCAGGGAGCTCGTTCAGGAACCGGCTGGGGATGTTGCTCGACAGCGAGCCCCACAGCATGCGGCTCCACGCATGGGAGACGAAGAGGTGCTGCTTCGCCCGGGTGATCCCCACGTAGCAGAGCCGGCGCTCCTCCTCGAGCTCGACCGGATCGCCGAGCGCCCGTGCATGGGGGAAGACGCCGTCCTCCATGCCCACGAGGAACACGGCGGGGAACTCGAGCCCCTTGGCCACGTGCAGCGTCATCAGCGACGCCCGGCTGCCGTCTCCGTCGAGCTCGTCGGCATCGGCCACCAGGGCGGCGGCTTCGAGGAACTCGGCAACGGTGGCATACTCGGAGGCCACGCCGACCAGCTCGTCGACGTTCTCGACCCGGCCGAGCGCCTCGATGGTCCCCTCGGCGAGCAGCAGGTCGCGGTAGCCGGTCAGCTCGAGCAGGCCACGAACGATCTCTCCTGGGCCGAGGCCCTCCGAGCGCGTTCGATCAGCTTGCTCGTCCTCCGGTCCAGCCAGGCCGTCCTCCGGTCCTGCCAGGCCGTCCTCCGGTCCAGCCAGGCCGTCCTCCGGTCCAACGACCGCGGGGGTGGCCATCATCGACCGCAGCCTGTCGAGGCCCCGGGCCAGCTCGGCCAGGGCGCCCGCCGCTTTGCCGGTCACACCCGCCTCGGAAGCCCGAGCCACCGCCTCACCGAAGGGCACCCGCTCACGCGCCGCCCATCCGGCCAGGCGGGCCACCGACGTCTCACCGACACCCCGCTTGGGGACGTTGACCACCCGCCGCCAGCTCACCTCGTCGGCCGGGTTGGCGAGCACCCGCAGGTAGGCAAGGACGTCCTTCACCTCTCGGCGCTCATAGAACCGCGTCCCCCCGACCACTCGGTAGGGGACCTCGTGGTGGACCAGGGCCTCCTCGAGGGCCCGGCTCTGGGCGTTGGTGCGGTAGAAGACGGCGACGTCGCCCCACGAGAGCCCGTGGTCGCGGTGGAGGCGGCCGATCTCGCCAGCCACCCACGCCGCCTCGTCGTGCTCGTCCTCCGCCCGGTAGCGGACGATCCGATCGCCGCCCTGGCGGTCGGTCCACAACGCTTTGGGCTTGCGCGAGACGTTATGGGCGATCACCGCGTTGGCGGCGTCCAGAATGGTCTGGGTCGACCGGAAGTTCTGGTCGAGGGTGACGACGGTGGCGTCGGGAAAGGCGTCCTCGAACTCGAGGATGTTGGCGATATCGGCGCCGCGGAAGGCGTAGACGGACTGGTCGCTATCGCCGACCACGGCGATCTGGCGGTGCTCGTCGGCAAGCAGCACGGCGAGGGCATTCTGGACGGCGTTGGTGTCCTGGTACTCGTCGATGAGCACGTGGGTGAAGCGCTGCCGATAGTGGGCGAGCACGTCGGGGTGGTCGCCGAGGAGCCGGACGGTGTTCACGAGCAGGTCGTCGAAGTCCATGGCGTTGGCTGCCCGCAACCGCGCCTGGTACTGGTCGAACACGTCGGCGACCAACCGGTCGACCGTGGTGGTGGCCAGCTCCCGCAGCTCGATCGGACCCTGTTGGCGCACCTTGGCCTGGCTGATGCGACCAAGGACCGACCGGGGCGTCACTCGCTTGGTGTCGAGGTCGAGATCGCGGCTCACCAGCTCGACGAGACGACGCGCGTCGGCGTCGTCGTAGATCGTGAACGACCGGGTGTACCCCAGTCGGTCGCCGTGAGCCCTCAAGATACGCACGCAGGCAGCGTGGAACGTGGAGACCCACATGCGCTCCGCCCGAGGACCGACGAGCGCGGCCACCCGGTCGCGCATCTCGTCGGCCGCCTTGTTGGTGAAGGTGATGGCCAGCACCTGCCAGGGGGTGGCATCACCGGTGGCCACCAGGTGGGCGATCCGTCGGGTGAGAACGCGGGTCTTGCCCGAACCGGCACCGGCGACGACGAGCAGCGGTCCGCCCCGGTGCTCGACCGCCTGGCGCTGCGCGTCAGTCAGGCCCGCTACGAGCCGCTCGGTGTCGGGGCCACCGCCGGGCGTCAATGACCCATGCCGACGCCCTGGGAGCGCTGGAGGTCCTTCCCCTCGGTCTGCAGGGCCGGCGCCACCATCACCTCGGCCTTCTGGAACTCCTTGACCGTCTCGTAGCCACAGGTGGCCATAGCGGTGCGCAGGGCCCCGAAGAGGTTCATCCGGCCGTCGTTCTCGTGGGCCGGGCCAAGGAGGATCTCGCGCAGCGTGCCCCGGGTGGTCGTCTTGACCCGAGCACCCCGCGGCAGGGTCGGGTGGAACGTGGCCATGCCCCAGTGGTAGCCGCGAGCCGGCGCCTCGACCGCCGACGACAGTGGCGAGCCGAGCATCACGGCGTCCGCTCCACAGGCGATGGCCTTGGCGATGTCGCCACCCTTGGACATCCCGCCGTCGGCGATCACGTGGCAGTAGACGCCTGTCTCGTCGAGGTGCCGCATACGGGCGCCGGCCACGTCCGCGATGGCCGTGGCCTGCGGGACGCCGATACCGAGGACACCCCGGGTGGTGCAGGCGTTGCCCGGGCCGACCCCGACCAGCACGCCGACCGCGCCGGTGCGCATGAGGTGGAGGCCTGCCTGGTAGGAGGCGCAGCCGCCCACGATGACCGGGATCTCGAACTCGCGGATGAACCGCTTGAGGTTGAGGGGCTCCGTCGTCTTCGACACGTGCTCGGCCGACACCACCGTGCCCTGGATGACCAGCAGGTCGAGCTCGGCAGCTACCAGCGCCGGGGCGAACTGCTCGGTGCGCTGCGGGGTCACCGATGCCGCGGTGGTGATGCCGGCCGCCTTCATCTCGCGGATGCGCTCGCTGACGAGCTCCAACTTCACCGGCTCGGCGTACATCTGCTGCATGCGAGCCGTCGCCTTCTCCGCCGGGAGCTCACGGATCTCGTCGAAGAGCGGGGTCGGGTCCTCGTAGCGGGTCCAGAGGCCTTCGAGGTTGAGGACACCGAGGCCACCCAACTTGCCGATCTCGATGGCGGTGGCGGGGCTCACCACGCCGTCCATGGCCGACGCCATGAGCGGCAGCTCGAACCGGTAGGCGTCGATCTCCCAACTGATGTCGACGTCTTCGGGATCGCGGGTCCGTCGACTGGGGACGATGGCGATGTCGTCGAACCCGTAGGCCCTCCGTCCCGATTTGAAGATGCCGATCTCTAGCTCAGCCACGTCGTCCTCCAGGGCGCGGTGGGATCCTCCTCGAACGGTCGTCCGACGTGTCCCCGACACCACGCCGACCGGCCTAGGGCCACGATACCGCCTAGCGGCCCGAGCCCGGTGTCCGGAGGCGGGCAGCACGGGCGACCGGAGGGTCGAGGTCGAGGGCGACGGCGAGAAGCTCGACGAGCACCCGGGCCGTCGCCCCCCAGATGATCTCCCCGGCCGCCTCGAAGAACCATACCGGGTACTCTCCGCCGGCAGTGCCTTCCCCGCCGGCAGTGCCTTCCCCGCCGGCAGTGCCAGCCCGACCGGGGATCGACCACCACTCCTCGGCGAAGACGCCCTCTGCCAACAGGTCGGCGAGGGCAAGGTCGAAGACCCGCTCGACCTCAGCCGGCTGGGCCTCGAGGACCGGTCGTCGGGCAAGGGTCCCCACCACCGGGGTCAGCACCGTGTTGGACGACGCCGTCGGCAGCGGGGTGAGATGGCCGACGACCTCGACGGCGGCCGGATCGAGCCCGACCTCCTCGCAGGCCTCACGACGGGCCGCTGTCTCGGCGTCCTCCCCGGCCTCGAGACGACCACCAGGGAACGCCACCTCGGCCCGGTGCGAGCGCAGGTGGGCGGCGCGCACCGTGAGGACGACGCGGGTCTCGCCCTCCTCCTCAAAGAGAGGCACCAGCACCGCGGCCTGGTGGTCCACCAGCAATGCGCCCCCGGCAGCACCACCACCGAGAGCCGTCACCACTGCCGCTTCGGCCTCGTCGAGCGTCGCCTGGGGCCGGTAGACGGCGACGCGCTCGGCGACGCTCTCGAGCGAGAGCTCCCGGCGGGCGCTGGCCGGCAGGCGGGCCCACGGTGGCGGTCCGCCGGGGCGGTAGACGGCCGGACGTCGGATGACCTGGCGGGCGGAGCCTTCGGAGGCGAGTGGCATGTGCCACCAGGGTACGGGGGCCGATCGGTGGTCGCAGCCCCGGTCACCCGGTCACCCGGTCACCCGGTCACCCGGTCACCCCTGGGGCCACGCAGCGCCAGGGCGGCAACGGCCCGCGGCAGGTCGGCCCGCGCTCCCTCGAGCGACGCGCCGGTGGCGTCCAGCAGGAACGGCTCGAAGAGCTGCCAACCGAAGAGCAGGGCCACGGCCTGGGCGACGCTGGCCCGAGCCCGCTCCGGCGCGACGTCTCCGTCGCGCAGGGCCCGGCCCACCAACGCGGCGATCGCCGGGTGGTCAGGCTGGAGCGCACCCACGTCCTCCCCGTCGAGCAGGAGGCGGGCGACGATGCGCAGGTGCCGGGCGACCGGCCCATCGGCGACCAGTAGGTCGAGCTGAGAAGCACCGTCGAGCTCGGAAGCGCCGTCGAGCTGGGCGGCAGCCTGCCGCGCCAAGCGGGCGAGGACGGCGGCCACCAGGTTGGCCTTGGCCCCGAAGTGACGGTGGACGAGGCCGTGGTTGACGCCGGCAGCCGCGGCGATGCGTCGCACCGAGGCGTCGGCGCCGTGACGGAGCAGCTCGACCTCCGCAGCGTCGAGCAGCGCCTCGGTCACCTCGACGCGGCCTGAGGGGCGGGACGAACGACCTGGAGGGACCGACGCCTTGTCCGCTCGTCGCACCATCGCTCGAGTGTAGTCGGTTGACTGCATGTAGGCGCCTGCCTACGATCGCCCCATGCCCACCCCCGCCGAGCCCGCCTTCGACCCCATCGCCTCGGCGACGGTCCCCGTCGCTGCCAACCGCGAGCCCGCCTTCGCCCACCCGGCCCAGCAGGCCGAGGCGGCACGCCGGATCGCCGCCTGGGCCGAGCGCCGGGGGCGCACGGCTCCGAACGTGCTGGTCATCCTGATGGACGATGTGGGCTGGGGCGACTTCGGCTGCTACGGGGGCGGGGTGGCCGTCGGAGCACCGACGCCCAACATCGACCGCTTGGCCCGACAGGGCAAGCTGCTCACCTCGTGCTACTCGGAGCCCTCCTGCACTCCTTCGCGCGCCAGCCTGCTGACCGGTCGGCTCCCCGTGCGCCACGGGCTCCAACGACCCCCGATGTACGGGGAGCCAGGCGGGCTGGAGGGCGAACGCACCATGGCCGACCTGCTCTCCGAGGCCGGCTACGTCACCCAAGCCGTGGGCAAGTGGCACCTCGGCGAGAACACCGCCTCCCAGCCCCAGCACTGTGGGTTCGACGACTTCTATGGCTTCCTGTCGGTGTCGGACATGTACACCGAGTGGCGCGACCCGTACTTCTTCCCCGAGATGGTCTATAGCGAGGCCCGGACGGCCTGGGTGGAGAACCTGTCGTTCAACAAGTGCTTCGTGCACGCCGAACGGGACGGCGAGCTCGAAGAGGTCGAGGAGGTGACCATCCCGGTCCTCTCCACCCTCGACGACCGGTGGGCCACCTACTCGGAGCAGTTCATCGACACCATGGCCGGTCGCCCGGAGCCCTGGTTCCTCTACCACTGCACGAGGGGCGCCCACTTCGACAACTACCCGCTCGAGAAGTACCTCGGCTCCTCCCCCGCCCGACACCCGTACAAGGACACCATCGTCGAGCTCGACGCCATCGTGGGCCGCCTGGTCGAACGGCTCCGCCAGACCGACCAGCTCGAGGACACCGTCATCTTCGTCTCCTCCGACAACGGGCCGGAGATGGAGACGTGGCCCGACGCCGCCTACACGCCGTTCCGCTGCGCCAAGGGCTCGACGTGGGAGGGAGGGGTACGGGTACCGGGCATCTGGTCGTGGGCGGGCACGATCGAACCCGACGAAGTGACCGACGGGCTCTTCTCCTTCACCGACGTGCTGCCCACCGTCCTCGCCCTGGCCGGGGCCACCGATCGCCTCCCGGGCGACCGGTTCGTCGACGGCGTCGACCAGAGCGCCTTCCTCGTCGCCCCCGGGGCGCTAAGCCATCGCAAGTACGTCTACTACTGGCTCGGCCAGATGCTCTCGGCGCTGCGGGTCGGCGAGTACAAGTTCATGCTGGGGTCGATCTCCGACGGCAATTCCGACGTGGCCACCGACGGCGGCTTCAGCGGCGTCGCTCAGAAGTACCCCTACGGACGCGTCTACAACCTCTACCTCGACCCCAAAGAGCAACACTCCTACCTCATCCGCAAGCTCGCCTACCTCGACGCCTTCCAGAGCGGCCTGCGCGACCACGTCCGCTCGTTCGCCAACGAGCCACCCAAGGCATCCGTCGGGCTCAACGTCTGACCGTGCCGGAGCCCTCCGGAGCGACAGTGACCCACTCGGGGCCCAGCGCGTCGACCCCAGGGCAGCCCAACAAGACCAGCGTCCGCACCAGGTCAGATCGGAAGAGGCCAACCAGGCGCTCGACGCCAGCTTGCCCCGCCACAGCCAGGGCATAGAGGTAGGGACGTCCGACGAGCACGGCCGCCGCGCCGAGGGCCATCGCCTTGGCCACGTCGCCGCCGCGCCGCACACCCGAGTCGAGCAGTACCGGCATGGCACCGGCCACCTCGGCCACGACCTCGGGTAGGACGTCGAGCGTGGCCGGAGCACCGTCCAGCTGGCGGCCTCCGTGATTGGAGACCACGACGGCGGCGGCGCCGGCATCGAGCGCCCGCCGCGCATCGGGACCTGAGAGGATCCCCTTCACCACCACGGGGCCGTCCCACCGCTCTGCCAGGGCCGCTACGTCGTCCCAGGTGAAGGGCGACCCGCCGGCCGCCACCAGCCCGACCGTCGGCCCATCGGTCCCCTGGCGGCGGGAGGCGACGAGCGCCCGGCCCATCCGAGCCGCCCATCCCGGCCGGGCGGCGACCTGGGCCGCCAGGAGCGCCGCACCCCGGACACTGGCGTGCATCGACCCCGAGATGCCGTTTCGTCGGTCGCGCTCGCGGTTCCCGAGGGCAGGCGTGTCGACGGTCACCATGAGCGCCTCGTAGCCGGCGGCAGCCACCCGGTCCACGAGGGGCTCCCACTCGGCGCGACCCCCCGGCGCGTAGAGCTGGTACCACAGGGGCCGCTCGCCCCCTCCGAGTGCGGCGCCGACCTGCTCGGGCGAGACCCCCGCCACGGCCGAGAGCACCGAGACCGTGCCCCGAGCCCGAGCGGCCCGGGCCACGCCACCAGGGCCGTCCGGGTGCACGGCCACCGCCAGGCCACACGGCGCCAGCAGCACGGGTAGCGAGAGCGTGCGACCGAGGAGCTCGACACCGAGGCGAGGCTCGCTCGTCGCCGTTGCCATGCGGGGACGGAAGCTCACCCGGCGGAACGCCTCCTCGTTGCGAACCATGGTGAGCTCGTCGTCGGCGGCTCCGTCGATGTAGTCGAACAGCGCCCGGGGCAGCACCCGGGCGGCCAGCCGGCGCGCCTCGGCCACGCTCGTGATGCGGGACGGGTCCACGCGCACCTCCCTCCGGGCCCGGGCATCCACCCGGACCGCTCCGTTGGGCAGGTCCATTCGACCCCACCCGGCCTCCGCGCGCAATCCGCTGTCGACTGCTGTCCGCCGGTGACCGGTCGAACCCGCTGTCGAGGCCCCACCCGGTCACGGGTTACCCGTCACAGGACCCCAAGCGACAGGACCCCAAGCGACAGGACCCCAAGCGACAGGACCCCAAGCGACAGGACCCCAAGCGACAGGACCCCAAGCGACAGGACCCCAAGCGACAGGACCCCAAGCGACAGGACCCCAAGCGCGGCACCGGCCGGGCCTTCGGGCCCGGCCGGTCGCACGGCAGCTCCGCCGAAGGGCGGTGCCCCGGAGTGCTACATCATGCCGCCCATGCCGCCCATGCCACCGGCAGCTGCGGCCGCGGCTGCGGCTGCGTCCACCTTCTCGGGCTTGTCGGCCACGAGCGCTTCGGTGGTGAGCAGGAGCCCGGCGATCGACGCGGCGTTCTGCAGCGCCGACCGGGTGACCTTGGCGGGGTCGATGACGCCCGCCTTCACGAGGTCGACGAGCTCGCCGGTGGCGGCGTTGAGCCCGATCGAGCCCGTCTCTCCCTCGACCTCACGGACGTAGACCGAACCCTCGAGCCCGGCGTTGGAGGCGATGCACCGCAGGGGCTCGGCCAGGGCCTTGGCCACGATCGACGCACCGGTGGACTCGTCACCTTCGAGCGACGACACCACGTCGGCCACCGCCGAGCGCGACCGGACGAGGGCGGTGCCGCCACCGGCGACGATGCCCTCCTCGACGGCGGCCCGGGTGGCGGACAGGGCGTCCTCGATCCGGTGCTTCTTCTCCTTCAGCTCGACCTCGGTGGCGGCGCCGACCTTCACGACGGCAACACCGCCAGCCAGCTTGGCCAGGCGCTCCTGCAGCTTCTCGCGGTCCCAGTCCGAGTCCGTCTCGTCGATCTCGCGCTTGATCTGGGCGATGCGACCCTTCACGTCCTCCTCGGCACCGGCACCCTCCACGATGGTCGTCTCGTCCTTGGTGACGATGACCCGGCGGGCCTTGCCCAGCAAGTCGACGGTGGTTCCCTCGAGCTTCAGACCGATCTCCTCGGAGATGACCTGCGCACCGGTCAGGATGGCCATGTCCTGCAGCATCGCCTTGCGCCGCTCGCCAAAGCCGGGGGCCTTGACGGCCACGGAGGTGAACGTGCCGCGGATCTTGTTGACCACCAGGGTGGCCAGGGCCTCTCCTTCGACGTCCTCGGCCACGATCAGCAGCGGCTTGCCCGTCTGCATGACCTTCTCGAGCACGGGGACGAGGTCGTGGACAGCACTGACCTTCTGGTTGACGAAGAGGATCAGCGGCTCGTCGAGGACGGCCTCCTGGCGCTCGGGGTCGGTGACGAAGTAGGGCGACAGGTAGCCCTTGTCGAACTGCATGCCTTCGGTGAACTCGAGCTCGATGCCGAAGGTGTTCGACTCTTCGACGGTGACCGTGCCGTCCTTGCCCACCTTGTCGATGGCGTCGGCCAGCACCTCGCCGATGGCCGCATCGGCAGCCGAGATGGAGGCGACCTGGGCGATCTCCGTCTTCGAGTCGATCTCCTTGGCCTGCTCGCGGATCGAGCCGACGGCGGCCTCGACCGCCTTGTCGATGCCCTTGCGGAGCGCCAGCGGATTGGCGCCGGCGGCGACGTTGCGGAGACCCTCGCGGATCAGCGCCTGGGCCAGCACGGTCGCCGTGGTGGTCCCGTCACCGGCGACGTCGTTCGTCTTGGTGGCGACTTCCTTGACCAGCTGAGCGCCCATGTTCTCGAAGACGTCCTCGAGCTCCACCTCGCGGGCGATCGACACGCCGTCGTTGGTGATCGTTGGTGCACCGAACTTCTTCTCGATGACGACGTTGCGCCCCTTGGGGCCGAGCGTCACCTTGACCGTGTCGGCCAGCTTGTTCACACCGGCCTCGAGGCCACGGCGAGCGGCCTCGTCGAACTTGAGAATCTTCGGCATTACTTGACCACCTTCGCCAGTACGTCGCGGCTCGAGAGGATCAGCAGGTCCTCGCCGTCGACGGTGATCTCGGTGCCGCCGTACTTCGAGTAGACAACGGTGTCACCCACCTTCAGGTCGAGCGGGACGAGCTCGCCCGACGCGTCGGCGCGCCGACCCGGGCCGACGGCCAGCACTTCGCCCTGCTGGGGCTTCTCCTTCGCCGTGTCGGGGATGACCAGGCCGGACGCCGTGGTCTCCTCCGACTCCCCGGGCCGAACGACGATGCGATCGTCGAGTGGTTGCAGACTCATCTGATCTGGCCTCCTGTGGCAGCGTTAGCACTCTGCTGTTACGAGTGCTAACGATAGCGACCCTGAGGCGATGAGGCAACCCGCCGGGACGGAACCTTGCCGTGCCGGCTGTGCCGGCTGTGCCGGCTGTGCCGGCTGTGCCGGCTGTGCCGGCTGTGCCGGCTGTGGCGGCTGTGGCGGCGCCAGGACGCGACGACGCGCCCGCTCAGTCGGCGGCCACGATCGGGACGGCCGGAGCCGCGCCGCCACGACTGCTGTCGGGAAGGCGGAGGTTGGGGTCGGCTCCGAGGTCGAGTGGGCTGCCCTCGGGATGCCGCTGCAGCTGGAACCAGCCCGCGGCGGCGATCATGGCGGCGTTGTCGGTGCACAGCGACCGGCTGGGCAGGAACGCCCCGAGCCCGTCCTCGGCACAGGCCTCCTCCACCCGACGGCGCAGCAGCGAATTGGCCGCCACCCCACCGGCGAGGCAGAGCGCGGTCGCCCCGACGTCGGCAGCGGCGCGGCGCGCCTTGGCCACCAGCACGTCGACGACGGCCTGTCGGAAGGAGGCGGCGACGTCCTCGACGGTCGCCTCGGGATGCTTGCGCACGGTGTTCACGACCGACGTCTTCAGCCCGCTGAACGAGAAGTCGTACCCCTCGGCCAGGAACGCCCTCGGGAAGTCGAAGGCCCTCGGGTCCCCCGACTCGGCGGCGGCGTCGATGGCAGGACCGCCGGGATAGCCGAGGCCGAGGAACCGGGCGACCTTGTCGAACGCTTCGCCGGCGGCGTCGTCGATCGTCTGTCCGAGCAGGCGGTAGGTGCCGGGTGCCGTCACGGCGACGAGGAGCGTGTGCCCGCCCGAGACCAACAGGACCACGAGCGGCCAGCCCAGGTCGGGCTGCTCGAGGAGCGAGGCGAAGAGGTGGCCTTCGAGGTGGTTGACACCCACCACCGGCACCCCCCAGGCGAGGCCGAGGGCCTTCGCCCCGGCCACGCCGACGAGCAGGGAACCGACCAGGCCGGGGCCGTGGGTCACGGCGATGGCGTCGATGCCACGCCCGGACTCGTCCGAGCCGGCTCGGGCCAAGGCGTCGGCCACGACCGGGGTCAACAGCTCGACGTGGGCGCGGCCGGCCAGCTCGGGCACGACCCCCCCGTAGCGGGCATGCACGTCGACCTGGCTCGACACCACCGACGAGACGATCGTGGCACCCGCGTCGACGACCGCCGCTGCGGTCTCGTCGCACGACGTCTCGATACCGAGGACGCGTCTCGGCCGGATCGCCGAGGTGGGGCCGTCACGGCGGCTGGCGGTAGGGCCGTTCACGCCTCGACCCTACCGAAGGACCCCGACGGAGCATGCCCCGGGGTGCTGCGACCGATCACGAGCGGGCATCGACGACGACCCGCTCGGCGACCTCGTCGCCGATGGCGCCGAGCCGCTCGGCATAGGCAGGCTCGTCGATCCCTTCGACCACCATGACCAGGGCGTCGTCACCTGTCTCGGGGTAGTAGTTCGGACGCACGCCGACCGGTGCCATGCCGAAGCGCCGGTAGAGCGCGAGCGCGGGCTCGTTTCCCACCCGTACCTCGAGGCTCAACCGGTGGGCCCCTCGAGCAAGGGAGCCCATGACCAGGTCGGCGAGGACCGCCGTGCCGATCTGACAGCCGTGCCATGCCGGGTCGACGGCAATGGTGTTCACGTGGGCGTCGTCCTCGATGAACATGACGCCGCCGAAAGCCACTACCTTCCGGCCGACCCAGGCGGTCCGGTAGAGGCGAGTGGCCCGCTGGGCCAGCTCGTCGGCGAAGAGGCGGTGGCTCCACGGACGTGGGAACACGGCCCGCTCGATCGCCAGCACACTGCGGAGGTCACGGGAGCGCATCGGCGCGATGACGAGCGGGATCGGCTCGCCGCTCGCTTGTCCGCCCGTGGCGCCCGGGCGGGTCGTCACCCCTCCGCCTCCGGAGCTCGACGCCGTCCAGCCCCGGGGGCGGTCGCCACGGGCGGAGCGATCCGCTGGGCCCAGTTCACCCGGACATCGGCCTCACGCCCGTACTCGGGGACCACCTCCGCCGCGGACATCGGCACGTCGCCTGCCGCCAACCGGTCGAGGGCGAGCAGGGCGAGGGCCCGGGGCAGGGGGGCGCCGAGCGGCAACCCGTCGGGATCGTCGGCCAACTGGACACCGTCGGTCGTCGTCAGGCGCTCGAGGTACCGGACGGCCCCGTCGCCGGCCACCACCACCCGGCCCTGGCGGCGACGGGCCTCCTCCACCTCGCCCGCCCAGGCCTCGGGGGAGACCACCCGCACCGCCGCCGCCCCGGTGGCACCGTGGCCGGGAACGACCCCCGGGCCGAGGTGGTAGGTGGCCGTGAACACCTCACCCCGACGGGCGTCGACCGCCACCACCACGGGTGGCCACCCGCCGTCGGCGTCGACCGTGCCGCCACCGGACAGCCACTCGGCAGCCGCCCAGGCGAGCACGTCGGTGCTGCGCACGCCGAGGACACCCACACCGAGCGCCTGGCCGAGGGCCTTCGCCGTTGCCACGCCCACACGCAAGCCGGTGAACCGCCCGGGTCCGAGGTCGACGGCGACACACCGGACAGCGCCGAGCCCGTCCTTCCCGCACACCTCGTCGATGGCGGGAGCCAGCAGCTCGGCGTGCTCCCGCCCGCCCTGGCGGCCTGCCCACCGGACCCGGGGAGCACCGCTGGCCCTGTCGAGCCCTTCGACGAACGCCGCTCCCACGAGCGTGGTGGCCGTCTCGACGGCGAGCAACGGCACGAGCCGTCCGAGGACCGGCCCGTCTCCAGACGACGCCGACCTCGGCACCGCGGCGGTCACCGGGCCTCCTGCTTGCTGGGGGACGTCAGCTTGTCGGGGACCGTGGGTGCCCCACCGGTCGGGACGCCTCGACCGGAGCCGACCGCCACCACCGGGTCCCACGGCGCCAACGAGCCGACGAGGTCGTCCCATCGGTCGCGCCACCGCCCCGCTCCGTCCTCGAGCACCACCACCCGCTCGTCCGGCTCGTCGCCGGCTTCGAGCCGGACGGTGAGCACGCCGGGACCGAGGACGGGAGCGCCGAGGTCGCCCCACTCGACGACGGCCACCCCACCGTCCTCGACGCGCTCGGCCAGCCCCAGGTCCTCGACGTCGCCCAAGGTGTCGAGCCGGTACAAGTCAGCGTGGAACAGCGTGGCAAGCGCCGAGGAAGGACTGTCGTCGCCCGACGGCCGGTCGAGCGGGTACTCGCGCACGAGGGTGAAGGTCGGGCTGGTGACCGGCTCGGTGACCCCGAGGGCGTTGGCGAACCCCTGGGCGAACGTCGTCTTGCCAGCACCGAGGTCCCCGACCAGCACCACGATGTCACCCGAACGGGCACGACGGGCGACCTGGCCCGCCACCTGTCGGGTCGCTCCGGGGCCGACCACCGACAGCGTGACCACCGGGAGCGGTGTACCGGCGTACGGAGCAGTCACGCCGACCATCCGAGGAGGGCCTTGGCCCGTACCAGGTCGGCCCGCATCTGGGCCACCACCGATCCCCCGCCGCGCAGCGCCGCCGCCGGGTGGAACGTCGGCACCAGGGACCCGTCCCGAAATGGATAGGCGGCACCGCGCAGCGAGGTCACGCCTCGATCCGTACCGAGGAGCAACCTGGTGGCGAAGTTGCCCAGCGTCACGACCACCACCGGGTGGACGAGGTCGAGCTGCGCCTCGAGGTACGGGCGGCACGCCTCGATCTCCCCGGGCAGCGGGTCGCGGTTGTCGGGGGGTCGGCACTTGACCACGTTGGCGATGTAGCACCGGCTCCGGTCGATGCCGAGCTCCTCGGCCATCAGCCGGTCGAGGAGCTGGCCCGAGCGCCCCACAAAGGGCTCGCCTCGAAGGTCCTCCTCACGCCCAGGGCCCTCGCCGACGAAGACGAGGTCGGCGTCCGGGTCCCCGACGCCGAAGACGACCTGGGTCCGGCCGGCGGCAAGCGCGCACGCCGTGCACGAGGCGGCCTGTTGCGCCAACGCAGCCAGGGCGGGGGCGGCGGAGCGGCCCGTCTCGGGGGCCACTCGGGTCTCGTCGGCCACTCGAGTCTCGTCGGCCACTCGAGTCTCGTCGGCCACTCGGGTCTCGGGGGCCACTCGGGTCTCGTCGGCCACTCGGGTCTCGTCGGCCACAGCCGCATGGTACCGCTGCGACGTGGCCTAGCGACCGTGGCCGCCGGTCAGCCTGGTGCGCGCCCGACGGTCACCCGAGGGACCCGCGCCCCGATCCCGCACACCACCTCGTAGGGGATCGTTCCGAGGCCCTCGGCCCACTCGGCGGCCGTCACCTCCTCGTCGCCCTGGCGACCGAGCAGGACGACCTCGTCGCCCACAGCGACCGGCCACCTCCCCGGGGGCCCGCAGTCGACCACCACCTGGTCCATGGTGACCGTCCCGGCCAAGGGGCGGCGGCGGCCACCGACCAGTACGGCGACGCCGGCATCGAAGAGGCGGCGGGGTACCCCGTCGGCGTAGCCGAGGGGCACCGTGGCCACCCGAGCGTCCTCGGGAAGCGGACGGCGGCGGCCGTAGGACGGCCGGGCACCAGCGGGCAGGTCGCGCACGGCGGAGATCCGGGACCGCAAGGAGAGCACCGGCCGGAGGGAACGCCCCCCGGTCAGCTCGGTCAGGACCGGGCCCAGGCGCTCGTCGGGCAGGATGCCATAGAGGGCGATGCCCACCCGCACCAGGTCGAACCGGCTCGCCGGGTGGGCGATCAGGCCCGCCGAGTTGGCGACGTGGACGACGTCGGGTCGGTGCCCGGCACGCCGGACGGCGGCGAGCGCGGCATCGAAACGGGTCAACTGCTCGGACGTGAAGGCGCGGGCCTCCTCGGCAGGGTCCTCGGCCACCGCCAGGTGGGTCCAGAGCCCCTCGAAGCGGAGCCCGGCAGCCACCGCGGCGGCAGCGAGCTCGGCGACGTCCTCGGACGCCACGCCGACCCGGTGCATCCCGGTGTCGACCTTCACGTGGACCGGCACGGGCTGCTCGCTCCCCGCCCGCCGGGCGGCGGCGGCCAGGGCGGCAACCCCGCCACGGGTCGCCACCGTCGTCGTCAGCTGGTGCTCGACCACGGCCTCCATCGCCCCCGACGGCGGTTCGGAGAGCACGAGGACGGGGGCGTCGACCCCGGCGTCGCGCAGCGCGACGCCTTCCTCGACGAGCGCTACGGCCAGCCACGACGCCCCGGCCTCGAGGGCGGCTCGGGCGATCGGGACCGCACCGTGCCCGTAGCCGTCGGCCTTGACCACCGCGCACACCTTGGTCCGTGGACCGGCCAGCTGGCCAACGAGGGAGACGTTGTGACGGACAGCGTCGAGGTCGATCTCGGCCCACGCCGGTCGGAACCGGTCAGCTCCCATGCCGGGCCTTCCCGAGACCCCCCGGCGCCTCCCCGTGGCCGGTCGTGCCGGTCGTCTCCGGCAGGGCGCTCGCCAGCCAGTCCGCCACGAGCAGGGGCAGGTCGCCGGCTACCAGCCCGTCACCGGGGCCCGTGGCGCCAGCTCGGCCGTGGACGTGGGCTGCCACGGCGGCTGCCTCTCCGGGCGCCACGCCGCGGGCCACGAACGCCCCGATCACCCCCGAGAGCACGTCGCCACTGCCGGCCGTGGCCAACGCTGGCGTCCCCGACGTCACGAGCCAGCCGCCCTGGTCGGGCCGCGCCACCACGGTGGTCGGCCCCTTCAGCAACACGGTGGCTCCGAGGTGGCGGGCCAGCGACCCGGCCGCCGCCAGGCGATCATCCCCGGGGGCGACGCCCGTCATGCGGGTCAGTTCGCCGTCGTGGGGTGTCACGACGAGCGGGGCACGTCCCTTGCGGTGCTCGGGACCGGTCAGGGCCGCCAAGCCGTCGGCATCGACCACCACCGGCACCTCGGCCTCGGCGACCAGCCGTCGGACGGAGGACATCGTTGCCGGGTCGCGGCCGAGCCCGGGGCCGACGACCACAGCTCGGCAGCGGGCCGCCACCTCGAGGGCCGGTCCGGCCCAGTCGACAGCGGGCAGGGCGACGTGCACGGCCTCGGTGGCCGGTTGGGCAGCCAGCTCCGCTCCGGGCACCCCGAGGCGGACCATGCCCGCTCCCGCCCGCAGTGCTCCGGTCGCTGCCATCGCTGCCGCTCCACCCATGCCGGGTGACCCGGCAACGACCAGCACGGCAGCCGACCACTTGTGGGCATCGTCGGGCCGGCGCGGGACGAGCCGGGAAACGTCGGCGTCTTCCACGAGCCACCAACGGGCCCCGGAGACGTCGAGGCCGATGTCGGCCACTGAGATCCTCCCGGCGAGCGCTCGGCCCCGACCGAGGACGAGCCCGGGCTTCAACGACGCGAACGTCACCGTCAAGTCGGCGGGGAGCGCCGCTCCTGGCACCCGCCCGGTGTCGCCGTCGACGCCCGAGGGAATGTCGACAGCGAGCACGGTGGCGCCGGGCGGCACGACAGGAGGGCGGTACGAGCCACGGAAGCCGGTGCCGAAGGCGGCGTCGACGACGAGGTCGCACGCCGGGAGCTCCCACGGTCCGTCGGTGCCCCGAGGGACGTCGACCACGACGACCCGTGCACCCCTCCGGGCCAGATGGGCGGCCGCGACCCGGCCGTCGGCCCCGTTGTTCCCCTTGCCGCTCACGACGGCCACCCGGCGGCCGTAGGCGCCGCCGAGGAGCGAGAGGGCGGCTGTGGCGACGGCACGGCCGGCTCGGGCGACGAGGGCGGGGAGCGGGGTCGTCGCCTGGGCAGCCTCGTCGGCGGCGCGCATCTCGGTCACGGTCAGAACTGGCTGCATGGGGCGGTCCTCAGGTGGTCAGCTGGGCGCCGTCACCGCCGAGAGCGGTCACCGAGGCCAGCGCCAGATGGTCGGTGTGGGTGAGGGTGCACAACCACGTCGCCACCCCGGCGTCGGCGGCCAGCGCAGCCGCCCCGCCGGTGACCGCCAGCTCAGGGCGACCGGTCTCGTGCCGCACCACGGCGACGTCGTGGAACCCGAACGCCCCGATCCCGACACCGAGGGCTTTCATCGTGGCCTCCTTGGCGGCGAAGCGCGCCGCCAGATGGGGCACCGGGTCAAGGGACCGGGCGGCGTCGTGCCGTTCGCCCTCAGTGAAGAGCCGCGTGGCGAGACCGGGCCGGCGCTCGAGCACTCGCCGCAACCGGTCGACGTCCACGGCGTCGATCCCCGTTCCGAGGACACCGGACAGGACGGTCGTGCCCGACGGGCGCAGTGGGTCGCCGGATGGACGCTGCGGGGACGGTGCCGTCACTCGACGGTGACCACCTTGGCCAGGTTGCGCGGACGGTCCACGTCGTACCCGTGCAAACGGGCCAGCGCGTAGGCGAAGAGCTGGAACGGGACGACGTCGACGACGGGCGACAGCAGCGGGTGGGTCGCGGGCACCCACAGGACCGCGTCGGCCAGGCCGGCCGTCTCCTCGTCGCCGTCGTTGGCCACCAGCACGATGGTGGCACCTCGACTGCGCACCTCGGCCACGTTGGCCATCATCTTCTCCCACAGCCCGGTACGGGTGGCCACCCCGAGCACCACGGTGCCCGGCTCGACCAGTGCGATCGGGCCGTGCTTGAGCTCGCCGGCAGGGAACCCCTCGGCACGCAGGTAGGAAAGCTCCTTCAGCTTCAATGCTCCCTCGAGGGCGACCGGGTAGCCCACGTGGCGGCCGAGGAAGAGGAACGCCGACGCGTCGCGCACCTGCTCGGCCACGGCAAGGACGTCGTCTCCCCGGTCCACGGCCAGCCCGACCTTGTCGGGGAGGGCATGGAGGTCGCCCAGGAGGAGCCGCACGTCGGCGTCCTCCAGCGTGCCGCGAACCTGGGCGAGCGTGAGGGCGAGGAGCAAAAGGGCGGTGATCTGGGCCAAGTGGGTCTTGGTCGCCGCCACCCCGATCTCGGGCCCGGCCCGCGTGTAGAGCACGGCGTCGGCCTCACGGGTCATCGAGGCATCGACGACGTTGCAGACCACCAGCACGCGTGCCCCTTTGCGCTTCGCCTCGCGCAGTGCCTGGAGCGTGTCGACCGTCTCGCCCGACTGGCTCACCCCGACGACGAGGGTCCCTTCGTCGACGACCGGGTCGCGGTAGCGGAACTCCGAGGCGATGTCGATCTCGACGGGCAGGCGGGCCCAGTGCTCCATGGCGTACTTGGCCATCAGCCCGGCGTGGTAGCTGCTCCCGCAGGCGACCACGAAGACCTTGTCGATCCCCGCCAGCACGTCGTGACCGACCCGCAGCTCGTCGAGGACGAGGTGCCCGTCGGCATGGACCCGGTCGAGCAGGGTGTTGGCCACGGCGGTCGGCTGCTCGTGGATCTCCTTGCTCATGAAATCGTCGAAGCCGTCCTTCCGAGCGGCGTCGAGGTCCCACTCGACGGTGGTGGCAACGGGCTCGACCGGGTCCCCGTCGAGGGTGGTGACGACGAGCGAGCCCGGGCGCAACTCGGCGAGCTGGTCGTCGTCGAGGACGTAGAAGCGGTCCGTCCGTCCGAGCAGGGCGGGGATGTCCGAGGCCAGAAAGGCCGAGCTGGAGGTCATGCCGACCACAAGGGGCGATACTCGGCGGGCCGCCACCACCAGGTCGGGCTCGTCGACGGCCAGCACAGCCAAGGCAAAGGCGCCCCGCACCCGAGCCAGCGCGGCGCGCACGGCGGCGGCCAGCCCCGGTGCGCCAGCGGCGAGCGCCGCTTCGACCAGGTGCACGACCACTTCGGTGTCTGTCTCGGAGCGGAGACGATGGCCGGCGCCGGTCAGCTCGGCGGCGAGCTCGGCGTGGTTCTCGATGATGCCGTTGTGGACCACGGCGATCCGTCCCGTGCAGTCGAGATGCGGGTGGGCGTTCCCCTCCGAGGGCCGCCCGTGGGTAGCCCAGCGCGTGTGCCCGATACCAGCCCTCACCGGCCTCGACGCCCCCTCGGCCTGCTTGGCCAGGTGGTCGAGGGAGCGGGTGCCGTCTGCGGCCCGCGCCCGCCACAAGGTGACCGGTGCGACACCCTCGAGGTCGCTGTCCACCACCGTGGCATCGTCACGGACCGTGGTGAGGGCGAGACCAGCCGAGTCGTACCCGCGGTACTCGAGCCGGGCCAGCCCGTCGAGGATGACGTCCAGCACCTCGTCCCCGCCCGTCACCGCGATGATGCCGCACATGGTGGGAAGGCTACCGGCCGTCAGGCACGGGTGCCCCCGGCCCTCGTGCCGGCAGGCCCGCCGTCACGCCGGAGGGTGCGGGGCGGAGGCGAGGTGGTCCGCCACCGTCGCCGCCAGCCGGTCCGCCACCGTCGCCGCAACGGTCGCGTCAGACGCCTCGACCATCACCCGGACCACTGGTTCGGTCCCGCTCGGCCGTACCAGCACACGGCCACGTTCCCCCAGGGCCGCCGACTCCTCGGCAACGGCCTCCCACACCGCCCGGCACTCCCCCAGCGCCCGGGCGTCGGGGACCGGCACGGCGAGCAGCACCTGGGGCACCGGGTCGACGAGCCCGTGGAGCAGGTCGGCGAGCGGTCGCCCCGAGCGCACCATCTTGTCGGCAAGGACCAGGCCGGTGAGCAAGCCGTCTCCCGTGGTGGAGAGGCGCCGAAAGATGATGTGACCCGACTGCTCGCCGCCGAGGGAGAGCCCGTCAGCGTCCAGCGCCGCGAGCACGTGACGGTCCCCCACCGGGGTCTCCTTGACGACGATGCCGCGTTCGCGCATGGCCAGGCGGAAGCCGAGGTTGGTCATGACCGTCACGACCACGGTGTTACCGGCCAGCTGGCCACGCTCGGCCAGGTCCACGGCGAACAGGGCCAGCAGCGCGTCCCCGTCGACAACCGTGCCAGCGGCGTCGACGGCAAGGAGCCGGTCGGCGTCCCCGTCCAGGGCGAGCCCGAGGTCAGCCCCGTGCTCGACCACCGCCACTGACAGGGCGGCCGGCTGCGTCGATCCGACGCCGTCGTTGATGTTGGCACCGTCGGGCTCGCACCCGATGGCCACCACCTCGGCGCCGAGCCGGCGGTAGAGGTCAGCAGCGAGCATCGAGGCCGCACCGTGGGCACTGTCGACGACCAGTCGGAGACCGTCGAGCCGGCGGCCCTCTACCAGGGTGCAGAGGTGGTCGAGGTACGCCTCCCCGGCACCGGGGTCCGTGTCGATCCTGCCCACGGCGTGGCCAGAGGGACGCAGTGGGCCACGGACCGACGGGTCGAGGACGCGGACGACCTCTTCCTCGATGGCGCGCTCGTCTGCCTCGGCGAGCTTCGTGCCGCCGGCACCGAACAGCTTGATGCCGTTGTCGGCAAACGGGTTGTGCGACGCCGACACCACGCCAGCGGGCACTCGGTCGCGGGCTGACAGCCAGGCGAGCGCCGGGGTGGGCAGGACGCCGGCGTCGACCACGTCAGCCCCTTCGGCCGCCAGACCGGCGGAGAGGGCCGCCTGGAGCAGGGCGCCCGAGCGTCGCGTGTCGCGGCCCACGACGAAGGTCGGCGCCGGCAGGCACCGGGCAGCCGCACGCCCCAGGGCCAGCACCGCCTCGGGCGTCAGCTCCGTGTTGGCGACACCCCGGATACCATCGGTGCCGAAGCGGAGCCCGCCAACCACTGGTCAGCGCTTCGAGTACTGAGGAGCCTTACGGGCTTTCTTCAAGCCGTACTTCTTCGACTCCTTCTCGCGGGCGTCGCGGCTCAAGAACCCACCCCGCTTGAGCGCGGCCCTGAGCTCAGGGTCGAGGGCGCACAGCGCCCGGGCCACGCCGAGCCGAAGCGCCCCCGCCTGTCCGGCGACACCGCCCCCGTCGATGGTGGCGTCGATGTCCCACGACTGCGTGGTGTCGGTGACCCGGAGCGGCTCAGTGGCCACCATCCGGTGGGTGGCCGAGGTGAAGTAGGCCTCGAAGGGCTGCTTGTTAATGGTGATGGTGCCCTGGCCGGGGCGGAACCGGACGCGGGCGACCGCCCGCTTGCGGCGTCCGGTCGTCTGGCACAGGGGGGCGGCGTTGGCCACGGAAAGCTCCTCGTTGGGTGGTCGTCGGGCGGGCCTGCTCAGGCCCCGCTGCGCGCCGAGGGCGTGCGCCGGGCTCGGGGCAGCTCGAGAGGGACAGGCGACTGGGCCTGGTGGGGATGGTCGGGACCCCGGTAGACCTGCAGCTTGCGGACCATCTGGCGCCCGAGCCGGTTCTTCGGCAGCATCCCCCGCACCGCGTCACGCACGACCTCGTCGGCGTTCGTCGCCAGCAGGTCGCGGTACCGGGTAGCGGTCAGGCCACCGGGATACCCGCTGTGCCGGTAGGCGAACTTGGTGTCCTCCTTGCCGGCAGTGAGGACGACCTTGTCGGCGTTCACCACGATCACGTGGTCGCCGGTGTCGACGTGGGGGGCGAAGGTCGGCTTGTGCTTCCCCCGCAGGATCGACGCGACCTCGCTGGCCAGACGCCCGAGCACCAGTCCGTCAGCGTCGACGACGTGCCAGGCGCGCTCGATGTCGCTGGGCCTTGGGGTGAACGTACGCACGTGTGGTCCTTGCTCGGTCGCTGTTCTGTTGCCGGTGAGGTCTGTTGCCGGTGAGGCTGGTCGTACCGGGCAGCCCCGGCGTGGCCGCTGCTCCGTTCCTGTCCCGCTCGGGTCAGTGCCGACCAGCCATGGACCGGCTCCGACCGAGTGCGCTCGACCCGGTGCCACCAGCTGCCAGCTCGACACCCGGTGAGATCCGGTGGTCGTCCGGTCTGCCCAGGCGCACGACCCGGTGGGCGGCCCCAAACTGTAGGACGTCGGTGGGTCCGGAAGCAAGCCGGCCGGATCGGGGAGATGGCCTCAGGCAGGCAGTGCCTCGGGAAGCGGGTCGCGGTAGCGCACGGCGACGAGGACGAGGCCGTGCGGCGGAGCGGGTTGAGCGGCCCCGGAGCGGTCGGCCGCACGGAGCGTTGCCACGACATCGGCGGGCCGTCGGCGGCCTCGGCCGACGTCGACCAGGGTCCCCACGATCGACCGCACCATCTGGTGGCAGAAGGCATTGGCTTCGATCTCGAAGGAGACGAGCGTCCCGACCGGCGGGGCTAGGGCACCGTCGACGTTGGCGATGGCAGTGGCGAGGACGCGACGGACGATCGGGTCGCCAGGCCCGGTACCTGGCGGGCGTCGGCAGAAGGAGCGGAAGTCGTGCTCCCCGACGAGGGCGTCGGCGGCCGTCGCCATGGTGCGGAGATCGAGCGGGTCGGCTACGTGCCACGCCCTGGGGGCGAGCAACGGATCGGAGACCGGCGCGTTCACGAGGAGGTACCGGTAGCGCCTCGACGTCGCCGAACGTCGGGCATCGAAGCCTTGCGGCGCCGGCCCAGCCCAACGCACGGCGATGGAGGGGGCGAGCTGCCGGTTGCACGACCGCACCAACGCGGCGGCGTCCACGGCAACGGCCACGGATCGAGGGACGTCGACGTGGACGACCTGGTCGAGGGCGTGCACGCCGGCGTCTGTCCGACCGGCGCAGACCAGGGTCACCGGCACCCCGAGGTGGCGTCCGAGCGCATCGGTGAGCGCTCCGGCCACCGTGACCTGGCCGCCCTGGATGGCGAAGCCCCGGAACGGGGCACCGTCGTAGGCGAGGCGCAGCACCCAGCGCACGCTGTCCGCGTCCGGCCCGGAACTGCCTGCCGGCCCGGAACTGCCTGCCGGCCCGGAACTGCCTGCCGGCCCGGAGCCGGCAGGGAGTGGCGTCACACCAGTTCGATACGGGCCATCGGGGCGTTGTCGCCCTGGCGCGGCCCGAGCTTCAGGATGCGCGTGTACCCCCCGTGCCGGTCCGCATACCGGGGACCGATCTCGTCGAAGAGCTTGTGGGCCATGTCCTTGTCGCGGATCAGCGCCACGACGTTGCGCTGCCGGGCCACACCGCCCTTGCGGGCGGCCGTGATGCACTTCTCCGCCACCGGTCGGAGCGCCTTGGCCTTGGCCTCGGTGGTCACCAGGTACTCGGCGGCGATCAGCGACGCCACCAGGTTCCCCATCATCGCCTTCTGGTGGGCTGCGTCGCCACCAAAGCGACGGCCCTTCTTCGGAGTCCCCAGCATGGTGTGACCTCAGTCCTTCGTCTTGAGCGAGAGACCACGCTCGTCGAGCTTTTGGATGACCTCGTCGAGCGACTTCTGGCCGAAGTTGGTGATGTTGAGGAGCTCGTCCTCGGTACGCTCGATGAGCTCGCCGATGGTATTGACCTGGGCCCGCTTGAGGCAGTTGCGGGGCCGCTCGGAGAGGTCGAGCTCCTCGATGCGCAGGTCGAGGTCGGGGGAGCCGGTGCCCACCGTCGAGACCTCGCCGAGCTCGAGGCCCTGGGGCTCCTCCTCGAGGTCCGCCACCAGGCCGACGAGGGTCCGCAGCGTGTCCCCGGCCGAGGCGAGTGCCTCGCGGGGCGTGAGGGACCCGTCGGTCTCGATGTCGAGGACCAGCCGGTCGAAGTCGGTGGACTGCTCGACCCGGACGGGCTCGACCGTGAAGGCCACGCGACGGACCGGGGAGAAGATGGCGTCGACCGGGATGACCCCGATGGTGGTCGACCGGGTGGTCTTGTCAGCGGACAGGTAGCCGCGGCCGCGCTCGACGGTCACGTCCGCAGCCAGTCGCCCTCCGTCGTTCAGGTTGGCGAGGTGCTGGGACGGATCGAGCACCTCCACCTCGGCCGTCACCTGCAGGTCTCCAGCCGTCACCTCTCCAGGGCCCCGCTTGTCGAGCCGCACCGTCACTGGCTCGTCGCTGTGGACCTTGAGGAGGACGTCCTTCAGGTTGAGGATGAGGTCGGTCACGTCCTCCTTGACGCCAGGCAGCGTGGTGAACTCGTGCAGGGCGTCGTCGAAGCGGACCTGGGTGACCGCCGCCCCCGGGATGGACGACAGCAGCGTGCGGCGCAGCGAGTTCCCCAGGGTGTGCCCGAAGCCGGGGTCGAGAGGACCGACGGCGAACCGCTGGCGGTTGTCGTGCTCCTCGCCGATGGCTTCGACGGTCGGTCGCTGGATGATCAGCATGCGGATGGCTCCTCGGCAGTGGTCGTGCGCGTGTCGGTGGTCGGTCGGTGCCGGGCGGGCGCTCTGACAGCGCCCGCCCGCCCCGGCGGAGCGGTCACTTGGAGTAGAGCTCCACGATGAGCTGCTCCTGGACGGGCTCGTCGATGTGCTCCCGCAGCGGCAGGGAGAACACGGTGACCGAGAAGCGGTCCCCTTCGGCGGTGAGCCAGGGCGGCAGCGCTCGATCGAGCGTGTCCATGTTGCGACGCACGTGGAAGATCTCGCGGGACGAGGGCTTCAGGGTCACGACGTCCCCCTGGCGCACTCGGTAGCTGGGGATGGTGACCCGCTTGCCGTTGACGGACACGTGCCCGTGCCGGACCAGCTGGCGGGCCTGGGACCGACTGGCACCCCATCCGGCCCGGAAGGCGACGTTGTCGAGCCGCAGCTCGAGCATGCGCAGGAGGTTCTCGCCGGTGATGCCGGGCGCTCGGCTGGCCTCGACGTAGAGGTTGTGGAACTGCCGCTCGAGCAGGCCGTAGATGCGACGGGCCTTCTGCTTCTCGCGCAGCTGGGTCAGGTACTCCGAGCCCTGCCGCATGCGGTCGCGCCCGTGCTCGCCCGGCGGGTAGGCGCGGCTGTGACGATCGGTCACCGCCTCGGAGACGGGGCACTTCATCGAGTAGCAGCGCTCACCCTTCAAGAAGAGCTTGGTGCGCTCCCGGCGGCAGAGCCGGCAGACGGGTCCGGTATAGCGGGCCATGTGGTTTCCTGCGCTCCCTTCGTTCCCTCAGACCCGCCGACGCTTCTTCGGACGGCAGCCGTTGTGCGGGATGGGCGTGACGTCCTTGATGCCTGCGACCTCGATGCCGGCAGCAGCCAGTGACCGGATGGCGGTCTCGCGCCCCGATCCCGGCCCACGGACGAGGACGTCGACCCGCCGGACCCCGTGCTCCATCGCCCGCTTGGCGCACTGCTCGGCAGCCAACTGGGCAGCGAAGGGGGTTGACTTGCGCGACCCCTTGAAGCCGACGTTGCCGGCGGAGGCCCAGGCGAGCACGTTCCCCTCGGGGTCGGAGATGGACACGATCGTGTTGTTGAACGAGCTCTTGATGTGAGCCACGCCGTAGGCGACGTTCTTGCGCTCGCGCTTGCGAGGGCGACGAGCGGCGGCTGACTTGGTGGGCTTCGCCATTACTTGCGGACCTTCTTCTTGCCGGCGACCGTCTTCTTCGGCCCCTTGCGGGTACGGGCGTTGGTGTGGGTGCGCTGCCCGTGCACGGGCAGGCCCTTGCGGTGTCGGATGCCCTGGTAGCAGCCGATCTCCATCTTGCGCTTGATGTCCTGGGAGACGTCCCGCCTGAGGTCGCCCTCGACCTGCAGGTTGGCGTCGATGTACGCCCGGAGCCGCGAGACCTCCTCGTCGGTGAGGTCGCGCACCCGGGTGTCGGGGCTCGTCTCCGTGGCCGCGCAGATCTTCTGCGAGGTCGTCCGGCCGATGCCGTAGATGTACGTCAGGGAGATCTCCAACCGCTTCTCGCGGGGGATGTCCACGCCGGCGATGCGAGCCACGCTGTCCTTCCTTCTCCTCGTCCGTCCGTCCCGGGGGAGGTGCCCCCACGGGGGCCCCGGGGTGGGTGCCTCAGCCCTGCCGCTGCTTGTGGCGGGGGTTGTCGCAGATCACCATGACCCGCCGGTGCCGGCGGATCACCTTGCACTTCTCGCACATCGGCTTGACGCTGGGTCGCACCTTCATGTCGTCGTCCTCGTCTCGTCGTCACTCCCGAGGCCCGGGAGCCTGTCCGGTCGCCCGCCGGGGTGGCCGATGTCGTCCGGCCTCGTTGCCCGTTGCCCGGGGCATGCCTCACTTGTAGCGATAGGTGATGCGCCCGCGCCCCAAGTCGTACGGGGTGATCTCGACCTGGACCTTGTCGCCCGGCAGGATCCGGATCCGGTGCATCCGCATCTTGCCCGAGCTGTGGGCCAGGACTTTGTGCCCGTTCTCCAGCTCCACCCGGAACATGGCGTTGGGCAACGGCTCGACGACCGTCCCCTCGAGCACGATGGCGTCTTCCTTGGGCTTGGGCAGGTGAATCTCCTCGTTGCGCTGTCTCGTTCGCCCCCGGGCATCCGGCAGCTCGTCTGCTGTCGCGGTCGCCGTAGGGTGCCCGTCGGGGTCCTCCGGTGCCGAAGAGCGGCTCCGGATGGCACCGCCGTCGGCGGCTCCATCTGGCCCGGCGCGTCATCCGGCAGGTCGCGACTGGCCCGCCACCGCGAACGCCGGTGAGCCGAAGGGACATTCTAGCTCGTTCGTGCCGAATTGCCAGTTCGCCGTTACGGGGGCCGTCCGACGCAGCCCTGGTGGCCCCTCAGGGCACGGTGAAGACCTCCGGACCGTCGTCGGTGACGGCGATGGTGTGCTCGAAGTGGGCTGAGAGCTCCCCGTCGGCGGTGACCACTCCCCAGCCGTCGTCGAGGAGGACGGTCTCGGGCCCTCCGGCGTTCACCATCGGCTCGACGGCGAACACCATCCCTGACTTGAGCAGGGGCCCGGCGACCCCCGGCCAGTAGTTGGGGACCTGGGGCTCCTCGTGCATCGCCGTGCCGATGGCGTGCCCGACGTACTCGCGCACCACCGAGAAGCCAGCGGCCTCGGCCACCTGCTGGACGGCCCGCCCGACCTCGTGGAGCCGGTTCCCCGGTCGGAGCTGCTCGATGCCCGCCCACAGGCTTGCTTCAGTGACCTCCATCAGCCGTCGGGCCTCGGCGGAGACGTCGCCGACACCCGTGGTGTAGGCGGCGTCCCCGTGATAGCCCTCGACGATCGCCCCGCAGTCGATCGAGATGATGTCCCCCTCGGCGAGGACGACCGACTCGGACGGGATGCCGTGGACGATCATCGAGTTGGGAGAGGTGCAGATGACGGCGGGGAAGCCGTGGTAGTTGAGGAAGTTCGACCTGGCGCCCCGTCGTTCGAGCACCTGACGGGCAACGCGGTCGATCGCCGCAGTGGTCACCCCGGGGCGGATGGCCCGACGGGTCTCCTCGTGCATCTCGGCCACGACCCGACCGGCCCGGCGCATCTTCGCCAGCTCGTCGGCGTGGCGCCTCACACCCGGCTCCTACGTCCGCGACGAGCTTCGATCGCCTTGACGATCCGGCGAGTGACGGCGTCGGGCGCTCCCGTCCCGGACACCGAAGCGAGGAGGTCTCGGTCGCGGTACCAGTCGATCAGCGGGGCCGTCTGGCGCTCGTAGAGCTCGAGCCGTCGGGCGATGGCCTCCTCGCGGTCGTCCTCGCGCTGGACGACCTCGCCCCCACAGATGTCGCATGTCCAGTTGACCTGGGGGGGCTGGGAGGTCGAGTAGTTGGCGCCGCAGTCGCTGCACACCCTCCGTGCGGCGAGCCGACGGAGCACCTGGGCGGTAGGCACCTCGATGTCGATGACCAGGTCGAGATCGACCGGAGCGAGGATGGCGGCAAGCTCCTCGGCCTGTTCGACCGTGCGAGGGCAGCCGTCGAGCACGAAGCCCCGAGCCCGCACATCGCTCTCCCCCAGGCGCTCGGCCACCATCGCCATGATGAGGTCGTCGCCGAGGAGCTCGCCCCGGTCCATCACCTCCTTGGCCTTGCGCCCGAGCGGCGTCCGCTGCTTGACGGCGGCGCGCAACATGTCTCCCGTCGACACGTGGGGGATCACGTAGTGGTGAGAGAGACGCACGCACTGCGTCCCCTTGCCTGCCCCCTGCTTGCCGAGGACGACGAGCCTTGCTCCTGGTACCACCTACTTGAGGAAGCCCTCGTAGTTCCGCATCATCAGCTGGCTGTCGATCTGCTTCATCGTCTCGAGGGCCACACCGACGGCGATGAGGAGCGTCGTGCCGTAGAACGGGTAGCTGGTGATGTTCCATGCCGCCATCAGCAGGGATGGGACCACGGCGACGGCGCCGAGGAAGAGCGCGCCGGGCCAGGTGATCCGGTTCAGGATGTGCGACAGGTACCGCTCGGTCGGGTTGCCCGGACGGATGCCGGGGACGTAGCCACCCTGTTTGCGGATGATGTCGGCCTGCTGGTGGGGGTCGAACGCCACGTACACGTAGAAGAAGGTGAAGAGGAGGATGAAGAGGAAGTACGTGAGGATGTAGAAGATGCTCGTCGGCGTCACGTTGTGGTTCACCCAACTACGGAAGGCGGCCGAGGGGATGATGTTCGAGAGCAGCACGGGAATGTAGAGCACCGAGCTGGCGAAGATGATCGGGATGACACCAGCCTGGTTCACCTTCAGCGGGATGTACGAGCTCGAGCCACCGTACATCTTGCGCCCGACCACCCGCTTGGCGAAGGTCACCGGGATCCTCCGCTGGCCCTGGTCGACGAAGATGATGAAGACCAACAGCACCAGCGACACGAGGATGATCACCCCGAACTTGAGACGCCCGCCCACCTGCAGGACGGTGTTGAGACCGCTCGGGATGCCCGCCACCACGTTGGCGAAGATGAGGATCGACATGCCCTGGCCGATCCCTCGCTGCGTGATGAGCTCACCGAGCCACATCACGAACGCCGTCCCCGCCGTAAGCGTGAGGACGATGAACGCCGCCCGCCAGATCGAGTAGTGGAGGATGAGGTCGATGTTGGTCGACGAGCCGACCAGGCCTCCTCCGCCCTTGTGGAAGAGGTAGACGAGGCCCGTCGACTGCATCAGCGCAAGAGCCACCGTCAGGTACCGGGTGGTCTGGGTCAGCTTCTTCTGCCCGATGGCGCCCTGGTCGCGCCACTCCTCGAGCTTGGGGATGACGGTAGCGAGCAGCTGGATGATGATGCTCGAGGTGATGTAGGGCATGATGCCCAGCCCGAACACGGCCATCCGGGTGAGCGCGCCGCCCGAGAAGAGGTTGAGGAAGCCGAGCACGCCCGACGACTTGGCCGCGGCAGCCAGCTGCTGGATCTTCGCGAAGTCGACGTAGGGGGCCGGCACGTTGGCCCCGAACTGGTAGATCGCGATGACGACGAGCGTGAAGAGGACCTTCTTGCGGAGGTCCGGGATCCGGAAGATGTTGGCAAGACTGGTGAGCATCGTCGCTCCTCGGCGCGGACGGGTCGACCGATGCTACCGGTTGGTGAGGGCGTTGCCCCGAGCGGGAGGACGACCGTGGCCGAAGGGGAGGGGGACACGGGAGACCGAGCCGCCGGCGGCGGTGATGGCGGCCTCGGCCGACGCGGAGAAGGCGTGGGCCTCGACCCGCACCGGCCGTGCCAGGCTCCCGTCGCCGAGCACCTTGACCAGCGCGCCCTTGCGCACCAGTCCGGCCGACACCAGGCCGTCGACGTCGACGGCATCGGACCCGAGGTCCTCCAGGTCGTCGAGGTTCACCGGCGTGTACGCCACGCGGAAGGGGTTGGAGAACCCCCGCAGCTTGGGGATCCGCTGCATGAGGGGGAGCTGGCCGCCCTCGAAGCCGAGGGGGATGGTGTCGCGTGCTCCCTGCCCCTTGGTGCCCCGCCCCGCCGTCTTGCCACCCTTGCCGCCGATCCCTCGGCCAACCCGCTTGCGCGACCTGGTCGACCCGGCCGGCGGGCGCAGTTCGTGGACCTTCATCTCAACCTCTCTCGTCGTCGACCGGCGCCACCTCGACGAGGTGGCCGACGCGGGCCAGCATGCCGCGGATCTCGGGTCGGTCGGGGAGCTCGTTCACCTTGCCGATGCCCCGCAGGCCCAACGCCCGCAGAGTACCGCGATGCTTGGGCTTGACGCCGATGGTCGAGCGCACCTGGGTCACGACCAGACGCCGCTCGTTCGTCGCACCGTCCGCCATCTCACCCCACCTCCGTGAACAGGTCTCCCTGACGACGCCGCTCGCGATAGGCGCGCAGCACCCCACCGGGGATGATGTCGTCGGCCACCTTGCCCCGCAGCCCGGCGACCTCGTCGGGGCGCTTGAGCGAACGCAGACCGGCCAGCGTGGCGTGGGCCACGTTGATGCCGTTGGACGAGCCGAGCGACTTGGCCAGGATGTCGCGGATGCCTGCCATCTCGAGGATGGCGCGTGCGGCACCGCCCGCGATGACCCCGGTACCGGGGGCGGCGGGCTTGAGCAGCACCCGCCCGGCGCCGCTCTGGCCGATCACCGGGTGCGTGATCGTCGAGCCGGCCAGCGGCACCTCGAAGACGTTCTTCCTCGCCTCCTCGATCCCCTTCTGGACGGCCAGACCTGCCTCCTTGGCCTTGCCGTAGCCGAGACCGACGCGTCCGTTGCCGTCACCCACCACCATCAAGGCGGCGAAGCTGAACCGCCGACCGCCCTTGACCACCTTGGAGACCCGGTTGACCCGGATGGTCCGCTCCTCGAACTGCAGGTCGGTCATCGCTCAGAACTCCAGTCCCTCGGCACGGGCAGCGTCGGCGAGAGCCGCCACCCGCCCGTGGTAGGCGAACCCGCCGCGGTCGAACACCACGGAGGTGACCCCGGCTTCCTTGGCGCGTCGGGCGACGAGTGCCCCGACCGCCCGTGCTGCCTCGACGTTGCCACCCGACGCGCTCCTCAGGGTCGGCTCGACCGTGGAGGCGGCTGCGAGCGTCCGCCCGGCGTCGTCGTCGATGACTTGCACCGAGATGTGCTTGTTGGAGCGGAACACCGCCAGACGCGGCCGGGCCGCCGTGCCGGCGATGCGGCGACGGACCCGGGCGTGCCGCCGACGGCGGAGCTCGAGCTTGTGGTCAGTAGCACGTGCCATCACTTCGCTGCCTTTCCGGCCTTGCGCAGGACGCGCTCGCCGGCGTAGCGGACCCCCTTGCCCTTGTAGGGCTCAGGCTTGCGGATCTTACGGATGTCGGCGGCCACCTGGCCGACCTTCTCCTTGTCGATGCCCCTGACCACGATGCGGGTCGGCGTCGGGACCTCGAAGGAGATGCCGTCAGGGGCGTCGACCTGGACCGGGTGCGAGAAGCCGAGCGCCAGCTCGAGCGACGAAGGCCCCTTGGGGACGGCCCGGTAACCGACACCCACGATCTCGAGCTCCTTGGAGAAGCCGTCGGTGACGCCGGTGACCATGTTGGCGACCAGGCTCCGGGTGAGCCCGTGGAGGGCGCGGCTTTGCCGCTGGTCGTCGGGGCGCTCCACCACCACGACGTCGGCGTCGGCCCGGACGGTGATCGGGACGGGGATGGCGCGCACCAGCTCACCTTGTGGGCCTCGCACGGTCACCGTGTTGCCGGTGCTCTCGTCGCCCACCGTCACCGACACCCCTGCGGGGATGGCGATCGGGGCGCGTCCGATCCTCGACATCAGCTCCTGCCTCCCTGTGCGCTCAGGACGGACACCGACCCGGCGGGCCGAAACGAACGGTCACCAGACATAGCAGAGCACCTCGCCGCCGATGTGGCGCTTGCGCGCCTCCCGGTCGGTCATCAGGCCCTTCGACGTCGAGACGACAGCGACACCCAGCCCGCCGAGGACCCGGGGGACCCGGTCGGCCTGGGCATAGATCCGCAGGCCGGGCTTGGAGACCCGCTTGATCCCCGAGATGGTCCGGGTGCGATCCGGTGAGTACTTCATGGTGATCTCGAGCGTCTTGCCCGGCTTGCCCGCTTCTTCGTTGACTGAGTACCCCGAGATGTAGCCCTCTTCCACCAGGATGGCGGCCAACGACTCCTTCAGCTTCGACCCAGGCATGCGCACCGTGTCGAAGTGGGCCGTGTTGGCGTTGCGGATGCGCGTCAGCATGTCGGCGATTGGATCGGACATGGTCATCGGTCGTCGCCTCCTCTCACCAGCTGGCCTTGGTCACGCCGGGGATCTCGCCGGCGTGGACCATCTCCCGCAGGCAGATCCGGCACAGACCGAACTTGCGGTAGACGGCCTTGGGTCGCCCGCACCGCCGGCACCGTGTGTAGCCACGCACCTTGAACTTGGGCGTGTGCTTCTGCTTCTCGATGAGCGCCTTCTTCGCCATGGGGTTACTGGTTCTCCTGTCGGAAGGGGAAGCCGAAGGCGGCCAGGAAGGCTCTTCCCTCGGCGTCGGTCCGTGCGGTGGTGGCGATGGTGATGTCCATGCCCCGGGTGGTGTCGATCGAGTCGTAGTCGATCTCGGGGAAGATGAGCTGCTCGACCACCCCGAAGGTGTAGTTGCCGTGCCCGTCGAACGACCTCGGCGAGAGGCCCCGGAAGTCGCGGATCCGGGGAATGGCCATCGACAGCAGCCGATCGAAGAACTCCCACGCCCGGTCGCCCCGCAAGGTGACCTTGGCACCGATCTCCTGGCCCTCACGCAACTTGAAGCCGGCGATGGACTTCTTGGCCCGGGTCACCACCGGCTTCTGGCCGGCGATGACCTCGAGGTCGCGCACGGCACCTTCGATGAGCGAGCGCTGCTGGGTGGCCCGACCGGCGCCCACGTTGAGCACGATCTTGTCGAGGCGGGGAACCTCCATGATGTTGGCCAGCCCCAGCGACTGCCGCAGCTGCTCACGCACCTCGGTGTCGTAGCGGACCTTCAGCCTCGGCCGGATGGCCGTTTCGGTCGCCATCACAGGTCTGCTCCACACTTCCGGCAGACACGCAGCTTGCGCCCCTGCTCGTCCCGGCGCATCCCGATGCGGGTCGGGCCGCACGAACTGCACACGATGGCGACGGAGGCCACCGAGACCGGCATGAACTTGTCGATCACCCCGCCCTGCATGGTGGCCCGAGTCGGCTTGGCGTGCCGCTTGGCCACGTGGACTCCCTCGACGATGACCCGGCCCTGTGCCGGAAGGGCCCGGACGACCTCGGCCTGCTTGCCGCGGTCCTTGCCCGACATCACTTGGACTTTGTCACCTTTGCGGATCCGCATTCAGAGCACCTCCGGTGCCAGGGACACGATGCGCATGAAGCGCTTGTCCCGCAGCTCACGACCCACCGGGCCAAAGATGCGGGTCCCACGCGGCTGTTGCTGGTCGTTGATGAGGACGGCTGCGTTCTCGTCGAAGCGGATGTAGCTGCCGTCGGGACGGCGCTTCTCCTTCTTCGTGCGCACGACCACGCACTTGACCACGTCACCCTTCTTCACTGCCGCTCCGGGGATGGCGTCCTTCACCGTCGCCACGAACACGTCGCCGATGGAGGCATAGCGCCGACGGGAGCCGCCGAGCACCTTGATGCAGAGCACCTCCCGGGCACCCGAGTTGTCGGCCACCTTGAGCCTCGACTCCTGCTGGATCATCGTGCACGCTCCACGATCTCGGTCAGCCGCCACCGCTTTAGCTTGGAGAGCGGGCGGGTCTCCGCCACCCGGACCCGGTCGCCGACCTTCGCCGCGTTGTCGGCATCGTGGACATAAAGCCGCTTGGTCCGCTGGACGGTCTTGCCGTAGCGGGGGTGGCGCACCCGTTCCACGACGGCGACCACGACTGTCGACTCCATGCGATCGGAGACGACGAGACCCTCCCGCACCTTGCGGCGATTGTCCCGGCCGTCCGGCTCGGGCGCAGTGTGCTCGTCGGACATCAGGCCTCCTCGTCCTCGTCGGGGCTCGACGCGTCCCCGGGTACGTCTCGTGACGCCCCACCGGCCGCCTCGTCGGAAGCAACCGGCTCGCCAGCGGCCTCCACGTCTCGAACCTCCTCGGCCACCGGCTCCTCTTCGGCGGCCCGGGCTGCGGCCCGTCGCTCGGCCGCCGGGGTGCGGGTGCGCCCGACCGCGACGTCGGCGGCCCGCTCGCGGGCGGCGGCCCGGTGGGCCGGCAGCTCCTCGAGAGCAAGGCCTTCCGCCTCCGCGATCTCCCGAGCCCGAAGCTCGCCCAGCATCCGTGCGATGTCTCGGCGCACCTGTCCGAGACGAGCGTGGTTGTCGAGCTGGCCCGTGGCCAACTGGAAGCGCAGGTTGAACAGCTCCTTGCGGCTCTCGTCGAGCCGAGTCAGCAGCTCGGCACCGTCGAGCTCGGCGATCTCCGACGCGCGCGCCATCAGATCTCCACCTCCGGAGCACCGTGGGTACCAGGACGGACGACGAAGCGAGCCTTGAAGGGCAGCTTCTGGATGGCCCGCTCCATGGCCTCCTTGGCCAGCTGCTGGTCGACGCCGGCGAGCTCGAAGAGGACGCGGCCGGGCTTGACGACGGCCACCCACAGCTCGGGGTTCCCCTTGCCGGAGCCCATCCGGGTCTCCGCCGGCTTCTTCGTCACCGGGCGATCCGGAAAGACCCGGATCCACACCTTGCCACCACGACGCACGTGTCGGGTCATGGCGATCCGGGAGGCCTCGATCTGGCGGGCAGTAAGCCAACCGGGCTCGAGGGCCTGGATGCCGAAGTCGCCGAAGGCAACCGTCGTGCCGCCCTTCGCCTGGCCGGTCATCCGCCCCCGTTGCTGCTTGCGGTGCTTGACCTTGCGCGGCATCAGCATCTCAGTCCACCTCCTTGCGGAAGTGGGGCGTCTCGTGGTGCTCGCGGGTACGGCGCTCGATCTCTTCGTCCTCGGTCAGGATCCGCTCGAGCTCATCGGGCTCGGCCGGCGGAGCCACCAGGTCGGCTGCACTGCGGTCGGCCGGCTCAGCGGCGGGGCCAGCGGCCTCGTCCACCTCGGGAGCCGCTGCCGGCACGCCTTCGGCGACAGCCGGAGCTGCGTCGACGCCCGCCACGGCTTCGTATGTCTCGACCGTCTCGACCGTCTCGACCGTCTCGACCGGGGCGTCGACGTCCCCTGCAGGCTCAACCCGCGCCGGGGCACCACTCCCCGGGGCCCCGAGGTCAGCGCGGCGACGCCCGCCACCGGCGGTGATCAGACGTCGTGGCTGACCTGTTCCCTGACCGGACGTCTCGCCGACGGCCATGGCGGCCTCGCGAGTGATCTTCTCCTCGGAGGAGATCTTGTAGGGGAGGATGTCGCCCTTGTAGATCCACACTTTGACGCCGATCCGCCCGAAGGTGGTCCGGGCCTCACGGAAGCCGTAGTCGACGTCCGCCCGCAGCGTGTGCAGGGGGACGCGACCCTCGCGATAGGACTCCTTGCGGGCCATCTCCGAGCCCCCCAGTCGACCCGAGCACTGCACGCGCACGCCCTGGGCTCCGGCCTTCTGCACCGTCTGGATGGCACGCTTCATGGCTCGCCGGAAGGCGACCCGGCGGGACAGCTGGTCGCAGATGCCCTGGGCGATCAGTGCGGCGTCCAGCTCCGGTTGCTTGATCTCCTGGATGTTGAGCTGGATCCGGTTGGAGAGCCCGGTGATCTCTTCGATCTTCTTCTTGAGGCGGTCGGCCTCGGCGCCGCGCCGTCCGATGACGATGCCCGGTCGGGCCGTGTGGATGTCCACCCGCAACCGGTCACGGGTGCGCTCTACCTCGATACGGCTGACCGCCGCCGTCTCGAGCTGGGAGCTCAGGTAGTCACGGATCTTCCAGTCCTCGATGACGCAGTCCTGGTAGTTGCGCTCTTCGAACCACCGCGACTTCCAGTCGGTGGTCACGCCGAGGCGGAACCCGTACGGGTTGACCTTCTGACCCATCTACTCGCCCTTCTCCTCGTCGGCCTCGGTGGCTCCGGCCGACGTCTCGTCCTCCACTGCCTCGCTGGCCTCGCTGGCCTCGCTGGCCTCGCTGGCCTCGCTGGCCTCGCTGGCCTCGCTGGCCTCGCTGGCCTCGCTGGCCTCGCTGGCCTCGCTGGCCTCGCTGGCCTCGCTGGCCTCGCTGGCCTCGCTGGCCTCGGTCACTTCGGCTGCCTCGGCCGACACCGTCCAGTCGGCGGCTTCGGTCGACGTCGGCTGGGTGGTGGCGGCAGCCGCCTCAGCCCGCCGGCGCCTCGAACTGGCCACCCGTCGCGACCGTTGGGTGGTCGCAGCCGCCCGCTCGGCCCGCCGACGGGCGATCCGCTCGTCGGACATCCGGCTCACGATGATGGTGATGTGACAACTGCGCTTGCGAATACGGGTGGCGCGGCCACGGGCTCGGGGGCGCCAGCGCTTGAGCGTGCTCCCTTCGTCGGCGTAGCACGCCGAGACGAACAGCTCGCCGGCGTCGAGGCCGTCGTTGTGGACGGCGTTGGCCACCGCGGAGGCGAGCACCTTGGCCACGACCCGCGACGCTTCGCGGTCGGAGAGGGCGAGCACTTCGGCGGCCCGGTCGGCGTCCATGCCGCGGATGAGGTCGAGGACCTGACGGGCCTTGGTGGCCGACATCCGGCTGTGACGGAGGACGGCCCTCGTCCCCTCGCGCTCGTTCGTCTTCACGCCGGGCATCAGCGCCGCCCCGCCCGCTCTTGGCCAGCGTGGTACTTGAAGGTCCGCGTCGGCGCGAACTCACCAAGCTTGTGCCCGACCATCGACTCGGTCACGTAGACAGGGATGTGCTTGCGACCGTCGTGGACGGCGATGGTGTGGCCGACCATGTCGGGGATGATCGTCGAGCGCCGTGACCACGTCTTGATCACTCGCTTGTCCCCGGCCTCGTTCAGAGCGTCGACCTTCTTCAGCAGGTGGTCGTCGACGAACGGCCCCTTCTTCAGGCTGCGCGGCATTGGCTCGTTCCCTCTGCTTCCCTACCGGCGGGCGCCGCGCGTGCGGCGTCGACGGACGATCATGGCGTTGGAGGCCTTGTTCCGGGCACGGGTCCGGCCTTCCGGCTTTCCCCACGGCGACACCGGGTGCCGACCACCCGAGGACTTGCCCTCGCCACCACCCAACGGATGGTCGACCGGGTTCATGGCCACACCCCGGGTCTGCGGGCGGACACCCTTCCAGCGGTTCCGCCCCGCCTTGCCGATCTTGACGAGCTCGGCTTCGGCATTGCCCACCACGCCGAGGGTCGCCCGGCAGTCGATGGACACGCGGCGCATCTCGGTGGAAGGCAGCCGCAACGTGGCGAACGCGCCCTCTTTCGCCACCAACTGGATGCTCATGCCAGCACCTCGGGCGAGCTTGCCGCCGCCGCCGGGTCGCAGCTCGACGTTGTGCACCGTCGAGCCAACCGGGATGTACCGGAGCGGGAGCGCGTTGCCCGGGCGGATCTCGGCGCCTTGCCCCGACTGCAGCCGGTCCCCCACCGCCACGTGGGCGGGCGCCAGGATGTACCGCTTCTCGCCGTCGAGGTAGTGGAGCAGGGCGATGCGGGCATTGCGATTGGGGTCGTACTCGATGGAGGCGACCTTGGCAGGTACGCCGTCCTTGTCTCGCTTGAAGTCGATGACCCGGTACTGCTGCTTGTGCCCACCACCTCGGTGACGGGCGGTCTTGCGTCCGTGGGCGTTCCGACCGCCCGAGGACGGCTTGGGCGCGAGCAGGGACTTCTCCGGCCGGGTGGAGGTGATCTCGGCGAAGTCGGAGACGGTCTGGAACCGTCGTCCGGCGCTCGTGGGCTTGCGGGTGCGAAGTGCCATAACTGGTCCTCGGGCTCTCAGCTCTCGAAGAGGTCGATCGAGTCACCCTCGTGGAGGGTGACGATGGCCCGCTTGGTGTCCGGCCGGTGGCCGAGGGTGTTGCTGCGGCGGTTACGCCGCTTCTTGCCCTTGCGGTTGAGGGTGTTCACGCTGGCCACCCGGACACCGAACGCCGACTCGACGGCGTGGCGGATGTCGATCTTGGTGGCCGACGGGTCGACGACGAACACGTACACGTTGTCGTCCATCAGCCCGTAGGACTTCTCCGACACGACCGGTCGGATGAGGACGTTGTGGGGTTCCTTCACGCCTCGCTCCCTTCGCTCGCCTCGGCGGCCGCCGGGCCGCCGGGCAGGGTGTCGTCGGTGAAGACCACCCAGTCGTTGACCAGCACGTCGTAGGCGTTGAGCTCGCCCTCCACCAGCGTCTGCACCTGAGGCAGGTTGGCGAACGAGCGGTCAGCCACCGCGTCGTCGGCAGTCAGGACGACGAGGACCCGGCCGGCGAGGCCGAGGGCCCCGAGAGCGGCGACGGCCGCCTTGGTCCGGGGAGCATCGAACGACCACCGGTCGACGACCGCCACCCGGCCCTGGCCAGCCCGGTCGGACAGGGCAGAGCGAAGGGCCAGGCGGACCATCTTCTTCGGGGTCCGCTGGACGTAGGAACGCGGCTTGGGCCCGAGGGCGATCCCGCCGCCGGACCACTGGGGCGCCCGGGTCGAGCCCTGCCGAGACCGACCGGTGCCCTTCTGACGGAAGGGCTTCGCCCCGCCTCCCCGCACCTCGGCACGAGTGCGGGTCGACTGGGTGCCAGAACGGGCGGCTGCCAGCTGGGCGGTCACCACCTGGTGGAGCACGGCTTCGTTGGGGACGATGCCGAAGACCTCCGGGTCGAGCTCGACCGTCCCGAGCTCGGTGCCATCGATCGTCCGGCGCACCACGGTGCGTTGGACCGGTTCGGGCCGTGCGGCCCGACGGGCCTCGGCCGGGCGGACCCTCCCGGAACCGGGGGCGACGAGCGTGCTCACGATGCCCTCCCTCCCTTGGCCGCAGGGGCCTTGACCGCGTCGCGCAGGACGACCATGCCGCCTCGGGGACCGGGGACCGCTCCCTTGACCAACACCAGCTGGCGCTCGGGGTCCGCCTGGACCACCTCGAGGTTGAGGGTGGTGACCTGTTCGCCACCCATCCGTCCTGCCATCCGCGTTCCCTTGAAGACCCGAGCCGGCGTGGCACAGGCCCCTACCGAGCCCGGTGCTCGGTGCTTCTTGTGGTTGCCGTGGGAGGCACCCTGGCCCTTGAAGTTGTGGCGCTTCATGCCGCCGGCGAAGCCCTTCCCCTTGGAGACGGCGATGGCATCGACCAGCTCGCCGGCGGCCAGCACGTCGGCGGTCAGCTCCTGGCCGACTTCGAAGCGCCCGGCGTCCTCGAGGCGGAGCTCGACGAGGCGGCGACCCGGTTCGACGCCGGCCTTGGCGAAGTGGCCCCGCTCGGGTTGGGTGAGGGCAGCAGGCCGACGGTGCCCGAAGGTCACCTGCACGGCGTCGTACCCTTCGTGCTCGACCGTCTTGACCTGGACGACGCGCACCGGTGCGACGCGGACGACCGTCACCGGGATCGCCCGATGCTCCTCGTCCCAGATCTGGGTCATGCCGACCTTCTCGCCCACGATCGCCTTGGTGGCCACTGGAGCTTCTCCGTCTCGACTGGCTTCCTCAGGCCGGCCCGGTCGGGACGGCCCTCTCTATCTCTCATCCTCACTCGTGCCACGGTTCCGACCGCACCCTGCTCGGTCACCGGCACGGTGCGACCACGCCCGTTGCCGGCTGCCTGCCTTACGGCCACTGAGCACCGACCCGGGACGTGCCGAGCACACAGACGCTCCGCTCGGTGGTCACCGAGCGGAGCGCTCGCCTGGTCTGGTCCGGGGTCCCCACCTCCGAGGTGGGCTTCCGGACACGTCCGCTGGGCAGAGCACGGGGCCCTGCCTCCGTGGTCCGGCCTGCTCCACTCACCCAGAGGAGGGCAGCGCAGGCCGGCGTCGTACTCTACACGAGCACACGACCCTCCGCCAAGGCGGGGGTCCCCCGAGTCACACCGTCTGGATCTTGATCTCGATGTCGACCCCGGCCGGGAGGTCGAGGCGCTGGAGCGAGTCGACCGTCTTCGGCGTGTGGTCGACGATGTCGACCAGGCGCTTGTGCACCCGCATCTCGAAGTGCTCCCGGCTGTCCTTGTACTTGTGGGGAGACCGGATCACCGTGTAGCGGTGCTTCTCGGTGGGCAGAGGAACCGGACCCTGCACTTTGGCCTGGGTGCGGAGCACGGTCTGCACGATCTTTTCGGTGGACTGGTCGAGGATCTCGTGGTCGTAGGCCTTGAGCCGGATCCGGATCTTCTGACGAGGGCCTTCTTGGGCCATGGGACCTCTCCTGTCTGACGACGTTCGGCCGCTCAGGCCAGGATCTTCGTCACGCGGCCTGACGCCACCGTACGGCCGCCCTCACGGATGGCGAACCGCAGGCCTTCGTCCATGGCGATGGGCTTGCCCAGCTCGACCGTCATGTCCGTGTTGTCGCCCGGCATGACCATCTCGGTCCCCTCGGGGAGGGTGATGGTGCCGGTGACGTCGGTCGTGCGGAAGTAGAACTGGGGCCGGTAGTTGCTGAAGAACGGCTTGTGCCGCCCACCTTCGTCCTTGTTCAGGACGTAGACGGTGGCTTCGAACTTGGTGTGGGGCGTGATCGAGCCGGGCTTGCACAGCACCTGGCCCCGCTCCACTTCCTCCTTCTTCGTCCCTCGGAGCAGGGCGCCGATGTTGTCACCGGCCTGCGCCTGGTCGAGGAGCTTGCGGAACATCTCGATGCCGGTGACCGTCGTCTTCTGGGTGTCGCGCAGGCCGACGATCTCGACTTCCTCGCCCACCTTCAGCACGCCCTGCTCGACCTTGCCGGTCACGACGGTGCCGCGCCCGGTGATCGACATGACGTCCTCGACGGACATGAGGAAGGGCTTCTCCACGTCGCGCTCGGGCTCGGGGATGTACGAGTCGACGGCGTCCATGAGCTCGGTGATCTTGGCGGCCCACTCCGGATCGCCCTCGAGCGCCTTGAGCGCGCTCACCCGAACGATCGGCGTGTCGTCGCCGGGGAACTCGTACTCGTTGAGCAGCTCACGCACCTCGAGCTCCACGAGGTCGAGCAGCTCCTCGTCGTCGACCATGTCGGCCTTGTTGAGGGCGACGACGATGTAGGGCACACCCACCTGCCGGGCAAGCAGCACGTGCTCGCGGGTCTGGGGCATGGGGCCGTCGGCCGCCGACACCACCAGGATGGCGCCGTCGACCTGGGCGGCACCGGTGATCATGTTCTTGATGTAGTCGGCGTGCCCGGGCATGTCGACGTGGGCGTAGTGCCGGTTGGGCGTCTCGTACTCGACGTGGGCGATCGAGATGGTGATACCCCGCTGCTTCTCCTCGGGGGCCTTGTCGATCTGGTCGAACGGCGTGAACGCCGTCGACGGGTCGTTGTCGTGGAGCACCTTGGTGATGGCCGCGGTGAGCGTGGTCTTCCCGTGGTCGATGTGACCCATCGTGCCCACGTTGACGTGGGGCTTCGTACGCTCGAACTTCTGCTTGGCCATAGCTGGGCTGCTGCTCCCTGGTCTCGGGCGGTACCCCCTCGGGCCCGCCGTGGTGCCGGCGTGAACCGGCCGTCTGCTCGCTGCTGGTCTGTCGTACGGTACTGCTCGGTAACCGCGTCCTGCGGCGCTCCGACCCGATGGGCTCTGCTGACCCGTTCCGGCCTTTGGCCGGAACGGGGCTACTCCCCTCGCGCCTTGGCGATGATCTCCTTGGCGATGGAGTCAGGAACTTCGTTGTAGGAGTGGAACTGCATCGAGTACGTTGCCCGTCCCTGCGTACGCGAACGCAGGTCGGTAGCGTAGCCGAACATGTCGCTCAGCGGTACCAGGGCCCGAACGATGTGGTTGGACCCTCGCTGCTCCATCCCCTCGACCTTGCCCCGCCGGGACGACAGGTCGCCGATGACGTCGCCCATGTACTCCTCGGGGGTCGTCACCTCCACCGCCATGACCGGCTCGAGCAGGACCGGGCTGGCTTCCGAAGCCGCCTTCTTGACCGCCATCGAGCCGGCGATCTTGAAGGCCATCTCGGAGGAGTCGACCTCGTGGTACGAGCCGAAGGTGAGGGTGACCCTGACGTCGACCGTCGGATAGCCGGCCAGCACGCCCGAGGTGAGGGCCTCTTGGATGCCGGCGTCCACCGAAGGGATGTACTCCTTCGGGATCACGCCGCCGGTGATCTTGTCGACGAACTCGTACCCTCCACCCGGACCGGTTGGCTCGAGGGAGATGACCACGTGGCCGTACTGGCCCTTGCCGCCGGTCTGGCGGACGTAGCGCATCTCCACCTTCTCCACGGTCTTGCGGACCGTCTCGCGGTAGGCAACCTGTGGCTTGCCGACGTTGGCGTCGACGTTGAACTCCCGCAGCATCCGGTCGACCAGCACCTCGAGGTGGAGCTCCCCCATGCCCGAGATCACCGTCTGGCCGGTCTCCTCGTCCGTCTGGACCCGGAAGGTGGGGTCCTCCTCGGAGAGCGCATAGAGCGCCTTGGACAGCTTGTCCTGGTCGGCTTTCGTCTTGGGCTCGACGGCCACGTGGATCACCGGCTCGGGGAAGGTCAGCGACTCGAGCACGACCGGGTCAGCGGGGTCGGACAGGGTGTCGCCCGTGGTGGTCTGCTTGAGCCCGACCAGGGCCACGATGTCGCCGGCGAAGGCGCCGTCCAAGTCCTCGCGGGAGTTGGCGTGCATCTGGAGGATCCGGCCGACGCGCTCCTTGCGGTCCTTGGTCGAGTTGAGGACCGTCGACCCCTTGGCCAGGGTGCCCGAGTAGATCCGGGCGTAGGTGAGCTTGCCGACGTAGGGGTCGGTCATGATCTTGAAGGCCAGCGCGGCGAACGGCGCGCTGTCGTCGGCAGCCCGGTCGACCTCCTCGTCCTCCTTGCGGGGACGGTGGCCGACCGCCGGTGGGATGTCGAGCGGGCTCGGCAAGTAGTCGACGACGGCGTCGAGCATGGGCTGGACGCCCTTGTTCTTGAAGGCCGACCCGCACAGCACCGGGACGGCGTGGCTGCCCAGGGTGACCGTCCTGAGGGCGGCGGTGAGGTCCTCGGCGGTGATCTCCTCGTCGTTCAGGTACTTCTCCATCACCGTGTCGTCGTGGTTGGACAGCACATCGATGAGCTGGTGGCGGGCGTCGGCGGCCTCGGTGGCGAGGGACTCCGGGATGTCCTCCTCGCTCCACTCCTCGCCCATGCCGTCGTCCCACACGAGGGCCCGCATACGCACCAGGTCGACGACGCCACGGAACTCGCCCTCGGCCCCGATCGGCAGCTGCACCACGGCGGGGACGGCCTCGAGCCGGTCCTTGATCATCTCGACGGCCTGAGGGAAGTTGGCGCCCACCCGGTCCATCTTGTTGACGAAGCAGATACGGGGCACGCCGTACTTGTTGGCCTGGCGCCAGACGGTCTCGGTCTGGGGCTCGACGCCGGCCACGGCGTCGAAGACGGCCACGGCCCCGTCGAGGACCCGGAGCGAACGCTCGACCTCGACGGTGAAGTCGACGTGCCCCGGCGTGTCGATGATGTTGATGGTGATCCCCCGCCACTGGCAGGTGGTGGCGGCCGAGGTGATGGTGATCCCCCGCTCCTGCTCCTGGACCATCCAGTCCATGGTGGCGGCGCCCTCGTGCACCTCGCCGATCTTGTAGCTCTTGCCCGTGTAGTAGAGGATCCGCTCGGTGGTCGTGGTCTTGCCCGCGTCGATGTGGGCCATGATCCCGATGTTGCGGGTCTTCGCCAGGGGGTGCGTTCGGGTGGGGGTCTCAGCCATGGTCGGTCAGCCTTCGGATCGTGCTCAGGATGGAGAGGCGGGGTCGTCGGGGTGCTGCGGCACCGGACGCCGTGGGAACGTGGCCTCGGTCGGACAGGCCCGCCGCAGGAGCCGCTCGCCGTGTCATCGCAGGACCGACCAGGTACGAGGACCGGAGCGGTCGAGAACCGGCGCCCGGGTCCCGTTCACCAACGGTAGTGGGCGAAGGCCTTGTTCGATTCGGCCATCTTGTGCAGGTCCTCACGGCGCTTGACGGCAGCACCGATACCGTTGGCGGCATCGCGGATCTCGCCGGAGAGCCGCTCTGCCATCGTCTTCTCCCGACGCTGCTGGGCGAACCCGACCAGCCACCGGATCGACAGCGTCGTCGCCCGGCGAGGCCGGACGTCGACAGGCACCTGGTAGGTAGCGCCACCCACGCGACGGCTGCGCACCTCGAGCTCGGGGCGGGTGTTCTCCACCGCCTTCTTCAGCACCGTGACAGGGTCGTTGCCGGTCTTCTCGCCGACGTCGGTGAGCGCCTGGTACACGATGCGCTCGGCGAGGGTCCGCTTACCCCGGCTCAGCACCTTGTTGACCACCTGGGTCACCAGCACCGAGTGGTAGACGGGATCGGGCAGGAGCTCCCGTCGGGGAGCGGGTCCGTTCCGGGGCACCTCAGGACTCCTTCTTCGCGCCGTAGCGACTGCGGGCTTGGTTCCGGTCGCGCACACCCGACGCGTCCAGCGTGCCCCGGATGACCTTGTAGCGGACCCCGGGCAGGTCCTTCACTCGACCACCACGCACGAGGACGATCGAGTGCTCCTGCAAGTTGTGCCCCTCGCCGGGGATGTAGGCCGTGACCTCGAGCCCGCTGGTCAGGCGGACCCTGGCCACCTTGCGGAGGGCCGAGTTCGGCTTCTTCGGCGTGTGGGTGTAGACGCGGGTGCACACCCCTCGACGCTGGGGAGCGCCCCGCAGTGCCGGGGTCTTCGTCTTGGTCGGCTTGGTTGCTCGGCCCTTGCGGACGAGCTGGGAGATGGTGGGCACGCGCTACCTCTGGGATGTCGACGGCGGGGTACGGCGGACGGGGTCGGTGCCGGCCCCAGCCGACCGCCTCCGGTGGCGCGCCGCCGAGCTGGTCACCCAGCGTGCAGCGGTGCGCGGACGGGCCATGCTACGGCATGCAGTGGCCGGCGGGCAAGCGGGGGGGTCGGACGGTGTGGTGGGCAGCGGGGAGGGCGTCCGGCTGCCCGGGCGTACCTGGGGCCACCGGGGCGCGGTGCTCCCGGCGGACCCGGGATCAGGCACCGGCCTCGAGCGAGCCCGGCCCCTCCCCCGGCGCCGCGCCACCGTCACCACCTTCGTCGGCTGCCGGGCCGGGGACCGCCCCGAACCAACTGGCGTCGATGTCGGAGGAGTACGGCTCGGCGGAGCTGTCAGCACCCGTGTCACGCAACCACGCGGCCAGGTCCTCCGTCCCGGTGTCACCCTCGCTCCCGAGCGCCCAGAACGGCAGCGCCTCGGCGCCGGGCATCTCGAGCCGGATGTTCCGGTACCGGTCCATGCCCGAGCCGGCGGGGATGAGCTTGCCGATGATGATGTTCTCCTTGAGCCCGAAGAGCTGGTCCGACTTGCCCTCGATGGCCGCCTCGGTGAGCACCCGGGTGGTCTCCTGGAACGACGCCGCCGACAACCAGCTGTCGGTGGCGAGCGAGGCCTTGGTGATGCCCATCAGCTCAGGACGTCCTTCTGCAGGCCGCTTTCCGTCCTGGACGAGCGTCCGGTTGACCTCGGCGTAGGTGCGGCTGTCGACCCGCTCCCCGGGGAGGAACGGGGCGTCACCGGGCTCGGCCACGAGCACCCGACGCAGCATCTGGCGGACGATCAGCTCGATGTGCTTGTCGTGGATGGAGACGCCCTGGTCACGGTAGACCTTCTGGACCTCTTCGACCAGGTACTGCTGGGTCTCGCGGATGCCCTTGACGTCGAGGAGCTCCTTGGGGTCCTTCGGGCCTTCGACCAGCGCGTCGCCGGCGGCGACCTCCTGCCCGTCGACCACTTCGAGGTGGGCCCGCTGGGGGACGAGCACCGACTCCTCGGCACCGTCGTCGGCGACGACGGTGATCCGCCGGCCGGCCTCCTCCTCTTCGACGCGGACGATGCCGGAGTGCCGAGCGAGCACAGCGGCGCCCTTGGGGGTACGTGCCTCGAACAGCTCGACCACCCGTGGCAGGCCGTGGGTGATGTCCTCGCCCACGATGCCGCCGGTGTGGAACGTCCGCATGGTCAGCTGGGTGCCCGGTTCGCCGATCGACTGGGCGGCGATCACGCCGACCGCCTCACCGAGCTCGATCATCTTGCCGGTGGCCAGCGACTGTCCATAGCAGGCCGCACACACCCCGTGCTCGGCCTCGCAGGTGAGGACCGAACGGGCACGGACCCGGTCGATGGCCGGGTCGTCGCGCAAGGCGGCGACGAGGTCGTCGGTCAGCACCGTCCCCGCCTCGATCGTCGACCCGTCCGAGAGGGTCACCGGTTCGACCAGCAACCGGCCGTAGGCCCGGGTCTCGAGGTAGGAGCGGCGGCCGGCCTCGTCGGGCACGAAACCTTCGATCCAGATGCCTCGGGTCGAGCCGCAGTCCTCCTCGCGCACGATGAGCTCTTGGGCCACGTCGACCAGGCGACGGGTGAGGTACCCGGAGTCGGCCGTCCGCAGGGCGGTGTCGGCCAGGCCCTTGCGGGCACCGTGGGTCGAGATGAAGTACTCGAGGACCGAGAGGCCTTCACGGAAGGACGACTTGATGGGGCGGGGGATCATCTCGCCCCGAGGGTTCGAGACGAGGCCCTTCATGCCGGCGATCTGGCGGATCTGCTGGGAGTTACCCCGGGCACCCGAGTCGACCATCATGTCGAGGGGGTTGAAGGCGATGGTCGAGAGCGACTGCTCCATGGCCCGGCCCACTTCGGAGTTGGCCGACGTCCAGATCTCGATCTCCTTCTGGCGCCGCTCGTCGTCGGTGATGATGCCCCGCTTGAACTGGGCCTCCGCCTTGTCGGCCTCCTTCTCGTGACGGTCGAGGATGGCCTGCTTCTCCGGCGGCGTGCGCACGTCGTTGATCGAGATGGTCAGACCGGACTGGGCGGCATAGCGGAAGCCCAGGGCCTTGACCCGGTCGAGGCTCTCGGCGACCACGTGCTTGGGGTAGGCGGCGGCGATCTCCTCGACGATCGAGCCGATCGACGTGTTCCGCTTGCCCACGACGTCGTTGACGAAGCGGTAGCCATCAGGGAGGGCGCCGTTGAACAGCACGCGGCCCGGCGTGGTCTGGATCTCGAGCGGACCGTCACCGGCATCGGCGCCGTCACCGCTACCGGAGACCACGGCCGCGACGGCGCGGCCGAGCTGGCTGTCGGGAGCGGGGCGCACCGTGATCTTGGCGTGGAGGTCGACGTCGCCGGCGTCGAAGGCCGCCTCGACCTCATAGGCGTGGCGGAACGACCGCCCCTCGCCCTTGGCACCGTCGACCGCAAGGGTCAGGTAGTACGCCCCGAACACCATGTCCTGGGTGGGCACGGTGATCGGCCGGCCAGTCGCCGGAGAGAGGATGTTGTTGGCCGACAGCATGAGCACCCGGGCCTCGGCCTGGGCCTCGGCCGACAGCGGCAGGTGGACCGCCATCTGGTCGCCGTCGAAGTCGGCGTTGAAGGCCGTGCACACGAGCGGGTGGACCTGGATGGCCTTGCCTTCGACCAAGACGGGCTCGAAGGCCTGGATCCCCAGGCGGTGCAGGGTGGGGGCCCGGTTGAGGAACACCGGGTGCTCCTTGATGACCCCTTCGAGCACGTCCCACACCTGGGGCCTACGCCGCTCCACCATCCGCTTGGCCGACTTGATGTTCTGAGCCAGCTCGGTGTCCACCAGGCGCTTCATCACGAAGGGCTTGAACAGCTCGAGGGCCATCAGCTTGGGCAGACCGCACTGGTGCAGCTGAAGGGTGGGGCCGATGACGATGACCGAACGACCCGAGTAGTCGACCCGCTTGCCGAGGAGGTTCTGGCGGAACCGCCCTTGCTTGCCCTTCAGCATGTCCGAGAGGCTCTTGAGCGGTCGGTTGCCCGGACCGGTCACCGGACGCCCGCGCCGCCCGTTGTCGAAGAGGGCGTCGACCGCCTCCTGCAGCATGCGCTTCTCGTTGTTGATGATGATCTCGGGCGCACCGAGGTCGAGCAGGCGCTTCAACCGGTTGTTCCGGTTGATCACCCGTCGGTAGAGATCGTTCAGGTCGGAGGTGGCGAACCGGCCGCCGTCGAGCTGCACCATCGGGCGCAGGTCGGGCGGGATGACCGGCACGGCCTCGAGGATCATGGCCCGGGGGTCGTTGACCCGCCGCCCGTTGTCGTCACGACGGTTGAAGGCGGAGACGATCTTCAGGCGCTTGATGACCTTCTGACGCCGCTGGGCCGAGAGCGGCTTGCGCCCGTCGGCCGCGTCGATCATCTCGCGTAGCTTGACCTCCTCGGTGTCAAGGTCGATGCGATCGATGAGCTGCTGGATGGCCTCGGCGCCCATGCCGCCTTCGAAGTAGTCCTCGTAGCGGAGACGCAGCTCGCGCCAGAGGAGCTCGTCCTCGAGGATCTTGCGGGAGTGGAGGCTCTTGAACTCGTCGAAGGCCCGCTGAGCCAGCTCGGCTTCGCCGGTGTAGCGCTCGCGGACGCTGGCGATCTCCTTCTCCGCGGCACGCTGCCGGGCTTTCACCTCGGCGTCCTTGGCCCCGGCGGCTTCGAGCTCAGCGAGCTCGGCCTCGAGCTCCTTGAACCGCCGGTCGAGCTCGAGGTCACGCTGGCGCTCGATGTCGGCGATCTCCTCGCGCAGCTCCCCCTCGAGGGTCGGCAGGTCCTCGTGGCGCTTGTCCTCGTCGACCCAGGTGACGAGGTTGGCGGCGAAGTAGATGACCTTCTCGAGCTGCTTGGCCTTCAGCTCCTCGCGGGCCTCGGTGCCCATCAGGAGGTAGGCGAGCCAGCTACGGGTACCCCGCAGGTACCAGATGTGGACCACCGGAGCGGCCAGCTCGATGTGCCCCATCCGCTCGCGCCGGACCTTGGAGCGGGTCACCTCGACGCCGCAGCGCTCGCAGATGATCCCCTTGAACCGGACGCGCTTGTACTTGCCGCAGTAGCACTCCCAGTCCTTGGTCGGGCCGAAGATCTTCTCGCAGAAGAGCCCGTCCTTCTCCGGGCGCAGGGTTCGGTAGTTGATCGTCTCGGGCTTCTTCACCTCGCCGTTCGACCACCCCCGGATGGACTCGGCGGTGGCCAGCCCGATGCGCAGCTGGTCGAACTCGTTCACGTCGAGCATCAGAACCCTCTTTCCGCGGCGCGCCGCTCGTCCTCTTCGTCGGACCCGCGCTCGGGCCGGCTGATGTCGATGCCCAGCTCCTCGGCCGCCCGGAAGACGTCCTCGTCGAGCTCACGCATCTCGATCTCCTCGCCACCCGGCGCCAGCACCTCGACGTCGAGACAGAGCGACTGCATCTCCTTGATCAGCACCTTGAAGCTCTCGGGGATCCCCGGTTCGGGGATGTTCTCGCCCTTGACGATCGCCTCGTAGACCTTCACCCGGCCGAGGACGTCGTCCGACTTGATGGTGAGGAGCTCCTGGAGCGCGTAGGCGGCCCCGAACGCCTCGAGTGCCCAGACCTCCATCTCGCCGAAGCGCTGGCCGCCGAACTGGGCCTTGCCGCCCAGGGGCTGCTGGGTGATCATCGAGTACGGGCCGGTCGAACGGGCGTGGATCTTGTCGTCGACCAGGTGGTGGAGCTTCAGGATGTACATGTAGCCCACCGAGATCCGGTTGTCGTAGGGCTCGCCGGTCCTCCCGTTGTACAGCTGTGCCTTGCCGTCCTCGGAGACCTGCACCGCGCCGTCCACCCCGTCGGGGTTGAGGGTGCGGAAGACGTGCTGGATGGTCGGGTGGCGACCGGCGTCGGCCTCCTCGTCCCAGTGGGCGCCGTCGAAGACCGGGGTCGACACCCACACAGCCGGGTCGGTGCGTGGCCGGGTCTTCGTCTCGGTGCCGCGCACCGGCGCGCTGGCCACCTCTCCGGCGTCCTTCCAGCCCCACCGGGCGGCGTAGCCGAGATGGGACTCCAGCACCTGGCCGACGTTCATCCGGCTGGGGACGCCGAGCGGGTTCAGGATGATGTCGACCGGCGTGCCGTCAGCCAGGAACGGCATGTCCTCGATGGGCAGGATCTTCGAGATGACACCCTTGTTGCCGTGGCGGCCGGCCAGCTTGTCGCCCTCGGAGATCTTGCGCTTCTGGGCCACGTAGACCCGAACGAGCTGGTTGACCCCGGGCGGGAGCTCGTGGGAGTCCTCGCGGGAGAACACGCGCACGTCGATGACCGTGCCTTCCTCGCCGTGGGGGACCTTCAGCGAGGTGTCACGCACCTCGCGGGCCTTCTCGCCGAAGATGGCTCGCAGCAAGCGCTCTTCGGGCGTCTGCTCCGTCTCGCCCTTCGGGGTCACCTTGCCCACCAGCACGTCACCGGGCCCGACCTCGGCGCCGATGCGGATGATGCCGCGCTCGTCGAGGTCGGCGAGGATCTCCTCGGAGAGGTTCGGGATGTCGCGGGTGATCTCCTCGGCGCCCAACTTCGTGTCGCGGGCGTCGACCTCGTGCTCCTCGATGTGGATCGAGGTGAGGACGTCGTCCTTCACCAGCCGCTCGGAGAGGATGATGGCGTCTTCGTAGTTGTAGCCCTCCCACGGCATGAAGGCCACCAGCAGGTTCTTGCCGAGCGCCAGTTCACCGTTGTGGGTGGCCGGCCCGTCGGCGAGCACGTCACCGCGAGCCACCCGCTGGCCGACGTCGACCAACCCCTTCTGGTTGATGCACGTGTTCTGGTTCGACCGCCGGAACTTGGCTAGGCGGTAGGTCTTGCGGCCGAGCTCGTGGCCGAGACGGTCCTTCGCTCCCGCCTTGTACTCGACGACGATGCGGTCGCCGGTCACGTCGACCACGGTGCCGTCGGCCTCGGCCAGGACGGCGTCACCGGCGTCCTGGGCGGCGCGGGCTTCCACGCCGGTGCCGATGTAGGGCGCCTCGGGGACCACCAGGGGAACTGCCTGCTTCTGCATGTTGGCGCCCATCAGGGCCCGGTTGGCATCGTCGTGCTCGACGAAGGGGATGAGCGCCGTCGACACCGAGACGATCTGCTTGGGCGAGACGTCCATCAGGTCGACCTCGGCGGGGGGCACGAAGTCGATCTCCGAGGTCGTGCCATAGGACGTCGAGGCCGCGCCCACGCGCACGCCGGTCCCTTGGGGACCGCGGCGCACGAGCACCTTCTCCTCGGTGAACCGCCCGTCCTCGTCGATGGCCGCCGAGGCCTGGGCGATGACGTGCTCCTCCTCCTCGTCGGCAGCGAGGTAGAGGATCTCGTCGGTGACCCGTCCGTCCAACACCTTGCGGTAGGGCGTCTCGATGAAGCCGTACTCGTTGACGCGGGCGTAGGTGGCCAGCGAGCCGATCAGGCCGATGTTCGGGCCCTCGGGCGTCTCGATGGGGCACATCCGCCCGTAGTGGGAGGTGTGCACGTCGCGGACCTCGAAGCCTGCTCGCTCCCGCGACAGGCCGCCGGGGCCGAGGGCGGACAGACGCCGCTTGTGGGCCAGCCCCGACAACGGGTTGTTCTGGTCCATGAACTGGCTGAGCTGGCTGGTGCCGAAGAACTCCTTGACGGCAGCGACCACGGGTCGGATGTTGATCAGGGTCTGCGGGGTGATGGCTTCGACATCTTGAGTGGTCATCCGTTCGCGGACGACTCGCTCCATGCGCGACAGGCCGACGCGGACCTGGTTCTGGATGAGCTCGCCCACCGAGCGGATACGCCGGTTGGCGAAGTGGTCCTGGTCGTCGATGCGGTAGCCCGACTCGCCGTCGGCCATGTGGAGAGCGAGATGGAGCATGTAGGTGGCGGTCGCCAGGATCTCCGACGGGCTGAGCACGCCCTGGCCAGGCTCGGGGCGGTCGAGGGAGATCTGGAAGAGGTCCTCGATCCGGTCCAGCTCGGGCCCCAGCTTGCGGTTGAGCTTGTAGCGGCCCACCCGGGTGAGGTCGTAGCGCTTCGGGTTGAAGAAGGCGTTCTCGAAGTACTGGCGCGCCGCCTCCGTCGAGAGGGGCTCACCCGGCCGTGCCCGCTTGTAGATCTCGAGGAGGGCTTCTTCGCGGGTGGGGGCCAGCCCCTGCTCCTTCTCCCACTGCCCTTCGAGGAAGTCGAAGTGCCGCACGAACCGCTCGAGGAAGGCGGGGTCCTCGTAGCCGAGGGCGCGCAGCAAGACGAACAGCGAGAGCCGGCGCTTGCGGGCGACGCGCGCACCGGCGGTGACGTCCTTGGACGGCTTGGCCTCGACGTCGAACTCGATCCACTCGCCCCGGTAGGGGTGGATGGTGCCGGTGAAGATCGTCTTGGCGTCACGGCCGGGCTGGAAGATGACTCCGGGCGAGCGCACCAGCTGGCTCACCACCACCCGCTCGGTCCCGTTGACGATGAAGGTGCCCTTGTCGGTCATCACCGGGAAGTCCCCCATGAAGACCGTCTGCTCCTTGATCTCACCCGTCGCCGCGTTCATGAACCGCGCCCGCACGAAGACCGGCGCGGCGTAGGTCATGTCCTTCTCCTTGCACTCGTCCACCGAGAACTTCGGGGGCGGGCGCAGGTCGGGGTCGTTCGGGTCGAACTCGAGCTCCAGGCTCAGCTGACCGGTGAAGTCTTCGATCGGGCTGATGTCGCTGAACGCCTCGGCCAGCCCTTTGTCGAGGAACCACCGGAAGGAGTCGCTCTGGATGGCGACGAGGTCCGGCAGCGGCAGGGCCTCTTCGATGTTGGCGAACGAGAAGCGTTCCGGACTCTTGGACCGTGCAGGCAACGGCCTACTCCTCCCGGTTGCGGGGTGGACGGGGTGACGTCAGGGACTGCGGGTGTACTACGACGAGCGACGAGGGACGGCGTGTGCGCACGCGCCGGCGACCGGCTAGCTGGTGCCGGGTGGAGCGAGAGAGGGTGGGGGGTGCCTCCGTGAGCCCTGATCGCTCCGTCCGGGTGCCCCGGTTCGCGCGCGGGCGCGCGTCACCAGACCTGGAGATCCGGAGGAAACGGGTGAGGGGAGCACGGCAACCGGATAGCTTATCCGGACCGACCTCGTCTGACAACCCCGGGGCGCGACGGGAGCGTCCGTCACCCCCGGAGCCAGACAGGGGGTGACGGACGTCAGGCCCGGCTACTTCAGCTCGACGGTGGCGCCTGCGCCCTCGAGCTGTGCCTTCGCCTTCTCCGCGTCCTCCTTGTTGACCTTCTCGAGCACGGGCTTGGGTGCACTGTCGACGAGGTCCTTGGCCTCCTTGAGCCCCAGGCTGGTGAGTGCCCGGACCTCCTTGATGACCTGGATCTTCTTGTCACCGGCCGAGGCCAGGATGACGTCGAATTCGCTCTGCTCCTCGGCAGCGGCCGCCTCGCCACCGCCCGCCGCACCGGCTGCGGGCATGGCCGCGACCGCCACGGGGGCGGCTGCCGTGACGCCGAAGCGCTCCTCGAACGCCGTGAGCAGTTCGCTCAGCTCGAGCACCGACAGCTCGGCGATACCGTCGAGGATCTGGTCTTTGGTCAGGCTGCCTGCCATGGTGTTGCTCCTTCGTGGTTCTGGCCCGGGAGTTCGAGCCGGGTGGGAAACGGTCGGTCAGTCGGTACGTCGGTCAGTCAGCGGGGGCCTCGTCAGCGGGGGCCTCGTCAGCGGGGGCCTCGTCAGCGGGGGCCTCGTCAGCGGGGGCCTCGTCAGCGGGGGCCTCGTCAGCGGGGGCCGGACCCCCGCCCTGCTCGACGAGCGCCGCCAGCCCGTAGGCGAGGTTGCGCGGCAGGGCCTCGAACAAGCCGGCCAACTGACGGAGGGGTGCGGCCAGCGCTCCGGCCACCTGAGCCAGCAGCACGTCGCGCGGGGGCAGGTCAGCAAGGGCGGTGACGTCCTGAGCTGACAACGCTCCGCTGCCGACCATCCCACCCTTCAGGACGAGGTTGGGAGTGGAGCGGGCGAAGTCCCGCAGCGCCTTGGCCACCGCGCTGACGTCGCCATGGACGAACGCGATAGCGGTCGGGCCGGTCAGGAGCTCGGCGAGGCCCTCCTGCGGACCGCCAGCCACCGCCAGTCGGACCAGGGTGTTCTTGTAGACCTTGTAGTCACCGCCGACAGCGGAGAGTGCCTGGCGAAGCCGGGCTAGCTCGGCCACGGTCAGGCCCCGGTACTCGGTGAGCAGCGCTCCCTCGGCGGCCGCCAGGCGCTCACGCACTTCGTCGACGACGGCGACTTTCTCCGGCCTCGGATTGTCCATTGTGCCTCCGGCCGGGCACAGGCCCGGTCAACGGGCCGCAGACGACAGACGGGGAAGACGCGCGAAGCTCGGTTCGGAGCCCGGTGCGAACGTCGCCTCGTCAGGCGGACCAGATGGTCCCTTCGGCGCCGCTCGGGCGACGCACCGGAGGTCTACGGCAGTTCGAAATTCAGATTGCTGACAGATGGTAGCGCATGCCCGACACCGCGACCGCTGGCAACGCGCAGGCTGCCCAGAGCCGTTCAGGCTCCGACGGCCACGTCCTCCTCGGCAACCAGGCGGGCAGCCGCTGGGTCGACATGGACCCCAGGCCCCATCGTCGACGAGACGGTGACGGCGCGAACGTAACGCCCCTTAGCCGAGGCCGGCTTGGCCCGGTGGAGCTCGTCCATCACGGCCCCGAAGTTGGCCAGCAGCTTGGCCCGGTCGAACGAGGCCTTGCCAATCCCCAGATGGATGTTGCCCACCTTGTCGGTGCGGTACTCGACGCGCCCCCCTTTGAACTCGGCCACGGCGCGACCGACGTCCTCGGTGACCGTACCCGTCTTCGGGTTGGGCATGAGGCCCCGGGGCCCGAGCACCCGACCGAGGGCACCGACCTGTCCCATCATGTCGGGTGTGGCGATCGCCACGTCGAAGTCGAGGAACCCCTCGTTGGCCACCCGGGCCACCAGGTCGTCGGCACCCACGACGTCGGCACCGGCAGCCCGGGCCTCGGCGGCGTGGTCGCCGGCGGCGAACACGGCCACCCGAGCCGTCTTGCCGGTTCCTGCCGGCAGCGTGAGCGTGCCTCGGACGATCTGGTCGGCCTTGCGCGGATCGACGCCGAGACGAACGGCCAGTTCGACGGTCTCGTCGAACGATGCCTTGGCGGTGGCCTGGACGAGCTCGATCGCCTCAGCCGGCGTGTAGTGGTGCTGGCGGTCGAACTGCGCCGTGCTCGAGCGGTACTTCTTACCCCTGGACATGCGTCTCTCCGTGTCGGTGTGCGTTGGGGGCCGGTTCGCCTCAGCCGGCGACGGCAATCCCCATCGAGCGGGCGGTGCCGGCCACCTGGCGTTTGGCCGCCTCGAGGTCGGTCGTGTTCAGGTCAGGCAACTTGACGGTGGCGATCTCCGCCAGCTGGGCGTCGGTGACGGTGGCCACCTGAGCACGACCGGTCGTCGCCGATCCCTTCTCGAGGCCGGCGGCCTGGCGCAGAAGCACCGGGGTCGGCGGCGTCTTGAGAACGAAGGTGAACGTCCGGTCCTCGTAGATGGTGATCTCGACGGGGACGACCGAGCCGCGCTGGGACTCCGTGGCCGCGTTGTACTGCTTGCAGAACTCCATCGTCTGAACCCCATGCGGGCCCAGCGCCGTACCGACCGGAGGCGCGGGTGTCGCGCCCCCTGCCGGGAGCTGGATCTTCACCATCGCAAGTACACGCTTCTTCGGGGCCATCAGAGCTGCTCCTCGTCGTCTTGATCGGGGTCGTCGTGATCGGGACTGGACTGGCCCGGGCTACAACTTTGCCACTTGGCTGAACTCGAGCTCGACCGGGGTCTCGCGCCCGAAGATGTTCACCAGGACCTTGAGCTTGAGCTGGTCCTCGTTGATCTCGGCGATCTGGCCTGAGAAGTCGGCGAAGGGGCCTTCTTTCACGCGGACTGTCTCGCCGATCTCGTGCTCGAGCCGGGGCCGCGAGCGCTTCGTCGGCGCCTCGGTCCCTTCGGACTTGACCTGGAGGATCGACTCGACCTCGCGACGGGACAGCGGGGTCGGCTTGGTCCCTGGCCCGACGAAGCCGGTGACGCCCGGCGTGTTGCGAATGACCGACCAGCTGTCGTCGTCGAGCTCGCAACGACAGAGAAGGTACCCGGGGAAGACCTTCTTCTGGACGACGACCTTCTTGCCGTTCTTGAACTCGACGACATCCTCCATGGGGATCTCGACTTCGTAGATCCGATCCTCCATGTTCATCGACGCCGAGCGGCTGTAGAGGTTGGACTTCACCTTGTTCTCGTAGCCGGCATAGGTGTGCACCACGTACCACCGGCCGGGCTTGTCGTAGGGGCTGACCGCCGCCGGGCGGGCCTCCTCGTCCTCGTCGTCGAGCTCGGCGTCGTCGCCCTCGAGCTCGGCGTCGGACGTGGCGTCAGCCACCGCGGCGTCGTCGGGCTCGGCTCCCGCGTCCTCGGACGCAGCAAGCTGGTCGACGTCGACGACCCGCTCCTCTGCTTCGGCGGAGGCACCGCCCGATGAGGGAGCGCTCGCACTCGATGGCATCTCGGCTTCGCTTGAGGTCACAGTCACACCGATCACGTCGTGAACAGCCAGAAGACGCCTTTCGCAAAGGCGTAGTTGAGGAGAAAGATCAAGATGATGAGGGCAACGAGCGTCACGAAGGTGACCGTCGTGTAGTTGACCACCTCGGCCCGGTTGGGCCAGGCCACCTGCCGCAACTCCGATCGTACCTCGCGCACGAACTGCCCGATACGGAAGGGCTCGCGGCGCGGTGGACGCCGGGGGGGCTGGGCCGTCCGCCGGGGGGGCGCCGCCCCTTCGACGTCGTGCCCCTGGCGCTGCAGCATGCGCTTGGTTTCTCGGTTCACCGTCGTGCCTTCTGTCGCTCTGCCGTCCCTGCCGTCGCTTCTGCCATCGTCGCCCACCGGACCTCGGCACCACCCGTCGTGCGCCGCGCCACCCGGCATACCGCTGGGCCGCCGGGCACGACGACGCCTGCGGTCCACCGAGGACGAGCAGGGCAGGAGGGACTCGAACCCCCAACCGCCGGTTTTGGAGACCGGTGCTCTACCAGTTGAGCTACTGCCCTCGGTGGGCGGGCGCCGAGAAGGACCCCGCCACGCAGGCGGAGCGAGAGGCTACCACCGGTTGCGTGCCTCGGCCGTCGCCGGTGACCGGGGGGCTCACCCCTGGCCCTACCGTCTGCCTGGGTCGTCGGTCAGCGCGTCTCCTTGTGGAGCGTGTGCTGCCGGTCCCACCGGCAGTACTTGCGCATCTCGATCCGCTCGCGGTCGTTCAGCTTGTTCTTCGTCGTGATGTAGTTGCGCCGCTTGCAGACCTCACAGGCCAGGGTGACCTGGACCCGCTTCTCGTTCTTCGCCACGGTCGCTCCTTCCCGGCACCGAGCCGAGCCAGTCGGTCCAGTGCGCCTTCTCAGGCCCCTTCGGGCCGGTCCTGCCAACGTCGGTGGTGGGGCATCCCCGACGTCGGGCCGCCCAGTCCTCCCGGACGGACCTCCTAGTAGCGGCGGCCGGACTCGAACCGGCGACCCCACGATTATGAGCCGTGTGCTCTGACCAACTGAGCTACGCCGCCAGGGCGAGCCCCCTGTCGGAATCGAACCGACGACACCAGCCTTACCATGGCTGTGCTCTGCCGACTGAGCTAAGGGGGCGGCGCGGCTCGACCGAGCAGCGAAGGAAAAGCATAGCCGCAACCGGACCTGCCCGGAAAGCTCGCCCGCCACGTCCGTCCTGGGCCTGCAGCGGCGCCGGCAGGACCGACGGATCGGTTCCGCCCGAGCACCGCTCCGGGTTCGCCTACCATCCCGTTCATGCACCTCCGCCTGGCCACTGCGGCGGACGCCGAGGCGATCCGGGCCATCTACAACGTCGAGGTGCTCGGTTCGACGGCGACCTTCGACCTCGTGCCCCGCTCCCTCGAGGAGCAGGAGGAGTGGATCGCCAGCCACGATGGCGTCCATCCTGCGGTCGTGGCCATCGCCGCTGGCGGCGCCGTCGCCGGCTTCGGCTCGCTGTCGCCGTACCGTCATCGGCCCGCCTACGCCACCACCGTCGAGGACTCGGTGTACGTGGACGGAGACCACCGAGGCGAGGGCGCTGGGCGGGCCATCCTCGAAGAGCTCATCCGCCTGGCCACCGAGTACGGCTTCCACACCATGGTCGCTCGAGTGGCCGGCGAGAATGCCGCTTCGATCGGCCTCCACCATGCCTGCGGGTTCGAGCCTGCTGGCATCGAGCGGGAGATCGGGCGGAAGTTCGGACGCTGGCTCGACGTCCACGTGCTCCAACGGATGCTCTGACCCCCGGGGGATCCCCGGGGGGGTCTCGACCGACCCGATCGTCCGAGCCCGCGGCCACGGGGAAGGACCTCGGGTCGGGGCCGGACGAGGGGCCTGGGTCGAGGGTGGGGCCGTGGGCGGACGGATGGCCCGTTCCACCGGGGGGCCGGTCCTGGTGCCGGCGCCGGGGCCAGGGCCGGAATCCACCCCGTGGTCGCCGGTCAGCCCAACGCAACCCCGGAGAGCTCACCTGCCGAGTGGTCGTGCTGGCCAGACGAGATCGCCGGCCGCTCGATGGTAGAGAGCGGCACGGTCAGGACCACGAGCAGCCACAGCAGCGTCAAGACGATGGACAGCGGGTCGCCGTGGACAAGGTTGCCGATGAGCTGCGCCGCCCCCGGCAGCGAGAGGAACGCCGAGAACATCGACAGACCGATCAGGCCGGAACGAAGCCGGCCACGGGCTACCGGGGCGAGCGCCACCAGCCCCCACGTCAGGTACCAGGGTTGGTCGACGGGTCCGAGGAGGACGATCACCAGCAAGGACATGCCGAGGGCTCGAAGCGAGCCGATCCGGTCGCTGTTGCCGAGCAGCCACAGACAGAGGATGCCGCCGCCGAGCATGCCGAAGAACCGGGTGGCCGACAGCACGGTCCCCATGTGCACACCGAAGCCGACGACGTGGGCCAGGTCTGTCGCCAAGTAGGCCGCCGCCGTAGTCGGCGCCATCCACGACCGGACCACGCCAGGGCTGAGCAGACTGCCGATCCACCCCCAACCGAGCCCGCTGGTGAAGGAGAAGAACTCCATCACCGCACCACCGATGAGACCGGCGGTGATGAGGGGTCTGATGCGGTCGCGCACGGGCACGTAGGGCCCGAGCCAGTTCCACCCGATGTACAAGGCGCCGACGGCCGCCGGAGCCTTGACGGCGGTGGCCACCGCGCACAGCACGAGCCCGACGACGGGCCGGCCCTCCTTGGCCAGGGTGATGCCAGCGATGAGGAAGCCCAGCATGAGCGCGTCGTTGTGGGCGCCACCGATGAGGTGGAGGATCACCACCGGGTTGAGCACGGCCAGCGTGAAGACCTCGGCCCCGTCGCGGTGGTAGAGGCGGGCCAGTCGGGGGATGAAGGCCGCCATCAGCACCACGCCGGCAAAGGCGAGCAGGCGCAGCAGTACGACGGTGGCGAGCTCGTTGTGGCCGGTGATGCGGGCGAAGAACCCGTCGATCTGCAGGAAGAGCGGGCCGTACGGTGCCGGGGCATTGCCCCACAGCGGGTCCACCGGTGCAGTGAAGGAGTTGTTGCCGAGCTCGAAGGGGCCGTAGTGGTAGGGGCTCAGATGTCGCGACACCATCTCGCCCTGGGCGGCGTAGGAGTAGATGTCACGACTGAACAGCGGGGCGATCACCAGCATGGGGAGCGCCCAGAGGAGGAAGACCCACCACAGTTGGGACGTCGGCACCCCCGGGGAGCGGGCATAGAGCCTCGACATCCCCCACCACACCCGCATCAGGAGGAGCAGGCCCCCGTACACGGCGGCCAGCGAGAAGTAGACACCCCAGTTGCTGGCCCCGCCGTGCGCCGGCACACCGAAGAACCAGGTGTGCGGCATCTCCAGCTTGAACGGCGAGCTGGGCAGGGACGCCCCGACCGCCACCGCCAGGAGCGCCACGAAGCCGAGCAGGGCCGGCCGCAGGACGAGCCCGCGCGGAGCAGGTGTCGGCGGTCCGTCAACGGCGACGACCGGACGCAGCACGGGGGACGCCGGACGGTCAGGCAAGCCGAGCACTGTCGACACTCGGCGTCGGACGTTGGTGGCGGCGTCGGCGACGCGCCTACCGCTGCCGAAGAGGGGGCCCGGCGGCATCGCCGGTGCCTCAGGATCCTCGGGTGGCATGGGCCGGGTCTCTCCTCGCTGGTCGTCGGGTGCCGCAAGGCACCGGGCGTGCAACACCTCGGAGGAACCACGCAAGGGGCCGGGCTCCGACGGACCGAAGCACCCTCAGGTCGATTCCGTAACGGCATTGTAATGTCGCACCGCGATCGCACAAGAGCGCCCCTCGGCACACACCGGCGAGTGCACGGACGCCCGGGTGCCCGCCCGTCGATCACCGGCCGGTGCCGGCGAACCTGCTTCCCTCACCGCTCGGGCATGTCGGCGCCGAGGGTGGTGGAGGCGGAGGCAAGCCAGCCTCCGTAGCGGTCCTCGACCACCTCGAGGTCGGCAGGCGTGTCGACGTCGCAGGCAGCCCCGACGTCGTCGCAGTCGACCAGGGTGACGAGCTCGGGGTGAGCGCCGAGGAGCCCTCTCGCGCCGACGTCGCCGACTGCGCTCTTTCGCACGGCTGGCCACAACGTCCGATCGAGCACGACCGGGGTCCGCCCCTGCCCGCCGAACGCGGCCCGGACCGCGAGGGAACCTGCTCGCCAGGTGCCGACGAGCCGCGCGACCAGCGCCGCCGTCACCACCGGTTGGTCGACGGGCAACACCAGCGCCGCCGCGGCACCGAGCGCCTCAGCCTCGGCGAGCCCGAGGTTCAGCGAGCTCCCCAGGCCTTCCCGCCACGCTCCGTTGACAACGACGGTCGCCCCAGCCGCCGGGTCGAGCCGTTGGCGCACGATGCCGGCCGCCGCTCCGACCACGACGACGACCGGCCGACAGCCGCCGGCGAGGAGCGTCGTGGCACCGCGCTCGACGAGCGGACGACCGCCGACCTCGACGAGGGCCTTGGGCACCCCGAACCGTCGCCCTCCGCCGGCGGCGAGGAGCACACCGGCCACCTCCGGGGTCACGTGAGGCGGCCGTGGATCGGCCCGCTGCCGTCGCGCAGGGAGGTCCCCGACCGGTGCCCTGTCCTCACGGCGACCATCTCGGCGACGATGGCGACGGCCGTCTCGGCCGGTGTGCGTGCCCCGATGTCGAGGCCGACCGGCTCCATCACCCGGTCGAGGGCGTCGTCGCCGAGGCCCGCGTCGCGCAGGCGGGCCCGCCGGGCCGTGACCGTCCGACGCGAGCCCAGCACGCCGACGTAGCCAACCTCGGTGCCCAGGGCGGCGGCAACGGCAGGCACCTCGAACTTCGGGTCGTGGGCCAGGACGCACACCGCGTCGCGAGGCCCGAGCGTTGTCCCGATCCGGGTGAGGAGGCGGTCCGGCCACTCCACCACGAGGTGGTCGACGGTGGGAAAGCGAGCGGCGTCGGCGAACACCGGGCGCGGGTCGCAGACAGTGACGGCGTAGCCGAGGACTTTCGCCACCGCGGCGAGAGCGATCGAGACGTCGCCGGCTCCGACGATGACGAGGCGCGGCGGTTCGACGAGCACGTGGACGAACACGTCGAGGCCCTCCGGCCAGCCGGCGGCGCCAGCCCCGACCCGGCGGACGGTCGACGTGCCCGCCTCGAGCTGCTCGCCAGCGACGCGCACGACCACATGGTCCAGCTGGGGAGCCCCAAGGCTGCCGACGGGCGACGGGCAACCGGGCGTCACGAGCAGCGAGGCACCCAACGCTCCAGCCCCCTCGGGCGGTCCGTCGACCACGGTCGCCAGGGCCACCCGCCCGCCGACACGCAGCTGTCGCACGAGCTCGGTGACGACGGCGTCTGTGCCCGAGGCCGGAAACGGCTCCACGAAGACGTCGAGCGCTCCTCCGCACACGAGCCCGACGCCCAAGCCGTCGTCGTCAGCACAACCGAAGGTGCAGCGGCTGGGTCGCCCCGAGGCCAGTACCTCGAGCGCCGTCGTCACCACTGCCGACTCCACGCAGCCACCCGACACCGAGCCGGCGACCTCGCCGTCCTCGTTGACCGCCAGCGCGGCACCAAGCTCCCGCGGCGACGACCCGTCGACGGCGACGACTCGAGCGAGTGCCACACGACGGCCCTCGGCCCGTAGTCGGTCGAAGTCAGCGAGAAGCTCGCGCACGGCTCAGCCGTCGGCGCGCCCGGACTTGGCGGGCAGACGATGCCCCGGCGCGAGGGGCAGGTCGCGCAGCCGGCGGCCGGTGGCGTCGGCGAGCGCGTTGGCGAGCGCCGGGGCCACCGCGATCATCGGGGTCTCCCCGGCACCTGCCGAGGGCAGATCGGGACGGTCGCACAGGACGACCTCGATGTCGGGAACGTCGGCAAAGCGGGGCACCGGGTACGAGGCCAACGACGCCTCGGCGAGCCGGCCACCACGAACCGGCAGGGCTTCGAACAGAGCGCCCCCGAGCGCCATCACCGTGGCGCCCTCGACCTGGTTGGCCACGGTGTCGGGGTTGACCATCGTGCCGCAGTCGTAGGCGGTGACGACGCGGGTGATGGTCACCCGGCCGCTCGCGTCGAGGCGGACCCCGACGCACGTCGCTACCCGGCCGCCCTTCTCGAGGCCGACGGCGAGGCCCTGGCCCGTCCGCATGCCGTCGGTCCCTACGGCACGAGCAGCCCCCTGCTGAGCACCAGGCGCTTGCCCAGGTGCCGCCCCCCGGGAAGCTGCCCAGCCGAACCGGTCGGCCGCTGCCCGCAGCACCGCGGCGAGGCGGTCGTCGTCGAAATGGTCCAGGCGGAACGCCAGCGGGTCCTCGCCGCGGCGCTGCGCCAGCTCGTCGATCGCCGACTCGCGGGCGAAGTTGTTCGCGTTGGCGGCGAGTGCCCGGTACGAGCCCTGGTGGAGCGGTGAGCGTGCCGGCTGGTAGCGGACGCGGCGGGCGCCGGCCCGATAGGGGAACGCGAGCGCGGCCGCGCCGGCGTTGACGTCGAGCATGTCCCAGGCCACGAGCTCGCCGTCGGCATCGAGCCCGGCGGCGACGTCGACCACTGCCATCGGACGGACGGTCCCCCACGTGAGCTCCTCGGCACGACTCCAGTGGACCCGGACGGGCCGCGCCGCGCCCCGGGCGAGGAGCGCGGCCTCGACGGCCACCTCGCCGTCGTGCTTGCCTCCGAAGGCACCCCCGGTCGGCGGCACGACCACTCGGACGTCGACCTCGCCGACGCCGGCCGCGGCAGCCACCCGGCTCCTCGTGCCGAAGGGGACCTGCGTACCCGTCCACACCGTGACCCGATCACCGTCCCACTCGGCAAGGGCCGCCCGAGTCTCGAGCGGGACATGCGCCAGGTACGCGGTGGTGTAGGTCGCGGTCACCGTGTCGGCCGCCGCGGCAAGAGCGCCGACGACGTCTCCGGTCGCCTCGTCCACGGGGTGCGCCCACCCGTCACTGGCGGCCGGGTGGGTGCGCAAGTAGGTGGCCAGGTCTCCTTCGACCGGAGGCGGCTCGTCCCACTGGGCGTCGATCGCGGCGACGGCTCGCCGAGCGGTGACCGGGTCGTCGGCGACCACGCCGACGAACGAGCCCTCGTGGACGACGGTCACCCCGCCGAGGGCGGCCGCCCGGGCACAGTCCACCGACCGCAAGGTGGCCCCGGGGACAGCGGGCCGGAGAACTGCGCCGTGGCCCATGCCGGGGCGAACGAGATCGGAGACGAACCTACGGGAACCGGTCACGGCATCGACCCGACCGGCCTGGTGGCCTGGTCGGCCCACCAGACGGCGAGCGTCGCTCGCGACGAGCGGTGGCTCGGCGTCGAGCACCACCAGCCGGCACCCGTCACCGAGAGCGCCGGGGCCGCCGAGCGAGTCGACAGCCCGTCGAGCGCCAGCCGCCGCCCTGCGCAGCGCCTCGCCGCTATCGGGCATCGACCGGCTGCCGAACGTGCCGACGTCGAAGGGGCACACGTCGGTGTCGCCTTCGACCACGGTGACGACGTCGAGGTCCACCTTCGCCTCCTCGGCGACGAGCAGGCGAAAAGCCGTCCGATTGTCCTGCCCGACGTCGACCTTGCCGCTAAAGGCTGTGATCCGACCCGAGGGTGCGACGTGGACCCAGGCCCCGCCGAGGACGGCCCAGCCTCCGGGCGGGCGGGCTGCCGGCCACACGCACACGAGCCCGGGTCCGAGCACGGCCTCGTAGTCGCGCTCGTCCGGGGCAACCAGGTCCCACGGCCTCCGAGGGCGAGGCAGGAGACGGGTGCTTTCCGCAGTGGCGCCCTCAGGCGGCAGCCCCGCCGAGCCGAGCTCGTCGGCGGTACCGTGACGGAGCCGGGCTGCCGCCCGGACCGCCCGACGGATCCGCGGATAGCACCCGCACCGGCAGAGGTTGGGCTCGAGGGCCTCGGTGACGGCGTCGGGGTGAGGGTCGGGGTCGGCATCGAGCAGGGCGGCGATCCGCAGGGCCATGCCGGGCGTGCAGTACCCGCACTGCGAGGCCCGCTCGTCAACCAGTGCCTGCTGGACGGGGTGGAGGTTCCCGTCGGAGGCCAGGCCCTCGATCGTCATCACCGCCCGTCCGGCGACGTCGGCGAGCGGCGTCTGACACGAGAGCACCGGCTCGCCGTCAACGAGCACCGTGCAGGCTCCGCACTGGCCCTCGCCGCACCCGGGCTTCGTTCCGGTCAGCCCGAGCGTGTCGCGTAGCCAGCCGATGAGCATGCCGGCTGAGCTCTCCAACCGATGGGCTCGGTCGTTGACGACCACGACTGCCACGCCCCCGACGCTAGGCGCCCCGTCGGCGCGCCGAAAGGGCCGTTCGTCACCCGGTCGGGGCGGGCCCGGCAGGACGTTCAGCCCGGGCCGGGCCGTTCGGACACGCGTCGGTCCCTGGGTCCGGTCCGGCCGTCGGCGAGGGCGGCGCGCACCGAGCGGGCGGCGGCCACGAGGTTGGCGAGGGCGGCCACCGTCTCGTCGTAGCCCCGGGTCTTCAGGCCGCAGTCGGGATTGACCCACAGGCGGTCGGCACCGACGCTCTCGACGGCCCGCCACAGCAGCACTTCGACGTCGGTCGCCGAGGGCACGAGCGGCGAGTGGACGTCGTAGACGCCTGGGCCGACGTCTCCCTCGTAGGCCGCGCCCTCGAAGGCGGCGAGGAGCGTCAGGTGCGAGCGCGCCGCCTCGAACGAGACCACGTCGACCTCCATCGCCGCGAGGGCGTCCACCACGTCGGCGAGCTCGGCGTAGCACATGTGGGTGTGGACCTGGGTGCCCGGGTCGGCGACCCGGGTGGCGAGCCGGAACGCCCGGGTCGCCCAGGCGAGGTACCCGTCCCGCTCGGCACGGCGCAGCGGCATCCCTTCGCGCAGTGCCGGCTCGTCGACCTGGACGACGCGGACCCCCGCCGCCTGCAGGTCGGCGAGCTCGTCGCCGATCGCCAGGCCGAGCTGGGCGGCGGTCGCCGACGGTGGCTGGTCGTCACGGACGAAGGACCAGCGCAGCATGGTGACCGGGCCGGTCAGCATTCCCTTGGCGGGCTTGTCGGTGCGGGACTGCGCGTACGTGGCCCACGAGACGGTCATGGGGCCGGGCCGGGAGACGTCGCCGTAGAGGATCGGGGGACGCACGCAGCGGGACCCGAAGGACTGCACCCACCCCGCTTCGGGCAGGGCGAAGCCGGTCAGCTGCGCGGCGAAGTAGCGGACCATGTCGTCCCGCTCGGGCTCGCCGTGGACGAGCACGTCGAAGCCGAGCGCCTCTTGGAGGTCGACGACGCGGTCGACCTCGGCTCGGAGCGCAGCCTCGTACTCGTCGTCGCCCACACGGCCCGCGCGCCAGGCGGCGCGGCGGGCCCGGAGCTCGGCCGTCTGGGGGAACGACCCGATGGTCGTCGTCGGCAGTTGCGGGAGCCCGAGGTGGGCCCGTTGCAGCTCCAGGCGCTCGGCGGCAGGAGCGCTGCGCCGGGGATCGTCCGGTGCCGCCTCCACCGCCCGCCGGAGGCCGGGATCGGTCACGAGCGAAGAGCCGCGTCGGCTGGCGAGGGCGTCGCGGTTGGCGGCGAGCTCGTCCTCGACGGCCGTCGACCCCTGCTCGGCGCCGCGAGCCAGCACGGCGAGCTCGGCCAGCTTCTCCTCGGCGAAGGCCAGCCACCTCCGGACGACGGGGTCGAGACCCCTCTCGTCGGAGAGCCGTTCGGGGACGTGGAGGAACGAGCAGGAGCTGGAGACCACCAGCTCGCCGCACCGGTCGCGCAGCCGGCCGAGGAGCGCCAGCGAGGACGCGAGGTCGTTGGCCCACACGTTGCGCCCGTCGACGAGCCCGGCGAAGAGCGTCTTGCCGGGCAGACCGCCGGCCCGGTCGAGGAGGTCGACGTTCTCGGGCCCGGCGCAGAAGTCGAGCCCCACGCCGTCGACAGGCAGGTCGCGCAGCACCGCCATGGCGTCGCCCACGTGGCCGAAGTACGTGGAGACGGCGAGGCGCGGCCGGGTGTCGGCGCCGGCGATGCGCTCGTAGGCGCGCCGGAAGCGTGCGAGCTCGTCCTCGCTGCGGTCCTCGGCGAGCGCGGGCTCGTCGAGGCGCACCCAGGCAGCCCCGGCAGCCGCCAGCTCGGCGAGGAGCTCGACGTAGACGCCCGTCAGCTCGTCGACGCGCCGAGACGGGTCGGCCCCCGCCGCACCGGGGGCACAGCGAGCGAGGAAGGTGAACGGGCCGAGCAGCACCGGGGTGGTGTCGATCCCGAGCTCGGCCGCCTCCGCCAGCTCGGCGACCGCCTTCGCCGGCCTGGCGGCGAAGGCCGTGGTCGGCCCGACCTCAGGGACCAGGTGGTGGTAGTTGGTGTCGAACCACTTGGTCAGCTCGAGGGGTGCCACCGGCGCTCCGGCGAGGTCGCCGCCGCGCGCCATGGCGAAGTAGCGGTCCAGCTCGGACACGGCGGCGGCGCTCGCAGCGGGTCCGCTGAGCTCCGGGCGGAACCGCTCGGGGACCGCCCCGACGGCGACCGCCGTGTCGAGCACGTGGTCGTAGAGGGAGAAGTCGTTGGAGGGGACGACGTCGACGCCTGCTCCGGCGAGGAGCTGCCAGGTGCGCCTGCGGACCGCCGAGGCGGTCGCCTCGAGCTCGGCGGCGTCGACACGGCCGGCCCAGTAGCCCTCGAGCGCCCACTTGAGGGCGCGGCGCTCGCCCATGCGCCCCATGCCGTGCACCGCCGTCCTCACGACCGCACGCCTCCGTGCTCGGCTCCCCCGTCGACCCGCTGGCCCTGGTCGGCCGGTCGGTGGGCCGGGGCCGTACGAGCGCCGGCGTCGACGTGGCCAGCCGCGGCGAGGCCGTCCAGCAACAGGTGGAAGTAGACGAGCCCGGCCAGGGGCCACCAGGCGTCGACGAGGTCGGCGACCTCGGCGTAGCCGGCGTCGGGGGCGAGGCCGAAGCGGCGGCACAGGCCGTTGCGGGCACCGACGTCGTCGCCAGGGAGCACGTGGTGCCGACCGAGCCCGCGCAGGAGCACGTACTCGGCGCTCCACCGACCGAGCCCTGGGACCGACACCAGCAGCGAGCGTGCCGTCTCGTCGTCGAGGAGGGCGAGCCCCTCGAGGTCGACCTCCCCCGAGGCCGCCCGGCGGGCGAGCGACACCACGGTCGCCGCCTTCGCCCTGCTGAACCCGAGGGCCCGCAGCTCGGTCGGGTCGACGGCGGCGAGGCGCCCCGGGCCCGGGAACCCTGGCGGGGCGGCGGCGCTGACCACCCGCGGCCCGAACCGCCGTGCCAGTCGGTTGAGGAGGTGGACGCCGACGTCGAGGGAGAGCTGTTGGCAGGCAACCGCGTTCACCACGGCCTCGAAGACGCTCGCGAACCGCGGGGGTCGCAGGCCGGCGAACCGCTCGGCGAGCCCCGCCAGGCGCCGGTCGCGCCGAGCCAGGTCGGCGAGCCCCCCGGGGTCGGCGTCGAGGCCGAGCACCCGCGTGAGCAACCGCCGGGCGGCGACCACCTCGGCGTCTCCCGGCGTGCCCCGGTGTCGACGGACGCTCGCCACGAGGACCGGGGGGCGCAGCCCCCTGCGCTCGTGCACCTCGAGGAGCGCCGGACGTCCTCGGAGCTCGGCGACACGGCGGTACGTGGTCCCGTCCCAGGCGTCGACGGCGTTGTGCGCCCGCCGGCGGAGTGCCCACACGGTGAGGTCGAGGCGGAACGGGGCCACCACGGCGAGCTCGAAGGTCGCGGTGGCCACTCAGCGCCCCCCGCCGGGTCCGGAGCCGGCGAGCACGGCGGCCAGCACGGTGGCTCCCGACCGGGCGACGTCGCGCGTCGCGGTCAGCAGGACGAGACGCCCCCGGCGCGCCCGGTCCGCCAAGGCGGCGGCCACGGACGCGGCCGGCTCGCCGGCGAGCTCGGCCACGTAGCGCCGGGAGAACTCGGCGAAGCGCTCGGGGTCGTGCCCGTACCAGCGCCGCAGCTCGGTGCTCGGGGCGACGTCCTTCGCCCACTCGTCGAGGTCGACGGCCGCCCTCGCGACCCCTCGGGGCCACAGCCGGTCGACGAGCACCCGGTGCTCGTCCGCCGACCGCCCTGGGTCCTCGTAGACGCGGACGACGTCCACCCGTCCCACGCTCCGCCCTCCCCGGAGGCTCAGCGCACCCGGAGCCCGAGCGCCCCGGCTACCTCGGCGTCCATCATCGCCGGGCTCCACGGTGGCTCCCAGACGACGCGCACGTCAACGGGGACCGTCGCTCCGACGGCGTCCGCGACGGCGGCCCGGGCCAGTTCGGGGAGGCTCTCGGAAGCGGGGCACCCCGGCGTCGTCAGCGTCATCTCGACCACCAGCGTCCCGTCCACGGCGGCGACCCCGTAGACGAGGCCCAAGGACACCACGTCCAGGCAGAGCTCCGGGTCGACGACGCCGGAGAGCGCGCCCCACGCTGCCTCGACGGCGCGCCCGGCCCCGGGCTCGGCCTCGGCCGCACTGTCCCCGGGCTCGGCCTCGAGACGGCTCCAGACGCCGCTCATGACAGGCGGCGGAACGTCACCCGCCAGTCGCCCCCACCGAGGTCCTCGACCTCGTAGGCGAAGCCCTGAGAGGACAGCACGCCCTCCAGCGGGACCGGTTCGAAGGGCGCGAGCACCACGAGCTCGTCGCCGTCCGGCAACGTCGAGACGGCCGCCATGATCGTCTCGAACGGCTCGCCGCCTGCCGCGATGATCGGCCGGGCATCGACAGTGGCCATCGTGTCCTCCTCTGGCAAAGGCCCACCCGGGCTCCCCGGGCAGGGCCTCGTTCATCTGTATTTTTCTGTTGATGACTAGAACTTAGTACGTCGCACCTGCGAACGCCAGGGCTGCCCGCTGGCCGCTCGCCGGGCTGCCGGCTCCGGGCACGACCGCCCGAGCAGCCCGGGAGGCTCTGCTATTTCTTCTGTGGTGTACTAGATCTATGATTGCCAGGTGAGGAACCGGCGGGCCGGAGGTGACCACATGGGCAGCGAGCGACGCGATGCCGGCTGAGAGGCACGGGCGCAACGGGGACGTGCGTGCCGAGGTCGGCGACCGCAGGCTCGGCCCGGAGCTCGAAGCGGGCTCCCTCGACCCGTCGACGGCCCTCGCGGAGGCGGCGGCGGTGCATGCGGCACTGCTCCGCGGCGCAAGCGGCGATGTGCGCTGACCCGTCGCCGCTCGGGGGCTCGGAGCCGGCACCCCGCTCAGGACCCGGTCCCGCCGCACGGACCGGGTCGACGCCGGCCGCCGGTGCCTGGCCGGGGCGGCCGCCCGGGCTCCCGGGCGCCGTGCCGCCGCCGTCGGTCCCCCTCGCCTTCTTGGCAGCCGCGTCGCTGGGGCTCGTCGCCTGCGGTGCAGCGTGGGCGTGGGCGTGGGGGTGGGCGGGCAGCGACCCGAGCGCCGACCCCGTCGTGGCCGCCGTGCACCTGGGCGTGCTGGCGACCCTGGCAACGGGCGTGCTCGGGGCGGTCCACCAGTTCACCCCGGTCATCACCGGAAGACCGCTGCGGTCGGTCCGCCTGGCTCGGCTGGTCTTCGTCACCTGGTTGGGAGCGTCGTGGCTGCTGCCGCTCGGCGTCGCCACCGAGCAGGTCACCGTGACGGCAGCGAGCGGTGCCCTGGCGGGGCTGTCGCTCGTGCTGCTCGCGGTGAACCTCGCCGGCCCCCTTGCCGTGCGGGGCAAGGGGACGCCCGTCACCGCCTTGCGGCTCGCCCTCGCCGGTGCGCTGTCGACGAGCTTCCTCGGCGTGGCCTTCGTCGGCGACCGCCAGCGTGGCTGGTTCGTCCTCTCCGGGCACGTCGACCTGGCGATGGGAGTGCTCGGGCTCTTCGGCTGGCTCGGGCTCACCTATGTCGGTGTCGCCGAGAAGCTCTGGCCGATGTTCCTGCTCGCCCACCTCCCCGGGCGCCACCGCTCGGGTCGGGTCGCCGTCTGGTGCCTCGCCGTCGGCGTGACGCTCCTCGCACCTGCTCTGGCGTGGGGAGCGGACACCCTCGCCTGGGCCGGTGGCGTCACGACGGCAGCAGGGCTGGGGGCCCACCTCGTGTCGCTCGCCGTCCACGTCCGCCACCGTCGCCGTGCGGTCAACCTCCACCTCGTCTTCGTCCTCACCGCGGCGGCGTGGGTGCCGGTCGGCGCCGGGCTCGCCGTGGCGGCCGCCCTGGTCGTTCCTCGGCACCACCACGTCGGGGTGGCGCTCTCGGCGGCGGCCCTCTCGGCGTTCGGCGCCTGGCTGCTCGAGGCGCTGGTGGGCCACGCTCACAAGGTCGTGCCGTTCATCGTCTGGTCGGCGTTGCGCGCCCGGGGAGTTGCGACGGGCCCGAGCGGAGCGCCCCTCCTCTTCGCCGACCTCTACGACCACCGCTGGGCCGCGGCGTCCTACGGGACGCTCACGTGCGGGGTGGCCGCGCTGTGCACGGGCCTCGCCGTGTCGGCTCCCCCGCTCGTCGCGATCGGTGGCGCCCTGCTCGTCGCCACCGGGCTCGTGGTGGCGGCCAACTTGTCGGCGGTGCCGGTCCGCCTGCTCGGCCGGGCGGCCGCGCCGACCGGAGCGCAGAGCCCTCCCAGCCAGCCGCGGGTGACCGGCTAGGCCGCCGCAGCGGGACGGCCGACGCGCACCCGCCAGGTCCGCGGGCCCGCCTCGAGGACGTCCCAGGTGTACGCCCCGGCGTGCTCGGCCTCGAACTGGTACCGGAGCGGCTTGGGATCGTGGTCGTTGACGAGCACGAAGGCCGCGCCCGGACGGAGCGTGCCGTAGGAGTCGAAGATCACCTCGTGGCGTCGGGCCGGTGCGAGCGCCCGTACGTCGAGCACCGGGTCCGCGGCAGACCCGGCCGGTCGCTCGCCGCTCGCGAGCACCACAGGCTGGGCGGTCACCGACCGCACGAGCCGGTGCAGCGCCGCGGTCACCCGCGAGGCGAGGTCGGGGCGCGGCGCGCGGACCGCCGCCCATGCCTCGGCGGCGAGCCGGCAGGCACCGTCACCTCCGCCCACCTCGGCCAGCCGCCTCGTCGCGTCGAGCACCACGCCGACGAGGAGGGTCTCCGCGTCGGGAGCGACGCCCTCCTCGGAGGTCTCGGTCCCGCCCTGGGCCGCCTCGGTGAGCCGGTGCAGTTGGACGAGCAGGCCGGCCAGGTCCGCCGAGGGGCCCGAGGCCAGCCGAGGCAGGATCCGCTCGTTCTCCTTGGCCACGTGCGCCGCGAAGAGCGTCCCGAGCGCCTCGGCCTCGGCCATTGCGTCGCGCCCGTCGGACGCGGTGGCCAGCCGGTCCACCAGCGACGCGAGGCGGCGGTGCTCGTCGACCATCCCCGCCACGGTCTCCGCCAGGTCGTCGTCGGACGCGGCCGCCCGGTAGAGCGTGTGCTCCTCCGCCACGGCGTGGGGCAGGACCTCGTCGGCCACGTAGGCGACCAGCGCCGCGACGGCCGGGCCGTGGGCGGCGCCGGGCCCGACCGACGAGCGGACGGCCGACACCCGGCGAGCGACGCCGTCCTCGAGTGCTGCGTGGTGCGCCACCATCGCCTCGACGGCTGCGCTCCGGGTGGTGGTCATCGCTCCTGCCTCCTCGTGCACCGCGGCCGCCCCGCGGGAATATCTCTAGTCTATTTTAGAGAAATATGTCGGCGCCACCGGGCTGCCGGTCACCTCGACGTGACGGGCACACGCTGGCTGCTCAGCCCGGCAGCTGCACGAGCTCGGCGCTGCACACAAGGTCGTGGCCCTCGGTCTCGACGGCTCCGCACGACGGGCAGACGAGGTGTGCCCAGCAGGCGGGGTCGCCGCCGACGTCGTCTCCGTGCTCGGCCCCCTCGAGCCGGCCTTCGGGCTCCACGGCCGCCCAGGACCGCTCAGGAGCGGACGTCGAGCGGGCCCTCGCGGCGCACGACCAGGCGGCACCCGGCCCGACGGGCATCTTTGACGACCAGCCGCTCGACGTGGAGCCCACCCAGGCCCTCTGCCAGTCCTTCGGCGAGACCGAGGTGGAGCTGGCAGATCGTCCGAGGATCGGACGACGCCACCTCGGCGAACGGGCAGCGTCCGAGCACGAGCTCCATCGTGCGCCTCTTGTCCGTCCGGGTCGGACGGAACCCCCGGCGGGCCATCTCGCCCTCGAGCAGCTCGTCGCTCGCTCCCGTGCCCGCCAGCTCGCCGGCGCGGCGCCGGCCCTCTTCGAGGCCGGCCTGCCGCGGTCCCGTCCCGCCGCGGACGGCGCCGGCCAGCAGGCTCGCCAGCCACGAGTAGGCCCCGGTGGTGCCCCATCGGTCCGAGACCTCGGGGTGCAGGGAGTAGAGGAGCCGTGGCCGGCCGGGACGGGCGCGTGCCTCTGTCTCCTCGACCACGAGGTTGGCCTCCTTCAGCACGGCGAGGTGCTGGCGCACGGCGTTGTGGTTCAGCTGCACGTGCTCGGTGAGCTCGGCCACCCCCACCGGGTGGCGGGCGTCGGCGACGTAGCGGAAGATGCGGTGACGCGTCGGGTCGCCGAGGGCCCTTGCCTCCTGTTGCAGCGACTCGTCGACGGCCACGTCCCCTCCTGCTACTTCTAGATAAGACTAGAACATCATAGGCCACGCCGCAGAGGCGTCTCCGGGCTCGTCAGCCTCGCGAGGCTCGTCAGGCCCGCTCGGGGAGGTGCGGGAGGAACTCGCCGCTGGCGAGCGAGCGCAGCTCCTCCGCATGGACGGCCGTGAGGGCCTCGAGCGCAGCCGCGCCCTTGGGCTGGAGGGTGACCCGGACGACCCGCCGGTCCTCGGCGTCGACCGACCGGTGCACGAGACCGGCCTGTTCGGCGCGGTCGACGAGCTCGACCGCCGAGTGGTGCCGGAGCTGGAGGCACGACGCGAGCTCGCCGATCGTCGGTCCCGACGGTCCGGCAAGGCCCCGCACGGCCAGCAGGAGCTGGTGCTGCGCCGGGGTCAGCCCGGCGCGGCGGGCCTGCTCGGCGCTCCACGCGAGGAAGCGGCGGAGCCGGGTCCGGAACCGGAGGATGCTCCGGTAGTCGTCGTCGGTGAACCCGGACGGCACTGCTGCCCGCTCCCGGTCGCTCACGTCGGCGCGCTCCCCCCGGGTCCCTGGCCCGGCGGGCGCGGCGCCCGCCGGCGCAGCCGGGGCTGCTGGAGCTCGGACTCGGCGATCCGGCGGGCGAGGAGCCCGCGCAGCGCCTCTCGACGGAGCACGCCGACCGGTTCTCCCCCGTCGGTGACCGTCACGGCGTCGGCGCCGTCGGCGAGGAGCACGACGAGAGCATCGCGCGCAGAGGCCAGCCGGTCGACGGAGGGCCCGCACGGCGCGTCGGCACCTGCCGGCAGCGGCTCCATCAGCTGTCCGGCGACGGCTGCGCGGAACGGGTCCGCCTCGGTGTCGAAGTCGACCCGGTACCCGCGGCGCACCAGCTTGTCGGTCATCAGCCGTTCGGGCAGCGCGCGCTCGGCGACGACCTCGGCGACGCCGAGCACGAGGAGCATGGGGACGACCAGGTGCGACGCGCCGGTGACCTCGAGGGCGAACACCCCCCCGGTCAGCAGGGCTCGGGCGGAGACGCCGAACGACGCGCCCATCGCCACGACGGCGAAGGCGGCCGGCTCGACGTGGGCGGACGGGAAGAGGTGGGCGAAGCCGATCCCGATGGTGTCGCCCAGGGTGGCGCCGACGAGGAAGATCGGCGCGAGCGTGCCGCCCGAGGTGTTGGAGGCGAGCGAGACCCACCACGAGACGAGCTTGGCCACGCAGAGCACCGCCGCCGTGCCGACGAGGAACCGGCCGTTCACCGCGTCGCTGATCGCCCAGTAGCCGACCGACAGCGATCCGGGTGCCACGAGACCGACGAGCGCGAAGCCGAGGGCGCCGAGGAGCGGGTGGAGGGACGCGGGGACGGGGAGCCTGCGGAAGCCCGCCTCGAAGGCGAAGAGCCCCCTGTTCACGACGATCGCCAGCACGCCCACTGCCACGCCGAGCGGCAGGAAGAGCGGGAGCTGGTCGGCAGGGACGGCGAGGGGACGCGTGACGGCGAAGAGCGGGCGGGCACCGAGCAGCACCGTGTGGAGCTCGGTGGCGATGCCGGTGGCGAACAGGAGCGGCAGGAGGGAACGAAGGGAGCGCTCGAACACCAGGAGCTCGAAGGCCAGGACCACGGCGGCCACCGGCGTGGCGAAGACCCCTGCCATGCCGGCAGCGGCACCCGTCGCCAGCAGGACCCGTCGCTCGGCTGACGACACGCGCACCCACTGGCCGAGCAGCGAGCCCACGCACCCCCCGGTGACGATGATGGGGCCCTCGGCCCCGAACGGGCCCCCGGTCCCCATCGCCACGGCGGCCGAGAGCGGCTTGGCGACGAGGACCCGCGGCCGGATGCAGCTGTCGCGCTGGACCACGGCCTCGAGGGACTCGGGGATGCCGTGCCCCTTGATCACCGGTGTCCAGCGCGCCAGGGCGACGACCACGGCCGCTCCCCCCAGCGCGACGGGGACGAGGGCCGGCCCGGGCCGGTAGTGGGCGAGGTCCGGCAGCGTGAACGCCACCCGGTGGAGAAGGGCGAGGTTGCTGAGCAGGCCCACGAGCCGCACGACGACGAAGGCGGCGAGCCCGCCGACCACGCCCAGCCCGGCGCCCACGAGGGCGAGGAAGGCCATCCGCCGCGGCGGCTCGCCGAGGCTCACCTCGTGGGGCGGGGCGCGTCGTGTCGTGGTCCGGGCACGGAGCATCGCCGGAGACTTTATATCGTCTCACGACATAACTGCCGACGGGCGGGCGCCCGGGGTGCCGCGGTCCGTGGCGCAGACAGGCGCCGGCGATGAGGGTGCGGGCGCCGGCGGTGCGACGGGAGCTCCGGCTGGGCCGTCCCCGACGCGAGCGACGGCCAGGTCGGGGTCCTCCCGTCCTGGCCGTCCGGGCGAGGCCTTCGCTGGTGGGCCGTAGACACTCGTATTCGAACGTCGCTGAACCGCGGGAACGCGTCCTGACCCTCGTGCGCGTCGCGTCGGAACCTGGTGAGGACCGCTCTGCTGGCTGCTGATGCTATCAGTCCGTGATAGCATGGCTGTATGCCCTCACCGAGGACGACGTTCACGCTGGACGAGGAGTTGGCTGATCGCGCCCGTCAACTCGGCGTCAACATCTCGGCCGCTGCTCGCCAGGGAGTTGCTGATGCCGTACGTGCAGCCCTCGCGCGAGCAGACCGGGAGGCGTACCTGCGACATCCGGAACACGTGGACCCCTCTTGGACGGACGCTGAAGCATGGGGAGAGCCGTGAGACGCGGCGAGCTGTGGTTGGCTGAGGTCGGTCGCAAGAGGCGACCTGTCCTACTGCTCACCCGGTCCGAGGTGCTTGTCGCTCGCAGCCTGATCACGGTCGCCGAAGTCACGACCACGATCCGGGGCCTTGCTGCAGAAGTCGAGATCGACCACGTCGAAGCCGGCCTCGACCGACCGTCGGTGATCAACTGCGACGGACTCCACACCATCGCCCAGGCATCCCTCTCCAGTCCCGTCGGACACGTCGGAGAGGACGTCATGCGCAAGGTGTGCGCAGCGGTCAGCTATGCGCTCGGCTGTTGATGGGCAGCCGTTCGAACAAGGAGATCTGGTCTCCCTCGAGGTGGGCCGGGGTGGATTCGAACCACCGTAGGCAGAACCGGCAGATTTACAGTCTGCTCCCTTTGGCCACTCGGGCACCGACCCTCGGGGGCGAAGGATACCCGGTCAGCCGGGGCTACTGTTTCCCCATGCCCACCTTCGACATCGTCTCCGAGGTCGACACCCAAGAGGTGCGCAACGCGGTCGACCAGGCCAACCGCGAAGCGGCGACCCGCTTCGACTTCAAGGGGACCGACTCGGTCATCGAGATGGGAGACGACGAGCTCGTGCTGCGCTCCTCCACCGAGGACCGCCTGCGTGCCCTCGTCCAGGTCCTCCACGAGAAGCTGGTCAAGCGAGGCGTCTCGCTCAAGGCGCTCGACGCCGGCAAGATCGAGGAGGCCTCGCGGGGCGCGGCCCGCCAGCGCATCGCCATCCGAGCCGGCATCTCCTCCGACCAGGCCAAGGCACTCAACAAGTTCGTGAAGGACCTGGGGCTCAAAGGCGTCAGCTCACAGACCCAGGGTGACCAGCTCCGGGTGACGGGCAAGAAGCGGGACGACCTCCAGGCGGTGATCCAGGCGTGCAAGGAGCACGACTTCGGCATCCCGCTCCAGTTCCAGAACTTCCGCGACTGAACGGACCGGGCCCCGGTTCCTGACCTCTGCGGGCTGCTCGCGGTACCCCGTCCGACGGAGCGGGGCCCGCTAGCGCGAACGGGCCGCCCGGGCGAGGGACGCGCCGAGCACGGCGACGACCAGCAGCGGGAGCACGAACGCCGCCTCCAGACGGGCACCGTGGTCGGCGCACAGCGCGGCTACGGCACCGAGGGCGACCAGGGCGCCGACGAGGAGCTCGGGCGTCTCGCCGACCAGGAAGTCCCACCAGAACGCCCCGAAGGCGACCACCGCCCGGACCACCGCCCGGACCACCGCCCGGACCACGGCCCGGACCACGGCCGGTCGCCGGCGCGCCGCCGGCCCGCTCGGGCCGGGAGCGGTGCTCACCGCCCCACCTCCTGCGGGTCGGTGACGTTGGCGACCACGGTGGCGATGTTCGCGGGGGCACCGACGACCGCCGGCTCCTCGGCGCGGGCTCGCCGCAGGACGGTCGTGGCCGCCCACGCGATCGCGCCGTAGCAGGCCACCAGCACCGGGATCGACAGGTCGGAGCCGGGCCAGTGGACGCCGATCCCCTCCCCCGACCAGAACGTGCCGAAGGACACCAGCATCAGCCCGACACCGAGCTTCATGGCGTTCTCGGGGACAGAGGAGAGCTGACGGGCGACGGCCACGCCGGTGACGGCGACGACGACGACGGCGGCCAGGGCGGCCAAGGCGGCAAGCCCGATGTCGTGCGACGTCGAGCCGAGGGTGAGGACGATGACCACCACTTCGAGACCTTCGAGGAAGACGCCTTTGAAGGCCACGACGAACCCGGTCCGGTCGCGTCGCGGCCGCCCGCCTGCGAGCCGGAGCGCCTCGACCTCACGCTCGAAGATGGCGTCCTCGTCGTGCTTGGCCTTGAGCCCGGCTGCCCGGAGCAGCGCCTTGCGCAACCACTGCAGCCCGAAGACGAGGAGGAGGCCCCCGACCACGAGGCGGAGGGCACCGAGCGGCACGTAGTGGACGAGGGCAGGTCCGAGGGCAGCGACCAGCACGCCGAGGGCGACCAGCGCGGCGGCGGCGCCTGTGAGAGCCGTGCGGTAGCCACGGGTCACGCCGACGGCAAGGACGATGGTGAGCGCCTCGACCATCTCCACGGCGCTGGCCAGGAAGACCGCCACCACCAGCACAACGCTGCCCGAGTGGACCGTCACCGTCGCCGTCATCGCCTCACCTCCTCGTCGGCTCCCCTGCCCGGCGTCGCGTCCGGGCCGCCGGCCGCCGGCGGCGCTGCCGTCGACGACGGTCCGGCTTCGTTGCTGCCCCCAGCGTGCCACGCCGGGCCGGTCAGGGCCGGCGCCCGCAGCCGGGCCACCACCGAGCCGGAGGCGGACACGGCTGCCGGCCAACCAGCCCCGCCGTCGGACCAGGGGACGAGCCGCCAGCCCGGCCCGCCCGGCACGGGTGGGACCGGCAGCCGGATGCCGCGCCGGACGAGCGCGGTGGCGAGGGAGACGAGGACGAGGGCGTCGTAGGGTTGACAGGGAACAGGCGCGCCGGCAGTGAGCCGGAACCAGCGCGCCTCGGCGATCTCGGTGCCTGGGAGCGGGCGCGCCCCGGCATCGGCGAGGAGGGGCTCGGTCAGCCAGTAGCGGACGCTCCGCCACCCGCCCCGGTCGAGGAAGTCGACACGGCCCAGCCCCGCGTCGAAATGACAAGCCAGGCCGGTCTCCTCGGACAGTTCGCGCCGGGCCGTCGACCACGAGTCCTCGCCGGGCTCGGCCTTGCCCTTGGGGAGCTCCCACCGTCCCGTCTCCCGGTGACGCACGAGGACGACCTCGACCGCCCCGGCCCGCTGTCGCCAGGCGACGCCGCCGGCCCCGTCGGGACCGAGTGAGCGGACCTCGCGACGGGCACGTCCACCGGGGGACGTCGTGGGCCGCCGGACCGGCATCGTCATGCGCGTCGAGCCAGGGCGAGCAGACGGTCCTCGGAGTGACCGCCGGCGTCGTCCTGCCGCCCAACTGGCTCCCCGACATCGATGCCGGCGGTAGCGGGAGCCGTGTCAGGAAAGGCAAAGCACCCGGCGGGGTCCACGCTGAGGGCGACGCGTGCTCCGCGCTCGATCCGGTTCGGGTGGAAGATGCCCGTCAACCGATGGCCGCCGGACAGCTCGACCACATGGTCGTAGCCCCGGCCCCGGAAGGCCACGTCGCAGACGGTGGCCGGCACCGTGGCCAAGGAGCCCGTCGGCGATGCCTTCCCCGACGCGATCGGTGGACCGGTGGGTCCCCATGCGTGCTCCTCGATGGCGGTAGCCGCCGATCGGACGAGCACGCGGACCCGTTGCCCACCGTTGAGCGACGTACCCGTCCCCGCCCGGGCCACCACGGAGAGTCCATCCACTCGGATGGTGCACCCACGGTCCGACCCGATGCCGGCGACCACCCCGGGCAGTTCGCCGGCCAACCCGGTGAACCGAGCGACAAAGGGGGTCGCAGGCTCACGGTAGAGGTCCTCGGCGGTGCCCACCTGGACGAGGCGGCCGCGGTCGAGCACGCCAATGCGGTCGGCCAAAGCGAACGCCTCCGCCTGGTCGTGGGTGATGTAGAGGGCGGTGGCCCCGGTCTCGCGAGTCAGCGTGGCGATCTCGACACGCAGGCGCTCGCGCAGGTCGGCATCGAGGTTCGACAGCGGCTCGTCGAAGAGCAGGAGGCCGGGGCCGGCAACGAGTGCCCGGGCCAGCGCCACCCGCTGCTGCTCGCCACCGGACAGCTCGGTCGGGAACCGCCGGGCGAACCCCGCCAGCCCCACCCGGGCAAGCATGGCCTCCGACCGGGCGACGGCTTCGGCCCTTCCCAGTCGGAGGCGCCGAAGGGCGAAGCGGACGTTGTCGACGACCGAGAGGTGGGGCCAGAGGGCGTAGTCCTGGAAGACCATGGCGAGCCCGCGTTGCTCGGCCGGCACGTGGCAGCGGGGGCCGGCGACCGTACGACCGTCGAAGGCAACCGTTCCGGCGCTGACCTGCTCGATGCCCGCCACGCACCGCAACAGGGTCGACTTGCCGCTGCCCGACGGCCCGAGCAGCACGGTGAAGGACCCTGCCTCGAGGTCGAGGTCGACGTCGGTGAGTGCGGTGGCCTTGCCGTACCGCTTGGCCAGGCCCCGTAGCTCGACGGCCGGTGCGTGCTCCATGGTCACGGTGTCGCTCCTCTCTCGTCGTCTCCCCACCGGTTCAGAACACACGGGCGCCGACCTTCCGCCATCCCTTCGGGGCGAGCAGCCGGAAGCCAACCGTGACCACGACGATCATCGCCAGGTCGATGAGGAGGGCGACCACCGACAATGCCGTGCCCCTAAAGAGGTCCGACTTGTTGAGCACCTGGACGATGGCCACCGCTACAGGCTTGACCCCCGGCGGGGCGAGCAGCTCCGAGGCGGGCAGCTCGAGGAAGGTGGTGGCAAAGGTGAGCAGCCAGGCCCACACCAGGCTCGGGGCGAGCAGTGGGAGGACGCCCTTGCGCCAGGCCGTAGCCGTCGTCGCCCCGTGCACCCGGGCAGCGGCCAACAACGATCCCTGCACCTGGGTCATCGGCCCGACGAGGATCCGGCTGGTCGACGGCAGGGCCCCGGCCAGATAGGCCATGCCGAGCACCCAGAGCGTGCCGTAGAGGTGGATGCCGAGGGTGCCGACGATGGGGAGGTTGTAGGCGAAGATGTACCCGGCCGCCAGCACCAAGCCGGGCAAGGCGACAGCCGCCAGCAGGGTGAGGTCCATCACCCTGCTCAGCGCGTCCAAGCGGCCGGCCGCCAGGCGCCTGGCCACCACGCCGGCCAGCAGGAGGGTGGCGAACGCGTTGATCAGGGCCAGCTTGAACGACACGTCGAGCGGCCCGCCGAGCGCCGAGCTGGAGAGAATGCCCCGGTAGGCACCGACGGTAAGGCCGTGGAGGCCGAGGTGGTGGAACGGCTCGAGGAGAGACGACACCACGGCACCGAGCACGGGGATACCGAGGGCCGCGACGAAGAAGGCGCACACGCCGGTGACGGCGACCAGGTGCCGGAGCGGTGGGAGACGGACCGGCGTGACGGGACGAGTCCGGCCGCCGAGGACGGTATAGGAGCGGCGGGCGAGAAGGCGCCGCTGGAGCAGCAGGGCGACGGCCACCGAGGCAACCAGCATCCACCCGATGACGGCAGCCACCCCGAAGTCGGCCGGGTAGCTGGCGAGGGCCGTGTAGAGGGTGTAGGTGGCGACCGGAAAGTGCGCGTTCGGGGCGATCACGACCGCCGTCCCGAAGTCGGCGATCGACTCGGCGAAGACGATGATGATGGCGGCGAAGAGGGCAGGACGGAGCAAGGAGGCCATCGTCGTCATCCGGGTACGCCGGCTGGCCCCGTGGACGCGGGCGGCCTCCTCGAAGCTGCGACCGATGCCGGCCATGGCGGCAGCCACGGCGAAGTAGGCGAAGGGGACGCCCTTCAGGGCAAGCACGATCGTGTAGCCGACCGGACCGAAGAACAGGGAGCGGAGGGTCGTCGAGTAGAGGCCCAGCGAGGCGAGGATGCCTCCCTTGTCGAGGACGGTCTGCCAGCCCACGGCGATCAGGTAGCTCGGCATGAGGAGCACCGCCCAGATGGCCACCGACCAGAACCGCCGGCCAGCGACCACGGTGCGCTGGAGCACCCAGGCGAGCGCGGTCGCCACGGCGGTGGCGGCGACGGCAGCAGCCGCTCCGACGCCGACCGAGTCGAGCATGCCCTGGCCGGCCACCCCCGAGAGGGCCTGGGAGAACGAGGTCGTGGTGAGCCACGAGCTGCCCTGGTCGAACAGCCGGGGGCTGACGGCCAGGACGAGGAAGCAGGCGGTGGGCACCAGCAGCACCACCACCAGCACGGCCCAGAAGAGCGGCCAGCCCAGCCGCTCGGCCACCCGGTTGACGACGGTCGTGAAGCGTCGCCCCTGAGCGCCGAACGGCCGGGCCGTCAGCTCCGCACTACTGGACAATGTTGTTGGTGAACCACTGGTCGATGCTCGCTTCGCGAGGACCCCAGACTGCCGGGTTGGGGTTCTCGGTGGGCAGGCTGGCGAGATCGGGAACCTGTGGCAACGGCTTGGTGCCCTTCACCACCGGGAAGAACAGCGAGTCACCGTGCGGGTCTCCGGCAAGTTGGACGGCCTGCCCCTTCGGGCTGTAGACGAAGTTGGCGAACCGCTCGGCCTCGGCGATCTCCTGCTTGGACACCTTGGCGTCGATGCCGATGACGCCCGGGAGCAGGCTCACCTTGGCGGGATAGGCAACCCGCAGCTCGGGCGCCTTGAACTGGAACCCGATCCCGGCCGAGTTCTGCACCAGTGCCAGCTTGATGGTGCCGTTCAGGAGGGCGGTCAGCGTCACCTTGTTGGTCGAGTAGACGTGGAGACCGTTGGCCTTCAGCTCGCTGAAGAACCGCTCACCCTGGCTCACGCCGCCGAGCTGCCGCATGACACCGGCGACGAAGGGGTAGGTGGGACCGGAGATGGCCGGGTTGTTCATGCCCACCGCACCCTTCCACTGGGGCTGGAGGAGCTGGGCCCAGGTGGTCGGCGGATGCTTCACCACGTTCGAGTCGTAGATGACGGCCGCGGCGATGGTGAGGCCGGTCGGCACATAGCTCTGGTCGGCGGGGACCACTTCCTTGCCCAGCGCGTTCAACGTGCCCGTGGTCGGCTCGAAACCCCGGACCAGCATGTGCTGCTGGTCGAGCGCGGCGTACGCCTCGGCACCGTCCGACCAGAAGACACCCCACTGGGGGTTGTCGCGCTCAGCCGAGATCTTGGCGAGGAGCGTGCCCGTCGAGTGGTCGACGAGCTTGGTGGGGATGCCGGTCGCCTTCTGGAAGGCGGTCACCTCGGCCTGGTCGTAGCCTTCGGCGCCGTAGACCACGAGCGGCACCGGCGTGGCAGACGTGGTCGGGCTCGCCGAGGACGCCGAGGCCGAGCTGCCGCAGGCAGCCAGCGCGCCTCCGGTCGCGACGGTGGCGAGGACGCCGACCAGGCGACGGAGCCGTCGGCCCCGCCGAGGGGCGACAGTGTGGGTCGTCAGGATTGCGGGTCTCTGTGCTGTCATCACCGGGCACGGTAGGGAACCCGGGTGAACCCGCCGCTACGACTCCGTCACACCGAGCCGAACCGTGGATGAACGTCAGGTGACCAGCACGGCGGCGGGGGCAGGCAGGGCTGTGACCGGCTGCACAGCGGACATCCGCCTGGCCTGAGGTCCAGTGCGGTCGACCGAAACGGCCTGGCGCGGTCAGTCGCCCCGGTCAGGACACCTCGACGAGCTCGTCGAGCGTCTCGACCGGTTCCACGCGGAAGAGCCGGTTGAAGACGAGGAACTTGAGCACCCAGAAGATGCCGAAAGAGGCGACGTTGGCCGCCAGGACGACGACCGTCTCGACTTCGTGGCTGAGGTGGTGGTCGATACCGAAGTCGCGGGCAAGGGCAGCACCGCCGATCGAGACCACCACGCCGATCGCCGACATCACCCAGAAGGGGATGATCTCCTTGGTCAGGTGCGACCGCCCGTTCTTGCCCCACACCCAGCTGCGGTTCAGGTAGTAGTTGGGAACGGTGGCGATCACGTTGGCAGCGATCGTGCTGCCGACCTCGGCGAAGAGGTGCAGCACGCCGAAGATGAGGAGCAGGGCGACGAACGACACGACGGTCGAGATCGCCGACACCATCGTGTAACGGATGACCTTGCGGACGTGCGGCGTGTCCCACTTTTCCCACAGGGCCAGCCCGCGCTCCACGATGGTCTCCACCGGGTTAACGGTAGCCGCCAGGGGATCGTCCTGTCACACCGCCGCCTCCCGTCGACCCCAGTGGGCGCGCCCCCGCAGCCCACCGCCGTCGTCGACGACGCCACCTGCCTGGCAGGATGGGGCAATGGGTGACGCGCTCGACCAACTGGTGAACCTCCTCGACCTCGAGACGATCGAAGTGAACATCTTCCGGGGGTTGAGCCCCGACGAGGACCGCCAGCGGGTGTTCGGTGGCCAGGTCGCCGCCCAAGCGCTCATGGCGGCCGGCCGCACCGTCGACGCCGGTGCCCCCCACTCGCTCCACTCGTACTTCCTTCGCCCAGGGGACCCCTCGGTCCCCATCCTCTACGAGGTCGACCGCATCCGTGACGGTCGGTCGTTCACGACCCGCCGAGTCGTCGCCATCCAGCACGGGCGGGCCATCTTCAACCTGTCGGCGTCGTTCCACATCGACGAGCCAGGCCTCGAGCACCAAGTGGCCATGCCCGACGCCCCGCCCCCCGAGTCGCTCCCCAGCCTGGCCGAGCGGCTCGCCCCCTACCGCGACGTGCTCTCCGACTGGTTCCGACGCCCCCACCCGATCGAGCAACGCCACATCGGGGACCTCCCCTTCATCCACGGCGGGGGGAGGGAGCCGCTCCAACGACTGTGGATACGCGCCGACGGAGAGCTCCCCGACGACCGCCTCCTCCATGCCTGCGTGGCGGCGTACGCCTCGGACATGTCACTGTTCGACACCATGCTCGCACCCCACGACGTGCGGTGGGACGACCCCGACTTCATGGGCGCCAGCCTCGACCACTGCATGTGGTTCCACCGCCCGTTCCGCATCGACGAGTGGCTTCTCTACGACATGGACAGCCCGAACGCCGCCGGCGCGCGGGGTCTCGCCCGGGGCTTTCTCTTCGCCCGCGACGGCACCCTCGTCGTCTCGATGGCCCAGGAAGGCCTGATGCGGCTGACCCGCCTGTCGTCCTGAGGCCAGGACCACACCCAGCCCCGAGGCCGGGTCAGACTGGCTCCCTGCGCGACGGCGCGGCCGGTGGCCGGCTTTTGGGCTCGGCTCAGCCCCGTGCGTCCATGGCCACGTAGTCGCGCACGTCGTCACCGATGTAGAGCTGGCGGGGCCGGGCGATCTTCGAGTCTTGGTCGAGCATCTCCTGCCAGTGGGCAAGCCAGCCGGACGTGCGAGGAATGGCGAAGAGCACGGGGAACATCTCGAGTGGGAAGCCCATGGCCTGGTAGATAAGGCCCGAGTAGAAGTCGACGTTCGGGTACAGCTTGCGCGAAGTGAAGTACTCGTCCGAGAGGGCGATCTCCTCGAGCTTCAGGGCGATGTCGAGCAGGGGGTTCTTGCCGGTGATCTCGAAGACCTCGTCGGCGGTGCGCTTGATGATCTTGGCGCGGGGGTCGTAGCTCTTGTAGACGCGGTGTCCGAAGCCTTGGAGACGACCGCCGCTGCCGTCCTTGACCGACTGGACGAACGCCTCGACGTTCTCGATCGAGCCGATCTCCGTCAACATGCGGATGACGGCCTCGTTGGCACCACCGTGGCGGGGTCCGTAGAGGGCCGCGCACGCTGCCGCGCACGCCGAGTACGGGTCCGCGTGCGAGGACCCGACGGTCCGCATCGCCGTGGTCGAGCAGTTCTGCTCGTGGTCGGCATGGAGGATGAAGAGGACGTCGAGGGCTCGGGCGAGTGCCGGGTTGGCGTCGAAGCGAGGCTCGGCCGTCTTCCACATCATGGAGAGGAAGTTCGAGGTGAATTCGAGGGAGTTGTCCGGGTAGACGAACGGCATCCCGACGCTGAAGCGGTGCGCGGCTGCCGCCAGGGTGGGCATCTTGGCGATGAGCCTGATGATCTGCTTCTGTCGAGACTCGGGGTCGAAGATGTCCTTGGCGTCGAGGTAGAAGGTCGAGAGCGCCGCGACAGCCGAGACGAGCATCCCCATCGGGTGGGCGTCGTAGTGGAACCCGTCGAGGAACCGCTTGCGTACGTTCTCGTGGATGAACGTGTGGTGGGTGATGTCGTGCCGCCAGACGTCGAACTCGGCCTCGGTGGGCAGCTCACCGTGGAGGAGCAGGTAGGCGACCTCGAGGTAGGTCGAGTGCTCGGCCAGTTGCTCGATCGGGTACCCGCGGTAGCGGAGGATCCCCGCCTCGCCGTCGAGATAGGTGATCGCGCTCTCGCACGCCGCCGTCGAGACGAACCCGGGGTCGTAGAACCACACGCCGGGGAGGAGCTTGGACCACTGGGCGGCCGAGATGCCGCCGTTCTCGAACGGGATCTCGAGCGATGCCCCCGTCCGGTTGTCGGTGATCGTGATGCTGTCGGGCACTGGACTCGACCCCTTTTCTGTTCGGACGTCCTACCGTTCTGCCGCCATCCGAGGCGATCCTAGATGCTCCGGGCGCCGGGCTGGCCACCGGGCTCCGTTCAGGGCGCCACCTCGAGCAGGAACTCCTCCGAGGTGCCGGCGGTGCTGGGCTGGGGAACGGCTGGCAGTACCGACACGACCAGCGTGTAGCGGCTCCCGCCGGAGACACCGAGCGGAGCGAGCGTGACCGTGACCGACCCGTCCAGCGGCACGTGGGCGGTCGTCTTCGCCACGCCACCGGAGCCGCTGCCACCTGAAGGCGTCGCACCGGCTGGGGTGAGCGTGGCCGTGACGACGGCAGGGCCCTCGACGACCGCCCCGCAGTTGGTCACCGTCACGGTGGCCTGCACCGTTCCCGTGGGCGGCAGGACCGCCGGCGTACCGCCCGGCACTGCCGAGACCGGCGCCGTGCACCCCTCGCCGAACGTCCCGCCGATCCCGGTCTGGCCGACTGGGGGTGGCGCCTGGTCGACCGAGCCAGGTGGCACGACGGGCGAGGGAGCGATACCGACGGCCGTGACGACGACGGAGGGCACCGGTGCGTAGCTGCGGGCCGCAGCAAGCACCCCGGCCAGGCCACCAAGCGCCGCGGGAGACAGCTCGCCGGTGGCCCATCGCGAGCTCGGGAGCCGGATCGGAGCGCGCCCAGACCGTACGGACGCAGCCAGGGAGGCGTAGGTGGCGTCGGCCGCAGCCAAGCTGGCTCCTGCCGCAGCGAGCCCGGCATCCGCCTCCGCCACCGATAGCTGGGGCGTCGGGAGCGGAGCCGGGGTTGGCGAGGGCGCGCCGGCGACCGGCAGGGGGGACAGCTCGAGCAGCCCGTCAATGGCGCTCCGAATGGAGGCCGTGGCGTCGGCTCGCTGGGCGAGGACCCGGGCGAGCGTGACAGCCGCCGTCCCCTGCGGCGACGGTGGCACGAGCCCGGTGAGCTGAGCGAGCTCCTGTCGGCTGGCCCGCACGACAGCGTCGAGCTGGGCCTCGAGCTCGAGGCGGGCCGCTCCTGGGCCGGTGAGCACCGGGGCGCTAGGGGTGGAAACAGCGGAGCTGGAAGCAGCGGAGGACGAGGACCGCCGGTTCGCCGAGGCGCCGTGCTGCACGGTTGCCCCGGACGACCGGGTCGTCGTCGAGGTGGTCGAGGTGGTCCCCCGAGCGGTCGTCGTCGAGGTGGTCGAGGTGGTCGAGGTGGTCCCCCGAGCGGTCGTCGTCGAGGTGGTCGAGGTGGTCGAGGTGGTCCCCCGAGCGGTCGCCCCTGGCGACGTGTTGTGCGTGGTCGGCCTGGTCGCGCTGCCAGTCGGGCTCGACGAGGCAACCGGCACGCCGGCGGCCACCGAGAGCGCGGCATCGAGGGCCGCGGCAGTGGCGTTCGACTGGTCGACGACCCCGGAGGCCATCGACCCGTAGGCGGCAGCAGTCAGGGACCGGTAGGCACCCGAGCGTGCCGAGATGTCGACGACCGACCCGACCACGACGGCAGTCAGCGCGGCAGCCAGTACCACTCTGGTCAGCTGGGAACGACGGGGGCGCTGGCCTGGGCGTCGGGCGCGTCGTCGCCGGCGACGGGGGGAACGCATCGCCGAGACGATAGTGCGCCTGGTCTCGCGGGCCGCCTCACCGGGCGGCGCGGCGCCAGCGGTCCTGCCGGGTCACGACCGGGCCGCTCCCACTTCGTCGTCGCGGTCGCCGAGCCCGGACGATGTCGCCAGCCGACTGGCCGTCTTGCGCCACTCGACCGTCGGGCGGATGGCGGCCGGGTCCACCCGGTCGCGGTAGCGCTCGCACACCTCGAGCAGGGAGCGGACGACGTCGTCGGTCAGCAGGTGGGGGACGAGGCCCAGGTCGAGCAGCTTGGTGTGGGCGGCCCGGTAGTAGTGCTCCTCTTTCTCCACCCGGGGGTCCTCCACATGCTCGATGGCAGTGCCGGCCCCGTGGACGCCGACGACAGCCTCGGCAAGTTGCTTGACGGAAAAAGACTCGGTGAACTGGTTGAACACCCGGAACTCACCTCGATCGGCAGGGTGCTCGACAGCCAGCTCGATGCACGCCAAGGTGTCGAGGATGTTGAGCATGCCGCGGGTCTGTCCACCGCTCCCGTAGACGGTGAGCGGGTGTCCGGTAACTGCCTGGACACAAAAACGGTTCAGCACCGTGCCGAACACGCCGTCGTAGTCGAAGCGGGTGGCTAGGTCCGGATGGAGCTTGGTCTCCTCGGTCTCGTGCCCGTAGACGATCCCCTGGTTGAGATCGGTCGCCCGGATGCCCCAGATGCGGCAGGCGAACATGATGTTGTGGCTGTCGTGGACCTTGGAGAGGTGGTAGAAGGACCCCGGCTGCTTCGGATAGGGCAGCACGTCGGTCCTTCCCCGGTGGGTGACCTCGAGGTAGCCCTCTTCGATGTCGATGTTCGGCGTGCCGTACTCGCCCATGGTGCCCAGCTTGACCAGGTGGATGTCGCGGTCCTGCTCGGCGATGGCATAGAGCAGGTTGAGCGTGCCGACCACGTTGTTGACCTGGGTGTAGACGGCGTGCTGCCGGTCGATCATCGAGTAGGGAGCCGAGCGCTGCTCGGCGAAGTGGACCACCGCATCGGGCCGGAACGCGGCCAGCGTGCCGGTCACGAAGGCGGCGTCGGTCAGGTCGCCGACGAACGTCTCGACGGTGAGCCCCGACAGTTCCTTCCACCGTCGCACACGCTGCTGAAGGTGGACGATGGGGACGAGCGAGTCGACCCCCATCTCGAAGTCGTACTGGCGACGAGCGAAGCTGTCGACCACCCCCACGTCGTGCCCACGGCGGGACAGGTACAGCGCTGTCGGCCAGCCGAGATAGCCGTCACCCCCGAGCACCAGGATCCTCACGTCACTCCTCCTCGTCGGCCGCTGTCGCCGCCCGCCCGGGCTCCTCGGGCGGTGACTGTCGCGGATCGGTCACGAGAAGCTTGCCGTAACGACCTTGGACGGACCTGAGAGAACGGTGAGGGGGATGTAAGAAGGTCGGGTAGTCGTCCACCTCGGCGGTCTCACCTGCTCTTTGCTGTCGTTCGATGTCCTCTCCGCCCCAGCAGGGGCGGAACGGGTCAACTCCCGATACGGCCCGTCCCCGACGAGGCGTACGCGCTCTCGGCGTGCTGCGAGAGGTCGAGGCCGCGACGTTCGTCGTCACGCGACACCCGGAGCCCGACGAAGCGGTCGATCGCTTTGGCCAGGAGCCAGGTCACACCGAACGCCCAGACGATGGTGGCGACGGTGGCGAGCAGTTCGACCCCGAGCAGGTGGACCCCGCCGCCGTAGAGGAGACCGTTCGCCCCGGCGGGGTTGACCGCACGGGTAGCAAAGAGGCCGAGAAGCACCATGCCGATGATCCCGCCGACACCGTGGACGCCGAGCACGTCGAGCGAGTCGTCGTAGCCGAGGCGGAACTTGAGGCGGACAGCCAGGGCGCACAACAGGCCGGCGACCAGCCCGATCAGCAACGCCGGCATGGCCGACACGTAGCCGGCACACGGCGTGATGGCGACCATGCCGGCGACAGCGCCCGAGGCGGCGCCGAGGGTCGTCGGGTAGTGCTCACGCACCTGCTCGAACACCAACCAGCCGAGGAGCCCGGCGGCGGCGGCCAGTTGGGTGTTCACGAAGGCGTGGACGGCCACGTCGTTGGCGCTCAGCGCCGAACCCGCGTTGAAGCCGAACCAGCCGAACCACAGGATCCCGGCGCCGAGGAGGCTGAGCGGGACGGAGTGGGGCGCCATCGACTCACGCGGCCAGCCCTCCCGCCGTCCGAGCACGAGCACCACGGCGAGGGTCGAGAAGCCGGAGTTGACCTCGACGACGGTTCCGCCAGCGAAGTCGAGCACCCCGCGGTGGGCCAACCACCCGCCCGGCGAGAAGACCCAGTGGGCGATGGGTGCGTAGACGAGCAGCAGCCAGGCCGAGATGAGCAGGACGAAGGCGGGGAACCGGATCCGGTCCACCGTTCCACCGCTGATCAGCGCGGCGGTGATGATGGCGAACATCAGCTGGAACACCACCACGGCCAGCGGCGAGACGTGCAGGCCGTGGAAGCCAGGCAGCCGGCGACCGAGGTTGGCGAGCCCGGCAAGGTGGAGGTCGCCGATCACCCCGCCACCGGCGTCGTGGCCGAAGACGAGGCTGCACGCCACGACGGCCCACAGCACGGTGACCACGCCCATGGAGACGAGGTTGTTCATCATGACGGCCAGCACGTTCTTGGCGCGGACCATACCGCCATAGAAGAGGGCGAGCCCCGGGGTCATGAACAGCACCAGGGCCGCCGACCCGAGCACCCACGCGGTGTCTCCGGCCCTCACCTCGTCCTCCCACTCACTGCGGTGCTCCCTCGCTCGTGCCCACCAGCCACCTGTCGAAGCCGGACCGAGGAACGACCTCCTCGGGCGAGGCGAAGATACTCGGTCTTCCTGCCGGCCCCCACTACGCCCTCAGACCGCCCGCCCAGCCTGCCCGCTGTCGGCGCCTGGACCGGGCTCGTCGCCACTGTCGGCGTCACCGGCAGGTAGGCCGACCCCGTCATCGGCCAGCCCGGGGGTTGGCTCTTCGACGAGCTCGTGCGCCTGCAACGAGCGGGCCGTCCGATCGACGGAGAGCGGGCGAGGGAGCCCCTTGGCGGCATCCCCCGGCGTTCCCGCTCCCGGCACCCCGAGCTCGCCAAACCGCCGGGCCGTCACGAGCACCCGGCCCTCGAGTGATCCGACCGACCGGTTGTAGGCAGCGACGGCGGCGTCGAGGCTCCGTCCCACCGCGGACAGGTGCCCTCCGAGCACGGCGATGCGCTGGTAGAGCTCGGTGCCGAGCGACTGGACGACCCGGGCGTTCTCGGCGAGGGCGTCCTGTTGCCAGCCGTAGGCGACCGAGCGCAGCAAGGCGATGAGCGTCGTCGGCGTGGCCAGCAGCACGTCGCGGGCGGCAGCGTGCTCGAGCAAGCCAGGGTCGTGCTCCAGGGCGGTCGCGAGCAGGGGGTCGCCGGGCACGAACGCCACCACAAGCTCGGGCGAGGGCTCGACGCGCCGCCAGTACTCCTTCTTCGCCAGCTGGTCGACGTGCGCCCGGAGCTGACGTCCGTGAGTGGCGAGGAGGGCTCGCCGGGTGACCTCGTCGTCGGCGTTCCCCGCGTCGAGGAACGCCTGGAGGGGAACCTTGGCGTCGACCGCCACGTGCCGTCCGCCGGGGAGGTGCACCACGAGGTCCGGACGCAGCCGCCCCGAGTCGCCATCGGTCGACACCTGCTCGTCGAAGTCACAGTGCTCGACCATGCCGGCCAGCTCGACCACCCGGCGGAGCTGGAGCTCACCCCACCGGCCCCGAGCCTGCGGCGAGCGCAGGGCGGTGACCAGGTTCCGGGTCTCGCGCTGCAAGTGCTCGTGCGAAGCAGCCAACTGGCCGACTTGCTCGGTGAGGGTCCGATAAGCGCCCTCCCGCGCCACCTCGATGCGCTGGACCGCGTCCCGGTACCGTTCGAGCTGCTCGCCGAGCGGGCCGAGGAGCTGCTCGATCGCCTGCTGACGAGCGGCGAGCTGGCCATCGGCGAGCTGGTTCGCCTCCCCCAAGCGGGCCTCGGCGAGCTGGAGCAGGTGCTCGCTGTTGCGAGCCAGCGCTTCCGACGACAGGCGTGCGAGCTCACCGAGCAGTTGGCCCCGGACAGCCTCGACCGCCTCCTGCTGCCCGGAAGCACGCCGTCGCTCGCCATCCAGCTCGGCCCGGAGCTGCGACTCGGTGGCGGCCGCACCGGCGCGCACGTTGGCCCGCAGGACGAGGCCGCAAGCCAGGCCGACGACCGCCCCCACCACGAGACCGAGGACAAAGCCTCCGGTCACGTTGCCCGAACCAGGCCTGCACAGCGCGCCACTGTGGCGGTCGGCACGGTGCCCTGAAGCGTCATGGTGTCCCTGTCGGCGGTGTCCCAGTTCCGGTGCATCTCGATGGCGGCGACAGGCTCCTCGTGTCGATGCTAGGCGGTCCGAGGTGACGACCTGGGCCACCCGGGGCCCCTTCGAGCCCGCCATGACCGTCGGGGCACGCTCCACTTCCGGCACATCGCGGACCACCCCTCCGACCGCTCAGACGGTGCGCTCCTCGCTCGCCCCTGACGGCGGGAGCCCGTTGGGTTACCATCGGGTCAGCGGGGGGTCCTTCGGTTACCATCGGGTCATCGCATGTCCGGTGGCGACCGTGGGACACGCTCACCACCTCCAGGTCGGTTGCCGGCCGGGGGCGGCGGAAGACAGCCGGCGCGGGGCCGGAGGTGAAACGGGGTCGGACCGAGGACCCCGAGGGGCAGGGGGCGTACGACGTGTTAGCGGGGAAGACGTCAGACAGCAAGGACATCGACCACATCGAACCGTGGTTCGCCACGTCGGTGGCAGTCGTTCGGATCTGGGCAGGTCCGGAGGGCGAAGCCTCTCCGAGCAGACCGTCCCGACATCCCTCGGCAGGCGAGGGGATCGACGTCGACCGGCTCCAGCGAGCCGTCCGCTGCGGCGACCGCGTCTGTCCGGCCAGCCGTTCCTGCGTGTTGGTCGCCTTCGGACCGGGAGCGGGAGCCGTGCCGCCATGGGTGCTCGCGCGGCGCCTGGCTGGAGCCGCTTTCACCGCCGAGGCGCGCTGGCGGCGCCGGGCCACCGCGGTCGATGTCACCGTCGGCCTGGCCCATCCGGAACCCGGCTCGTGGCACCTGGCCCGGGCCATCAGCGACGAGCACGCCGTCGTCAGCAACGGCAAGGGGGACGCCGGGGAGTGCTGCCCGGAGCCCGACAACCGGGCCAACGGCAACCACGGCTTGGTCAACCAGAGCGCCCCGGGCGATCCGTCGATCCTCGTTCGGAGCGCGCTGAGCGCCGAGCGTGCAGCCCGCCACCTGCTGGTGACAGCACCCGACGGCGCGGATGGCGAGGGCCCCGCTTCGACCACCGGCCGGCCGAGCTCGGCAGCAGTTGCGCTCGACCGGCTCCGACCGTGGGCGGCTCCGCAGGCAGGCGGTACGACACGCCGACGCGACCTGCTCCTCCACAACCTCGGGGGGTCGCGCTGGCCTGCCATGGCGTCCGTCGACGACGTGGCACCGACAGGGTGCCGGCCTCTTTCGACCGTGGCCGTCGTCGCCACCGGTACCGGCCTCGGTGCCCAGCAGCTCGCCACCCGCTCGGCCGAACTGGCCACTGCGCTCGGGCTGCCGACGTCCTCGCTCGGGTTCGACGACGATCTCACCGAGTGCCTCTGCGCGCTGCGCCCCGACGTCGTGGTGGTCGTGCTCGACGACGCACCTGCCGACCCGACGTGGGCGTCGTGGTCAGGCGGGACCTGGGAACGCGGCCAGCGATCCGTGGACGCAGCCGTCAAGTGCGGGGCGTCGGTCGTCGCCATCGGGGGGAGCGCCGGCGCCCTCGCCGCGGCGACCGAGCGGGGGGCCACGCCGCTGTTCAGTCCCGACGACCTCCGCAGCCACCTGGTGGTCGCGTCGAGCTCTCACCACCGGCTCACGTCTCCAACGTCGCCGGACCCTGCCGAGCGACCCGACCATGTCGAGGCGCTCCTGCACCTCACCGCCAGCGAGCGGCGGGTCCTCTACTACTTGACCGGCGGGTGGGGGGCCACGGAGATCGCCACCGAGCTGGTGGTGTCTCTGGCCACGGTCAGGACGCACATCCGGGCCGTGCTACGCAAACTCGACGTACGGTCGCAACTGGCTGCCGTGGCCATCGCCAACGCCACCACCATCGGAATGACCAGTCGGTCGTCTGGTGAACAGGGACGGTTGGGCGCCTGAGGCCGGATACCGACCATCGCCGGTCACTGCCGCAGCCCGGCGCGACGCCCTGCTTGGGGAGGTTTGGGGACGACTGGCCTCCTCCCGCACGGACTGCACGGACCGGACAGCTGAGCTGCCCGGTCGGCTGAGCTGCCCGGACGGCTGAGCTGCCCGGTCGGCCGAGCTGCCGGGTCGGCTGAGCTGCCCGGTCGGCTGAGCTGCCCGGTCGGCTGAGCAGGCACGGCGCTACGGTAGGACGGTGGAGGACGGCCTGGCTCAGATCGACCGGCAGATGCTGCACCTCTTCGCCCTCGTGGGCGAAGAGGTCGCCGGAGCGACGCACGCCTTGCTGTCGGGAGATCGCGAGCAAGCCAAGCGTCTTGCCGAGCAGGACGAGACGGTCGAGCGCGTCTACCGAGAGGTGGAGGCTCGGACCCTCGCGCTCCTCACCGACAAGTCGACTGCGGAGACCGATCTGCCGTTCCTCGTCGCCGTCATCCGGATGCTCCCCGACCTCGAGCGCAACGGCGACCTGGCCGAGCACGTGGCCCGACGGGCCGCCCGGGGCCTCGGAGTCGAGCTGTCGGCCCGGAGCCGTGGTCTCCTCGAGCGCATGGGCGAGGTTGCCGTCCGCATGTGGCACGCCACCACCGACGCCTATGCCGACCGGCTTCCCGGGGCAGTGGCCCTGGTCGACGACCTCGACGACGAGATGGACGACCTGCACGTCAGCCTGACCGTCGAGGTGGTTGCCGGCACCATGCCGTTGCCGGTCGCCGTCGAGCTCGCCATGGTGGCCCGCTTCTACGAGCGCTTCGGGGACCACGCCGTCAACCTGGCCAAACGAGTGGCCTCGCTTCGACCCAGCCCCTGCGAGTGACCTCACGGTCGATCGCTTCGGCAACTGGCGGCTCAGGCGGCGGGTACTCCCAGCGAGAGCAGCCCCTCGGCAATCTGGACGGCGTTGAGCGCCGCCCCCTTGCGCAGGTTGTCCCCAGCCACGAAGAAGGCAAGGGCGTGCTCGCCCCCCTCCGCCCGCCGGATGCGACCCACCAGCGACGGATCGGTACCGGCGGCGGCTAGGGGAGTCGGGAGGTCGGAGAGGACGACACCGGGTGCCGTGGACAGGAGCTCGGTGGCCCGTTCCGGTGCGAGCGGGCGGGCGAACTCGGCCACCACCGCCACCGAGTGGCCGGTGAACACCGGCACGCGCACGCACGTACAGGTGACGGCCAGGTCGGGGATGTCGAGGATCTTGCGGCTCTCGTCGCGGAACTTCTGCTCCTCGTTGGTCTCACCCGAGCCGTCGTCGACCAGAGAGCCGGCAATCGGCAGGACGTTATGGGCGATCGTGCCAGCAAAGACCGACGGCGGCGAGAACGTCACCGCCGCGCCGTCGAAGGTCAGCTCAGCGGCACGCCCGGCCGAGGTGTCGAGCTGACCGGCCAGCTCGGCCACACCGGACCCACCGGCCCCCGAGACGGCCTGGTAGGTGGCAGCCACCAGGCGCCGGAGCCCCGCCTCGTCGTGCAGCGGCTTCAGGGCGGGCATGGCCACCATGGTCGTGCAGTTCGGGTTGGCGACGATCCCCTTCGGCACCGACGCCAGCAAGGAGCCGTTCACCTCGGGGACGACTAGGGGAACCTCGGGATCCATGCGCCAGGCCGACGAGTTGTCCACGACGACCGCCCCGGCGGCAGCAAACCGGGGAGCCAGTTGGCGTGACGCCGTCGCCCCGGCAGAGAAGAGGGCGATGTCGATCCCGGAAGGATCGGCCGTCGCCGCGTCCTCGACCACGATCTCAGTACCGCGAAAGGTAAGCACCCTGCCCGCCGAGCGGGCCGAGGCGAGGAACCGGACCTCGTCGGCGGGAAAAGAGCGCTCGACGAGCAGCGCTCGCATGACGGCACCGACCTGCCCGGTGGCACCCACGACGGCGACTCGTGTCATAGGCGCTCAGTCTACGAGCCTGGCGAGGGGCCGGGGCCGACCGCTGTCAGCCCAGCTCGAAGGCGGCGTGCAGTGCCCGGACGGCGACCTCGGCCTGGTCGGAGCGCACCATGCACGAGATGCGGATCGACGACGTGGAGATCATCTCGATGTTGATGCCCTCGGCGGCGAGGGTCTCGAAGGTGCGAGCGGTCACGCCGGGGTTGGTCTTCATCCCCGCCCCGATGAGCGACACCCGTGCCACGTGGTCGTCGGTGGTGACCCCCGTGGCACCGAGCTCGGGCACGAGCTCCGCGGCGGCCTCTGCGCTCACCGCCAGGTCGGCCCCCGGCACCGTGAAGGAGATGTCGGTCGTGCCTTCCGTCGAGACGTTCTGGACGATCATGTCGACGTTCACGTTGCGGTCGGCCAGGGCACGGAACAGCCGGGCGGCCAGGCCGGGGCGGTCGGGCACCCCGGTGACCGTCACCTTGGCCTCGGAAAGATCGTGGGTGACGGCGGTGACCATCGCTTGTTCCATGTCTGGGACCTCCTCTCCCACCCAGGTGCCGGGCTCCCAGGTGAAGCTCGAGCGCACCTGGAGGGGAACGTGGTGGTTGCGGGCGAACTCGACCGAGCGCAGTGCCAGCACCCGGCCGCCGGTAGCGGAGATCTCGAGCATCTCTTCGAAGCTGACACGGGGGAGCTTGCGGGCTTCGGGGACGATGCGCGGGTCACTGGTGAAGACGCCCGTGACGTCGGTGTAGATCTCGCAGACGTCCGCGCCGAGAGCAGCAGCCAGGGCGACGGCGGTGGTGTCGGACCCCCCTCGGCCCAGGGTGGTGACGTCGTTGGCCGTCGAGACGCCCTGGAACCCGGCGACGACCGGTACGCCGCCCGCAGCCAGGGTCAGCCGCAGCCGGTCGCCCTTGACCTCGAGGATCTTCGCTCGCGTGTGCACTTCGTCGGTCACGATGCCGGCCTGGCTGCCGGTGAACGACGTAGCGGCGACGCCCAGGTCGGCCAGTGCCATGCACAGCAGTGCCATCGAGATGCGCTCGCCGGCGCTCAACAGCATGTCGACCTCGCGGGCCGGCTGGGTGGCGCTCACGTCGGCGGCCAGGCGAACCAGGTCGTCGGTGGTCTTGCCCATGGCGCTCACCACCACCACGACGTCGTTGCCGTCACGGCGGGTGCGTGCGACGTGGTCGGCCACGGCGCGGATGCGCTCGGCGTCGGCGACCGACGTGCCTCCGAACTTCTGGACGACCAGGGGCATGACCGGCCAGGCTACCGGCTACCGAGCCGCTGCTGGTCGGGGCCGCGTCCCCGCCCCTCGGGCACAGGCAGCCCCGGAGCCAGGTGTCAGCGCCCCTTGGACGCCCCTTGGACGTCCGCCACGGTCCCGTCGGCCCGACCGGCTACCCTGAGTCGCCGTGTCCACCGCCGCCAAACGTCAGCGCAAGAAGGCCGCCCGACAAGCCCGCATCGAGGCCGAGCAACGGGTGGCCAAGCGCAAGCGCACGCTCCGCCGGTCCGTGATCGTGGTGGTGTTGCTGGCCGCCGTCGGAGGCATCTCCTACGCCGTCATCGGAGGCTCGCACGCCAAGCAGAGCGCGTCGACGACGTCCCAGACGGTGACCACCCTGCCCGGCCAGGTTGGTCCCTTCGGGGGTACCGGGGGCTCGGGCGACAAGAGCCCGGCCGCCATCACCACTTCGGCGCACTGCCCGTCCGACCTGCATGCCACCTTGAACAAGCCGAGCTGGACACGAGCCCCGCTCTTTACCCTCGACACCGCGAAGACCTACACGGCCCACGTGACCACCGACGTGGGGAGCTTCACCATCGCCCTCGACACGAAACAGGCACCCATCGCCGTCAACAACTTCGTCTTCCTGGCCCGACAGCACTTCTACGACTGCGTCATCTTCCACCGGGTGATCCAGAGCTTCATGGACCAGACGGGGGACCCCACCGGCACGGGGACGGGTGGCCCCGGCTACCAGTTCACCGAGCAGGGGCCGGCCAAGGCGACGCCGCAGTACCCGATCGGGTCGGTGGCCATGGCCAACTCGAACAACCCGCCCACCACCGATCCGAGCACCAACGGCAGCCAGTTCTTCGTGGTGACCGGGCCAGAGGGCGAGTCGCTCCCCCCTGACTACGTGCTCTTCGGCCACGTCACCTCGGGGATGAGCGTCCTACAGGCCATCAACGCCGGCGGGGCACCGTCGACCAGCCAGCAGGGGACCCCGAAGGTGCTCCACCGGATCATCTCGGTGACCATCTCGACGTCCTGAGCAACCACGTTCGGAGGTGGCCCCCCGAGGGGATGCCTTCTGGACCCACCAGCCATCGCCTGCTTCCCCCGCACCGCCATCCGAGCCGAGCACCACCACAGGAGGACCCCCATGAGCCCAACCATTCCCGAGCCCGACGGCTCGAGCCCGCAGACCCAGCACTTCGACGGGCCCCCGCCCATGATCATCGACCCAGGGAAGCGCTACACGGCCGAGCTGGTGACGTCCAAGGGGACCATGACCATCGCCCTCGACCCGGTGGCGGCACCCAAGACGGTCAACAACTTCGTCTTCCTCGCCCGCTGGCACTACTTCGACGGGATCGTGTTCCACCGGATCATCCCGGGGTTCGTCCTCCAGGGCGGGGACCCACAGGGAACCGGAACGGGTGGCCCCGGCTACCGCTTCGAGGACGAACTGCCGCCGGCCGGCCGCTACGAGGTGGGCTCACTGGCCATGGCCAACGCCGGGCCCGACACGAACGGGAGCCAGTTCTTCGTCATCTCGGGAGCCGACGGCGTCCGCCTCCCGCCGCAGTACTCGCTCTTCGGGAAAGTCGTCAAGGGCCTCGACGTGGTGGCGGCCATCGACGCCGTCGGGTCGCGCTCGGGCAAGCCGAGCGAGCGCGTCGTCATCGAGTCGGTCACCGTCACCGAGGCCGACTGACGACCAGGGGCCGGGTCGTCCCGACGGCACCACGCCGCCGTCGGGCTCAGTCGACGGCGGGCAATGCCCCGAGGCCGTCGGATGCCCGGCGGTGGTCGAGGAAGACCGTTACCTGACCGACTCCCCGGCTCGACCACGTCCCGTCGGGCGAACGCAGGAGCGCCGTGCGCTCGGGCACCCCGGCGACCGGGACGCCCAGTGGAGCGAGCAGGACGGCCCGGTGGAGCTTCTCGCCGTGCACGTCCTCACGGACGTCACCGAAGTACGGCACGACGGCGACGTTGCCTACCAGGCCGAGACCGACCGTCAGCCCGCCGCCGCGGGCGTCGACCATAGGGTCGGTGAGCACCATCGCCGCCGCGCCCGAACCGGCGACCACCGCCCCCGCCTGCCACGCCTCGACCAAGGCCGCCCACACCGCGGAGCCCTTGAGGACGCTCCGCACGTGCATGGGAGAGCCGTCGGAGAGGTAGAGGAAGCGGGCGCGGCGAACCGCGTCGGCCAAGCCCGGGTCCTGGGCGTCAGGACGGGACACCACCATCAGCGCTTCGACAGACGCCCCCAAGCCGGCGAACCACGAGCTCGCTCGGGCCACGGCCCGCTCGGGACGCTCGTAGGCGGCAGCGGTGGGTAGGACGCATACATCGGTCGTTCTGGCCGCCGCCAGCAGCTCGGCGTCGAACGAGCACCCCTCGCTCCACTCTCCGCCACCGACCAAGGCCAGCGTGCCGGGTGCCGTCGCAGGTTCCGTGTCCATGGGCGCCACTGTAGGAGCAGGCGGACGGGGCGGCGGCGGACGTCAACCGCGCCGGGCTCTACGGGCCTCTTCGGCGCCCGCCGACCGACGCACCAGCCGACCGGCGGCGTCGCATACCTCGGTGGACAGGGCAAGGCTGTCGGGAGCGATCCCCATACCGAAGAAGCCGTGCACCTGGTCCGGATAGCACCGGTGCTCGACCTCGACCCCGGCGGCAGCCAGCCGCGCCGCGTACGCCTCGCCGTCGTCGTGGAGCGGATCAAACCCGGCCGTCACGACGAGGGCCGGGGCCAGTCCGGACACGTCCTCGGCGAACAGCGGCGCGGCCAAGGGATCGGCCCACGTCGCCGGGTCGGGCAGATAGGCCGAGCGGAAGTACTCCATCGCAGGCCGCGTGAGGAAGAACCCGTCGCCAAAGGCAGTCATGGAGGCCGACTCGAGGCGGGTGTCGAGGGCCGGGTAGACGAGGACCTGGGCAACCGGCGGCGGGGCGGGTGCCGGCCGGGCCCCCGCTCCGACTGCGCCGCTCCGGGTCTGTTGGGCGACGACAGCGGCCAGCGTCCCACCAGCGCTGTCGCCCATCACCGCCACCTGGCCGGCTGCGATCCCGAGCTCCTCGGCGTGCGCGTGGATCCAGCCGTAGGCGGCGAGGGCGTCCTCCACGGCGGCGGGGAACGGGGCTTCGGGGGCCAGCCGGTAGTCCACGGCCACCACCACGCAGCCAGTGACGGCGGCGAGCAGCCGGCACGATCCGTCGTGGGAGTCGAGGTCCCCCATCACCCAGCCTCCTCCGTGGAAGAAGGCGATGCCGGGCTGGGCCGCATGCCCGCCACCTCCGAGCCCGGTGCCGAACCGTCGGTAGGTCCGCAGGGCGAGCGGGGCGCCGCTCGGCCCGGTGAAGCTCCGTCCGGCGGCGTGGACATCCGTGCGTGCCGGCATGGCAAAGGTGGCCATCCGTCTGAGCTGGGCGCGCATCGCGGCCGGCTCGAACGTCCCCTCGGCACCCGGACCACCGACGGCGAGCGACCCGACCCTCGAGGAGACGGCCAGCATCGCCTGCAGGCTGCGGTTGAGCACCCGGCCGTCGACCTCGCGTGGCTCGGTCTCTCCGAGGAGGCGGAGGAGCCCGTCAGGCCGGGCCAGCAGCCGAGAGAGTGCCCGGGCCGCCAGCGACCAGTGCTCGACACGACGCTGGGCGCGCCGATCGTAGAAGGAGCGACGTCCGCCCAGCGGCCCTCGCCACGGTGGGGGCCAGCCCTCGGAGCGGCGGCCGGTCCCCCACTCCTCCAGGGAACGAGCCGCCGGAGCCTCGGGGGCACCAGGGGTCGAGGCACCGCCACGGGAGCGGGCACCACGTCGGGCGGGGTCTGCCTTGGTGGCCCGTGTGGCAGGCGCAGGGTCTGCCTTGGTGGCCCGTGTGGCGGCCGCAGGTGCGACCTTGGGGGTACCGTCGTCAGCGGGGGTCGGCATCGACCCATCGTGGCGGCCCCCCACCGTCGTGGCAAGCACGCGGCCACACTCGGCGGGCCGGTGGACCCGCCAGTAACATGCCCCTCCATGTCAATCGCACGCGTGGGAATCGTCG